>JANPEF010000024.1:0-64719 GCA_031431875.1 Candidatus Eiseniibacteriota bacterium | reverse complement strand
GGCGATCGCGACTTCGAGCGTCTCATGACGCGCGCCGGTGCCGCCGGCGAGCAGTCGGAACCGCTTGCGCATGCCCTCGAGGATCTGCGTCAGGCTCATCACGCGGATACGCGCCGCCGCCAGTTCGATCGCGAGCGGAATTCCGTCGAGCAGCTGCACGATCTGGCGCGCGACCTCGGCGTCGGCGTCCGTGATCTCGAGCCCGGGGCGCAACCCGCGGGCGCGAAGCGTGAACAGCTCCAGGGCCTCGTCGGCCGACAGCGGCTCGATCGCGTGCGTCCGCTCCTCCTCGAGGCCGAGGCGCTCGCGGCTGGTCACGAGAAAGCGTGCCTCGGGCGCCTGCGACCGCCAGCGCCCCACCGTCCCGGGCGCGTATGCGACCACCTGCTCGAAATTGTCGAGGACAAGCAGGCACGCACCGCGGCTGGCGATCGCGTGGCCGAGCTGCTGGAGAGGATCGCCGCGCCCGAGCTCTACGCCGAGCGACATCGCGACGGTGGATGCGATGCCGTCGGCGCTCCTCGCCTCGGTCAGATCGCAGAACCAGATCCCGCCCGGCCACGCGTCAGCCGAGCGCCAGCCGAAGCGGATCGCCAGGCGCGTCTTCCCCATTCCACCGGGACCCACGAGCGTCATCAGGCGGGCCCCGTCGTTCCGGGCGCGCTCCAACGCCTCGAGGTCGGCCTCTCGTCCCACGAAAGGACCGAGCTCGGAGGGCATGGTGGGACGTTGGGTCGCAGCCCGTTCGATGTCGCTTCCGGGTTCCACCGGCGCCCGACCGGCGAGCGCTTCGGCGACGTCCTCGGCGCGTGCGAACCGCCGCCGCGGATCGCGCTCGAGGCAGCGTCGGATCACGGCGTCCCATCGTGGGTCGAGCTCCGGCATCACCTCGCGAGGCGACGGGAGATCCTCCTCGAGCTTGCGCCGGATCCGCTCATCCGACGTCAGCTCCGCCAGGGGCACCGACCCCGTCACCATCGCGTAGAGGACGACTCCGAATGCGTAGATGTCCGCCGCGGGACCGACCTCGTCCCCGCGCAATTGCTCCGGAGCCATGTAGGTGGGCGTGCCGACGACCGTGCCGGGACGGCGCACGGGTGCGGCGAGATCGCGTTGCGGAGCCGCCTGGCCGGTGCCGAAGTCCGTGACGACCGCATGCTCGGCACCGTCGCGGAAGACCAGCATCACGTTCCCGGGCTTGAGGTCTCGGTGCACGACTCCGGCGCGATGCGCCGCGCCGAGTCCCGCGCCGATCCCCTCGGCGATGCGGAGCGCGCTCTCGAGCGGCAACCGTCGAGCATCGCGCAGGCGTTCCTCGAGGGTCGGACCGTGCAGAAGCTCCATGGCGAGGAACCAGAGCGGAGCCTTGTCGTCGCCATGCCGGCCCAGCTCGTACACGCGGCAGACGTTGGGGTGCCATACCGCACGCGCCAGCATTCCCTCGAGCTTGAGCATCTCCACGGACGCGTGGCGGGATCCCATCTCCCGCAGCACCTTGAGCGCGACGACGATTCCCAGCTCCTCGTCGTCGGCTTCGTACACTTCCCCCATGCCACCGCGGCCGATCAGCCTCCCGATGCGATAGCGCCCGGCCAGAAGATCGCCGGGCGCAAATCGGTCGGCCTCGGGGCTCGCCAGCGCACCGAGCCACCGCGACGGCAGTCCGTCGACGACGTCCGCCGCCAGCAGCGAGAGAACTTCAGCGCGAAGCGCTGCGTCACCCGCGCAGCTCTCGTCGACGAACGCCTGCCGTTCGTGCGGTGGGAGTTCCAGGGCGCCTTCGACCAGATGCTGGACGCGCTCCCAGCGCGCACCGTTCATGCGCTGTCCGCGAGCTCGCGACCGAGCCACAGGCGAAGCAGAATCCAGTCGCGCTTGGCGGTCGCCGGCGAGATGCCGAGCGCCGTCGCGGTCTCCTCGATGGTCATGCCCCCGAAAAAGCGGAACTCGACGACCTTCGCGTGGCGCGGGTTGAGGGCCGCGAGCCGCTCAAGGGCTTCATCGAGCGCGAGGATGCGGTCGGCTTCCTTGGTGGGCAGATCGGCGGCCTCGTCGAGCGGCACGTGCGGCGCGCCGCCGCCCCGTTTGATCCGTTTCCGCCTCAGGGCGTGGTTCACCAGGATGTGGCGCATTGCCTGCGCTGCGATCGCGAGGAAGTGGGCCCGCGAGTTCCATTGAATGCGATCCAGTTGGAAGAGCTTCAGGTAGGCCTCGTTCACCAGGCCCACGGTGTCGAGGGTGTGACCGGGGCGCTCGAGGCGCAGCCGGCGGCGGGCGATCACTCGCAGCTCGTCGTACACCAGCGGCATGAGTTCGTTCAGGGCTTCCCGATTGCCCTTGCTGAGCGACAACAACAGCTCAGTTGCCTCGTTTTTCGTCGCCATGATCGAGCCCCTCCCCGACTACGGCAAGCGGTCCACGGGGATCGTCGTCGTCCACCCGTCGGAGGTCGACGTCTCCCTCGAGGCGAGCGTCATCGGCCAACCGTCGCACGAGCCGGCCCGAGACGCCGTGCACCCCGACCCGAGCACGTGGCGATCGAGAGCACAGTGAAGACGAACCGAAACATGGCAAGCCTTTCGGGCGGCCGCCGCTTCGGACGCCGGAGGTTTCGAGCGTGACGGACGCAGCACGGAGGTGGACGACGAGTATAGTGCAGGTTGGAGGCGAAGTCTCGGGGGACGACCCGCAGGGAGACTCCCCGCGGGTCCTCAGGAGCACGAAGTGGAGCCTTGAACAGACCTTCGCCCCGGGGTCATCCTCCCCGTCCCATGCGACCCTGTGGGATCCCGCCGCCGACCGTGTTGCCAGCAGCGATCGCACGCGGCGGCTGGTCGCGGCGACCCGACCGCCCGGCTTCAATCCTGGTATCCCGCCTCGCGCAAGGCCCGCGCCATCGCCGGCTTGAGCTTGACCGGCGTCACCCGCCCCAGCTTCACCTCCGCGCAGCCGACGTGCGCCGCCAGCGAGCGCAGCGCGTCGGCGATCCCTGCGAGTGCGGCGTCGCGATCCACGCCGCCCCAGTGCGGACGTGGTGGCGCATCGCCCTTGGCGAGCCAGGGCTCGAGGTGCACGTGCCTCGCCTCGAGCACACCCGCCGCGCGGTGCGTCTTCGTGTCGACGCGGCCGACCAGCTGGCCCTCGTGCAGCACCGGCAGGCTGTAGTAGCCGTGCGTGCGCTGGTGTCCGGGCACGTAGATCTCGATCCGATAGAAGTAGTCCCACAGCCGCAGCGTGCGCTCGCGGTGCCAGAGGAACGAATCGAACGGCGCGAGCAGCGTGGTGCCACGCGACGGGGCGCGGCGCCGGTGCGCGCGCTCGAGCGCGGGCAGGTCCTCGCTGCGCGCGAACCACGGCGAACGCTGGCCTTCGACCGCAACTTCGCTGACGAAGCCCTCGCGCACGAGTCCG
The DNA here is from genome assembly GCA_031431875.1 of Candidatus Eiseniibacteriota bacterium. Classification (GTDB taxonomy): domain Bacteria; phylum Eisenbacteria; class RBG-16-71-46; order RBG-16-71-46; family DASYSL01; genus JANPEF01. Next base: position 61,308 of record JANPEF010000024.1, on the reverse strand, counting down.
GCGAGCGCCTTGCGCATGTCCGCGGCGGGCCAGCGCGGCCACGTCCAGTACGCGTGCAGGTCGTCCTGCCCTGCCGCACCCATCGCCGTGAGCGAGCGCAGCAGGCGCTGCCTTCGCGCCTCCTCGATCGACAGCGGCGCGATCGTGCCGGCCTGCGGGAGCACCTTGCCGATCGGCGCGAAGCGCTTGTGGAAGTGGCGGCGCGAGTGCACGCCGATGCGCCCGGCTTTCCACAGGTAATCGAGGGCGTGCGTCGCGGGCTTCCACGTCCACCAACCGCCGCCCTTGCCCATGTGCCCGGGCCGCTCGAAGTCCGCGTTGCCGAGCGGCCCGCGCTCGGCGATCGCCTGCTCGACCGCGTCGACGAGCGGCTGCTCCCGGCCGGGATAGCGGTGGCGCTGGCGGAAGCTCCCGGGGATCTCGGCCATGAATGCGCGCCAGATCGGCAGGTCCGCCGTGGCGACGAAGCAGGCGACGTGCGAGAGGTATTCGAACAGCACGCGGCGACGGTAGATGAGCCGCTCGAGCGTGGCGCGATCGTACTCGCCGAAGCGGCTCCACAGCGTCAGGTGGTGCGCGCGGTCGATCACGTTGACGGAGTCGATCTGCACGCCACAGGTGGCGCTCGCGAAGTCGCCCAGCGTGCGCGCGGTGAGCCTTCGGCCGCGGGGCCGATCGAGCCACTGGCGCTCGAGGAACAGCGCCGCCACCGCGCGGCGCGAGAACGCAGGCCGCGTCATTCCCCCGCCGGGCGCGCCCCGCCGGGCGTCTTCCGCATCCACACGCCCCACGTGCCCGGCCCGGCTTGCGGGTCCGGGATCGGGTGGCCCGCGAGCTTGAGCGCCAGCTTGATCTGGCCGTGGTGGTAGCCCTCGTGCCAGATCATGTGCTGCAGGAGGAGGATGGGATGGTCGTAGTGGAGCTTCGTCGGCTGGCGCGATTCCACGAGTCCGCGGACCGCATCGCGCACGGCGTGCGCGCTCTCGTTCAGCGCCTGCGCGATGCGCTCGGGATCGGTCGCGTCGGCCCACGCTTCGGGGGGAACCTCGCGCGCGAACTCGGGAGCATCCTCCTCGAGAAACACGAGCCGAACGTAGTGCACGTGCGTGAACAGCTGCGCGACGGTGGGACTGCCCTCCGTCGCCCGGGCCGTGAGCCCACCTTCCGGCACGAGGCGCAGCAGGTTGACGAGGATGGTGTTGTTGCGATCCCAGGAGTCGAGCAGGGCGTCGAGCAGGAGCGGATCGTGCGTGGTGGACATGCGATTCTCCGTCACCGGGTGCGGTCCTGGCAAGCGAACTGGAATCAACGACGCTCCGCCTTCAGTCGCCCCCACGTCGTGGGTGTCGCGGGAACCGAGGAGTCGAACGCTCTCATGCGGGCAACCTCCCACTCCGTCGCGGGAGGGATTGAAGCCTAGCAACTCGTTGGGCCAACCCGCAACCCGCACGGGATCGTCGGGCACGACTTCCACCGGCGACAGAGAGCAGCTCCCTCCGGCCCTGATTGAAGAAACCGACTCTCTTTGTAAGATCTGACCGATCCCCACGAGCGATCGCGGGCAGGACGCGGCGAGCAGCGACTCTCTCGCGTGAAGCTAGTGCCGGTCAGGGCAACGCATTGCGGGGGGAAGAGTGAACTCACGAACGCATGGCACCAATCGTGCACTCCTGGAGGGTCAGGCTGCGTCTCGACTGCAGCGACGACTCATCTGCCCCCAATGGAAGGATCCCCAATGCAGCGAACCACGAACCTGCTCGCGCTCCTCGCAATGACGCTGTGCCTTGCCGCGTCGACAGGATGCAGCGACGATCCGATTTCACCGATCGGCGACACGACCGCTCCGACCGTGACTTCCACCAATCCCATCAACGGCGGGACGGGTGTGGCGGTCATCACCGCGACGTTCAATGAGCCCATGACCGCCGCGACGATCACGGCGACGAACTTCTCGGTAAGCGGACCCGGCGGTGCGGCCGTGGCCGGTACCGTCACCTACAATTCATCGACGTATATTGCACGCTTCACGCCCAACAGCGCCCTCGCGCTGGGAACGGTCTACACGGCGACGATCGGCGTGGGCAGCAAGGATGCCGCGGGCAATGCCCTGGCGAGCAACAAGGTGTGGACCTTCACGACGTCCGCATCGGCTGGCGCGCAGCTTGCGCCGGTTCTCGCGTCGGCGTCCAGCTTCGTGGTTCTGGCAGGCTCGACGGTCACCAACACGGGTCCGAGCGCGCTGGTCGGTGACCTGGGCGTGAGCCCGGGAACCGCCGTGACCGGTTTTCCCCCGGGGGTCTACTCGGGAGCCGGACACGCCGGCGATGTCACCTCGGCAGCGGCCATGGCCGACCTGACCGTGGCGTACAACGACGCGGCCGGACGGACGCTGGCGCCGGTCACGGTGGCCGGAAACCTCGGCGGTCTCACGCTGCCGCCGGGTCTCTACAAGTCGACCTCGTCGCTCGCGATCTCCTCGGGAAACTTGACGCTGGATGCGGGCGGCGACGCCAATGCGGTCTTCATCTTCCAGATCGCCTCGACGCTGACGACCTCGTCCGGTCGCTCGGTGACGCTTGCCGGAAGCGCCAAGGCTGCAAACGTCTACTGGCAGGTCGGCAGCTCGGCCACGTTCGGAACGACCTCCGTCTTCAAGGGCACCGTCATGGCGAACCAGTCGATCACCCTGAATACCGGTGCGTCGCTGAACGGCCGGGCGCTGGCGCGCATCGGTGCGGTCACGCTGGCCACCAACGCGATCGTCTTCCCGACGCCGTAGCTGTCCACACTCCTGGATGTTCGAGGGTGCGGTCCCCCGCCGCGATCCTCGGTTCACGATCCCTCGGGCCTCCACGGCCCGGGGGCTTCGTGTTTCCAGGAGTGCGCCGCTCACCCCACGCGCTTCACCGACTCGACCGCGATCGCATCGCCCGCTGCGAGCCCCAGCATGCACGCCCTCGCCGACGATTCCGGGTTGATCGACCCACGGGCCGGGCCTAGGATCGAGCGCCTGCGGGAAGGCAGGATCCCTCCCGTGGTGTTCCAATCCGTCGCCCGTGGAGGAGTGGATGATGCCTCGAGCCTCGGCCGTTTCCCCGGCCACCCTCACGGCTCTCGCGATCGTCGCAGGTCTCGCCCTGTCCGCGCGGGCCCAGGCCCCGGGCAAATCGGTGGGAATGCAACCGGCGCAGCAGAACCTCGACTTCGAGGAGTCGGACTCCCTCGGCGTGCCGCGCGGGTGGTTCTTCTCGCCCGTCTCGCGCGCCGAGGGATTCGTGCCCTCGGTGCGGGATTCCGTACCCCACTCCGGCCGGCGATTCGCCTCGATCGTCTACGCGGGCGCCGGCGAGCCGAACTTCGCGACGATCTCGCAGTTCATCGACGCGAAGCCGTACCGCGGCCGGCGCATCGCGCTGAGCGGGCAGTTGCGCTACGCCGGCGATCGTGTGCCGAAGGGCGGCGGCGCCCGCCTCTGGCTGCGCGTCGATCGCAAGGGCGGCCGGACCGGATTCTTCGACAACATGCAGGATCGAGCGGTCACGAGCCCGGAGTGGACCGAGGGCCTGATCGTCGGCGAGGTCGCCGCGGATGCCGACAAACTCGCGCTCGGCTTCCTGCTGCGCGGACCCGGCCGCGCTGAGGCCGACTCGATCGCACTGCAGATCCTTCCGGATGCGACGTCGTCCGGCGAAGCGCCGCGGCCACTGAGCGCGCGCGCCCTGGCGAACCTCACCGCGTTCGTCCGCCTGCTCGGCTACGTGCAGCACTTCCATCCCAGCGAGCAGGCGGTGGCGACCGACTGGCCGCTGTTCGCCGTCGATGGCGTCGGGGCCGTCGAGTCCGCGGCGAACGCGAACGAGCTCGCACGCGTTCTCCGCGAGCGCTTCCTGCCGATCGCGCCGACGGTCACGATCGCGGCCGGCTCCCTTCCGTCGCGCTTCGATCCAATGCCGCCACCGGCGGGCGCGGACTCGGTGGTCGCGTGGCGGCATCTCGGATGGGGCGCCGGGCGCCTGCGCTCGGTCTATTCGAGCGATCGGATCGGACGCCCGATCACGGGCGCTGTGCCGGACACCACGCTTCCGCCGCCCGGAGCGTACGTCGCAGTCGAGCTCGGCGGCGGCGTGTGGTGCCGCGTCCCGCTCACCGTGTTCGCGGACGGCCTCGGCACGCTGCCTCGCGCACGGGGCTCGACGCCCTCGCCGCGCGCGAAGTACTGGCGCAGCAGCGCCGGCGAACGCTCGAGCCGCCTGGCGATCGTGGCGCTGGCGTGGAACGTGTTGCGGCACTTCTACCCCTACTGGGACGTCGTGCGATCGGACTGGAGCGCCGCGCTGGAGGAGGCGCTGACGGCGGCGGCGACGGACCGCGACGACGAGACGTTCACGGCGACGCTTCAGCGCATGACCGCGAAACTCGAGGACGGCCATGCACGGGCCACCACTCCCACGATGAACATCGTGCGCGTGCCGCTCTCGTGGACGTGGGCCGAGGGCCGGCTCGTGATCGACGCGGCGAGCGACGCGTTTACGCCCGGAGTGAACGTCGGCGACGAGGTGACCGCGATCGACGGCGTTCCGATCGCGGAGGCCGCGCGCGCCTCGGCCGCGCGCATCAGCGGCGCGAGCGAGGGCTGGATCCGCTACCGGATGCTGGGCGACCTGGCCGCGCCCGCCAACGGCGACTCGCTTGCGCTGACGCTCCTCGGCGCCGACGGAGAGGCGCGTGTCGTGCGCCCGCCCGTCGGCGGCCCGGACCGGGCCGTGCCCGCGCGGCCCGACACGATTTCCCAGGTCCGCCCGGGCATCTGGTACGTCGACCTCACCCGCTGCCGCGAGGAACAATTCCAGGCGTACGTCGACTCGCTGGCGACGGCCCGGGGCCTCGTGTACGACATGCGTGGCTACCCGGGGCAGATGCGCCTCTCGTTCCTCACCCACCTCGCCGACTCGACGATGACGAGCGCGCGCTGGCACGTCCCGATCGTGCGTTATCCGGACGGGCGCGACCTCACGTTCCGGTTCTCGAACTGGTCCGTCCCGACTGAGCAGCCCCGCTTCACGCGGCGCGTGGCATTCCTGACGAATGGAAGTGCGATCTCGTACGCCGAGACCTGCTTGGGCATCGTCGAGCACTACCGGCTGGGCGCGATCGTCGGCGAGCCCACCGCCGGCACGAACGGAAACGTGAACGTGATCGCGCTCCCGGGCGGCTACTCGATCTCGTTCACGGGAATGAAGGTGCTCAAGCACGACGGCTCGGTGCACCACGGCGTCGGCATCCGACCGACCGTGCCGGCGAGCGTCACCGTGGCTGGGATCCGCGCGGGGCGAGACGAAGTGCTCGAGAAGGGGATCGAGGTCGTCGCAGGCGCTCCGCCGTAGGAGACTCATGCAACCTGTGCCGGCGCAAGTCGCCGCGCCCCATGCGACGCGCGAACTAGCGCGCGACCGCCACGCGGGCCGTGCGCCGAATCCCCTCGGCGCGGACGGAGACGAAGTAGAGCCCGCTGCCGACCCGATGCCCCGCCTGATCGGTTTCGTCCCAGCGGAAGTCGTGATTTCCTGCGCCCAGCACTCCGTCGTGCAACGTCCGGACCGGGCGGCCGCGGACATCGAACACGACCAGTTGCACGCGCGTCTCCCGGGGCAGGCCGAGACGCACGCGTACCTCGGCCTGCAACGCGACGGCGCTCAGCTCCAGTGCGCCTGCGCTTTCGTCGACTGCACGCCGGTCCACGCCGGTCGGCGTCGGGACTTCGGCGATCGCGCCCGCGAGCGGAATCTCGCCCCGGGTGTCGAGCCACTGGCCCGTCTTTCGGAAGATCACAACGAAGTCGCCACCCCCGCCGATCCCCGCGTCGTCGTCGGGCTCGCCCGGAGTCCAGTTGCTGTAGGCCCACGGGTCTCCCGAGACCCACGCGAACGTCTCTTCGACTGCGGCGTCGCTTCCCCCGGTCCAGTACCAATCGTTCTCGAGCGCGAAGTTGCCGAGGATCCAGGCGTTCTCCGCGGCGTCGTTGATGGTGACCAGGTGGCCGCCGAGGCCGGTGGCCCAGGCCTCGCCGGCCGCCCAGGTCAGCAGGTCGTGGGTGACATAGTAGGCATGACCGTTGGCGGGATTGGTCACGGGTCCGATCGTCGTCGCCTCCGCATGCGGCGGAAGGAACAGGCCGAGGAGAAGGGCGATTCGCCAGGGACGGGTCATGGCAGCCTCCGGGATCAACTGGCGCGCGCGACCTACTTCAGCACGACCACCCGCTTCACGCCCAGCACGCGGCCCTCGAACGAGAACCGCACCGCGTAGACGCCCGACGGCAACGCCGATCCGCGCGACCACGCCACCTCGTGCCGTCCCGCGTCCTCGGTGCGATCGACGAGCAGACGCACGAGGCGGCCGGCCATGTCGAACACGCCGAGCTTCACGCGACCCGCGCCGGGAATCGCGTAGGCGAGACGCGTCGTCTCATTGACGGGATTGCGGCCCAGGAGCTGCAGGCCGATCGGACCGGCGAGCGGCTCCACGCCGGTCGTGTTCGATCCGAACCCCTGGACGGTCACGGTGGCCGGGATCTCGTTCGGGATGCCGTTGTGCAAGCCGAGGTGGAGCTGGTCGAGCTTCAGTCCCTCGCTCGCGGGATCGAACGTGACGAGAACTGCGGCGGATGCGCCGGCCGGGATCGGAAAGTCCGGAAGCTCGACCGAGAAGTCGTCGCCGAAGTCCAGGTCGGCGAAGAAGTCCGCCTGCTGGATGGGCTGGTTCCCCACGTTCTCGAACTGGACCGCGAGCATCTGCGCCGTGCCACCGTCCCACGGCTGGTCGGCGAAGAGGAGAGCCTGCGGAAACGGCGGGAAGAGGATGTCCACCGCCGGCGCCGTGCCGACGCCGGTGACCTGGAACGAGTCCACATTCGGGTCGTTGTCCTGGACCGTGAAGAAGCAGCCTGTGGGGCCCCGCAGGATCGGGTCGAACGAAACCTGGATCTGCATGGATTGGCCGTTTCCGAGGAGCGCCGGAAATGGTGCGAACGTCCCGATCGAATTGCACCCGCCCGAGAGCAGCCCGCTCACGAAGGTGTCCGTACCCGTGTTCGTGAGGGTGATGACGGTCGAGGCGGGCGGACCGAAGATCGCCACCTGCCCGAAGTCGACGAGCGTGGGGCTGACAGTTAGTTCACCGGCGCGAGCTTCGAGGGCGGCGACGGAGAACAGGAGGACGAGGGCCGAGGGATAGCGCAGGGTTTTCATGGCCCGGGAATCATAGGCTCTTGCCGCGTCCGGTCCAGCGAAAAGGCCGGGCGACCCCCGGCCGCTGCGACCGATGGCACCCTGCGCCGGTCCGCTACTCCTGATCGAACGGAAACACGCGCTTCCAGTCCTGCTTCATCCCGACCACGGTCCAGCCGCGGCCCTCCGCTTCGTCGAGCCCGCGTTCGAGCTTGCCGACCATGGAGCCGCGGTCGTACGCGTACTCCCGCTCGGCGTCGTCGTGATGAACGATCACAGCGAGGCGCGGTCCCGGACCGGCCATCGCCCACTCGAGCATCGCGAAGTCGCCGTCGGAGTTCCCGAACGCGGCAATCGGGCGGCGGCCGATGAAGCGGTTGATGCCGACGGGCTTGCCTTCCTTGTCGTCGATGAAGTCGACCTTCGCCTCGCGCACCAGGACCGGCCTTCCTTCCTTCACCACGTACTTCGTCTCGATCGTGCTGCCGAGGACCTGCTCCGCCGGAATCCCGTACACGCGCTCGCTGAACGTGCGGATGAACTCGATGCCGCCGCCGGAGACGATGAAGGTCTTGAAGCCGTTCGCGCGCAGGTAGTCCAGCAGCTCGAGCATCGGCTGGTAGACGACTTCGGTGTAGGGCCGCTTGAAACGGGGGTGCCGGGCCGTCGCGAGCCAGTCGGTGACGATGGTCGCGAACTCCTCGGTCGTGACCCCGGCGTGCGTGGCCATGGCCAGCTCCACGAGCGCCGCCTCGCCGCCCTGGGCCAGCGTCGCCGTGTCGTTCTCGAGCACGGCCTGGTAAGGCTGCGTGGTCTTCCACTCCGGGTGCCCGGCGGCCAGTGCGCGCACACGGTCGATGATAAACAATCCCTGGAAGTAGAACGGGGACTCGGCCCACAGGGTTCCGTCGTTGTCGAACACCGCGATGCGCTCGGGGGCCGACACGAAGTCCGGGCCGCCGGCCGTGGTCACGCGCTTCACGAAATCGAGGATGGACTGCTTCGCTGCACCTTCGTTCCAGGACTTCATTGGATCTCCTTCCTCAGGACCGTTCCGACTCCACCGACAGCGTCGCGACCGCCTGCGCGAGCGTCGGATAGATGCGATCGGCCCCGATGCGCTCCGTGAACCCCGTGCGATCGAGGATCGCACGAACCGGGGCGTGTGCGCCGGCCACGGCCAGCGTCACGCCGGCTGCCGCAAGTTCATCGCAGGTCTCGGCAAGCGTGGCGGCACCGGTCGTGTCGACCAACGGCATCGACTCCGCCACGAGCACGAAGAAGCGCGGCAGCGTCGGTGCCTCGGCGATCACCGCGCGCACCCGCGCCTTGAAGTGATCTGCGTTGATGAAGAGAAGCGGCGCATCGAGCCGGTAGAGGAGCAGCCCCGGGAGCGGCTGGGCCCCGGCCGTGCGCGCGACGTCGTGGAACTCGCCAGAGTCGGCGACCCGCCCGAGGACGGCGTCGTGCGGACTGGCCGTGCGGTACAGCAGCAGCAGCATCGCGCAGCCGATCGCGATCACGACCCCGGGCAGGACGCCGAGCGTGACGACGCCGAGCAGCGTCAGCAGGCTGACGCGGAACTCGGGCAGGCTGACACGGCGTAGCGCCTTCAGGCTCTTCACGTCGATCAGCCCCGCCGCCGCCTTGATCAGCACCGCCGCGAGCACGACGACCGGCAGGGTCTCGAGCGCACCCGTGAGGAACAGGAGCGTGAGCGCGATGACGCCGGCCGCCACCAGCCCCGTGAGCTGCGTCTTCCCGCCCATCGCGTCGTTCACGGCGGTGCGCGAGTCCGCCCCGCTGACGGCGTAGCCCCGGAGCAGACCGGCCCCGATGTTGGCCACACCGAGCGCGATGAACTCGCGGTTCGAGTCGAGGTCGTAGTGGTTCTTCACCGCGAAGCCACGGGCGGTGACCATCGCGCTGTTGTAACTGATGAGCGCGAGCCCGAGTGCCCCCATCGCCAGCGGGGACCAGTCCGCCGCCGTGATCGGCGGGATCCACGGCGTCGGGAGCCCTGCGGGAATGGCGCCGACCAGCGCGATGCCGTACCCGGCGAAGCCGAAGACCTGCGAGGCGACGATGCCGAGCGTCACGGCGACCAGCGGGCCGGGCGCCTTCGGCGCGATGCGCCCGAGCAGGAAGAGCAATGCGAGCGTCGTGAGCCCGAGGCCGACCGTCGGCCCGTGTGACATCCCGAGCGACGACCCGAACTGCCAGAGCTGGCGGAAGATTCCGCCCCGTGCCAGCGCGAACCCGCACAGCGAGCCGAGTTGACCCACGATGATGCTCAACGCGATGCCGTTGAGGTAGCCGACGAGGATCGGCCGCGCGAGAAAGTTGGTGAGGAAACCCAGGCGCGCGAGGCCGGCCACAATGCAGAAGACGCCGGTGATCATGGCGAGCGCCGCGGTGAGCGTGACAGTGCGACCCAGGTCGCCGCCCGCCAGCGGCAGCACGACGGCCGCGACGATCGCGCACGTCGCGCTGTCGGGAGCGAGGATCAGCTGGCGCGACGTGCCCAGGAGCGCGTAGGCGATCGGCGGCAGGAGGCTCGCATAGAGGCCGTACACCGGCGGCACACCCGCCAGCTTCGAGTAGGCGATGGCGATCGGGATGGCGACTGCCGCCACCGAGACGCCCGCCAGCACGTCGGGACCCAGCCATTCGGGTCGATAGCCGCGGATCCACGGAGCGAGGGCACGCATGGCGGGCATCCTAGCGATTCTTCGCAGTCGGTGGACGGGCAAATCAACTGGCCCCGGGGCCAGTCGTCTTGCACATCTTGACACTACTACGTCCCGCGTAGTAGTGTCCTGCCCATGACGAACCACGACGAACGCATCGAGGGCCTGGGCCGCTTCTCCGAGCCCGCCCTCTACATCCTGATCTCGCTCGCCGAGGGCCCCAAGCACGGCTACGCGATGACGCAGGACATCGCGGCGGTCTCGGGCCAGGCCCTCGGCCCGGGCACGCTCTATGGAGCGATTGCGCGGCTCGAGGCACGCAAGTGGATCGAAGCGCTGCCGGCCGAGGAGCGGCGCCGGCCGTACAAGATCACCGCGGTGGGCAAGCGCGTGCTCCACGCCCGGCTCGAGAGCCTGCGCACGGTCGCCCGCGTCGGCCAGGTACGGCTGGCGGGCCGATGAGACTGCGCGCCGCAACGATGATCCGCCTGTATCCCCGCGCGTGGCGTGCCCGCTACGGCGAGGAGTTCCTCGCCATCCTGGGAGACGACGATCTCACGGTGCAGCAGCTGATCGACGTGGTCTCGGGTGCGATCGATGCACGGCTGTCCTCCGACGTGCAGCACGCGGTCGGAGTCGGCGCAACCCAAGGAGGATCGACGATGCTCCAATCCCTGCTGGCCGGTGAGAAGAACTCGATGCGGGCGACCAAGCGCGACGGATTGATCGGTGCGGCCGTGATGATCGGGACGTCGCTCCTGTTTTCCGTCCTGGGCGGCGCGGCGAAGCGCGGGGGGTGGCTCCCGCCCACGATGGTGGAGAGCCTGCTTGCGATGGCGTTCCCGGCCGCGTTGACGCTCTCCATGCCGTTCTGGCTCATGAAGGGCCAGCCGTGGAAGGCGCAGGCCATGATCGTCGGCGGGACGCTTGCGATGTTGCTGGCGATCGGGTGGTTGCGCTCGGCCCGGTAGGAGCAGGTCCGTGCTCAGGTACTTGAGGCCCGTGTCGCACAGCAGCGTGATCAGGCCCTCACTTCCCGAAGAGCTCGCGGAACCACGAGCGACGTGCTCGGGCAGGATCCTTCGCCGCATCCTCGCGGCAACGACACCGCTCGGCGACGGGAACCGCGCCCAACACCTGTTCCACGTGCCGCCCGCAGCCCACGTACGAGGGCCGCCCGCACCGCGCACAGTTCACCCGTTGGCACATGGCGCGCTCTCCGCAAGGCCATCACACCGCTGCACGATCAGCCCACCCTCGTGCGGCAATAGGCCAGCAGCGCGTCATACACGACCCACTGCGCGGCGTTCACCTCGTGATCGTTCGCATAGCCGAGATGCCGGAATCCTTCGGCGATCGCCCGGAGCCCCGCGGCCTCGGGCTGGTTCCACAGGGAGTTGTCGGTGTCGGCTCCGTTGACGATGCGCGCGAGGAGCTCCATCCCCGGCTGCTTCCCGAGATCGTACTTCTTGACGATTGCGTCGAACGAGCACTCCTTGCCGTGGTGGCCCAGCTCGACACCCTTGACGTCGTAGGGTGTCGCCCCCTCGCGCTCCGCGACCGCCATCACCTGGTCGGCCGGGACGAACAGGAACTCGGCCTCCGAGTCGACAAAGCGTCGGATCAACCACGGACAGGCCACCCGGTCGACATGGACGTTCTCTCGCGTCACCCACTTCATTCTGTGTGCCTCCTTGCGCTTCGACTCCCCACATCGCGAAGTGCCCCCAGGCTGCTTCAGCGCACGAGGGTCACCCGCACGGTGCGATCGTACACCGTCCCCGCTCCCGTCACCGCCTGCAGGTGCGCGAAGCAGGCGCCCGGCGCAAGCGCGCGGCAGTTGTCCACCGATGGCGAGTCTCCGGCCATTCTCCGGGTGCGGGGCAGCCGCACGCCTATCCCGGCACAGGCCTGCGCATGGCCTGCGCCGCGCCGAGTCCCATCCCGAGCAGGATCAGGAGCCCTGTCAGCGACACGAGAATGCTCGGCGCCGCCGGCAGGTCGTACTGGATCGCCAGCAGCAACCCGACGAGACTGCCCGCGACGCCGAACGCCCAGCCGATCGCGAGCGCGGGCCCTGTCTTCGCACTCGCCATCAGCCCGGCCACCGCCGGAATGACGAGGAAGCCGAAGACCAGCAGGACGCCCGCGATCTGCACGCTCGAAGTGACGACGAAACCGAACATCGCGTAGAAGGCCAGGTCCCACCAGAACAGCCGGCGGCCGCGCAACGCGGCGCCGTGCGGGTCGTTCGTGATCTCGAAGAAGGGCTTGCGCAGCAGGAAGTGGGCGACGCCGATCACCGCGTACAGGATCGCGGTGTTCAGCACGTGCCGCGGGTCGACGGTGTACAGGCTGCCGACCAGCGCCTCCTTCAGGTGCTCGGGGCCGGAGGGCGACTTCTCGAGCACGAGGAATACCGCGGCCTGCGCGGTGGCGAACACGATGCCGATGAACGCTTCAAGCGGAACGTTGCGCCGCTCCTGCCCGCGCAGCCAGGCGAACACCGCCGCGCCGACAAACGTCATGCCGAGCGCGAGAAAGTACGTCAGCCGCTCGTCCTCGTGGGCGCTGATCACCAGCGACAGCGCGACGCCGAGCGAGGCCATTTGCGCCAGCGCCAGGTCGACGAACAGGACGCCGCGACGCACGATGTGGAAACCCAGGTAGGCGTGGATCCCGGCGAGGACCAGGCTCGCCAGCAGCGCGGTCCAGAAGAACGGCAGGGCGAGCGCGGCGTTCATGGTTTCCCTCCCGCCCGCGCTCCGGCGATCTGGCCGAGGATCGTGTCGAAGTGCGCGAGGTAGCTGCCCGCGACCGCGCTGTCGCACGACGGCGACGCCTTCACCACGCGCACCCCGGCCTGGCGCGTGAGGAACTTGCCCGCCTCCTCCGAAAAGTACGGCTCCTGCAGGAACACCTGGATCTTCCGCCCTTTCGCGATCGCCACCAGCTCCTGCAGGTGCTTGCCCGTCGGCGGAATGCCCGGCACCGGCTCGGCCGTCGCCGCGATGTCGAGGTCGAACGCGTGCGCGAGGTACACCCACGACGCGTGGTACGTGAGAATCGTGCGGTTGGGCAGCGCTGCGGCGATCGCCCTGTCCCGGGCGAACGTCTCGTCGACCTGCTTCGCGAACGCCTGTGCGCGCGCTCGGTAGTCGGCCGCGTGCGGCGGATCCATCTTCGCCAGTTGCTCGCCGATGGTGCCCGCCACGATCGCGCCGTTGCGCGGATCGAGCCAGTAGTGCGGATTGCCGTACGGATGCACGTCGCCCATCGCGGCGCTCACGGACGCCGGCTTGTCGAGGACGGGGACGCCGCGGCTGCAATCGAGCACCTGGAGCTTCGAGTTGCGCGAGCCGTCGATGATGCCGTCGGCCCACCGGTCGAGGCCAAGCCCGACCTTGAGGTACAGGTTCGCGCGCGAGACCTGGACCATGTACGAGGGCAGGACCTCGACGCGGTGCACGTCGTTGGTCGAGCGCGCGATGGTGAAGACCTCGACCTGGTCGCCGCCGACGCTGGCGGCGATCGAGGCGAGGTCGGTCGTCGACGCGCCGACCTTGAGCTTCGCGTGCGCTACCCCGGAGGGGAGCAGGATCCCGGCAACGATCAAGAGCAGCAGCGTGCTCATGCGGAAGGAATTCATTCGGGCTCCCTAGAACTGGTGGGCCTTGTGCGGGCCCATCGAGAAGACGACGCGCAGCCTGAGCGTGTTCACGGCGGGCGGATCCAAGGGGTCACCGGACGGAGTGCCCGGCAGGAAGTGGTTCCAGTCGAGGCGGAAGGAGGTCGTCTCCTCCATGAGCGAGTAACCGACGAACGCGCCGACGGCCTGGTCGTCGACCGAGGGATCGGCCGGCTGCCCGTAGCGCTCGTAGGAAAGACCCGCGTCGAAGCGGCGGCTGAAGTTGTAGTCGGCATAGACGTAGCCGCCGGTTGGCCGGACGCGCGTCACGACGTAGCCGGCCGCGGTCGAGTCCCAGGTCGCGTCCTCACGGTCGAGCTTGAGGAACTCGCCCTGGATCAGCAGGTAGGAGTTTGCCGCGGTCCACAACTTGAGTTTCGCTGCGGCGTCGTAGATCCGCGTCTCGGTCGAGGCGGAAACGTTGTTCGTGCCACCCGCGCCCGAGAGGGAGAGTTCATAGCCCGAGCGCTCGCCGAGCATTCCAAAGCCACTCAGGTGCGCGTTGAACGCCGGACGCGACTCTTCGGCGCGCTCGTCGAGCGGGTCGGCATCACTCCGGAAGGTGTCCCCCTGCAGCCAGTCCCCCGCCGCGGTCAGAGAGAACGTACCCGGCAGGGGAACGCGACCCGACAATGACAACCCGACCTCGTTGAAAGACTCGTCGCCGGGCAGGTAGCTCGCGAGCACGCGCGGTCGCTCGGCGAACGGGATCGCGTGCGGATGCATGACGTTCATCTTGCCGAAGCCCACGCGGTACTTGCCGCCCTTCAATTGAAGGCCCGCGGGCAGGCCGCGGACGAGCGTGAAGTAGCCTTCCTCGAGTTCCAGCCCCTCGTCGCCCAGCGCGCCGATCACCATCCCTCGGGCGTACGGGTTGAGGGCGGCGTCGAACACGAACTCCACCTCGCCGGGCGCGAGCGTCATGCGCTTGCGCGAGACGTCGGCGGGGTCGTCGGTCCAGCGCAGGAACGGCTGGCCGATGACCGAGATGTCGGGATTCACCGCCCCCGCCCGGGCTGCGGGCGCGAGGAAGAGAAGGAGCGCGGACGACGCGAGCAGCAGCACCGTCGCGCGGAATGCACGGAGCATGATCGACCTCCCACGAATGCGCGGACACGCGGGACGTCACGCGTTCGTCGGCGCGCATGCAATGCGTCGCCGGCGAAGGCGGGACTCCCTCCGGACGTCAGAGCTGGATTGTCGTGTGGGGTGAGGCGATCAGCCGACGGGCGGGGCTCGCGAGGCGGGGATGGCGCACAGCGGCGCGGCGACCGCGAGCAGCGCAGGCTCGGTGATGCAGTGGCGCGTTGGCGCGGGCGGTAAGAGCGTGGGCGCCCGGTCCGCGGTGATCGCCGGGGCGTGCGCCAGGGTGCAGGTGACGCAGTGGCGATCCTCGCCGCCCTCGTCATGGTGCGCGTGTGCCCCCGTCAAGAAGATCGTGACGAGCAGCAGGGCACTCGCGACCCAGTTCAACCAGCGCGGCGACTTCATGGAAGGGATGCTAGGGCGCTTTGCGCGGGATGGCAAGTCCGGTCGAAGCTACGGTGTCCCGCCTCCGAATCGCTCCAGCAGGCGCCGCTCGACCGCCGGCAACGTGTGCACCTCTTCCCACGTCGCGATCTTCGGGCGATAAACATACTCCGGCGGCGATCCGGCCGCGATCCGCGCCCGCACCGGGGCCCACGCGCGCTCGGCGGCCGCACGATCCCCCGCCCGCAGCAAGAGGCTGCCCTCGATGATGAGCGCGAGGTCGCACCACGGGCCCCACGCCAGGGCCTGCGCGACGTGCTCGCGCGCGCCGGCGGCATTGCCCGACTCGAGCGCGACCCAAGCTCGAAGCGCCTCGGCAGTGGGATTCTCCTCGTCGATCAGGCGCGCCTCGTCGAGCTGCCGCACGGCGTCCGCACCGCGGCCGGCCAGCAGCAGATCGCGCGCGAAGTCGTTGCGCAACTCGACCACGCCCGTGCGCTCGCGGACCGCCGTGTCGTAGAGCGCGAACGCCTCGTCGTGCCGGCCGGCCAGCGCCAGCGCGGTGGCGCGACCACGCAGGCCGTCGGGATTGTCCGACTGGTAGGCGATCACCGAGTCGTAGGCGGCGAGCGCCGCGGGCGCGTCGCCACGCATCCAATCGAATCCGCCGAGCGCCGCATCGACCTGGTAGCGGTCCGCCGCGGTCACCTGCGCACGGGCGGCGGCCAACTCCCGGCGTGCCCGGGCCGCATCCCCGGTGGCATGCCAGCGCGCGGCG
This sequence comes from Candidatus Eiseniibacteriota bacterium, assembly GCA_031431875.1. Classification (GTDB taxonomy): domain Bacteria; phylum Eisenbacteria; class RBG-16-71-46; order RBG-16-71-46; family DASYSL01; genus JANPEF01. The sequence continues at coordinate 45,456 of JANPEF010000024.1, read as the reverse complement.
GCGAGCGCCAGGCGCGCGGGTCCGCTTGTCGGATGCGCCGCGATGGCACGCGTGGCGATCGTCTCGGCGGCCGCCGCGCGATTGCCGAGCACGAGGGCGTTCGCGTACGACACGAGCGCCGTCTCCTCGGAGGGCGCGACGGCGAGCGCCTTCTCGTAGAACGGCAGCGCCGCGTCGACCTTTCCGCGGTACACACGATCGTCGCCGCCGGCGGCGTACGCGACGGGATACGAGCCGCGCACGTCGGTGCGCGCGAAGTACGCCTTCACCCGGGCCTCGAGATCCGGATCCATCGTCGTGAGCCGCTCGCGGACGACCTCGCGCGGGTCGTAGGCGTCGCGCTTCGGGGAGACGAGCGCATTGGCGCCCTCGGCGAAGTACTCGTACACGCTTCCCCCCGCGTAGCGCGACAGGAAGCTGTCGTGGGTCACGTCGTCGCGCTGCTTCGCCTTCCGGTACAGCTCCTGGATGTCGCGGGAGTCGTCGGCCGGAAGGATGCCGTGGACCTGGTGGGTCAGCTCGTGGATCACGGTGTCGTAGCGGTTGAAGATCGTGCTCTCGACGTCCTCGATGCCGGTCACCGTGTGGTACCCGCCGCAGCCGCGGACGTCGTCCCACAGGCGCGAGTCGTAGTCGATGCGCTGGTCGCGCAGCGTCTCGAGGTTCGGACACTCGCCCAGGAGCATCGACAGCGGCTTGATGAAGTACGTGGCGCCACCCTCGATGAGCACCGGCACGAACTCCTTCCACGGGGCGACCGACACGGCGACACGCTTCTGGTGCCGCGGGGTCAGCGCCTTCCAGTTGACGACGAAGCGTTCGATCCCCGGCACGTCGGGCAGCGACATCGCGTCGAACCGGCGTTCGTAGTCGGCACGGTGCACGTCGACGGCGAATCGCTGCGACTGCAGCGCCTTCGCGAGCACGCCGTGCGCCCGACCGTACTCCGGGCACGCCCCGAGGGCGGCGAAGCAGCCGTCGCGGGATTCGGCGAAGCGGCCCTCCTCCCAGTCCATCGACGCGAGGCGCACGCGCGCATCGACCCACGCCGGGTGCGCGGCGACCAGGCCCGCGTAGCCGGCCCGCGCTTCGGCCCGTCGTCCGGCGGCGAACGCGGCGTCGGCGGCGGCGAGGTCGCGCGCGCCGTCGCCGCTCGCGAACGACGCGGGGTACGCGGCGAAGAGCTGGGTGTAGTTCTTCCGCGCGTAGCCGTTCCCGAGCGTGTAGTGCGACGGGTCGTGGTACGGGTTCAGCCGTACGCCCCATTCGGCGGCCGAGATCGCCTCGCCCGTGCGGCCCAGCCGGACGAGCGTGTTCGACAGCGCCTCGAGCGCGTCGGGCGTGACGTACCGTGCGAGCGCGAGCTTCACCTCGGCGAGCGACTCGTCCCACTTCTGCCGCTTCTGCAGGACGAGCGCCCGTCCGACGTGTGCGGCCGACTGCCAGCGTGCCGCCTCCTCGGAGGCGCTCACCATGTCGAGCGCGCCGGAGAACATCGAGTCGGCGCGCGCGTTGTCGAGCAGGGCAAAGGCGAGCTTGCCCGCGGCGAGCCAGTCCGCGGCGGTCGCGTCGGCGACGAGGCGCCGGCGCGTGAGCGTGTCGATGGCGGCGGTGTTGTCCCGCGCGAACTCCCACTGGTATTGCACGCTGCGGAACGCCGGGTCGGGCACGTCACCGAGCCCTGTGACCAGCGGGCCTGCGGTCGCGAAGTCCTGCACGGCGAGCGCCGCGCGCGCCTGCGCGAGCCGCGTCTTCGCGTCCCCGCCGCGCAGCTTCGCCGCCTCCCGCGCGGCCTCGTCGACTCGACCGGTTGCGAGCAGCAGGCCGACGCGCTCGGCCCCCGCCTTCGTCGTGCGGGCGAGTCGCGCCTCGCGATCGGCGAGCTGCGCGGCGACGGGCGCGAAGGCACCCATATCGGGAAGCGCGACGCTCGTCCCACCCTGCGGGACGGCCGCATCCGCCCGGCCAGAGGAGACGAGAAGGGACAGCGCGAACACGGCGGCGAGGGAGGCGCGGGAACGGACGGCCATCGGGATCTCCGGATCGGGTCGACTGGGGTCTGCCGGGCCCGGGCATCCTATGCCAGCTGCGGGAAGCGCCGCGAACGGATTCCCCGCACCGCCTCCGGAGGCGTAGGATCGCCGGGCGTCCACTCCGGACCTTCGGGGCATGCCTGCTCGATCGATTCGGCCCCTTCCCACCGGGTCCCGCAGGTACCTCATGCGCAAACTCCGTATCGGCATCATCGACGTCGTCTCGCGCGGGCAGACGCGCGCCCTCTATGCGCGTGTCATGCATGCGAACCTGGCCAGCATCATGCCGCAGGTGCTCGGCGTCTGGGCCGAGGAGCTGGGCCACGAGGTCGAGCTCGTCTGTTACACCGGGTTCGAGGACCTGACGAGCGTCCTGCCGAAGGATGTCGACGTGGTGTTCATCGGCGCGTTCACCCAGTCCGCCCAGCTCGCCTACGCGGTCAGCAACGTCTTCCGCCAGCGCGGTGTGGTCACGGTCCTCGGCGGGCCGCACGCGCGCTGCTACCCGCAGGATTCGCGCAAGTACTTCGACTACGTGCTCGGCTTCACCGACAAGGCGATCGTCCAGCGCGTGCTCGACGACCCTCAGCCCTCGCGGCCGCTCGGCCAGTACATCACGGCGGCCGGTCAGCCGCGGGAGCTGCCGGGCGTCCAGCAGCGCTGGAAGTTCATCGACAAGATCCTGCAGGGCGCGCCGCTGTTCAAGATGGTGCCGATGCTGGGCAGCCTGGGCTGCCCCTACACCTGCGCGTTCTGCATCGACTCGACGGTGCCCTACCAGCCGCTCGACTTCGGGCAGTTGAAGGACGACCTCAAGTTCCTGCGCACCAAGTTCAAGCGGCCGATCGTGGCCTGGCACGATCCCAACTTCGGCGTCCGCTTCGACGACTACATGAACGCGATCGAGGAAGCCGTGCCCGTGGGCAGCATCGACTTCATGGCCGAGAGCAGCCTGTCACTGCTGTCCGAGCCGCACCTGAAGCGGCTGCAGAAGAACTCCTTCCTGGCGATGCTGCCGGGCATCGAGTCATGGTTCGACCTCGGCAACAAGTCGAAGACCGGCAGCAACGTCGGCCAGGACAAGGTGCGCCAGGTCTCGGAACACGTGAACATGGTGCAGCGCCACATCCCGTACGTGCAGACGAACTTCGTCATGGGACTCGACTCGGATCACGGCACGACACCGTTCGAGCTGACCCGCGAATTTGTCGACCGCACGCCCGGCACGTTCCCCGGATATTCGTTGCTGTCGGCGTTCGGGCAGGCCGCGCCGCTCAACCTGGAGTACCAGAAGGCCGGGCGCGTCCTGGGTTTCCCGTTCCACTTCCTCAACAACCACCACGCGATGAACGTGCGCCCGGCCAACTACAGCTGGCCCGAGTTCTACGACGGCGTGATCGCCGTCACCAGCCACACGTTCTCGTGGGATGCGATCCTCAAGCGCTTCAAGGCGGGGCGCGGCGGGCTGCCGCGACTGATGAACGTCGTGCGCGCGGTCTCGTCGGAGGGCTTCGGGCGAATGCGCTACTACCGCGAGATCCGCCGGCTGCTCGACGAGGATCGCGGCTTCCGTCGCTACTTCGAGCAGGAGACCGACGAGCTCCCGCCGTTCTACGTCGAGCGGGTGAAGAAGGACCTGGGCTCGCTGTGGGAACACCTGCCCGCCGGGGCGCTGTCCCACGACCCACACGCGTATCTCAAGGATCAGCCGCAGACTCATGCACCGATCCCGGGCGCGACGCCGGAAACGGCGTCCGCGCCCGCCTGATCAATGCCGGATTCCAGATCAGAAACGGCGTCGCGCGAGAGCCCAGACCAGCACGATCAGCATCGCCAGGCCGAGGACCCACCATCCGACCATCCATCCGCCGTGCCCGTAGCCACCCATGTTTCCCCAGTCATTCATGCATCCTCCTCCCGTGGCTCAGAAGGCCCACATGAGTTCGGCGATCACGCCGTCGTCGCGGGACTGCCCCGTCGACTGCAAGAACCGCGATTCAAGCGTGAGTCGCACCTGGGTCTGCACCCAGCAGGACACGCCAAGAGTCGGCCCGTCCGTGATTTCGGCATCCCCGACCGGGACATCGCGGCGCGCGTAGTCGTAGCGGGCGTAACCCGCCCATCGTTCCGCCAGCAGGACCTCCGCGAGGAGGAATCCACCGGCGGTGTCGAGGGACGATTGCCCGTCCGGCTTGTCCGATCCCCAGAGAACTCCGAGCACGGCCTTGGTCCGCGGCGCATACACGTTGGCGAACAAGGCGAGTCGTTCGTAGTCGACCGATGGTTGCCCGGGTGAGGCGGCGATCTTCCCCATGTAGCCGTATCCGCTGACGGCGTGCCCCTTATCGCCGATCACGTATTCCGCGCTGGCATAGACGTCGGTGTGGTTCCCCCCGGCGAGGTCGTCGAGCTGGGGCTCGCCCACTCCCACGTACGCATTCCAACTCCCCAGGTTGACGTACCCGAGCTCGACCCCGCGCAGGCGCTTCGTCGCGGTCCAGGGATTCTCGGCCCGCGAAGCGGTCCGCAGCACCACGGGCCGCGTGAGGGGCATTTCGGCGCCCCCGCCGTTGAACAGGATCGCCAGGGGCATGACCTGGCCGAAGCGCACGGACGCGAAGCGCGGGCTCCACGAGGTGTTGTACTGCGCGTACGCTTGCTCCACCGCGACGCCACCGGCTTCGATGTCGAACTCGAGTTCCGCGACGCCAGACCAGTGCGCATCGAGCGGGCCGGCGATCCACGCGGCGATTTCGCCCGGATGGAAGCCGGCCTTCTCACCGTCGCGCGCTTCGTACGTGTGGTGTCCCATCAGCGTCATGTAGTCCTGCCAGGCGAGGGGAAGGGGCTCCCCCAGCGGCCGGACGGTGGCGGCGACGGGCTGCTTCGCCCCCGCCCCCTCTCCCATGTCCATGCTCCCGTGCGCCGCCATTGCACCCCGTTCCTCGCGCAGCCCCCGACGGATGTAGGCATGCCCATCCTCGTTGAGCTCGGGCAATCGATAGTGACACATCTGGCACTGAGCCCCCTCACGCCGGGCGAACGCGGGCACCGCCTGCGAGTTGCGATACTGGAACAGCGAAACCGCAACGACCAGAAACAGCAGACTTGGAGCCAGGCCTCTGAGACTCATCGGTTCACCTCCATCCGTGTACGGTCGTGCAACTCTTCGCGGTTGTGTCGTTTCCGTCTCACAACGCGCCCCAGGCGATCGACAGCGCCGTGCGTCCGTCCTCCAGTCCGTGTGCCAGAGCGATCTGGAACTCGCCGCCCGTTCCGGGGGCTGCGAGGCGGAGGCTGGCCCCCGCATCCACCTGCAGTGGCTCCGGCTCCGCGTCCAACGGATCCCAGGCCCGGGCCCCGTCGACGAACACGCTCCAGCCCACGCGCATCGCATGCGCGCTCCATACCCACCCCTGCCGCTCGATGCCTGAGAAGACCAGGCTGCGTCCGAACGTGCGGCCGGTCACCACGCCGTGGTCGAGCAACGGATGGGCGCGCAGGAGCGGTGAGCGCCCCTGGCCGGTCCCCGCGCCGGACCACAGCGACAGCGGCGCATCCTCCGTCGCCGTCGCCGCGCCGAGTCGCGCGCGCCATCCCCCGTTTTCGATCCGCCGCGTGTGCCAGCGCAACTCGGCTCCCCCGCTGCGAAACGGCGGACCGTGATCGAGACTCGTCCACTGCGCAAGCTGGGCCGTGAGCGCTCCGCGATCGTCGGCGAAGCGCGCGTCGATTCCGCCCGCGAGCGAGAGATGCGCTCCGCGATCGTCCCAGCGATCCATCGCGGCGCCGAGTTCGAGGTGGAGGTCCGCGGCGATCCAGTCAGCCCAGGATAGTGCGCTGCGACGGCGTTCCTCGCGCAACAGCACGGGGGTCACCGCACCGTCGAGGCCGACCAGCGCGTTGGTCGCGTACGCCTGGCGCTCCCACGAGCCCTCCACGCGCCAGATCCCGGGGCGATCGCCCGGCGACGGAATCGCCAGGACGAGCGAGGCGCGCGGCCGCTCCCGCGGCCAGCGATAGCCCGCGGTCCACAGCTCCCCGTGTCCCAGCGAACCGGCGAGACGCAGCACGGCCTCGCGATCGACCAGCCCGCGCAATCCCGTGGCAAGAGCATCGAGCGGGCCGGAGAACAGCAGCGGTCGCTCGAGCAGCACCGCGTCGACCCCGGCGCTTCCCGCCGGCAACGGGCGCAGGCGGAGCTTCCCCTGCGACTGCGCGGGAATCGCGTCGAGGCGCCGACGAGCGCGAACGAACGAGCCTGCGGTCAGGAGCGAGCCGGTGGGCAGGTCGAGCTGGGCGGCGACGGTGCGGTAGCGGATGCGCTCGAGGCCGTCGACCCGCGCGAGATCGGCGCGCGGCTCGGCGATCTCGTTCCACGCGCGCAACGCACCCACGTCGTCGTCGAGCAGGAAGCGGCTGCCCGCGAGGAGCCGCCAGGTGTAGGGATCGTCGCGATCGAGTGCCAGCGCCCGCTCGGCGAGAGAGGCGGCGCCGGCCCAGTCCTCGGCCGCGAATCGCAGGCCCGCCCGACCGCGGAGCGGCGCGGCCGAGTCGGGACAGCGCGCCTCGGCGACGAGGAGGACCTGCTCGGCCTCGGCGGAATTTCCGTTGCGCGCAAGCCGGACGGCGTCGACCACGAGCGAGTCGCACTCGGTGGAGTCGGCGCGCGGGCTCGCGCGGGCGAGAGTCGGAGCGGGCGTCGGCGACGGGCTCGCAGGATCCGGCGCGGCGGCAGGAAGCACGACGAGCGCCCAGCGTCCGCTCGCGGCCCAGCCCGCGTCGAAGGATGCCTCGCTCCGGGTTCGAAACGGCGCGACGGCGGGATCGTGCAGGATCACGCCGCCGTTCGCCCATGCGAGGAGCACCACGTAATGGAAGGCATCGCCCTCGGCGATCAGCGCGAGGACAGGGCGACCGGCGGCGAGGTGGGACTGGATCGCGGCCGGCGTTCCCGTCACCGGGAAGGCTTGCCAGCCGCGCGATCGCACGGCGGCAACGAGGGCTGCGGTCCGGATGCCGGCGCCGCCGGGTTCGAGCAACGAAGAAAAGTCCTCCGCCACCACGGCAGTGTCGCCCCAGTAGCGCAGGACCATGGAGACCGCGGCGCCTCCACAGAGCGCCCCGGTTTGTGGTACGTACGGCACGTCGAGCAGGCGAACCGACTCGGGCCCGGTTCGCGAGAGTCGGGACACCGCGTCGGCCGCCAGCACCGGGCACGGACCGGCGGCGGCCAACGTCAAACAGACGAAGGCCGCCCGCCACGTACGCCGGCCGTACATCGGGTCAACCCGCGAGAATGATGATCAACAGCAGGATGATGATGATCGTCGTCACCGCGAGCGTCACGCGTTCGGTACCGCCGGCCTGAGTATTGACCTCGTTCGCCCGGGCCGCGATGGCCGTGAGCTCGGCTCCGGACAGGAGTGCCGACGCCGTGGTCGCCCGCTCGATGTCGATCCCGGCGTTGCCGGCGATCCGGCGCACGTCGGGACGGCGCAGGAGGTCTGCGATGACCTGGCGGTCGGCCGCTTCGCGGTCGACGCGCTGGTCGATCTTGCCCTGGATGTCGGTCTCGCCGACGACGTCCGTCCGCGTCCCGGCCGCCCGCACCGGCGCCGTGGTGCCGGAGGTGAGGAGTGCCGCCACGAACACTGCCACGAGCCTGTTCTGGTTGGTCTTCATCGGGTTCTCCATTCGAGTGTCGTTCGCCGGATTCGGATCGGGAAGGAGACCCGCGAGGGTCCCCCTCCCGCCCTTGGGATCAGCCGCCTGACGCAGCTATTCCCCCTTCTGCAACAGTCGCCGACGCTCGCGTTCCTTCGTCAGCTCTTCGACGTTGAGCACCTTGAACTCGACACGACGGTTCTGCGCCATGCCCGCGGCCGTCTTGTTGGTCGCCACCGGCGTGCCTTCCCCGTAGCCCTTCGCGGTGTACTGCTCACGCTTGATCTGCGGGAAGTTCGTCGTCAGGTACTCGAGCACCGACCCGGCGCGTTTCTGCGACAGGTCCTGATTGTAGGCGGCCGAGCCACGGGAGTCGCAGTGACCGCCGACTTCGATCCGCAGACGCGGCCACTGGATCAGGGCTTTGCCGATCTCGTCGAGCACGGGACGCGACTCGGGCAGGATGTCCCACTTCGCGGTTTCGAAGTGGATGTCCCGCGTCGTGATTCTTCCCTTGTCGAGAAGCTCGATCTCGCGCTCGGAGAGCGTGATCGGGCAGCCGTCGACGTCGACGCGGACGCCGGCCGGAGTGTTCGGGCACAGGTCCTTGTCGTCGGTCACGCCGTCGGCATCCGAGTCGGTCGGGCATCCCTTCGCATCCACCCGCATGCCGGCCGGGGTGTTCGGGCACTGGTCGAGGTCGTCGGAGACGCCGTCGCCATCGCTGTCGACGGCACAGCCGCGCGCATCGACCTTGGTGCCGGCCGGAGTCGACGCGCACTGGTCGATCCCGTCCCAGACGCCGTCGCCATCCGTGTCGGTCGGGCATCCGCGCACGTCGACGGTGGCGCCGGCGGGAGTATTCGGGCACTGGTCGATGCCGTCGGCGACATTGTCGCCGTCGGAGTCGATCGGACAGCCGTTGGCGTCGACCATCGCGCCGACGGGCGTGCCCGGGCACGTGTCCGCGCTGTCCTTGATGCCGTCGCCGTCGAGGTCGCCATCGCGGGGGGAGCCACCGAGGGAGAGCTGCAAGCCGGCGCTGTACACGAAGTTGTTGATCTTCTTGTCGCCCGGCGGATCCGGATTGGGCGGGGAGTCGAATTGCCAGAGCTGGTCGCGAGCCTCGAGGCGGAGCGCCGCCCTCTGGCTGAGGCCCAGCTTCACGCCGCCGCCGAACTCGAGTCCGTTCATGAACGTGCGAACGTCCGATGCGTCGGCCTCGATCTTCTCCTCATGCCATCCGGCGAGGAGGTACGGATTCACGCCCATCGATGGGGCGATGTTGAACGTGAGGTCGAAACCGTAACCCTGGACGTTCTGGTCGGACGGCGGGGTCAGGGCCGTGCCGTAATACAGCAGCGAGTCGCCGGTGCCGTACTCGGTCTTCGTCGACATCCAGCTGTAGTAGCCCTCGATCCCCAGGCGGCTACCGAGCCCGAGACCCACGCGCGCGCCGAGGACGGGCTTGTTCGCCAGGTTCACGTCCTTCGCCCACACCCTCCAGCCGACGTAGGGAGTGATGTTGAGGTGCAACCCACCCGGCTCGGAGTGGGCGGGGCGAGGCGTGAGGGAGCCGAGGAGGAGAAGGCTCGTCAACGCGAGCGCAGCCGTGCGCATGAGTCTCATCGTTCACCCTTTCGTTGCGAGGTGTAGCCGTTCGACGGGAGCGTACGGAGGGGTGAAACGCACGGAGCGTGCCACGGGGCCGTGGCGCGGCGCATGGAGGTGGATCTGCTGTTGTCGCTTGGGGATAAGCCGGCCCGGGGCGAGCGGCGACCGGGCGGTCGCGCTCGCGCTCAGGGGCGGTGATTACACTTTGCCTGTAGGAAGTACAAACTCCGGGGGCGTCGGATCGCCCTCGGCATCGGGGCCCGGAAGCAGACGACGCCGCGCCAGGCTGGCCACCACCGCGATCAGCTCGTTCGGATCGGCCGGCTTGGAGAGATTCATCTGGAAGCCGGCCGCGAGGATCCGGACGCGATCTTCGATCTTCGCGTACGCCGTCAGCGCCGCCGCCGGGACATCACCGCCCCGCCCTGCTCCGCGCCCGCGGACCTTCTCGATCAGCCCGTACCCGTCCTCCTCGGGCATGGCGATGTCCGAGATCAGGACGTCGGGAATCCAGACATCGAGTATCTCCAGCGCCTGGGCGGCCGAGCCCGCGGCCCGCACGTGGGCCCCGCACGATTCGAGCAACGCCTGCAGGGCCTCGTTCGCCGTCGGCTCGTCGTCCACGATGAGGACGCGGATGTGGTCGAGGCGCCGGAACAGGACGTTGGCGATGCCGTCGGCGGCCATGGGGTGTCGCGGTCGCGAAGTGCGACTCGACTCGCGGGTGCCGAGCATCGGCAGCTTGACCGTGAACGTGGAGCCCTTGTCGAGTCCCTCGCTCACGACGCCGATCTCGCCGCCATGCAGCTCGACGATGTGGCGGACGATGGACAGGCCCAGACCAAGACCGCCGTGCCGCCGCATCGTTCCATCGGTCGCCTGCTGGAACGGCTCGAAGATGTGGGGCAGGAACGAGCGCTCGATTCCGATCCCGGTGTCGGCGACCGTGACCTCGACGTGGGAGTCCGCACGGTTCAGGCGAACCTGCACCGTGCGGCCCTTGGGCGTGAACTTGATCGCGTTGGAGAGCAGGTTCGACATCACCTGCTGCAGCCGTTCCGAGTCGCCTGAGATCATGCCCGTGCGTTCGTCGAGGACGACCTGGAGCCGGATCTGCCGCGCCTCGCTGGCGGGTCGCTGCGATTCGACCGCGGCGCGGATGATCGGGAGCAGGTCGATCGCCCGCACATCCAGCCGGAATTTGCCGGCAACCACGCGGGAAACGTCGACCAGGTCATCGATCAGCTGCGACAGCGAGACGACATTGCGCTCGATGACCTCGAGGCCGCGCTCGGATTTCTCGCGGTCGAGCGTGCCGCTGCGGAGCAACTGGGTCCAGGTGAGGATCGGCGCCAGCGGATTGCGCAACTCGTGCGAGACGGTCGCCAGGAACTCGTCCTTCAACTGGCTTGCCGCCTTCGCCTCGACCAGCGCCGCCGAGGTCCGGGTCTGGCCTTCCTCCGCGATGAGACGCGCCGAGGACTGTCGACGCGACGACCGATCGACGATCACGAGCAGGAGGATGCACAGGATCAGCGTGAGGCCGATCGAGATCGCCGTGATCCAGTTGAACATCGTCTGCGTGCGCTCGACCGACGCCCGCGTTGCGGCGAGCCCGCCAAGCGACGCGGGCTCCATGTGCGCGACGAGGAGATCCATCGACTGCTCGAAGGCGCGTCCGCGCACGTCCATGTCCGTGGCGGCGACGACTCTCGCACGACCGGCCGGCGCGGCTGCCGCGCGCTCGAACTGGACGACGAACTCGCGCTCGGCACGGCGGACCTCGCCGACGAGATTCCGCCCCGCTGGATCGCGAAGCTGCGCTTCCATCCGTTCGAGCCGGTTGCGCATGGCGGTGGCGCCCTCCCGTGCAGCAGCGGCATACGATTCGTCGCCGGTGAGCACGTGGGCGGTCGCATCGGCGACCTCGCGGAGTCCCACCAGCCGCGTGGCCTGGCTTGCGGCGAGGTCACGAACGTCATTCTCGGCGAGGGTCGCCATCTCCTGGACGAGGGATGTCGAGGCGAGGAGCGCCGCCCCACTGCTCAGGATCGCCAGCAGGCCGATCACGATCAACCCGGCATTCAGCGTCAGATGATACGACCACCGGGCCATGGAACCTTCCTGACTGGGACGACGGCAATGCGCTTCGAGCGCCTCCCGCGGGCCGGACTCGCCCACGCGGTTGCGCGCTCCCTTCCCGCTCGCGATGCGAGCGTTGCGAAAATCGTGCCAGTCGGGGTGCGGGCGTCAGGTCCGCGCGTACAGATGGAGGCGGTTGTAGAGGGTCTTGAGGCTGATGCCGAGGATCTCGACCGCACGCTTCTTGTCCCCGCCGCATTGATCGAGGGTCGCCAGGATGAGTTCCCGCTCCGCCCCCTCGAGCGAACCGCCCACCGTGGGCGCGGTCGGGGCTTCGACTCGCCCCGGGAACCGGGCCACCGCATTGTTCGCCAGGCCCTCGAACTCGATCACGTCGTCAGCCAGGATAAAGGCCCGACGCATCTCGTTCTTCAGTTCGCGCACGTTCCCGGGCCAGGAGTAGGCGCGGATCCGGACGCGCGCCTGCGCACTCAGCGCCTTCCCGGTGCCCTCGGTCCGGTTGACGTCCTCGAGGAACGAGTCGGCCAGCAGCAGGCAGTCGTCGCCGCGCTCGCGCAGCGGCGGCAACACGATCGGAAACACGTTGAGGCGGTAGTACAGGTCCTCGCGCAGCTTGCCGGCCTGGATGGCGTCCAGCGGCGGCCGGTTGCACGCGGCGATCAGGCGGACGTTCACCGGAAAGCTGGCCTCGCCACCGACGCGCGTGAGCAAGCCCGTCTCGAGCACCCGCAGCAGCTTGACCTGGAGGTCGATCGGCATCTCGGTGAGCTCGTCGAGGAACAGCGTGCCGCCCGACGCCCGCTCGAACAGCCCCCGACGCATCTGGGTCGCGCCGGTGAAGCTCCCTCGCTCGTGGCCGAACAGCTCGCTCTCGATCAGCGTGGGCGCGACCGATCCGCAATCGAGCGGGACGAACGGCCGCAGTCGCCGCGGGCTCAGCTCGAAGATCGCCTGGGCGACGCACTCCTTCCCCGTTCCGCTCTCGCCGGTGATGAGCACGGTGGCGTCGGTGGGAGCGACCTTGGAGATCAGGTCGTAGACCTTCTGCATCGCGGGCGAGACGCCGATCATGCCCCCGAAGCGACCGAACTTGCGCAACTCGCCGCGCAGCGCACCGACCTGCTGCTTGAGGGAGCGAACGCGCGCACAGCCGGCCAGCACGGTGCGCAGGCGGTTGGTGTCGATCGGCTTGGTCAGGTAGTCGAGCGCCCCGCGCCGCAGGGCCTCGATCGCCGAATCGACCGTGGCTTCGCCGGAGAGGATGATCACGTCGATGCCGGGAACATCCTTCAGGTCGTTCAGGAGATCGATTCCCTGGCCGTCGGGGAGCGCGAGATCGACCAGTGCGATGTCGATCGGTTCGCGGGCCAGGCGTGCCCGGGCTTCCTTCAGCGAGCCTGCGGTCGAGATCTCGAAGCCTTCCTGGCGGGCGATCTCGGCCAGTCCGCCGAGGAAGTCTTCGTCGTCGTCGATGAGGAGGGCGTGCAGCATTCGGTGCTCCTCGGGTCGGACGTGCGGGGAAGGGCGCAGAGTCTTCCGCCGGTCGGATTCGGCCTCGGCGCACGTCGCGGACACGTTCACGCTACACCCGCAGGCCGGGGCCCAGTGCAAGTTTCGCCCACAAGACGAGGAAGAATGGGTGGTCCGATTGTAGAATTGGGAGGCAGGAGTTACATAGGGATCCCGAACCGGACTCCCGGGCGGGCCGCAACGCGGGCAGGGCCAGCAGGTTTCGCACCATCCTCGATGGCACGGGACGTGCAAAGTCCTCCGTTTCGGCGGCTTGCTTCGCGCCGTGAAAGCAGCGGGCCGGGGCCGCGTGGGTCCCGGCCCGTCTGTGCTTCCGGCGGCAGGCTAGAGCAGGATGGATGAACCCACTGGTCAACCCGGGTGCGATCGCGACGACGAGCATGGTCGAGGGCGCGTCGCGCGAGGCGGTGTGGAAGAAGATCCTCGACACGCACAGCGACCTCGCCGGCCGCCCGCTGTCGGTGAACCAGGAGGTCTTCAAGTCCGAGGCCGAGACCAACCAGCGCAATCAGGCGATCGCCCAGCTCATGTACGCCTACGGCCACAGCGAGGACAACCCGGCGCAGGCGTGCGACATCTACACCGAACAGTGCGCGATCAGCGTCAACGCGAAGGACATCGCGATGATGGCCGCCTCGCTGGCCAACGGCGGCAGGAACCCGGTGACGCAGAAGCAGTGCCTGAAGACCGAGTACGTGCCGGAGGTGCTCGCCGTGATGGCGACGGCCGGCATGTACGACGACTCGGGAAAGTGGCTGTACGCGACCGGCCTGCCGGCGAAGAGCGGCGTCGGCGGCGGGGTCATCGCCGTCTCGCCCGGAAAGTTCGGCATCGCGGTCATCTCGCCGCCACTGGATGCGGCCGGCAACAGCGTGCGCGCGCAGAAGGCGATCACCGACATCTCGGTCGCCCTGGGCGGCAATCCGTACGCGTCGGTCGCGGCGGCGGCGAAGAAGAGGTAGCCGCAGCACACGGCAGGAGGCGACGCGGGGACCCGGCGCGATGCCGGGTCCCCGTTCGCTTGCGTGCCAGGTGCTCCGGTGTCACGATCGAGGCATGAGACCGATCCGCATCCGTCTTCGCGAGCGCGAGCAGTCCCCCGGCGAGGAGATCGCCAACAGCGTGAGCCACGCCGTCGGCGCGGTCATCGCCGCGGTCGCCGCGGCGGCGCTGATCCGGATCGCGGCCGGCCGTGACGATGTCCCCGGGCTCGTGGGCGCGTCGATCTTCGGCGGCGCCATGGTGTTCCTCTACGTCACGTCGACGCTGTATCACGCGCTGCGAGCACGGCGCGCCAAGCGCGTGTTCAAGATCCTCGATCACAGCGCGATCCTGCTCCTCATCGCCGGGACGTACACGCCGTTCACGCTCGGCGTCCTGCGCGGACCTCTGGGCTGGACGATTCTCGCGCTGGTCTGGACGCTGGCGCTGGGCGGCGTGATCTTCACCGCCGTGAGCCGCGTACGCTACCCGACGGCCTTCACGCTGATCGTCCTCGCGATGGGCTGGATGATCCTCCTCGCAGTGAGACCGCTCTGGGAACACGTGGGTCCGTGGGGTCTGTTCTGGCTGGGCGCTGGCGGCCTGGCGTACACGGGCGGACTCGTGTTCTTCGCGGCTGACCGGATCCGCTACGGCCACCTTGTCTGGCATCTTTGCGTGCTCGTCGGCAACGCCTGCCATTACATCGCCGTCGCGCGCTACGCGGGTTAGAAGTCCGTTCGCCGGGCATCCGCGGGTCCGCTAGACTTCACTCCGTCTTGGCGAAGCGCCGCGCACCTCGTGAAGTAGTGTCGGCCACCGAACCCATCGATCGGTCCGCCCGGACCGGATCCTTCTTCGGAGGTCCTCATGCTTCGCGCCCGTCGGTGTGCGCCGTCGTGGTCATGGCTCCTGCTCCTCCCGCTGCTCGGCTTGGTCCCGGCTGCCGACTGCTCGGCGCAGGCGACCGACTCCCTCGCCCGGGCCGATTCGATCGGTGCCAGGGCGACGCCGCTTGTGGCGACGAAGATCACCAGTCCGATCATCGTCGACGGCGACCTGTCCGACGCCGGCTGGCAGGGCGTGCCCGCGGTCACCCGCTGGTTCGAGACGAACGTCGGCGACAACGTCGCGCCCCAGGTCGGGAACCTCGCCTTCCTCGCCTACGACGAAGCGTACTTCTACGCCGGGTTCCGCTTCGAGGACCCGAACCCCGCGGGGGTCAGAGCGCCGCTCGGCGATCGCGACCAGCTCTCGGGGGCAACCGACTACGCGGGCGTGATCATCGACGGCAACAACGACGGGAAGACCGCCCAGCTGTTCCTCCCCAACGCCCGCGGCCTGCTCTACGACGCGCTCACCAGCGACGCCTCGGGCGAGGACAACGCGCCCGACTATTACTGGGACGCCATGGGCAAGCGCACAGCGACCGGGTGGGACCTCGAGATCCGGGTGCCGTTCTCGACACTGCGCTACAAGCCGGCCGAGCTGGCGACGTGGCGCATCCTGCTCTACCGCAATTACCCGCGCGACCGCCGCTACCAGTTCTTCAGCGCCCGCCTGCCGCGCGACTCGAACTGCTTCGTCTGCAACTCGACGCCGCTCACGGGGCTGACGAACCTGCCGAGCGGATCGCACCTGGTGGTCGCGCCGTTCGTCACCGCGACGCGCCAGTCGGTGCCTTCGGCCGGGCTCGGCAGCCCGCTCGAGGCCGAGGACATCGACCCCGACGCCGGCGTCGACGTGAAGTGGAGTCCCGGTCCGAGCGCGACGATCGACCTCACGGTGAACCCCGACTTCTCGCAGATCGAGACCGACGTCGCGCAGATCGCTGCGAACGAACGCTTCGCGCTGTTCTTCCCGGAGAAGCGGCCGTTCTTCCTCGAAGGCGTCGACCTGTTCGCCACGCCTTTCGCGGCGACCTACACGCGCACGATCACCGCGCCCAGGGCCGGCGCGCGTGCGACGGGACGCTTCGGCACCACGGCGTACACCGCGCTCTTCACCCACGACGAGGGCGGCGGCAGCGTGATCATTCCCGGGCCGGACGGGTCGAGCTTCGCCGACCAGGACTTCGAGTCGGACGTCGCCGTAGTGCGCCTGCGCCGCGACCTCGGCACGTCGTTCGTGAGCCTGCTCGGCACCAGGCGCGAGCTCGACGGGCCGGGCTACAACCGCGTCTTCGGCCCCGACTTCCAGTGGCGCCCCAGGGCGACCGATGCGATCACCGGCCAGTTCCTCTACGCCGACACGCGCACCCCCGAGCGGCCCGACCTGGCGACCGAATGGGACGGCCGCCAGCTCAGCGACCGCGCGTTCCGCGTCGACTGGTCGCACACGACGCGCCACGAGGACTGGTACATCGCCGGGCAGGACATCGGCTCCGACTTCCGCGACGACAACGGCTTCATCCCGCAGGTCGGGTTCCAGGAGGCGTACCTGAGCGCGGGCTACACGTTTCGCCCGACCAAGTCCTTCTTCAACCGCATCCGCATCTTCACCGACGACTTCATCGACGCCGAGCACGACGGCGACGTGCTGGCGCGGCGGGTGTCGATCGGCAGCGGGATGAACGGCAAGCTCAACAGCTTCGCGCGCGTTGAGCTGAACCAGGACGAGTTTCGCGTCCAGGACCAGCTGCTCTCGCGCTTCCGCCCCCGGCTGCGCATCGAGTCGAGCCCGACCCGCCTGTTCAGCAACTTCTTCCTCGACATCTACGCCGGCGACGAGATCGACTTCGCCGGCGCGCGGGAGGGCAGCGGCGCGACGATCTCGACCGGGTTCTCGCTCCGGCCGAACGACCACCTCGATCTGCGCACCGACCTGAGCCGCCGCTGGCTCGACGTTCCCGTGGCCGGCGCGGGCGACGCACGGTTGTTCACCGCGGGGGTCGAGCGTCTGCGCGCCACGTGGCAGTTCGACGCGCGCTCGTTCCTGCGCCTGATCGGCCAGTACGTGCACACCGACTATGGCGATCCCGTGACGTCGGAGTCGGCTAGCCTGGGCTTCTCGGGACTGTTCGCCTACAAGCTGAACTGGCAGACGGTGTTCTTCCTCGGCTACGGGGACCAGCGCGTGCACGACCCGGTGTCGCAGGACCTCGAACCGGCGAGCAACTCCGCGTTCGCCAAGGTCTCCTACGCGTGGCAACGCTAGCCGAAGCGAATACGAACGCCCCCGCAAGGACTCGCGGGGGCGTGGCCTGCTGCAGCGGATCCGGGCCTACTTCGCTCGCGCCGCCTCGTAGGCCTCGGTCAGTTCGGCGTCCGCCGCGATGTCGACGAGCGCATCCTCGAACTGATCATCGCTCATCCCGTGCGCCTCGAGAATCGCAGTCGTCCGTCCCGGCTCGTTTTCAATCTCTACCGAGATCGCAGCGACCTCGCGGGCCCGCTCGACCGTCGGCCCCGAGTCTGCCTGCGTCGTCGCGACGGGCGCCGGGGCGGCCGCCGTCTGCTCGGGAGCCTTCGGCGCGCAGCCGAACGCGAAGAGGATGAGCCCGGCCGCGAGGGCGGATCGCAGGGAGGTGTCCAAGCGACGTGACGTCATCTGGATCCTCCCTTCTTGCCCGCCTCGCCGGACTTCCCGGGGCTCGTGTCCGGCTTGCCGGCGTCGCCGGACTTCCCGGGGCTCACGGACTTCCCGTGCATGTCGCCCGACTTGCCCCCACCCATCGAGGAGCCCATTCCCTTGCCGCGGGCGCCGTGCTCGGCATGGATCGCGGCGGCGAGATCCTTCCCGCGAAGACCCGAGTCGAGTTTCTGCTGCACGAACGCGCCGAAGTTGTCGATCGGCCCGTGCTGCCGGATGGCGTCGTTCTCCACATTCAGCAAAGCGGTGATGTCACCGGCACGGACGCTCCGGTCGCGCGCCATCCGGAGAGTGTTCCTCACGTCCTGGTCCGGAACGCCGAGCGCGCGCGCATCCCGGGCGGCCCCGGGAAGGCGGATCGCCTGCAGGATCCCTGCCGAGAGATCGCTCCCGGAACCCTGTGCGGTGGCGGGGCTGGCGAGAACGATCGCCGCCAGCGCCGCCCATCGAATGGTCCTGTCCACTGGGTACCTCCACTTCGTCGTGCATCCCGTCTGCGAGGGGTGCTTCCCCAACCACGACTGTACATCCGCAACGAGGGATCGTGGGTCGGGCAATCGAAGTCGCCTCGATCCCGGCAGGCCGCGCTACGACTTCGGCTGCGGCACGATGCGCAGGTAGGGACGTGGGGCCTTCCAGCCGTCGGGGTAGATCGTCTTCGCCTCGTCGTCGGACACCGAACCGGCGATGATGACGTCCTCGCCCTGCTTCCAGTTCACCGGCGTGGCGACGCGATGCTTGGCCGTCAGCTGCAGCGAGTCGATCACCCGCAGCACCTCGTCGAAGTTGCGACCGGTCGTCATCGGGTAGGAGATCATGAGCTTGACCTTCTTGTCGGGTCCGACCACGTAGACCGTGCGCACGGTCAGGTTGTCTGCGGCGGTCCGGCCGTCGCACGAGCCTTCGAGGTCGGCCGGCAGCATGCCATAGAGCTTCGCCACCGCGAGATCGGTGTCGCCGATCATCGGGAAGTTGACCGCGAAGCCCTGCGTCTCCTTGATGTCGTCGGCCCACTTCGCATGGTTGGCGACGGGGTCGACGCTCAGCCCGACGACCTTCACGTTGCGCTTGTCGAACTCGGGCTTGAGCCGCGCCATGTAGCCGAGCTCGGTGGTGCACACCGGCGTGAAGTCCTTCGGATGCGAGAAGAGGATGGCCCAGCCGTCGCCGATCCAGTCGTGGAAGTGGATGGGACCCTCGGTCGTCTCCGCCGTGAAATCGGGCGCGATGCTGCCAATCACCAGGGGCACGTAACCCGTCTGCGTGGACATCTCGAATCCTCCTCGTGTGGGGAACCGAACACCGTGTTCCGACTCGTCGGATTGGGTGGCCCGATGCTAGCCCACGGAGGGCGGCGGGCAAAGCCCTCGCATCGTCGCCGTGGGTGCGGGCGTCAAGAGTTTTGCCGGAACGCTTCCGCGATTCCCGCGGATGAGGCCGGCACGATCCCGGTCTCGGTGATGATCCCCGCGATGAACTCCGCCGGCGTGACATCGAACGCCGGATTGCGGGCGGCCGCCCCCTCGGGTGCCACGCGCACGCGGACGGTCTCCCCCGCCGCGGTCGTCCCCTCGATCCACAGGACCTCGTCGGGATCGCGCTGCTCGATCGCGATCGCCTCTCCGTTCGGCGTCGAACGGTCGATCGTCGTCCGCGGTGCCGCGACGTACAGTGGCACGCCGTGGACACGTGCGGCGCACGCCTTGTCGTAGGTTCCGATCTTGTTCGCCACGTCGCCGTTGGCGGCGATGCGATCGGCGCCCGTGAGAATCACGTCGACCTCACCGCGACGCATCAGGTCCGCGCACGCCCCATCGGCGACGATGGCATGGCGCACGCCTTCCTCCGCCAGCTCCCAGGCCGTGAGGCGCGCGCCCTGCAGGCGCGGCCGCGTTTCGCTCACCCACACGAACGGATCGAGCCCCGCGCGCGCCGCCTTGTACACCGGCGCCAGTGCGGAGCCCCAGTCCTGAACGGCAAGCCACCCCGCGTTGCAGTGGGTGAGCACGCGCGCGCCGGGCTTCAGGAGCACGAGGCCGTGCGCTCCGATCGCCTCGGCGGCGGCCACCTCGGCCTCGTCGTAGGCGTGAGCGGCGGCGAGCATCGCGACGGGGTCGGGCGCTGCGGCGCGCACGGCGTCGAGGCCGTGGCGCAGGTTGATCGCGGTCGGGCGCGTGGCGAGGAGCGCCGCATGTGCGGCCTCGAGCGCGGCCGGCGTCGCATCGCGGCCCGCGGCATGTGCCAGTGCGTACGCGGCGAACACTCCGATGGCGGGCGCGCCGCGCACGCCCATGTCGGCGATCGAGTGCGCGGCCTCCTCGATCGTGCGGGCCCGGCCGAACTCCAGCGCATGCGGCAGCCGGCGCTGGTCGATGTAGGCGACGCCGTCGGCCTCGGGCCACACCGCGCGGAGGTCGCGGCCGCGCACCCTCACTGCGGGGGCGTCGCCAGCGCGCGCGCGTAGTGGCGCGTGAGGATCGCGCCGGCGGCCTCGGCGCTGGCGCCGAATGCGATCACGCCGTCCTCGTGGCCGAGCATGGCGAGGATGCCGTGCTCGCCGAGCGCGGCGCTGCGGAACAGGCGCTCGACCTCGTGGGCCATCTCGGGCGTGCCATACGGCACCTCGGGCCGCGCGGTCGGCAGTCCCAGCGCGCGCGCGCCTCGCCACAGTTCGGGCGCATGTACGTGGAAGACCGCGCGCGTCGACGGCGCGGCATCGTAGATCGCGCCGTGCGTCAGCGACTCGGACGACGGCTCGGCCACACCGCGACTGGTCACATGGTTGCGCGACAGGTCGTAGCTCTCGACGAGACAGCAGTCGACGAGGGCGATCGCGCGCTTGCCACCGGTCTGCGTCCCCGTGACGAGAAAGCGCCGGCGCCCCATGCCCTCGGCGCCGTACGGCGGAACGCGCAGGCTCAGGTTGCCGTAGCCCGCGCCGTCGTAACGCGCCGGGTCCTGGCCAATGCCGCCCAGGCGGCGCAACACGGCGCGCCAGCCAGCGAGCTGGCGTGCGACGTCGCCGTACGTCCGCTCCTCGAGCGGTCGCGGGTCGTGCGTGCGCTGGAACTTGATGACACCTTCGGAGGGCTGGGCCACGGGCGGAGCCTAGCACCCGGCGGCGGAGCCGTCACTCGCGGCGGATCGCGTCGAACCGGAACGGCAGGTCGATCGTGGCGTCGGCCACCGGCTCGCCGCGCAGGAACGCCTGCAGCAGGTCGCGGAACTCGGGCGCCAGCAGCTCGCGCCCGTCGTGCCCGGTCGCCGTCACCACGACGTGCGTGGCGTGCGGAAGGCCGACGCGAACCTCCTCCGCATTCGATGGCGGCGTTCGCGCGTCGAGTGCGCCGCTGACCAGGAGCACGGGCGCCGCGGCGGCAACCGGTGCGCGAAACGCCTCGCCCAGGTCGAGCCCTCGCCCGCCGCACGCGGCACAGGCCTCGGGATAGAACGGCGCGGCCAGCCCATCGCCCCGCAGGTTCGCCGGGTCGGCGGACTCGCGGGCGATGCGGGCGCGCCGTTCCGGGCTCGCGCCCGACGCGCAATCCATGAACAGCGCCATCGCCGAGCCGATGCTGCCGCGCCTTCGCTCGAGCGCGAGCGCCGCGAGCGGAGCGAAATCGCCATGCTCGAGGGCCACGAGCAGGCGCGGGATTCCCGCGGTGCCACGCGTCGTGGCCAGCGCCTGTGCCAGCGCGACGCGCAGGTCGTGGGCGCCCACGGTGACGCACGCCTCGTCCGGCGGGCCCGGGTACGCGAGCGCGGTGACCGGCGCGCGCTCGAGCCGCGCCAGCAATGCCCGCACGCTGCCGAGGAGATCGGGAAGCATGGCGTGCACCCGCGGGTCGGCGGCGGCGCGCTCATGTGCGGCAGCGAGCAGGCGCTGCGTGGTCGCGGGCAGCTTCCACGTGTGATCCGGTCCCTCGATCTTCGCCAGCGCGGCGCGGGCCACGCGCTCCGGGTGTCGGCGCAGGTAGGCGAGCGCCAGGTGCGAGCCATAGCTCGATCCGTAGAGAACGATGGTGTCCGCGCCGATCGCGGCGCGCACGAGGTCGACGTCGTCGGCGCTCTCGTTCGTGTCGTAAGCCGCCGGGTCGGCGCCGCGGGCCCGCCAGTGCGCCACGGCGCGCGTCGCTGCGCCGCGAAACGCGGCGAGTTCGTCGTCGCGGCGGGGCGCGCGATTCCGCGGCAGCGTCCAGGCGAAGTCGGGCGTCGCGAGATCCGGGCGACTGAGCCCCGTGCCGCGCTGGTCGATCCCGATCACGTCGGCATGCTCGAGCAGGCGCACGAACGGATGGGTCGCCGGGTGCGCCGCACCCGCGACGCCCGACACGCCGGGCCCGCCCTCGAGGAACACGATCGGCGGACCCGGATGCGGATGGGTCGTGCGGTAGCGCACGAACGCGACCTCGATCGTGCGCCCGTCGGCGCGAGCGTGGCTCTCGGGAACGCGGATGCGACCCAGCTCCCCGGCGAGCGGCCGGCCGTCGACGGCACGACCCACGTACGTCTCCCAACGCGGCGTCGGGGCCCCGGCTGCCCGCGCGGCGGGTGCGCACGCCAGCACCAGCAGCAACACCGCACCCGCACGCTGCCGGACGCGCCCGCCGCGCCCGAACGTCCACGCCACCGCGTATGCGATCGTCGGCAGGGCCAGCACGGCGAGCAGCACGTCTCGCCAGGGCATGACGAACGCGAGGTCCACGTTCGCGTTCGACAGGATGCGCAGCGCCGGCACGAGCCCCGCCGGCACGGCGAGCACGCAGCCGACGAGCGCGAGGTAGCCCGCACGCGCGGCACGATAGGCGCGCAACACCCCGGGCGCGGCGCCCACCGTGTGGAGCGCACGCACGTCGCCGTCGGACTCGGCGGCCGACAGCGCCGAGGCGACGAGCACGACGACCAGGCCGGTCAGCAGGCACAGCAGCAGCACGGCGCGATAGATCCCGCGCGACGGCGCGCGTTGCACAAGTGCGGCATCGACGGTCGTCCCGGGCACGCGCTCCGCGGCGAGGCGCGCGCGCGTCAGCACGGCAGCGTCCACCGGCGCGGCGTAGCGCACGAGCCATGGGGCAAGCCCGCGACGCGGCGGCGGGGCCGTCTCGAATCCGGCGCGCTCCGCTGCAGCCGGGGAGAGCACGAAGGCCGGCCCGACCACGCGGCGGCCCGTGGGGACCCGCTCGAGGGCCGGCGGGTCGAGCGACGTGCCATCGCGCCCGACGGTCAGGAGCAGCACGGCACCGACGCCTGCGACCGGCGGCGGCGCATCGAGCGCGAGCACGCGTCCGGCCGCCAGCGCGTCGACCCCCGACTCGGCCCCCACCGCGCGCAGGAACGTCGTGTCGCCGACGGCGATCCACGGCTCGCGCTGCCCCACGCTCTTTCCCACACCCGCGAGGCGGGCCACGATCGGCATCCCGTTGGCGTACGCCACGCGCAGGGGCGCCGCCGCGATCGCGCGCGGCACGGCGGGGTCGGCGACGAGCGCGCGGGCGACGATCTCGGCGCCGGCGCCCTCGAGGAGGACCTGGTCCGCACGATACTGCGCCGGGTACGCCGACAGGGCCGATTCGACGCTCGAGATGATCGCGGCCAGCGTCACCGACATCGCCATTCCCGCGAGGATCGCCGTGACCACCGGGCCGTTGCGCGTGCGGGCGCGACCTGCGTCGCGCACCGCGAGGCGCCACGGCAGCGGCAGACCCGAGGCGCGGCGCGCCAACGCGTCGAGCAACCACGGACTGATCGCCCCGAAGCCGAGGATGGCCAGCACGGCCCCGCCGATGGCGGGCACGCCGGTCGCGGCAAGCGGCGCCGAGCGCGGCAGGAACATGAGCGCGACGGCAACGGCCGTGAGCGCGAGCCCCGCGAAGAGCCAGTGCCGCGCGGGCGTCGACTCCGGACGGCGGGCGCCCAGCGCGACGCGCACCGGCAACGAGGCCGCGCGCAGCGCCGGCAACGCGGCGGCGCCCGCGGCCGTCAGCACGCCGAGGATCGCGCCGCCGGCGGCATGGACGAGCGAGAGGTCGAACGGTCCGTTGGCGCGTGCCGTCCAGCCGTCGAGGAAGGGCTGGAGCGCGAGCGCAATCCCGTTACCGAGGACGAGCCCGAGCCCGGCGCCCGCCCCGCCGATCCCGGCGGCTGCGAGGATCAGCGCAAGCGCAATTCCCCCGCGCGTGGCGCCGACCGAGCCGAGGAGCCCGATGTCGCGCTGCCGACGACGCAGCGTCACGGCGAACGCCGCGGCGATCACCAGTGCCGCCTCGAGGAAGCCGATGCTGCCCAGCAGGAACACCGCGACGGCGATCGCGTCGTCGGGGGCCTGCACCTCGGCGCGCAAGCTCACGGCCAGTCCGGTGGCGCGCAGCGCGGCGACCGTCCCCGAGTCCGGCGCCGGAGTCACCAACAGCCGTTCGCCGCCGCGCGCCTCGACGATCGCCGGGGTGCGCACGACGAGCGGCGCGTCGAGCGCCTCGGGCGTGACGACCACGCCGGTGATGGTGCGCGCCGTTCCGTATGCGAGCGTCACCGTATCGCCGACCCTGCGGCCCAGGCCCGCCAGCAGCACGGGCGACAGCGCGACCTCGCCCGCATTGGCGGGTGCACGGCCGGCGGTCACCGCCACGAAGCCCCGCGCCAGGCCGTCCACGCCCAGCCCCGCCGAGTCGACGGCGACCAGGCTCGCTCGCAGCACGCGACCCGGCACGCGCACCTCCTCCATGCCGGTGATCACGCGTTCCGTGCGGAACCCGGGCGGCAGGAGCGCGAGCGCGCGCTCGACGTCGGCGTAGCCGCGCGGCGCGTCGACGACGAGGTCGGCGCGCCCCATCGCCTCGGCCCGACGCTCCTCGGCCGTCGGGGCCATGCCGCGCAGGATCGTCCCGCCGCCGGAGACGGCGGCGACCGGGACCGCGACGAGCGCGACCAGGAGCCAGGCGCGGCCGGGGTGACGCGCGAGCTGCCGCAACTCGACGCGCAGGAGCGCGCGCAATGCGACGGCCTTCACGCGCGCGGCCGCGTCTCGTCGACGATCGCGCCGTCGCGGAGGAACAGGATGCGGTCGGCCCATGCCGCATGCGACGCGTCGTGGGTGACCAGCACGGCGGTGAGGCCGCGCTCGCACTGGGCGCGCAGGAGCTGGAGCACGCGCTCGCCGGTGACCGAGTCGAGCGCGCCCGTCGGCTCGTCGGCCAGCGTCAGGCTGCGCGGGCCGACGAACGCGCGCGCGATCGCCACGCGCTGGCGCTCGCCGCCGGAGAGGTCGTCGGGAAAGCGCCCGGCGAGTGCCGCCAGCTCGACGGCCGCGAGCGCCGCCTCGGCCGCGGCGCGCGCCCTGGCCAGCGGCACGCCGTCGAGTTCGAGCGGCAGCGCCACGTTCTCGCAGGCGGTGAGCCCCGGCAGCAGGTTCAGGTCCTGGAACACGTAGCCGATCGTGCGCCGCCGCAGCGCCGAGAGCGCCCCGGCATCGAGGCCCGCGAGATCGCGCCCGTCGATCGACACGCTTCCACCGGTCGGGACGTCGAGCGCGCCGGCCAGTGACAGGAGCGTCGACTTGCCCGAACCCGACGGACCCATGATGGCGACGAACTCCCCCGCCTCGACGGCGAAGCTCACGGGGCCGAGCGCACGGACTGCGGTGGCGCCCGTGCCGTGGACCTTCGTCACGGCAGCGAAGCGCAGAGCGTCGCGCGTTCGCACGGCGACCGCACTCATGACCGCGCCCGGCCGCGCCGACGGCGCAGGCGTTCTTCGCACAGGTCGAGCCACTTCACCTCGGCCTCGGCCTTGAGGATCAGCGCGTCGAGCAGCAGGAGCCACGCCAGATCCGCCTCGGGATCGGCGTGGCGCTTGGACTTCGTCCACTCCTGCAGCCGCTCGAGCGTGGCCTTGCGCTGGGCCTGGAGGATGCGCGTGACGTCGACCGAGCCGGCGGCAAGCGCCACCAGCACCTTGATCGCCAGCTCGTCGCGCGCCGCGTGGTCGTCGACCGGGGCGGCGTACCACGCGGCGAGCTCGCCGCGGCCCGCACGCGTCAGGCGCCAGGTGCTCCGCTCCTCGTCGCCCCCGGCGTCGCTCTCGACCAGGCCGTCGCGCTCGAGGCGCGCGAGCGTCGTGTAGACCTGGCCCACGTTCAGCGGCCAGGCGCCGGCGGTGCTCTTCTCGAAGCTCGACTTGAGGCCGTACCCGTGGGTGGGCTCCTCGGCGAGGAGCGCGAGCAGGCTGTGGCGGACGGACATGACACTCTCCCGGTTAGATACTTAGTATGCATACCGGGGAAGGCGGTGTCCAGCGGATGGAGATGATCGCACCCCGCAAGATCGTGACGGATCAGCGGTAGATGGCCTTGACCAGGCCCCAGCTGCGGGCGAGCGCGGGCGTCGACAGGGGCGGGCCGAGCGCCTCGATGTCGGGATTGCCCGCGGCCCGGGCCGTCCGCGAGCAGATGTGCGTGAACACCTCGGGGTCGGGGTCCGCGTCCACCGGAAACGCGTAGACCAGCCACTCCGTGCCGAGCTCGAAGTCCACGCCGCACAGGCCCCCGGTTGCGCCGGTCAGCACGGCGTACTGCGCGGTGACGGGGCCCTTCCAGATCGCCGTCACCTGGAACGCGACCCACACGTCGTCGGGATGTTCGGGCGCCGCGCTCACGACGGAGATCGGAATGCCGGTGAAGACCGCGTGGCTGGCCGCCCGCGAAGCTTCGACCGAAGGCGGAGGAAGGCAACTGCAGGCGGACGCCGGTGACGCGAGAGCCAGCGCAAGGAGCGCCGCAAGGGCGACACGACGGGCGGAGCGCAGAAGGCGTGCGAACATGGAAGGACTCCTTAGCCGGGACCGGGGCTCCAGTCTAGTACGTCGGCACGCTTGAATCCACCTCGCGCGACCACGCCCCGATCCCCCCCGTCAGGTTCACCAGCGGGCCCGTGTAGCCGCTGTCACGCAGGGCCGCGATCGCCTTGGAACTCCGCGTCCCGCCCTTGCAGTGCAGGACCGCCTCGCGCGAGGGGTCGAGCTCGCCGGCCCGCGCGACGACCTCGCCGAGCGGGATGAGGCGCGCGCCCGGGATGCGCGCAATCGCGGCCTCGTGCGGCTCGCGCACGTCGATCAGCTGCACGGCCTGGCCGGCATCGATCCGCTGCTTGAGCTTGGTGGCGGTGATCGCCGCCGGCGCGGCGGCGGCCGTCGTCTCGGCACCGATCCCGCAGAACACCTCGTAGTCGATCAGCCCGTCGATGGTCCGGTTCGGGCCGCACAGTGCGCATGCCGGGTCCTTCTGCAGCTTGAGTTCGCGGAACTTCATCGTCCACGCGTCGAACAGGAGCAATCGCCCGACCAGCGGCGATCCGCCGCCGAGGATCAACTTGATCGTCTCGGTCGCCTGGATCGTGCCGACGATGCCGGGCAGCACGCCGAGCACGCCGCCTTCGGCGCACGACGGGACGAGACCCGGCGGCGGCGGCTCGGGATAGAGGCAGCGGTAGCAGGGACCGTCGGGCATGCCGAACACGCTGGCCTGGCCCTCGAAGCGGAAGATCGAGCCGTACACGTTCGGCTTGCCCAGCAGCACGCACGCGTCGTTGACCAGGTAGCGCGTGGGGAAGTTGTCGGTGCCGTCGACGACGATGTCGAAGTCGCGCAGGATCTCCATCGCATTGGCACTTGTCAGTCGCGTCTCGAACGTCTCGATCTTCACGTTCGGGTTGATGTCGGCGAGACGATCGCGCGCCGAGGCGATCTTCGGGCGGCCGACGTCCCTCGTCCCGTGGATGATCTGGCGCTGCAGGTTCGACGCGTCGACCAGGTCGAAGTCGACCAGCCCGAGCGTCCCCACCCCCGCCGCCGCCAGGTACATGCCGAGCGGCGCGCCCAGCCCGCCGGTGCCGACCAGCAGCACGCGCGCGTCCTTGAGCTTCTGCTGGCCCTCCATCCCGACCTCGGGAAGGATCAGGTGGCGACTGTAGCGCCCGATCTCCTCATGGGTCAGCCCCGGCTGCGGCGATCCGCCCGCGATCGACGGCACGATCATCATTTCGCTGCCGGCGGGCACGGGCGTCGCCATTCCCGCGAGCGTGCGGATGTCGGCGTCGCCGACGTAGACGTTGACGAAGCTGCGCAACACACCCGCATCGTCAAAGAGGTGCGGACGCAGCGATGCATGCTCCGCGGTCAACGCGGCAAGCGCCTCGCCCGCGGTCGTCGCCTCGACGCGCACCTCGGCACGCCCGTCGATGAAGCCGCGCAGGGCACCGGGGATCAGGATGGACACGGACATGCTCAGTCTCCCTTCACCAGCGCTTCGGGATCGAAGCGTGAACGATCGTCACTCAGCCGCCACGCGAGCGCCTCGACGGCCCTCCCCGCGTGCACGGCGACCACCACATACGAGTAGAACGGCCAGGCGTGCTCCAGATCGTAGCGCGACGGCACCGCGGGATGATCCGGGTGCGAGTGGTAGAACCCGACGATCTCGCGGCCCTCGCCACGCACGCGTTTCTCCTCGCGCAACAGGTCCTCCGGCGCGATGAGGAAGCGGTGATGCTTCGCCGCGGGCTCGCGCACGTTGGCCAGCCCGCGCGCCACCGCGATGCGTCGCACGCCGTCGGGATCGTCGACGCCGACGAGCAGGCCGCACGCCTCGTGCGGAAAGTCGGCCTCGCCGTGGGCGAGTATCGCGGCGAACGCGGCCTGGGCGAAGTGGATCACGCGTCGGCCTCCTGCCAGAACGGCTCGGACAGCGAGCGCGTGCCGCTGTTGCACAGGATCGTCACGACGACCGCGCCGGCGGGCAGCGTCCGCGCCAGCTCGAGTGCGGCATGCACGTTCGCGCCGGAACTCACGCCGACGAGCAAGCCCTCATCGCGGGCCAGAGCGCGCGTCATCGCCTGCGCGTCGCCGGTCGCGACGGTGTGCACCGCGTTGGCCACGGCCGGATCCCAGTTCGCGGGCACGCGCGCGGTCGGCATGTGCTTCATCCCCTCGAGTCCGTGTAGCGGACCGTCGGGCTGCACCGCGGTGCAGTGCACCTCGGCGCGAAACACGCGAAGGCGCCGCGCCGTACCCGTGAAGGTGCCCCCCGTGCCCAGCCCGGCGACGAAATGCGTGACGCGCCCCGCACTCTGCTCCCAGATCTCGGGGCCGGTGGTCTCGAAGTGCGCCTGCCCGTTCGCCGGATTGTCGTACTGGTTCGCGTGGAAGTACAGCGCGGGGGACGCGGCCGCCATCGCGCGCGCGCTCTCCTGTGCGCCGTCGGTGCCGATGAGCGGATCGGTCTCGACGATGCGTGCGCCGTACGCCGCAAGCAGGCGGCGTCGCTCCAGGCCCGCGTTCTTCGGCAGGCAGACGGTGACCGGGTAGCCCAGCGCCGCGCCGATCATCGCATAGGCGATTCCGGTGTTACCGCTCGTCGCATCGAGGATCGTGCGTCCGGGGCCGAGCGCGCCCCGCCGCTCGGCGTCGAGGATGATCGCCCGCGCGGTGCGATCCTTGACCGAGCCGCCCGGATTCAGGTGTTCGCCCTTCGCCCACACCTCGACGCCCGCCGGCAGCCCGCCGAAGCGTCGCGCGACGCGCCCGAGGCGGAACAACGGCGTACCGCCGATGCGGGCGAGCAGATCGGCGCCGGTGCGGCGCGGGCCCGCGGCAGGCACACGCTCGGGCCCGGGGACGAAGGACTCGGCTGGGGAACTCGACATGGATGCGATCCTCGTGGTCTTCGACTGGGACAAAAAACGCCGCAGCTCCTGGTTGAGAGGAGCCGCGGCGTTCGGGGCTTCGTGATTCCGTCCGGCGTCTGGGCCGGGCTACGAACTCACCGCAAGCGTCCGCCTCGCGCGCTCCCCCGGGGGGCGCGACAACGACAGAGGCAGATGTGGTCGAGTCGGAGCACGTTCATGGCCCCTCAAGGCTAGACCCGCCCGCGCGCCCCGTCAAGGCCGGCCCCGGCCGCTGGCCCCGGCCGCTCACCCCGGCCCGGCGGCCACTCGCCCCCGCGTTCGCCACCGCGGGCGCCGTCGTCGTACGCTCGTTCGATGCGACTGATCCGTCTCGCCGTGCCCCCTCTCGCAACGATCCTTGCCCTGGCATCAACGGCCCCGGTCGCGGTGGCCGTCGCTCCCGCCCCGACGCCCCTGCTCGCCCGCGCCGAGAAACGGATCCGCACCGTCGCCCCTGCCCTGATCGAGATCCGTCGCGACCTTCACCGCCACCCCGAGGTCTCGGGTGCGGAGCGGCGCACCGCGAGAGTCGTCGCGACGCGCCTGCGCGCGCTCGGCCTCGAGGTGCGCACCGGCGTGGGCGGCCACGGCGTCGTCGCGACGCTGCGCGGCGGGAGGCCCGGACCGCGCGTGGCGATCCGCGCCGACATGGATGCGGTCGCCGACGACGCGCCGGATCCCGTCGCGTTTCGCTCGCTCACCCCGGGCCTGCGCCACGTCTGCGGCCACGAAGTGCACACGACGGTTGCGCTGGGCGTGGCCGAGGCGCTCGCCCCACTGCGCGCAGACTTGACGGGCACGGTCGTCTTCGTATTTCAGCCTGCCGAGGAGCGCGCCGACGGCGCCCGCGCCATGCTCGCCGACGGCGCGTTCGCCGACGGAAGGCCGCACGCGATCTACGCCTTCCACTGCGCGCCGCTCGAGGTCGGGACGATCGGCACGAAACCGGGAACGATGCTCGCGCCGCGCGGAGCCATCCCCGGCGTCACGAACGATGCCGCACTCGAGGCTCGTGCCCGCGTCGTCGTCCGCGCGACGCTGGGCGACAGCGCGCTCGTCGTTTCGCGCACGGTCCCGCCCGGGTTCAGCGAGGACTATGGTGCGTTCCAGGCGGTGGCACCGGGGATCATGCTCTGGCTCGGGGTGTCGAATGCGGCACGTGGGACGGCGGGCCAGCCGCACGCACCGGACTTCGTGGCCGACGAGGGTGCGATCGCCGTCGGCGCGCGCGTGATGTGCGCGCTCGTGCTCGACGCGCTCAGTCGAGGACGATGACCTTCCGCGTGACGCCCGCGCCGTAGGACGACTCGAGGCGCGCGAGATAGATCCCCGCCGGCGCCGCCGCGTCCCAGCGAAAGCGATGCGTCCCCGCCGGGTACCAGCCGTCGGCGAGCAGTGCCTCGCGCCGGCCACGCGCGTCGACGATCGTCAAGCGAACCGCTGCACTGACCGGCAGCGTCGCATCCAGTTCGACCGCGCCCTGCGCCGGATTCGCCCCACGCGCGGCGAGCGCGAGCGCCCCGCCCGCCGACGGATCACCGGGCACCGCCGTCAACGAGCCATGCCAGAAGCGATGCACGACGGTCGTGGACTGGTACGTCGCCTCGAAGCGCCAGAACCCCGGCGAGGGCACGTTCGGCGGCGTGTCGATCCACCAGTACCAGTACGAGGCCGCGTAGTGCGCCACCGCCGACGATCCACTCCACGAGGCCCGGAGCGTTCCCGCCGCATCGTAGACCCGGTAGGTCGTGAGCTGGCCCTGGAGCTGGTCGCGGTAGTACGCCGCGAAGTAGATGCGCTCGCCCCCGGCGAAGGCGTCGCGCTCGTGCGTGATCTCGCTGGCGGGACACGGCGGAAACTCCGGCGGCGCGTCGTGCGTGCGCAGCGCGTTGAGCGCCGAGTCGTAGTACGGACGCTGCACCGCCCACCACGACGTGGCGCTCAGCCCGTTGCACGGGCCGCTCCACGGGTCGATCAGGTTCATCGCGGCGTCGTAGATCTCGAGGTGCAGGTGCGGCCCCGTCGAGTTCCCCGAGCTGCCGACGATGCCCAGCACCTCGCCTTGCGCGACCGGCGCACCGGGCTCCTTGGCGATGGTCGAGCCGTACTTCATGTGCCCGTACCAGGCCACCGACCCGTCGGCGTGCTGCACGTACACGGCGTTCCAGTCGCCCCCGCCGAAGCCGCAGTTGCGATCGAAGTTTCCGTCGTCCTTGAACAGGATCACGCCCGGGGCGGCGGCGACGATCTCGACCTCGTCGCCGTCCATCTTCCTCCAGCCGAATGGCCAGGTGAAGATGTCGGTACCGGAGTGGTTGTAGCCGCTCAGGTCGTAGGTGCGCGTGCCGCACTGGTAGTCGAGCAGGAGATTGGGAGAGTCGAAGTCGTGATCCACGAAGTTGCTGATGCCGTGGTAGCCCGGGTCGTCGAACACCGGGCGCAGGCGCAGCGGCCAGCCGAAAGAGACCGCCGTCGGTGCGAGCGTCGTGAGCGGCCCGGGACGGAGCCCGAGCTTCCCGCGGCTCACCTCGATCCGGGCACGGATGGCTGTGCGCTGTGCGTCGTCCAGACACGGGCCGGCAGGCCCGACACGCGCGCTTTCCACTCCACCGAACTGCGGCACGAGCAGCGCGTCTGCGGCGGCCGGGAGCGCGATGCTCGCGCCCGCGTGGGCGGACACGAGCATCAGAACGACGATTCGGGGAAGGCTGCGCTCGCGCATGTTCACGCCTCTGCCCCGGTTCAGCTCTTGTCCGCCTCCTCGAGCGCGGCGGCGATCTCCTTCCACGCATCGGCGAGCGCGGCCTCCAGCAGCGTCGCCTCCCCGGGAAGGATGCCATAGCTGACGCCGAAGTTGCGACCGGTCCGGACGGCGTGGCCGTGGCGCGGGCTGGTCTTGCTGACGGACAGCTTCGAGCTCTTCCGAGCGTATCCGGCGAGCCCCTCGACGGTGAGCGTGCCAAAGCGCTCCTGCCAGGCGCTCGTCCGGCGGCGACAGCCGTCGCGGTCGGCGGCCCACATCGCGGGCGAGTACAGCGCGTAGTCGGCCGCGGCGCCGGGGAACGGCGTGAGCGTGTGGACGATGCGCAGCCCCGCCCCGTGATCCGTGGCGCGGCGGGCGACCAGGCGTTCGTCGGCGAGGTCGTGGACTTCACACTCGACCTCGACCGAGACCCAGCGGTCCTCGATGCGCACGAGCACCGGCACCTCGATCCAGGTCTCGCTCGTCGAGCCGTCGGGCTGGCGGCGGGTGAGGCGATGGTAGACGACGTCGACGTACGTCTCGGTGTGCGACTCGATCCGGTCGCCGTGGATGCGTGACCACGCCACGCGCGTCGCGGAACGATCCTCGGCCGCGGCGTAGGCGGCCTCGATCGACCCGTCGCTGCGCGCGTTGCGCGCGTTGCGCGCCGAGCGGCTCGTCGTGGCGGCGGGCTCGGCCAGCGTGGTGAACGTCAGGTCGTCGGCGGCGTACTTGCGGATCGCGGCGAGCATGTCGCCGGACAGGCCGGTGTCGTCGATGCGCGCCCGCGTGTCGATCGCATAGGGCATCACGAGCATGCGATCGGTCGCGGCGTCGTGGGCCTTCTGCATGCGCACGGCAAGCTTCGGGTTCGAGTCGTCGTAGTGCCGCGCGCGCTCGAACGAGTAGTAGGCGTCCTTGGGCTGGCCGGCCTTGAGTTGCGCCTCGGCCTCGGTCGCGTTCCACGCGCACACGCGGGAGCGCACGCGCTTCTCGTCGGCCACGAGCGCGGCGTCGCTGACCAGCAGGGCGCCGTGATCCGCCACCTGGCGGCGCAGGTCGTCCATGCCCAGCGACACGTCGGCCGCGGCGAGCGTGTCCATCGGAGCGAGCCCGCGGAAGCGCCGGGCCTCGTGGTTGAGCAGCGCCTGACCGGCGGCCGACAGCGCCCCGACCGCCTGCGTGTTGTAGGGATCCTTCTCGACGGCCTTGAGCGCCGTGGCCCAGGCCTTGCGGACGTCGCCCTCGGCGAGTTGCTGCCCGCTCTTCTGCGCCAGCTTGCCCGAACTCGCGCAGCCGGCCGCGAGCACCACGGCGAGGAGAAGCGCGGCGTACATCGCGAGCACGCCGTTGTCGCGCGTCGTCAGTCGCGGGAAAGTCCGAGCCTTGGTCGTGTTCATCGCCGCCCTCCGTGGGTTCGGCCGGGCCCGGGGCCCGGCGTTCGTCCCCGGAGGTATCGGCAGGCGGGACGGCAGGCTGAACCCGGGCGCTTGGGTGGCGGTTTTAGGGGTTGCGTGGCTAAAGCGGCAACCCGAGCCGCTTCTCCTTACCCCGCAACACCTTCTTCGCGATCATCCTTCTGGGCGAGTGACAGGATGGGCGACACTCGTCCCATCAGCCCCCGTGCCTCTTCTGGTGACGCATCATCTCCCCGCCTGACTCGCTATCGCTCTCATTGAGTCCTTTGGGCCGCAACCGAACGCGGCCGGCCGTGAACGCTCGCGCGAGCTCCCTCCGGTCGGAACCCAGGCATGGGCGACCGCCCTTCAGCAACCTACCGACAGCAACGAGGTATGAAGTGAGAAGAGGACTATGAGTGGCGAGACTTCCAGAGAATCACTGCCCCAATGATCAGTCCGATGAGAAGGACGATACCTACGCCGCCGGCGACGCCGCCTTGCGGGAGGAGCACCACGGCAAGCCCTAGGACAACTAACCCCCAGAAGCCGAAGGCGATACCTGCACATCCTCCATTCGCCCAGAGTGCAATGACTAGAGCAATCCCAACAAGCACAAGGAGGATCGTCCCAGCCACCGCCAAGGATTCTCCGAATGACCCTGCAGCGACCACTCCCAGAACGTTCAGAGCTGCGCTCAGCATCGCGACCCCCTTCTCGTAGCCGGAGTGGCCATCAATCGTCGTCCGGAAACCCCCGCACCCACAGAACGACTCCACCAGGACAGCGGAGGTAACCGACTGATGGCTCGCGCCGACAGGCTGTGCCAGCTAATTCCCTGAATGCGACCCATAGCGGAGGCGCGTGATCGTGTGGCGACCGTCGGCCAGCAGGGTGATCACGTACATCCGGTCGTAGGCGATCGCCGAGCCCTCGTTGAGCTTCGTCCCGGTCAACGCCTCGAAGAACTCGCCCATGCTGTCGGTGTGCCCGACGACCAGGATGGTCTGCCCGCGATGGTCGCTGCGGATCCGCTCGGCGAGCAGGTCGTTGCGGTTCGCGTCGTAGGTGCGGACCGAGTCGCCCTGCGCCTGGGCCAGCGGCTCGGCCGTGAGCCGCGCACGCGGAAACTGGCTGGCGTACAGCGCCTCCACGCCCGCGTCGGTCAGTGCGCGCTTGAGCTCCTGCGCGCGGACGATCCCCTTGGGGTCGAGGCCGCCGTCGCCGCCCGGCTTGTGCCCGTTCTTCTCGGCGTGGCGGACGAGGATCACGACCGTCGCGGTCGTGTCCCGCCCCACCGCGGCGATCGCGTCGCCGCCCGACGCCACGGCGAGCAACGCCGCCGCGCCGAGCACGAAGCCGCGCAACACTACTTGCCGCCCCCGGCGAGCTGCGTCTCGAGCTGCTGGACGAAGCGCTCGACGTTCTTGCGATTCGGCTCGTCCGGCGCCTGCGCGACGGCCTTCTTCGCCTGCGCCAGCGCGCTCTTCGTGTCGCCAAGTCCGGAGTACCCGCGGGCCAGGCCGAGCGTGGTCGGCCACTTGTTCGGGAAGCGCTTCGCGTTCGCCTGGAATACGCGCATGGCCTGCGCGTTCTGGTCCTGCTGCTGCAGCTGGCGGCCGAACTGGTGGATCGGAATCGGGCTGTCGGCCGGCAGCGCCAGCGCGCGGTCGATGGTCTTCGTCGCGTCAGCACTCTTGCCGTTGGCCAGCTGGATCTGCGCCATCGTGCCGAGCGTGGTCAGGTTGACGTTGCCCGAGAACGGATCCTCGATCGAGTGTTTCGCCCATGTCTCGGCCTCGGGCAGGTTCGTCTTCGCCGTCAGGCAGTACTGCGCGGCCGCATTCCAGTTGGTCCAGGTGAAGCTCTGCGAGTTGCGCAGCTCGTTCCGCATCTGCGCCACGTACAGGTCGGTGGTGTTCGGCACGGCGATGCGGATGGGGACCTGGAGATCTTCCCACTGCAGCGCAACGGTGGCCTTGTCCGGATGACGATCGGTGAAGTCGTAGGTCAGCCACTCGTGGTAGGCGCCCGGAATCGCGGTCACCTTGACGCGCAGCTGGTCCTCCTCGGGCTTGTACCAGAAGCTGCCCCACGAGGTGTGGTTCCTCGAGAAGATGATCGTCCACTCGCCCGGGTCGGCGAGCATGTGCAGGCCGTAGGAACCGGCCGGCAGCGGCTGGCCCTCGATCATCACGTCGTGCGACACGGTGAACACCGTGTTCTCGTTCGCGCCGGCGCGCCACGGGCACGAGGTGCAGTTGTTGAAGCCGAGGTCGTGCATGCCGTAGGGGACGAGCTCGCCCCAGATGTGCCCCTTTCGATCCGCGCCGTCCGGACCGTGGACGTCGGGACTCGAGTAGTCGATGCGCACGTTGACGAGACCGATGTCCTGCGACACGGAGCTCTGCTGGTTGTCGCCGCTCGGCGGCTGCGAGAGGGCCTGCGCGTCCGCGCCCGCGGCGGTGCCGAACAGCGCGAGGACGACGACGGCCGCGAACGACGCACGATGGATGAAACGAACCACGGTCGACTCCTTGGCGGGGGACGGTTCGGTGGTGGGATGCACGCCCGGTGCGGGGGGATGTTGCGCGCGCGCGAGCGCGCAGGCAAGTCAAGAAGTGGTAGTCTCCGCTGACCTGCGCAGGACCGTCCATCGGGGGGGATGACGGGGATGATCGGCACCACACTCGGCTCGTACCGACTCGACGCGGCCATCGGCCAGGGCGGGATGGGCGTGGTGTATCGCGCCACCGACCTGCGGCTGGGCCGCGTCGTCGCGCTCAAGCTGCTCCCCCCCGCCTCGGGCGACGCCGCCGAGAACGAGGAACGCGCACGGCGCTTCCTCATCGAAGCCCGCGCCGCCTCCGCGCTGCAGCACCCGCACATCGTCACGCTGTACGACCTGGGGCAGGACGGCGACACGACCTTCCTCGTGCTCGAGTACATCGCGGGGCGCACGCTTGCCTCGCGCATCGCCGAGGGGCCGCTGGCGTTTCGCGACGCGGTCGACCTGGCGCACCAGATCGCCGGCGCGCTCGCCGCCGCACATGCCGCGGGCATCGTGCACCGCGATCTCAAGCCCGCCAACGTGATGGTCACCGCCGACGGGCGCGCCAAGGTGCTCGACTTCGGGCTGGCGCGCCTGGTCGGAGCCGACGTGAACGCCGAAGCGCAGACGATCGCCGCAGGGCTCACGCTGCCCGGCACGGTACTGGGCACGCCGGCCTACATGGCGCCCGAGCAGATCGAGGGCAAGGTCGCCGACGCGCGCAGCGACGTCTACGCGCTCGGCGTCCTGCTCTACGAGATGCTCACCGCGCAGCGCCCGTTCCAGGAGTCCAGCTACGCGGCGACAGTGCACGCGATCATGGCGCGCGATCCACGGCCGCTCCCCTCGCTGCGTCCGGACTGCCCGGCGGCGATCGTGCGCTTCGTCGAGCGCTGCCTGCGCAAGAGCCCGGCCGAGCGTTTCGCGGGCGGCGGCGAGGCGCGCGCCGCGCTCGATGTCCTGGTCACGGGCCAGAACGATCCGGAGACCGCTTCCGCCGCAGCCACCCCCACCGCCTCGCGGGGCGCCCCACGCCGGAAGCTCCTGATGGCGGTCACGATCACGACGATCCTCGCCGCGGCGCTCGCGATCGGACTCTCTCCGACGGGGCGCTCGCTGATGCACGGCGGGATGGCGCGTGTGGAGCGTGGTGCGGCGACGACGCCGTTCGCGCTCTACAAGGTGGGGAACTCCGAGCTCGAGCGGTACTTCGAGCCGGGACGAATCGATCGCGCCATCGAGGCGTTCCAGCGCGCCATCGCCGTCGACGCCGCCTACGCGCCCGGGTACATCGGGCTGGCTGAGGCCCACTGGCGCAAGTACAAGGGGAACCGCGACGAGGCGCTGCTGCAGCGCGCGCTCGACTACGCCGATCACGCCCTCTCCCTCGACTCCCAGCTGGTCCGGGCGCGGGTCGTGCGCGGCCTGACGCGGATCGAGATGGGCGCCCCGGACGAGGCGAAGGCGGAGTTCACGCTGGCGCTCAAGCTCGATCCGGCGAACGCGCAGGCGTGGCGCGGGCTGGGCGCGGTCGCCATGAAGCAGGGCGACGTGGCCGCAGCCGAGTCCGCATACACGAAGGCGGTCGAACTGGCCCCCGCCGACTGGGATCTCCGGACCCATCGGGCGGTGCTCTACTTCCAGACCGGACGCTTCGACGAGGCGCTCGCGGACTTCGAGACGAGCGTCCGGCTCTCGCCCGACAATCCGATCGCGCTGCGCAACGTCGGCGGCGCGCAGCACATGCTCGGGCGCTACAGCGAAGCGGCGGCCAGCTTCCAGAGGTCGCTCGAGATCCGGCCCGACGCCGCCGTCTACAGCAACCTGGGAACGATCTACTACTTCCAGGGGCTCTATCCGCAGGCCGTCGGCGCGCTCGAGAAGGCCGTCGCGCTGGGACCCAACGACCCGACCATCTGGCGCAATCTCGGCGACGCGCATCGCCAGACACCGGGCGACGAGAGGAAGGCGATCGACGCCTATCGCCGTTCCGAGCAGCTCCTGCGCGACCAGCTCGTGCGCGAACCCGGCGATCCCGTACTCGCCGCCGAGATGGCGCTGTGCCAGGCGCGCTCCGGCGCGTTCGAGGCCGCCCGCACGACCGCGGCGGCGATCCCCACGGCGGCGCTCGCCCGCCCCGAGGTGTCCTACACGCTCGTGCTGGTGCACGAGGCGCGCGGTGACCGGCCGGCAGCGATCGCGGCGCTCGCGGCCGCGATCGCCGCTGGCCACCCGATCGACGAGATCAAGCGCGATCCCGAACTGGTGGCCCTGCGCAAGGACCGCGCGTATCATGACCTGCTCGCCGCATCCGGGGCTCCCTGACCCCGCGACACCGACCACCTTCGACACGAGGAGACACGCGATGGGCAACCTTCTCTCCGGCATGGATCTCTGCTTCAACCCCAACAGCCTCGGAGCACAGGATCCGGAAGGGCACTACACGCTCGGCTTCGGCCTCATCCAGCGAGCCGATACGTCGTCGACGTGGTCCAAGGTCAACGGGTTCAGCGAGTCGGTCACCAAGAACACGGACTTCGTGATCAACCTCTTCGACCTGTCCGGAACCGTGACGCAGATCGACTTCGTCACCATCTCCTGGCGGCCCGACTCGTCCGACACGTCGCGCTCGCCCAACGACTCGCCGTTCAACCAGAGCGATTTCGACGAGATGCTCGAGGGCAAGGTGCTCACGACGGTGGGCAACACGCAGAGCTGTGGCTGCGGCATCGGCGGGAACTCGGTCGCCGGCAATGCATTCGAGTTCGGCACCTACACGTTCAGGAACACCGGACCGTTCGAGGTCACGATCGAGCTGCGGATCACGGTGAACGGGCAGACCTACGAGTTCAAGTGCGACCCGAAGATCATCGTCGGCGACGGCTGAGTCACTGAGCCGCGGGGGCGCGCTCGACGAACCGGCACAGCGCGTTCACCAGCCGCATCTGCTCGACGGTGCGGCACGCAACGTCGAGCAGGCGGGGGCTCGCCACCAGCACGGCGAGCGCGCGGGCGCGTGAGATCGCCACGTTCAGGCGATTGCGGCTGAACAGGAACTCGAGGTTGCGCGGCAGGTCCTCCCCGCTTGACGTGGCCATCGAGAAGAAGACCACCGGTGCCTCCTGCCCCTGGAACTTGTCCACCGTGCCCACGGCGACGCCAGCCGGCAGCCGCTCGCGCAGCTCCTGGGCCTGTGCGTTGTACGGCGTCACCACCTTGATGTCGGCGGGCGTCATCGGATGGGTCGCACCGTCCACGTCCGTCCACGATCCCTGCAACAGCTCGGCGACCAGCGTGGCGATCCGCTCGGCTTCCTCGGGCGCGCGCTGGGCGTTTCCCGCGTGCTCGACCGGAACGAAGCGCACGCCCGCGCCGGCGAGCACGCCGGGTGCGTCGATGCGCTGGCGCTCGCGGTGGGGCGCGGCGTGCAGGCGTGAATCGTAGAACGACTCGGAGATGAACCCGCAGACCTCGGGGTGCATGCGCCAGGACGTGCCGAGGAACAGGCCGCGATCGGGCGGCACGGTCGCGTCGTCGCCCAGCAGGTGCTGGAGCACGGAGACGCCCGCGCCATCGGGGTGCGTGCCCTGCGCCACCTGGGCGAGCTGGTGCGGGTCGCCGAGGAACACGAGGTTGCGCGCCGCCGTGCCCACCGCGATCGCGTCGGCCAACGCGACCTGGCCGGCTTCGTCGACGAACAGGACGTCGAGCGTGGAGTCGAGCTCGGGCCGTGAGAAGAACCAGCCCGTGCCGGCGATCAGGCCGCAGCCATCGAGCGAATCGCCCTTCTCGACGTCGCGACTGGTGATGCGCGGGGTCGCCAGCGCCGACTTGAAGAGCGACTCCTCGTTGCCCCCGGAGCTCTTCTTCACGCCGACGAACGAAACGCCGCGCTCCTCGGCCACAGCCTCGACGGCGGCCAGGAGGTTGTGGATCGCGCGGTGCGAGTGCGCGGCGACGCCGACTCGCTTTCCCGCCGCGAGGAGGCCGACGATCAGTCGCGCGCCCAGCCACGTCTTGCCCGAGCCCGGCGGCCCCTGGACGAACAGTGTGCTTTCGTCGAGCCCGGCGACCACGGCCGCGGCCGGGACCTCGGTCACCTCGCCCGCGACCAGCGGCGCACCCGGCGCCACGCCCGCGACGCGCGGCGCGGTCCGCAACAGGAGCTCGCGCAGCGCCCGGTAGCGGCCCGCAGCCGCGATGCCGCGGGCCTCGACGTCGCGGGCGAATCGCCGCACGGCCTCGCGCTTCTCCTCGTCATCGATCGGCGTCGTCGGCCCGATCGCGCGCGGCAACGGCACGGCAGCCAGCGATTTCCCGCGCTTGAGGCGCAGGCGACGCTCGGCGGTCTCGACTGCGAGCACCGTGCCTGCGGAGCGCCCGGTCGCCGGATCGATGCACTCACCGGTCGAGAGTTTCGACTCCTGCGATGGAAAGCGGAAGGTGAACACGGTGCTCTGCTTCTCGGGCCGCGGCGGGTGGTCCGGATCCGCCGTCATTCCGCCGATCGACTCGGGATCCTCGACCAGTTCCTCGTCGGTCATGTCGCGACGCGCGAAGTACGCCCACCATCCGGGACGCGCCTCGCGGGCGTGGTACTCGAGCAGGAACGCGAGCAGGCGCTGGGCGCGCTCCACGTGCCCGAGCGCCGCCGGATCGGGATCGAGCCCCTCGAGCAACCGGGCCGCGATCGCCACGGCTTCCTCGCCGCCGCGCTGCTTCTCTTCGTTGCGCAATCGCGTAGAAACGGCCCGCGGCGATTCGACCGCCGGCTCGGCGTCGACGTCCGCGGACCGCCCGCCCGTAGTCGCGCGTGCCTCGACCACCGGCGCCTCGGCCCGCCGCGCCAGCAACCAGTCGCGCAACTTGAGCGTCGAGTCGCAGTCGTCCTCATTGTAGCGCTCGATCGCGTCGAGGATCGACTGGTCGTGGTCGTCCATCCAGCGTTCGTAGGCGACGATCGACTGGCCGGCATCGGTCACGCCACCTTCGCGCTTCCCGGCGTAGAACACCTCGAGCCTCTTGATCGAGTAGCTCGGCTGCGAGATGCACAGGCCCTGGCGCACGACGCGATAGAGGTCCACGAGCACGCCGCCGCGCAGGAGGTCGTCGAGCTCGGCCTCGCGCGTCCCGTGGAAGCCGGCCAGCCGCTTGAGCGCGGTGGGCTCGTACGGCGCGTAGTGATAGACGCGCATCGCCGGGTCGAGCGCGCGCCGCGCCACGACGAAGTCGATGAAGTCCTCGAATGCGCGGCGCTCGTCCCCGCGATCGTGCCCCCACCAGGCGTGATAGCGCGGCACGCCGTCGTCGTCGGCCGCGGTGGCGCCGAATAGGTACTCGAGCCCGCCCTCGACGTACGGATCGCCCTCCATGTCGAAGAACACGTCCCCCGGGGAGGGCGCCGGCAGCAGTGCGAAGCCGCGCCCCGGCTCGGGCGGCAGGAACTCGAACGAGGGCGTGCCGGTCGTCGCCTGCGCCCGCTGCAGGCGGGCCTGCCGGCGCAGGACGCCGAGCGTGGCCGGGGCCATGCGCGGCACGCGCGTTTCCTCGGGCAACGCCGCGAGCGCCGCCAGGGTGTCGATCCCCGCGGCGGAGAGGCGTCGGATCTGCGTCCCGCGGATGTTGGCGACGCGCGACAGGTGATCGTCGTGCTCGCGTCGGCTCTCGCACCGTGCGCTCCACGCGCAGACGCCGCAGAACTCGACCGGACCCGGGTAGCACGGCTCGTGGTCCGCCGAGGTGGCGACGAGTGCACGGGCCCGCAGACGGCGGAAGTACGCGGCGAAGTCGGCGACGCGAAAGTTCTCGCGCTCGCCCGTGCCGAGCTCGACGTGCAGCCGCTCGGGTTCCGCCCCCTGCGCGGCGGCGAGCAGCGCGCTGTACAGGCCGAGCTGCAGCAGGAAGGTGGTCTTCGAGCGCCTGGCCAGCTTGGCGTCGACGACCTCGTAGCTCCACGCTCCGAGCGCCGAGGGGCGTTCGACGCGCTCGAGGAAGTCGGGGATCCCCCACCACCCCTCGTCGATCAGGACACCCTGGTAGAGGACCGGCGCGCCCCCGCGCATCGCCGCCAGAGTCGCCGCGGCGGCCGCCTCGGGCTGCCGGTACGAGTCCTCGATCGTGACGACTTCGATGCCGTCGGCGCGATACTGCTCGAGACGCCGACGCTCGTGTTCCCGGCCGTGCGCGAACAGCAGCTCGGCAGCCGCATCGGGCGCGGCCGGACGGGGCTCGAGGCCGAGTGCGGCGCGACGATCGAGCCAGGCGAGGTGGGCGCACTCGGAGTACGCGGCGAGGACGGATGCGGAGCGGCGCATGACCGCGCAGGCTACACTACTTGAGAGGGAAGTATCCCACCTTCGTCGCCAGGGCCTGGCCTTCGGCCGACAGGACCCAGTCGGTGAACTCCTTGAGTTCACCGGAAGGAGCGTTGCGCACGTAGAAGAAGAGATGGCGCGACAGCGGATACGATCCGTCGCGCACCGTCGCCGCCGACGGGAGCACCGGCGGCTTGCCCGTGCCGAACGACAGCGCGAGGTCGCGCACGCCCCTGGCGTAGGCGGCGCCGCCGTAGCCGATCCCGTTCGGGTCCTTGGCCACGGCATTGACCACGGCGGCCGTGCCCGGCAGCGTCTGCGCGCGCGGCGAGAAGTCCTTGCCCTTGAGCACATTGTCCTTGAAGTAGACGTACGTGCCCGAGCTGTTCTCGCGGCTGTAGATGGTGATCAATTCATCCGCGCCGCCGACGTCCTTCCAGTTCGTGATCTCGCCGCGGTAGATGCGCCGCAGCTGGTCGAGGTCGATCGATTTCACCGGGTTCGTCGCGTGCACGTAGACCGCGAGCCCGTCCTTGGCCACCGGGATCTCGACACCCATGGTCTGGAAACGGTCGCGCAACTTCGTCTTCTCCGCGGTCTTCATCTCGCGCGAAGCCATGCACACGTCGGTCGTGCCGTTGATCAGCGCGGCGATGCCCGTGCCCGAGCCGCCGCCGGTGATCTGGATGATCTTCCCGCGGTGCGACTTCATGTACGTCTCGGCCCAGCGCTGGGCGAGGATGACCATCGTGTCGGAGCCCTTGACCGTGATCCCGCGCGCCGCGTGCGCGTGATCACCGCCGAAGGCGGACAGGGCGCCGGCGAGCGCGAGGACCAGGGGGATCGTGCGAATGAGGTGCGGACGGAGAGTTCGGGGCATGGGCAGGACTCCTTCGCGGCGGGTGGGCAGCACGGTCAGAACGACTGCTGGAATTGGAAGGTCCACAGGTTGTCGGACGGGTCGACGTAGCCGCCGGACCCGTCGGCACGATCGGTGTGGGGAACCTCGTAGGCGACGGTGAAGCGGGTGAGTCCCTGGTAGAACCAGTGCGCTGCGGCGTTCCAGCGCGCGTACTGGTCATGTGCGACGTCGACGTTGGGGTCGTAGCGGTCGTAACGCGCCGCCACCTGGAACTTCTCGCCCACGTTCTGCACCCACATCACGTAGTAGCCGGCGAAGTCGGTCGCCAGGCTGTTCGGGTTCGCGCCCGGACGCAGGAGCAACACCGGGTTCGCCGCCGTCGCCCGCACCACGTTGGCGTTCACCGAGTCGGCATTGACGCTGTGTCCGGCCCAGTACTCGCCGCGCAGCGAACCACCGCCGAACTTCGGCAACGCATAGTAGCCCTGCGCCTCGGCGCCGAAGCGCGTGCGATCGAGCGCGACATCGGGCCCGGTGAGCGGCACCAGTGCCTTGCCGCCGTAGGCCGAGACACCGACGTCGATCGTGCCGAACAGCGCGCGCACACGGCCGAGCACATCCTTGCCGCGCGTCGGATCGGTCGTCGGAAACTCGACGCTGCCGATCCCGCCGCCGTTGATCACCGCCACGACCGTCTCGAAACGCGATGCCCACAGGCTCTGCGCCTTGATGCCGCGATCGCGCTCTCCCGGGAACAGCACGTTCTCCATGCGCGAGCGCTCGGGCAGCTCGCGCAGCGACGAGGAGCGCTCGATCTCGTAGCCGAACGGCACGTTGAACTGGCCGATCCACAACTGATGACGCGGCTCGGGCGTGCGCGGCTCGGTGAGCGCGAGGTAGCCGTCGAGCATGCGCACCTGGCGTTCGGCGCCGGCGTCGATGGTCATGACGAGCTGGCTCCACGGCGCATGATCGTAGGTGAGCTTGAAGCGCGCGCGGCGCAGGTAGAAGCGCTCGAGATTGGCGGGGGTGAACGTCGAGGGGCTGCCGGCGACCCGCACGGTGTCGGCATCGGCCTCGGCCACCTCGTAGCGGGCCTGGAGGTAGCCGGTGAACTTCACCTTCTTGAGGCGGTCCACTTCGCCCTGGAGAACCTGCAGCTGCTCGTTCATGCCGACGACGTCGACGTCGTCCGCGGGGTCGAGGCCATCGTCCGCTTCGTCGACCAGGTCGGCATCCTCGACCTCGCCGGCCGCAGTCGAGTCCGCGTCCACCGGCGCGTCCTGGGCAAGCGCGGGGGTCGCAGCGGTCGCGAGGAGCATCCAGACGGCGAGCAACAGTGGGAGCACGCGTTCCTCCAGGGCGGGGGTGAGCGGGGCGCCCGCAGGCGCCCCGGACGACGTGGCCCCACCCTGGAGTTGATCGGTTGCCGCCGGTTGACGGCAATGTTACGGGGCTGTGACTAAGGCGTTGCCGGCGCGGGTGCCGGGGCCGCGGGCGCATCCCAGGCCCCGGGCGCCGAGAACACGACGGTCGGACCGCTGGTCGGCGTCACTCCCGGCGGCAGGTTCGCGGGCCTCCTGTGCTTCACCGG
The DNA here is from genome assembly GCA_031431875.1 of Candidatus Eiseniibacteriota bacterium. Lineage (GTDB taxonomy): Bacteria > Eisenbacteria > RBG-16-71-46 > RBG-16-71-46 > DASYSL01 > JANPEF01. The sequence continues at coordinate 762 of JANPEF010000024.1, read as the reverse complement.
CGGCAGGCTCTTGAGGTACGCGGTGAGCGCGCTCATCTCACGATCGGTCATCTGCGCAGTGCCTGGCCACGGCATCGGCGGCAACAGCGGTGTCCCGTCCGGACGGTGGCCCGTGCGCAGGATGCTCGCGATCTGCGCCTCGCTCCAGCCGCCGATGCCCGTCTCCACGTCGGGCGTGAGGTTCGAGGCGTAGGCCGTGCCGGCCGGCGTGATCCAGCCGACGTCGCTGCCGGCGAGCACCCGCGTCATGTCGGGGGCACCGAACACTCCGCCGGGCGTATGGCAATCGTTGCAGCCGGTGATCGCCACGAGGTGTTCACCCTCGGCGATCTTCTGCTCGGGCGTCCACTCGGCGGCGGCGGCGGGCGTGGCCTCCTTTCCGGCCTCCCCTCCGGTCTGGCTGCAGGACACGGCGAGAACGCCCCCGGAGAGCGAGGCGATGACGAGAGTGACGTAGACGAGGGTTTGCGGGCGGGTCATGACGGGTTCCTCCCGGTTCTGGGGAATGGAAAGTCGGGACGGCGAACCGCCTACGGAGGCTCGCGGGAGCACTTAGGGACAGACCATCCGCCCGACGCAAGCGGCACTCGCGTGGGCCATTCCAGCGAAGCGATCCGTTGACTAAATGCCTTCGCTTGATTCGGCAACGCCCCGGACCTCAAAGGCGTGTTCGACGGCGAACAAGGCGGCCCTGCGACGCATCAGCCCTCCGACGGGTCATCGGGCTTCGTCTCTGGCGGCGCAACCTCTCTCCTCGGGATC
>JANPEF010000023.1:0-48459 GCA_031431875.1 Candidatus Eiseniibacteriota bacterium | reverse complement strand
CCACTTGACGACGCCGCGCCAGATGTTCTCCTCGAACGGCATGAAGAAGTTGGGCGAGTAGATCCACTTGAAGCCGAGGAACGAGTCCTCGTACCCCGAGCGCAAGCGCGGCCGGCCATCGAGGTCCTGGATGTTCGGCAGGTAGGTGTTGCTGAAGTCGGTCGACAGGTTGAAGAAGATGCTGGCCTCGCCGGGCAGGTCGACCCCGACCTTGCGCAACCCCGCGAAGAACGGATCCGGCCCCGACACCTGACCCTCGTAGAACTGCGTCTGGTTGGCGCCGCCCTGTATCGAGAGCCCGCCCTCCCACTGTTGGCCGCCATCCTTGAGCCGCACGTCGACGATTCCCGAGAGCGCCTGCCCGTAGCGCGCCGCGAAGCCCGACGACACCAGCGACAGCTCGGCGACCGAACGCGCCGACAGCTTGCCCGCGGTGCTCTCGCCCGAGATCGGATCGCGGAACGCCACGCCGTCGACGAAGATGGTGACCTCGTCGCCGCGGCCGCCGCGCACGCGCAGCACGTTTTCCTCGTTCGAGACGCCGGCCTGCTGGGCCACCACGTCGTTGATCGTCTGCAGCCCCTGGTTCTCGATGTCCTCGGCGCGCACGGTGCGGATCGTCCCGCCGGTCTTGACGTCGACCAGCGGCCGCGTGCCCGAGACGACGACCTCCTTCTCGGACTTGACGACGATCTCGGTCATCGCGATCTTGAGCCCGGTCGTCTGCCCGGCGCGCACCACGACACCCGCGCTCGCCTCGGCCGCGTAGCCCGTGAACTGGGCGCGCACGGTGTACGTGCCGGCCGGCAGCCTGTCGATGAGGAAGTCACCCTTGGAGTCGGAGAGCGCCCCGGTGCGGGCCTCGGGAATCGCCACGTTGACGAAGGCGAGCGCACGGCCGGTCTTCTTGTCGACCACGGATCCGGCGATCTTGCCGGTCCCCTGGGCGAGGGCAAGCGGGGGCGACAGGGCGGCGGCGAGCGCGACCAGGACGAGGGCGATCAGGCTGGGGAGGTGGCGGCAGGGCGCGGTCGTCATCCGGTCCGGAATCGTCGATCCTGTGGTAAGTAGGGAACTTAGCTCGTCCTGAAAAGTCGCGCGTCAGAGTCGCAGGACCAAGCGAGGGAGTCAACCCGAACGTTGTGCCCACTTGATTGTGTGTGCGGATCGGATCCGTAACCCATTGAAGCAATGAGCGTTCCCGAAGAGACCTTCGTCCGGTCTGGGGCCGGTGCGGCTCCCGGGCCGGCCGGTTCACTGGGACAAGCTCGTGCGGACCCCCGGGAAGCAGGCCCGGAACGACCACCGCCACCCAGACTCGAGCCGCGGGATTGTCTCGTATATGATTGTAGTGCATCCGGTTACGCAATCATCATGGCAGGATGCCCTCACCCACAATCAAGTGGGCACAACGTTCGGTTGACCTGCGGGCCTTCCGCTCGCACTTTCCCGGTCAGGAGGGCCTCGATGACCGCACCCGACGTCAAACGCACCGACCCGCTCTGGAAGGGCCGCAACGCCGGCCCTCCCGACCCCGAGTTCTTCGCCTTCCAGCGCTCCCTGCCCTTCGACGTCCGCTTGCTCCCGCATGACCTCAGGCTCAATGCGGCGTGGGCGCGCGCGCTCGGGCGGGCCGGGCTCCTGGCGGCGGACGACGTGGCGCGCATCGCCGGCGCCCTCGAGGCGATCGGGCGCGAGCTCTCCCCCACCGAGGCCGCGCGGGGCGATGCCGAGGACGTCCATACGCTGGTCGAGGCCGAGCTCACACGCCGGGTCGGCGACGCCGGTCGGGGCATTCATCGCGGCAAGAGCCGCAACGACCAGGTGGCGACCGACCTCAGGCTGTGGACCGCCGAGGCGGCCGATCGCCTGCTGGCCGAGGTGACGAGCCTGGCGCACGCGCTGTCCGGGCAGGCCGCAGTCCTGCTCGATCATGGCGTCGTGCTCCCGGGGTACACGCACCTGCAACAGGCCGAGCCCGTGCTCGCCGCCCACTGGGCGCTGGCGCATGCCGAAGCGTTCGCGCGCGATCGCCGGCGCTTCGGGCAAGTGCGGGCGGCGACGCTGGCGGCGTGTCCGCTCGGGGCGGCGGCGCTGTCGGGGACGCCGCTGGCCATCGATCGCGTGGCGCTGGCACGTGACCTCGGCTTCGCCGGGCCGGCCGAGAACTCGATCGACGCGGTGAGCGATCGCGACTTCGCACTCGGCTTCCTGCACGCGGTGAACCTGGCGACGATCCACGCTTCGCGGCTGGCCGAAGACCTGATCCTCTTCTCGAGTCGCGAGTTCGGCTTCGTGCGATTGCCCGATGCGTTCACCACCGGGTCGTCGGCGTTGCCCCAGAAGCGCAATGCCGATGCGTGCGAGCTGGCGCGCGGGAAGGCAGGTCGAGTGCTCGGCCGTTATGCGGGGCTTGCGGCGACGTTCAAGGCGCTGCCGAGCGGCTACAACAAGGACCTGCAGGAGGACAAGGAAGCGCTGTTCGACGCTTTCGACACCGCGCTCGGCGTGGTGCGGGCGATGGCGGGGACGGTGCGCGGGCTCGTCTTCGACGAGGCGCGGACGCGCGGTGCGCTCGGCGAGTGGATCCTCGCGGCCGAGCTCGCCGAACGGCTCACCGCGTCGGGATTGCCGTTCCGCGACGCCTACGCGAAGGTCGCTCTCGCGGTGCAGGCGCTCGACGTGCCGGGCGAAGCGGGAGCGGCACGACGCCTCGAGGACCTCACGGCAGCGGAGTGGACCGCGCTCGATCCGGTGTTCACCCCCGCGGTCGTCGGCGGCCTGTCGCTCGATGCCGCGCTGGCGCGACGCGCCCAGGTCGGCGGGACGGCGCCGGCGCGCGTGCGGGAGGCAATCGCCTCGCTCGAAGCGCGGCTGGTCGACCCGACGGAGGACCGGTGAGCGAGGGCGGCCACGGCACGGGCTACGAGGACGCGATCACGCGCCGCATCGGCGCCGCCGAGACCGAGGCGCGCACCTTGCGCGAGCGCGTCGGTCGGGCCGAAGCCACGGTCGAGGAGCTGACGCGCGACAACGCCACCCTGCGCCGGCGGGCCGAGGCCGATGACCGGCGGGTCCGTCGCGCCGGGATGCGGCTCGTGATCGCCGCGCTGATCGCGCTCGCCTGCCTCGCCGCGCTCGTCGTCACGATGGTCCGTGGCGGGCGCTGTGCGCGCGGCCCCGGCCGACGTGAGCGCGGGCGGATTCGCGCCCGGGCTCGCGCTCGTCACCGCCGCGCTGCTGATCACCGAGATCGCGCTGACGCGCATTCTGTCGGTCGTGATGTGGTACCACTTCGCGTTCTTCGCCCTGTCGATCGCGTTGTTCGGCCTCGCCGCCGGAGGCCTCGCGGTGCAACTGGCGCCGCGCGCGTTCCCCGCGTCGGGCCTGCGGACGCAGGTGTGGGGCGCCTCGATCGCGCTCGCCGTGCTCGCGCCGGCGTCGTTCCTCCTGCTCGCCGACAATCCCGCCTATCGCTACCTCACCAGCTTCAACCGCCCCGCCGGTTTCGGCGCGGGCGATGCGCTTGCCATGGTCGCACTGTACTTCGCGGGAGCGATCCCGTTCCTTGCCGGCGGTCTGGTCGGCGCGTTGCTGTTCCGTCACCGCGGTGCCGAGGCGGGGCGCCTGTATGCGGCCGATCTTCTTGGCGCGGGCGTCGGCTGCCTGCTGGCGATCGTCGCGCTCGAGTGGTCGGGCGGCCCCGGCGCGCTGTTCGTCGCCGGCTCATTCGCCGCGCTCGGCGCGGCGGCCTTCACGCGTGGCACGGGGAAGCGCAGGCAGTTCGCCCTGTCGGTCGCCCTCGCCGTCGCGCTCCTCGCCACTGCGGCGCTGCAGGCGACGTCTCCGTTCCTCGCGATCAAGTTCTCGCGCGGGCGCGAGCTCACGGACATCCGCTTCGAGAAGTGGAATGCGTTCTCGCGCGTCACCGTGCGCGGCTACGGCGAGCCTGACTCGCTGCTGCTGCAGATCGACGCGGCCTCGAACACGGTGATCGGTCGCTGGGACGGCCGGGCCGAGAGCGTGCGCTTCCTGCTCGACGACCTGATCGCGGCACCGTACGCCCTGCTGGCACGCCCGCGCGTGCTGGTGATCGGACCGGGCGGAGGCGTGGACCTGGCGGTCGCGCGCGCGGCCGACGCGGCGGACGTGACGGCGGTCGAGGTGAATGGCCTGATCGTCGAGGCGATGACGGGACCGTTCGCGTCGTTCGCGGGCGGGATCTACGGCGGGCCGAACGTGCGCATCGAGACCGACGAAGCGCGCAGCTACATCCGCCGCTCGGCGGAGCACTTCGACCTGATCCAGGCGGGCTACATCGACACCTACGCGGCGACGACGGCCGGCGCGTTCGCGCTCACCGAGAACACCCTCTACACGGTCGAGGCGTACGGGGACTACCTCGATCACCTGGCGCCGACCGGGATCGTCGCCGTTCAGCGCTACTTCGAGGAGCCGCCGCAACAGACCGCGCGGCTCGTCGCGCTTGCCTGCGAAGCGCTGCGGCGCCGCGGCGTAAGCGCGCCGGGGCGGCACGTGATCGTCCTGCGGAAGGACGACCGGGCGAGCGTGCTGGTTCGCCCGACGCCATTCGCCGAGGCCGACGTGCGCGCCCTCGAGGCGTGGGCGGCGCCCGGCGGCATCGAACTCATTGCCGCGCCCGGCCGCGCGGGGCGCGGTATCTCCGGCGCGATGCTCGCCGCCGCCGACTACCGCGACGTGGTGCGCGCTCAGGCGCTCGACCTGTCGGCGGTCGACGATGACCGCCCGTTCTTCTTCTACGTGGTGCGGCCGGACGTCTTCTGGAAGGGACTGCTCGACCTGAGCGGCGAGCGCGTCCACGCCCGCGCCGTGTTTCTGCTCGTCGCGCTCCTGTTCACCTCGGCGGCGCTGTGCGCGGCGCTGGCGCTCCTGCCGGCGCTGGCGCTGCGTGGCAAACGCGGCGACCGCGGCGACGGCGAGACGGCACGCCCGCGCACCGCCGGGGCGATCGCGTTCTTCGGCGCGCTGGGGCTGGGCTTCATGCTGGTCGAGATCGGCTTGCTGCAGCGCGTTCTGCTGTTCCTCGGACACCCCGCACTCGCGCTGTCGGTCGTCCTGGCGACGCTGCTCGTCGCCGCGGGCCTGGGGGCGCGCACCACGCAGGGGATCGCGCTCGCGGCGAGCGGTCCGGCGTTGCGGCGGCGCCTGGCGGTGATCCTCGCGATGATCGTGGTGGTCGCGTTCCTGCTCCCGCCGTTGTTCCACGCGCTGTTGCCGTTGCCGCGCGCCGGGCGCATCGCGGTCGCGGTGCTGGTGCTGCTGCCGGTCGGCTTCGCGCTGGGCCAGGCCCTGCCGCTTGCGTTGCGGCGATTGTCCGCCGGGCGCGCCGCACTGGTGCCGTGGGCGTGGTCGGTGAACGGCGGCTTCTCGGTGTTCGGCTCGGTGCTGGCGATGACGATCGCGATCAACAACGGCTACACGGCGACGCTGCTCGCGGGCGCGCTGGTGTATGGCGCGGCGTGGGTGCTGGCGCCAGCGACGGAGCCCATGCCCGAGGTCGCCGGCTAGTCATTCACCACGCGCGCGGGACCCACACCGCGGCCGGTGTGGACGTGGCACTGGACCCCACACTCGCGATGATCAGCCAAATCGGAGCAGGGTCAATTTGATGCTCCGCGACTACCCACCGAACTCCTTCAGTCGGCCCGTACGAGCAGCATCTTCTTCTGACTCTGCCAGTTCCCCGCGTTCATGCGGTAGAAGAAGACGCCGCTGCCGACAGGGCGTCCGTGGTCGTTGGTTCCGTCCCACACCACCACGTGGGGGCCACCTGCTGACTCCTTGTCGATCAGGCGGCGCACCTGTCGACCCGCCGCATCGAAGATGCGGATGCGAACATGCGTCGGGTGTGCTAGCGAGTAGTCGATCTGGGCCTGCCCGGACGAGGGGTTGGGACGGCTCGCCCCCAGCGCAAATGTCCACGCTTCGGCCGGGGCAATCCCGCGCAAACTCGCCAGGGATGCACTTCCGGCGAGCGTCGATGACGTTCGCGACTCCACATCGGCGAAGAGCGAGCGCGTGAATCCCGCCGCAACCGGCTCTGCCCCCCAGTGCAGGGTGAGCGTTTCTCCCGGTCCAAGCTCCACTCGCTGCGGGTCGATGTTGGCCAGTTCGGATCCCGCCACGCCCGCCGCATCGCGGCTTGCCGAGACGAGACTCAACGGAATGGGACGAGTCCTCGACGTCACCACCGCGATCGAGCTGATGCGTCGGATCTGCACCGCGCGGTCGCATTCGATGCGCACCTCGCTCGTGCACGAATCGACCGCGAAGGTCGCGAAGTTGGGTCGCGGCGTGAGCGACCCATGCGCGGTCCACGCCCGGGCCGCGCCACGCGTCAGGATCCGAATGGCCGGGGCAGCATCTCCTGCGTCGGTGGCCGCCGATTGGACCCGCGCCTCGAAGACCAGCGGCGAGCGCGCGCCTGCGACTCCGGGCAGCGCGAGAGAAATGTCGATCCCGCTTCCGGCAGCGAGGGTGAGCGCCTGATTCGGGGCCTCCGTCGCGGGACCCGTCAGGTCTCCCCCGGGCCCGCGGACGGCGAGGGCCGGCAGTCGCGTTCCGATCAAGATCCGGTCCCGGGCCGCGAACGCTTCAGCGTCGGCGGCATGATCGACCGCCGTGAGGCGCACCCGATCGATCGTCGAGTGCGAGGCATCGCCCTGGGTGATGCGGAGCGCGTACTGGCCACTCACCGCCTCGAGGCCGGCCATCGGTGACGCGGTCGCCGACTCCTCGGCCGTCGCCAGCGGCTCGCCTGCGCTCCAGCCGGTGCCGGATTCGCCGGACATCGCAGCGAAACCACCCCACTGGCAGGGCGGCAGCTCGCCGTTGGGATCCGGAGCGCCGATGCGGACCCATCTGGCGATCGATGGCATGTTGTCGCTGCGCACGATGAATAGCATGTAGTCCCCCGGCGGTGCCCAGCGCGCACTCGCCGGTGCGGTGACCGACAGCCAGTTGTCGCAGGCCTCGAAAGTGAGCGGAAGATAGCGCTGGTCCTGGTTGAACGCGTGGGTGCTGGCCGCGGGCTTGATCAGGCAGACGTTGACGATGGTGGCGCTGGTGGACATCTCGATCGCAAACGAGGTTCCGTAGTCGATCGAATCCGGCGCCGAGACCAGGGTCGGCCGGGACTTGAGATTGCCGTTGGCGTCGAAGAGATAGGGCGGGCAGAAGATCGTGACGCGCTTGGAGTCGAGGTCCGCTGAATCCCCCGAGGTGTACGAGGCCCCGGAGGAACTGAGAACGCGTCCGTCCGGCAGGAGGATGGCGTTCGAGTGGTAGCCGCGGATCGTGTTGTCCGGCGCCAGCGCATAGGTCCCCGTGAAGGCGCTCCAGGTCTTGTTCGTCGGGTTCCACAACTGCGGGGTGAACACCGGCTGCTCGTTGCCGTCGTTGTTGACCTTCTGGGTGCCCCCGTTGACCAGCACCTGGCCGGTCGGAAGGATCGTCAGGTTGTGGTTGACGCGCGGCGCGCCCATGTCCTGCCGGGTCGTCCACGTGGCCGGCGGCGTGCCGTAGGTGGTGGTCGAGATGTCGAGCGTCTTGGTCGTGGCGAAGGCGACGTAGTCCTGCCGATCCGTATCGCGCGAGCCGCACTTCATGAACGACCCGGGCCGGTACATCACGGCCGAGCCGCCACGGAAGGGAACCTGAACGGTGCCCGACTTCGAGACGAAACGCCACGTCGGCGGATTGGCGGTGAGGTTGAGCACGTACGAACTGGTGTCCGGCCCGGCGGCGAAGACACGCAGGGAGTCTGAATTCGGCAACACGAAGTGGGACGGGTACCAGTCCTGACTCTTCTGCGCCGGGGGCGTGCCGAGTGTCGCCCACTGGCCGGTCGCGGGGTTGAAGACCTCCTGCTGGCGGGCCCACAGCATCCTGCGCGCAAACATCGAGTGGTTCGTGCGCGGTCCGTTCGGGTTGGGCGCGAGTGCGACCCAGGGCTCGGGAGGGTAGTTGGTCATCTCTTCGCCCGGGATCGCCCAGGTCTGGTCGGTGACCGTGCCCCCGAGATCCCCCCCGGTGATGACGAGGCGGTCGTTGTAGTCGAAGTCGCCGGCGAGGTGGAAGCGCCCGCTCGGCAGCGTCCCGCCCGGATTGACCTTCTGCCAGCGGTAGTTGCCCGCACCCGGCGAAGGCACCCAGAGAAGCCACAGGTCGTTGAGGAGGGAAGAGCCCTTCCGACCACCGAAGAGAACGAATCGGCGCTTGTAGCCACTCAGCGCCCCACCGTACGCCGGAGTGCGCTCGTACGGATCGTTCACGAGCAGGTGGCCGTCACGCATGCTCGGGCGTCCATGGTAGTCGTCGTCTTCGACGGTCGGCGTGCTCCAGCCCACCGCGCCCGTGTCTGCGATCGAAAGGGCGTATAGCGTGCTGTCGAGTGGCGTTCCGTCCGCCGCAGCGCCGCCGAAGACGAGCATGCGCTTGTTCGTCGTGTCCCAGACCGCAGTGTGGCCGTGCCGCGCGGAGGGCGCGGTTCCGGCGAGCACCGAACTCATGTTGCGCCAGCTCCAAACTACCGCCCCGCTGAGCGGGTCGTAGAACCGCCAGAGGCTGTGGACATCATTTAGCACACCGTTTTCCTCGAGCCCACCGAAGAGGATCATGGAATCCGCGGGAGCGACAAGACTGCCCCAGGCACGCGCCGATGGGGGCAGTGAGCCTGCTGCGACCTTGATCGCGGTGTAGTCCTCTCGTTGATCCTTGTCGGGGTTCTGGTACATGAAGTACGTGTCGTCGCGATACGTGCCATTCTGATTGCGCCCCCCGAGGAGGGTCCACTCGCTGTTCGTCGGATTCCAGCATGAGGTGTGCGCGTCGCGCGCCAGAGGCCACGAAGTGAGGTCTACGGTCTTGCCGCGACCGTTCCACTGCCCGGCCAGGGTCATGCCGAGGAACTCGAGACTGTCCGCCGCCAGAGTTCCGGCGTTGTTGCGCCCGCCGAAGCCGTGCATCTGCGCGAAGCGCGATCCCGATGAAACCATCACGCGACCATCCGGTAGCGTGGTGTTCGTCGGGTACCAGCGGCGCTGCGCCATCTCGCCCTGGGGCGACCACGTCCGCGTCGCCGGATCGAAGACGATCGAGGAGGTCATGCCCACTTCGCCCTTCTCCGTCCCGCCGGTGATCAGGATCTTGCCCGATGCCAGCGCGCTGTGCCCGCTGCAGAATATGTTGGTTGCGGGGTTGCCCAGCGTCAGCGGAATCAGCCGAGTCGCCGGATAGCTGCTGCAATCGCCGTCGGTGGCCGTTGATTCGGGCTTCCAGCCCATGAGCCCGCCGTGAAACAAGGAGTTGGGCACCGTGTGACTGTCGTACCACAGGATCTGGCTGTGGTAGCCGCCGTATCCTCGCGTCAGAATCATGTGCACCGCCGGTGAGGGCGCTCCCCCGGCGTTGAGCCAGCGGGCGGCCGGATCGTACTTGCTGGTCCAGCGGCCGCTGATGCTCGGCCCGGCGTGACCCCCGGGAGGGGCGAATGAGGAAACGAGCGCCAGGAGAAGCGTGACTCCGGGGCAAACGCGGGAGAATCGAGGCATGGCGGGTTCCCGGGCAGGGGTCGATGTTCTGACCGTGGGAAAGGCCGCGCGCGCGGGGGACCCGGGGCTGGTTGTGACGCGGAGAAGGAGGAAGCATTACCCGCTTGAAAAAAAAAATCAACTGCGCATAATTGATGGATTCTCGAGGTTTGGCCTCTCCCCGGCTCCCAAGCGGAGATTCCCCCCGTGCAGGCACGAGCTTTCGCGCTCCTCGGCTTCATCGTCGTCACGATCGCCATCCTCGATCCGATGCCACCTCGTGCGCTTGCCGGATGGCGGGAGAGTGGCGTGCCGGTCGCTCCGGCCGTGCAGGGGATCGCCCAGCGCGCTCCGAATCTCTGCTCGGACGGAGCCAACGGCGCCTTCATCGTGTGGGTGCAGTGGACCAACACCGATGGTGGCGACGCCTACCTTCAGAGACTGACCGCTTCGGGAGATGTGGCCTCGGGCTGGCCGGTTACCGGACTAGCGCTCTCCACGCGGCCCAATCAGCAGTTCGCATCGAATCTTGCGCCCGACATGTTCGGCGGCGTCTACGTGATCTGGTCGAGCTACGAGGATCCGCAGGTGCTGCGGTTCCGATTGCAGCGAATCCTCTCCAACGGAACGATCGCGCCGGGCTGGCCAGCAACCGGGCTCCTCCTGCCGGTGGGTTCGCCGTTTGAGTACCTGGACGGCGTGTGCGGGGACGGCCAGGGAGGCGTCTATGTGATCTCGACCGCGACGGACAGCCGCGTTCTCGTGCTCCACTACACCGGCACCGGAGAGACTGCGCCGGGCTGGAATCCGCTGGGACAGCCGGTGAGCGCGGTGGAATCCGGCAAGGGTCTGGCGAACATCATCCCGGATTCGAACGGTGGGTTTCTCGCCATCTGGCTGGACTCCCGTGGCGGCGTGGGCGGATTGGGTGGGACCCACTTTGCCCTGAGAGTCACTTCATCGGGCGATCCGGCACCGGGCTGGCCGCCCGGTGGGGTTCGCGTCAACTCGATCCCGACGGTGCAAGAGTACCGGTTCATGATCTCCGACGGCGCTGGAGGCGCCTACGTCGGTTGGGACGACAATCGAAACGGTGTCTTCCCACCCATCCCGCTCGATTACGACATCTATGGCCAGCACATCCTGGCGAACGGCACGATCGATCCGCGTTGGCCGGCCGACGGCCTGCCGATCGTGGTCCGAGAGAGCGCCCAGTACTTCTTCGAGATGGCCGAGGATGGCGCCGGTGGGGTGATCTTCGTGTGGGATGACTATGGAGCGGGAGGTCAGATCTACGCCGTCAGGATCCGACCGGATGGATCGGTCGCCCCGGGATGGACCGCGAATGGAAGTCCGGTCGCTCCGCACCCGTTCCTGCAGACGATTCCCTCCGCTGTCGGCGACGGATCTGGAGGCGTCTACGCGTTCTGGGACCAGGGCAATGCGGCCGGGAACCAGGACATCCTGGGTCAACACCTCGATGCTCAGGGTGCGCCTGCACCCGGTTGGCCGGTGATTGGACGGCTCATCGCCGCCAGCGACGCCACGTACGGGTATGATCATCCCACTGGAACAAGCGATGGAACGGGTGGTGCCATCGTGGCCTATGAGCGTGGGTCGGCAACCTCACGGCTGATCTACGCCCAACGCGTTCTCGCCGACGGCCCGGTCCCGACCCGCATCGCGTTCCTCGACTCGGAGGTCGAACCGGGGATCGCCCGCCTGCGCTGGTCGGCGTCGGACGCCTCCTCTTCGCGCACGACCGTCTATCGCCGCCAGGGCGACGAACCGTGGACCCAGCGCGGGTCTCCGAACAGCGTCGGCGAGTCGGTGCTCGAGTTCGAGGACAGTGACCTGGAGCCGGGTCTCTATGCCTACCGGCTCGGCGTTACCGAGGGTGTTTCGGAATACTTCACCGAGGAATCCTGGGTCGAGGTCCCCGCGGCGTTCCGCCTCGAGCTGGCGGGGTTCCAGCCGAATCCCGCGGTGGGAGCGCTCGTGCTCGGATTCACGCTGCCGAGCGACGGCCCGGCGTCGATCACCGTCCACGATGTCCGTGGGCGCGCCGTGCTCGCGAAGGACGTGTCTTCCCTCGGCCCGGGGCGCCATCGCCTCGACCTCGGCCGGGATCCGCGGATCACGCCAGGCGTGTACTGGGTCCAGCTCGTGCACGGCGGGCAGGTGCGCCGCGCTCGCGGCGTCGTCCTGCAGTAGGGCTACAGCGTCGAACCCGCGCGATCATACGAATCCGGCAACGCTTCCATGAACACGGCGTCGATCTCGGTGACGACCTGCCGCAGCAGCCGCGCCTTCTCGGCATAGGGCAGGAACGCGCTCTTGAAGCCGCCGATCACGATCCGCTTCACCTGGTAGGGCGACAGGCGGAAGGTGCGCGCTGCCAGCGCATACTCGCGGGTCAGCGTCGTGTTCGACACCGTGCGGTTGTCGGTGTTGAGCGTGACCCGCAGGCCGAGGTCGAGATAGCGGCGGAAAGGGTGCTCCTTGAGGCTCTTCACCGTGCGCGTCTGCACGTTCGACGTGAGGCAGACCTCGAGCGGGATGCGATGGTCGTTCACGTAGCCGAGCAGCTCCGGGTCCTCGTGCAGGCGCGTGCCGTGGCCGATCCGGTGGGCGCCGCAGTCGTGCAGGGCCTGAGCGATCGACGGCGGGCCGAAGCCCTCGCCCGCGTGCACGGTCGACGACAGGTTGTGCTCGGCGATGAAGCGGAAGGCGCGGCGATGGTCGCTCGCGGGGTGGTCCTTCTCCTCGCCCGCGAGGTCGAACGCGACGACGCCGCGATCGCGGTAGGCGACGGCGAGCTTGGCCAGCTCGTACGACTTGCGCGGGCTGATGTTGCGCATGCCGCAGATGATCACGCCGGTCGACAGGCGGAAGTCGCGCTCGGCGCGCTTGAGCCCGGCGAGCACCGGCTCGAGGATCTGGGGCAGCTTGAGCCCCTGCTGCTGGTGCAGGATCGGCGAGTAACGCACCTCCATGTGGCGCACGTTCTCGGCGGCGCAGTCCTCGGCCAGTTCGTAGGCGACGCGCTCCAGCGCCTCGGGCACCTGCAGCACGGCGAGCGTCAGGTCGAACGTCTTCAGGTAGTCACCCAGGTTCTTCACCCGCGGGCCGGCCACGAGTTTCTTCGCCAGCTCGGCGGGCGACTTTGCCGGCAGCTTCACCTTCTGTTCCTGCGCCAGCTCCCACACCGTCCGCGGGCGCAACGAGCCGTCGAGGTGGAGGTGGAGATCGGTCTTCGGCAGGCGGGCGAACACGGCGGCGGGAATGCTCATGCGTTCCTTTCGGGAGCGGCGGTCGGCACGGCTGAGCGCAGTCGCTCAAGCTCCATGATCTTCTCGACCCGGCGGGCGTGACGACCGCCGGCGAACTTCGTCTTCAGCCACACCTCGACGAGGCGCCGGGCCTGGCCGGTGTTGACCACGCCCGAGCCCAGCGCGAGCACGTTGGCGTCGTTGTGCTCGCGGCTGTTGAGCACGGTCATCTCGTCGTGGCACAGCGCGCAGCGGACGCCGGGGACGCGGTTGGCGGCCATCGTCGAGCCGATGCCGGCACCGTCGATGACGATGCCGCGCGCGGCGCGACCGCTCGCCACCGCCTCGCCGACGGCCTTGGCGATGTCCGGGTAGTCAACGGGCTCGGTCGAGTGCGTCCCGCAATCGATCACCGCCCAGCGCAGCTCTTCCCGCACGTAGCGCAGCAGCATCTGCTTGAGCGCGAAGCCGCCGTGGTCGCCGCCGAGTGCCACGGTGCGCGCCGGATCGGGCGCGACCTTCGCCCTGGCTCCAGCGGTCGGGCGCGGGGCGCCTGCGGCCGGTGGCGGCGCGACGGGAACGGGCCGCGTGTCGCCAGCGACGGGACCCGTCCAGTCGACGATGCGCGCCTGCCGGGCGGGTGCGGCGGGCGCGAAGGCCGGCTTGGCGGCAGCGGTCGCCGCGCCATCGCCCCCGGGACCGGTCGGGCCGAGCACGCGATCGACGACCGCCGCGACGAGGCGGCGGACTTCGGCGGGATCGGGTGCGGTCACGGTGCCTCCGGGAATCGACGGGCGGACGGAGCGGCTGCGACGGCGTGGAACGGGAACGATTGCCGCGCAGTCTAAGTCGCGTCGTCGCAGGCCGCAAGGGTGGCGCGCGGCGCCTCCCGGCAGGGTCGGCCCCGGCCTGGGCGCGACCGCAACGGAACCGGTGTGCGCCCCGCCGCGGCATGGTATGCCTTCCCCGCCGGACAGCGCGCGGGGACGCCGCGGCGATGGCCACGAGGCCGGACGGGCGCGAGGAGAACGCATGCCGAAGCAGAAGGATCGCCAGGGGACGACCGAGGCCGCCCCCGCCCCGCCCTCGCGACGGGGCCTGCTCATCGCCGCGATGGGCCTGCTCCTCGCCGGACTCGCCGTGGCGTTGACCGCGATCCTCTACCGCCCCGACTACGTCGTCCTCGTGCCCTTCGACGCGGCGGAGGAGGCCTGGTTCCGCACCCGGATCGCCGACTTCGCCGAGAGGCGTCACGTTCGACTGTCGACGCGCGCGTACAAGGACGAGGACGAACTCGATCGCCTGCTGCGCGCGGAACCGCTCGAGCGCAAGCGCCGCGTCATGGTCGCACTCGCCCCCCGCGCGGCGCTCGCCGGGCTCGAGGACGAGGACATGGTGCTGCCGGTCGACGACGTGGGGGGTCCGGTTCGTGCGAAGCGGCTCGCCGCCGCCATGGCGCCCGCGGCGCTGGCGCCGTCGGCGGCGCGCGGCGGCGGCCTGCGCTTCGTCCCTGCGACGATCTCGACGCCGCTGCTCTATTACTCGCGCGCCCGGGTCGCCGAGGTCGTCGCCGGGTGGGAAGCGGATCGCGGCCGCATCGATGCGGCGATCCGTCGCGCCGGCGGTTCCGGCCTGCCGTCGCAATACCAACTCGAGCCCGATCCGGATGACTGGGATACGTTCGACATTGCGGTCCTCGCCGCCACCTGGGCGACTCATCCGTATGACGGCCTCACCAGTCCGCGCGTGGCCCACGCGGCGACCGGCGATGCGGCGACGGTCGACCTCGCGACGCGCGCCTTCGCGCAGGGCGTCACCGCTCCCGACATGCTCGACCTGGACGCCATCGAGTTGCGCGACGCGCTCGCCTGGGAGTCGGTGTGCTTCGCCGCGGGCTGGTACCACCCGGCCATGACGAAGGAAAGCTGGGAGCAGAACGACCTGCTGTCGGCCACAGCGCAGGGCCAGGTGTTCCTCGGCTGGCTCGACATGCCGCACCTGTTCCGCCTGCACGGCACGGGCGCACCGGGCCTCGAGGGCTTCCTCAAGGATCCGGCGGACCTGGGCGTCGCCCGCGTGCCGCGCGGCGTGTCGCTCGATCTCGAACGGAGCCTGCCGGCCCGCGGCGGCGACCCGCTCGCCGCGATCGACGGCCTGTGGTGGACGGTGCCGCGCACGGCGCCCGACGCTCCGCTGGCGTTCGATCTCGTCACCATGCTCTCCGCACGAGAGTTCCAGGCCGACTGGGCGGGCGCCTTCGGCCGCCTGCCCGCGCGACGGGAGCTCCTCGCCGAGCTCGACCTGCTGTTCGAGACCGACTGGCAGTTCGCCATCGCGCGCACCGCGAAGCAGCAGGCACTCGAGCGCGGACGCACCCAGCCCGGCAGCCTGCGCTGGCGCAACAACGGACGCGCGCTGGTCACCACCTGGCGGGAGGTCTGTGTCGAGCAGAGGAATGCCGATCCGTACGCGATCGGCATCGCACTCGAGCGCAACGCGGCCGCGATTGCCGCCGGAACGGCAGGCGCCACGGGCACCGCAGCAACGCCGCCGGACAGCGCCGCGACGCGTGGCGATTGACGGCGCGCGCGTCGGCGTGCAACCTTCGCGCATCATGTCCAAACGCATTCTGATCGGCATCGCCGGGGGCAGCGGATCGGGCAAGACCCTGGTCGCGCGCACCATCGTGCGCGAACTGGGCAGCTCGCGCGTCGCCATCCTCGACCAGGACTCGTACTACCGCGACCTCGACGACATCCCGGTCGCCGACCGCGACCTGCGCAACTTCGACCACCCCGACGCGTTCGATGGCAGCCTGCTGTGCGCGCACGTGAAGGCACTGCTCGATGGCACACCGGTCGAGCAGCCGATCTACGACTACACGCGCCACGCCCGGCTCAAGCAGACCAACCCGGTCGGAGACCACGCGGTGATCGTGCTCGAGGGGATCCTGATCTTCGTCGACGAGGCGCTGCGCGAGATGATGGACATCAAGGTTTTCATCGACACCGACGCCGACGTCCGCCTGATGCGCCGCATCGATCGCGACATCAAGGAACGCGGGCGTTCGATCGAGTCGATCCTGCGCCAGTACCGCACCACGGTGCGCCCCATGCACCTGCAGTTCGTCGAACCCTCGAAGCGCTGGGCCGACATCATCATCCCCGAAGGCGGTCACAATCGCGTGGCGATCGACCTGATCAAGACCAAGATCCGCGACCTGCTGCGCGACGCAGATCCCCTGCCTTAGGCGTGGCGGGGTTGCGAACAGGGTCTCGACTTGTTCCCAACATCCAACCGACCGGGCGGACACACACCTCAGCTCGATCTCCGGTGCGGATCGTGATCGACGCGAACATCGCATGCGTCGCAGGATCGTGCATCGTCCTGCGCGAGACTTCTGCTCCAAGTCAACACCATCGATCGGGGCGAGGGGTGTGTCCCCCCGGGCGGGCGTGGCGGAAGATTGCGCGGGGGCGCCGCAGGAGACCCTGCGCAATCTGAGCAGATTCTCCGAACGTCCGGGGGGACACACGCCTCGCCCACAGGCGATTGACGAGGTTTTGACTCCGCCATCCCGCCCCGGAGGCCCTATCCTTGCGGGGTCCCCGCCCGCTGGACCCTCCGGAGGTCGCCGTGTCCACCGCACCTGCTGCAACCGCCGTCTCGACCGATGTCCTGCGCTGCCTGCAGTTCCACGAGGCGTATCATGTCGGGGAGATCGGCCTGATGCGCCGCGTCGTCGGCAAGCCGGGGGCGATCTGATGCGCGCCGCCCGCATTCACCCCAGGAGCGTCGCCCCCATGACTCGTTCCTTCCGCAGCACCGTCGCCGTCGCGTGCGTCTTCGTCGGGCTGCTCGCGGTCGCTGTCGCATCGCCGCGCGTGCACGCGGCCGACAATGCGATCCCCGCGGGCGCCGTGCGCAATCCGAACAGCAAGTTCCCGATCTTCTTCGCCCTGTTCGGTACCTGGCGAGGCGAAGGCAAGGTCGGTGGACATGAGTCGAAGATCGAGATGACGTGGGGACCGGTGATCGACGGGCACTTCATCCGCCTCACGTGGAAGAACGACATGGCGGCGAAGGAAGGGGAGACCCTGCACTTCGAGGGCGAGGGCACCTACCGGCCGAGCACCGACGCCGACGGCCACTACATCGGCACGTGGTTCGACTCGCAGGGCAAGCTGTATCCGCTGGTCGGCCGTGCCGCGGGAGACAGCCTGGCGACGACCTGGGGCATCGAGGGCGATTCGCAGGGCCGCACCACCTACCGCCTGGTCGACCGGAACACGATCCGCGTCACCGACGAAGTTCGCAGCGAGGGCAAGTGGGTGGTGTTCGGCCGCTCGATGCTGCTCAAGCAGCCCACGGCGCCCGCGACGACGAATTGACCGGCCATGGGAACGTGCCGTAGAGTCCCGGGGCCATGCACGAACCCCGCCCCCACCCGACCGGCTGGATCGAAGTCATCGTCGGCCCCATGTACAGCGGCAAGAGCGAGGAGCTGATCCGTCGCCTGCGTCGCGCATTGATCGCGCGCCAGAAGGTGGAAATCTTCAAGCCCTCGATCGACGTCCGCTATGGCGCTGACCACATCGTCTCGCACAGCGAGGCGCGGATTCCGTCACGCCTCGTCGCGACGGCGCTCGAAATCGAGCCGCTCGCCGTCGAGGCGCAGGTCGTCGGCATCGACGAGGGACAGTTCCTCGGCCCGGACCTGCCGGCGGTCGTCGATCGGCTCGCCGAGTCGGGCAAGCGTGTGATCGTCGCCGGCCTCGACCAGGACTACCGCGCGCAGCCGTTCGAGCCCATGCCCCAGTTGCTGGCCATCGCCGAGTACATCACGAAGACGCTCGCCATCTGCGTCGTCTGCGGCGCCCCGGGCAGCCGCACGCAGCGTACGCGCCCCGAGAGCGGGCGCGTCGTCGTCGGCGGCGCGGGCCTCTACGAGGCGCGCTGCCGCCGCTGTCATACCGTGCCCGACGAGCCGCCGGCAGCGACCGCCGCGACCTCGACCGCGGGCCGCACCGCCACGGAGATCGCCTGATGCGCATTCGCCCGTTCGTCCTCGCCCTGTCCGCGCTGTGCCTCGTCGTCCTCGTCGCCGCCGGTTGCGGCAGCGGCGGCGCGAAGACCGAATCCACGGGTACGACCGCCGGCAAGGGCGCGAACGTCAAGGTCGGGCTGGTGTTCGACGTCGGCGGCCGCGGCGACCAGTCGTTCAACGACGCGGCCTACGCGGGTCTCGAGCGCGCGATGAAGGAGCTGGGGGTCAGTGAGGAGCACGTCCAGTACATCGAGCCCGGCGAGGGTGGCGATCGCGAGAGCGCGCTGCGCCAGCTCGCGGCCGGCGACTACGACCTCATCTTCGGGATCGGCTTCCTGTTCTCGGACGACATCCTCGCGGTGGCCAGGGACTTCCCGACGAAGCACTTCGCCTGCGTCGACATGAACGTCCCCGAGTCCGGCGAGCTGCCGGCCAACGTGGTCGCGCTCAAGTTCAAGGAAGAGGAAGGCAGCTACCTGGTCGGCGCGCTGTCGGGCTGGCTCACGAAGAGCAACAAGGTCGGGTTCGTCGGTGGCATGCAGATCCCGTTGATCAAGAAGTTCGAGGCGGGCTACGTCGCGGGCGTCAGGAAGGCGAACCCCGCCGCGACGGTCGACGTGAAATACGCAGGCGTCGACGGCAACGCGTTCAAGAACCCGACCAAGGGCAAGGAGCTGGCGCTCGCCGTCTACGGCGGCGGCGCGGACATCATCTACCACGCCTCGGGCTCGACGGGCCTCGGCGTGTTCGAGGCCGCCAACGAGAAGGGCATGCTCGCCATCGGCGTCGATTCCGACCAGTACTCGGCGATGCCCGGGCGCGTCGTGACGAGCATGATCAAGCGCGTCGACATCGCCGTCTACGACACGATCGACGACCAGATCGACGGCACGTTTCCCGGTGGGCAGATCCACGTGTTCGGCCTCAAGGAGAAGGGCGTCGACTACGTCTACGACGAGCGCAACAAGGCGCTGATCCCGGACGACGTGCACGCGAAGGTCGAGGCCCTGCGCGCCGAGATCGAGTCCGGCGCGATCGTCGCGCCGAGCGAATGAGCCCGGCGACGCCGTCCACATGCGCGCGCTGCGGCGGCGCCCTGAGCGAGGGATTCCTGCTCGATCACGGCCACGGCAACGCGCCGATGCCCGCCGAGTGGGTCGAGGATCCGCCCGTCAAGTCGTTCTGGACCGGCCTCAAGCTCAAGGACAAGGAACACATCCCCGTTCGCGCGTTCCGCTGCGAACGCTGCGGTCTTCTCGAGTTCCGCGCCTCGTCTCCCTCCTAGGCTCCACCCGGAGCTCCGCCGCGTGAAGCCTCCCGTCATCGAACTCGCCGGCATCGTCAAGACGTTCGGCGCGTTGCGCGCCAACGACGGCGTATCGCTTTCGATCGAGGCCGGCTCGATCCACGCGCTGGTCGGCGAGAACGGCGCGGGCAAGACCACCCTGATGAAGATCCTGTACGGGCTCTACCAGCCCGACGCGGGCACGATCAGGATCGCCGGCGAGGCGGTGCGCCTGCGCTCTCCCGCCGACGCGCTCGCGCGCGGGCTCGGCATGGTGCACCAGCACTTCATGCTGGTGCGCCCGCTCACCGTCGCCGAGAACATCACGCTGGGCAAGGAGACGACCACCGGCCCGTTCCTCGACACCGCGCGCGCCGCGGCCGCGGTCCGCGCGCTGTCCGACCGCTACGGCCTCGCCGTCGACCCCGCCGCCCGCGTCGAAACGCTATCGGTCGGCCAGGAGCAGCGCGTCGAGATCCTCAAGGCGTTGTACCACGGCGCGAACCTCCTCATCCTCGACGAGCCCACCGCCGTGCTCACGCCGCAGGAGACCGAGGAGCTGTTCGCCGTCCTGCGCGAGCTGAAGGCCGCGGGCACGACGATCGTCCTCATCACGCACAAGCTGCGCGAGGTCCTCGACCTGTCCGACCGCGTCACCGTGATGCGTGGGGGGAAGACCGTCGGCACCCGCGAGACCGCCGCGACGTCCATTCCCGAGCTGGCCGAGCTCATGGTCGGTCGCCCCGTCCTGCTCACCCTGGAGAAGAAGCCTGCCACGCCGGGTGCCGCGGTGCTCGCGCTCGACGCGCTCGCAGCGAACGACGACCGCGGCCTTCCCGCCGTGCGCGACCTGTCGCTCACCGTGCGCTCCGGCGAGATCGTCGGCGTCGCCGGCGTCGAGGGCAACGGGCAGGCCGAGCTGGTCGAGGCAGTCCTCGGGCTGCGTCGCATTGCGACCGGCGAGGCGCGGCTGGGCGGTGTGCGGCTCAATGGCCTCACGCCGCGCGCGATCGCCGCCCTGGGCGTCGCCCACGTGCCGGCGGATCGGCTCAAGCGCGGACTCGTGCTCGACTTCCCGCTCGCCGACGACCTCGTCTTCGGCCGTCACCACGAGCCGGCGTTCCGCAAGGGCCCGCTCGTCGACCGCGCCGGCGTTCGCGCGTTCGCCGCGGCGCGCCTCGCCGAGTTCGACGTGCGCCCCCCCGACCCGACGGCACGTGCCGGCAACCTGTCCGGCGGCAACCAGCAGAAGCTCGTCGTCGCGCGCGAGTTCACGCGGGATGCGCAGCTCCTGATCGCGGCGCATCCCACCCGCGGCGTCGACCTGGGCGCGATCGAGTTCATCCACCGCGAGATCGTGCGCCAGCGCGACGCCGGCCGCGCCGTGCTCGTCGTCTCCTCCGAACTGTCCGAGCTGCTCGCGCTGTCCGATCGCATCGTCGTGCTCTACGAGGGCCGCATCGTTCACGAGACGTCGGCGGCCGCGACCGACGAGCGCACGCTCGGCGAGTACATGACCGGCCGCGCCGCGTCCGTCCCGGGACCGCGCGCGTGAGGGCCCTGCGCGAGCTGGTCGGGCCGCTCCTCGCCGTCGTCGGCGCGCTGGTCGTCGGCGCGGGCTTCATCGCCGTCGTCGGGCAGAATCCCTTCGCGGTCTACGGCAAGATGGCCGCGGGGGTATTCGGCAACGCGTACGGGATCGGCCAGGTGCTGTTCCGCGCCACGCCCCTGGTGTTCACCGGGCTCGCCGTCGCGCTGGGCTTCCGCGCCGGCCTGTTCAACATCGGCGCCGAGGGCCAGTGCGTCGTCGCCGCCTTCGCCGTCGCCATCGTCGGCGCGACGTTCGCGGGGTGGCCGGCGATCATCCTCCTTCCGCTGTGCATCGTCACTGCAATGCTCGCGGGTGCCCTGTGGGCGCTGCCGCCGGCGATCCTCAAGGCGAAGGTCGGCGCGCACGAGGTGATCAACACGATCATGATGAACTTCATCGCCCTGGCGCTCGTCCAGTACCTGGGGCACGACGCGTTCGTCCACGCCACGGTGCGCACCACCGAGATCGGCGCCGGCGCGCGTATCCCCCGGCTCGAGGCGATCCTGCCGTTCTTCCGCGGTTCGCCCGTGAACCTGAGCGTCGTCCTGGCCGGGCTCGCCGCGGTGTTCGTCGGCTGGCTCCTGTGGCGCACGACGTTCGGCTACGAGCTGCGCGCCGTCGGCCTGCAGCCCGCGGCCGCCGAGTCGGCCGGCATCCCGGTGCCGCGCACGCGCGTCATCGCGCTGTGCCTGTCGGGCGCGCTGGCCGGGCTCGTGGGCACGAACTTCGTGATGGGCTACAAGGGCTTCTTCGAGGCGGGCTTCTCGGGCGGCGTGGGCTTCCTCGGCATCGCGGTGGCCCTGCTCGGCCGCAATCACCCGGCCGGCATCGTGCTCGCCGCGCTGTTCTTCGCCGCGCTGTCGTACGGCGGGCTGGTGATCAACACCGACGTGCCCAAGGAACTGGTCGAGATCCTCCAGGCGATCGTCATCCTGTTCGCCATCACGCTGCACGTCGCGATCGAGCGGCGGGGCCGCCGGAAGGCCGCATGACGCCCGACCTGCTGCTCTCGGCGCTGGCCCAGACGCTGCGCATCTCAGTGCCGTACGGCCTTGCGGCCGTCGGCGGCGCGCTGTCCGAGCGCGGCGGCGTGATCAACATCGCGCTCGAGGGCATCCTGCTCATGGGTGCTTTGGGCTACGTCCTCGGCGCACACTTCACGGGCTCGGCGTGGGCCGGGCTCGCGGCGGCGGCGCTGGCCGGGCTGCTCGTGGCACTCGTCCACGCCTTCGTCACCGTCACCTGCCGCGCCGACCAGATCACCTCGAGCCTGGGGCTCAACCTCGCCGCACTCGGCCTGTCGCGCTTCGTGCTCAAGGAGGTCTTCGGCTCGAGCAGCAACTCGTCGCGCGTCGCCGGCCTGCCGCAGTGGGACGTGCCGCTCCTCTCGGCCATTCCGTTCGTCGGGCCCCTGTTCGGCAACCCGCTGTTCCTGCTCGCCGCCGCGCTCTGTATCGCCGCGTGGGCGGTGCTGTTCCGCACGCCATTCGGCCTGCGCCTGAGGGCCACGGGCGAGCACCCGGAGGCCGCGGCCACGCTCGGACTGTCGGTGGCGAAGCTGCGCTACGCCGGCGTGCTGTTGTCGGGCGGGTTCGCCGGGCTCGGCGGCGCGTGGCTCGCGGCCGACCAGCGGTCGTTCACCGACGGCATGTCAGGCGGGCGCGGCTACATCGCGCTGGCGGCGATGATCGTCGGCAAGTGGAACCCGCTCGGCGCGGTCGCGGCATGCCTCTTGTTCGGCTTCTGCGAGACGCTGCAGATCCGCCTGCAGGGCGGTGCGCTGCCCAACGAGTTCCTGCAGATGCTGCCCTACGTCGTGACCATGGTCGTGCTCGCCGGCGCGATCGGCCGGGCGCATCCGCCCGCCGCCGTGGGCGTGCCCTACGAGGCGGAGGCCAAGTGAACCCGGCGTCGACGACACCCGACCCCCGCGTCGCCGAATGCGTCGCCGCCATCCGCGCTGCGACCGCGCTCGCGCCGCGCATCGGGATCGTGCTCGGCTCGGGGCTGGGGGGCGTCGCCGATCGCATCGACGCAGCCGACGGTGGCGCCGCGTTCGACACCAGGGCGCTGCCGCACTGGCCGCACTCGACGGTGCAGGGGCATGCCGGCAAGCTCGTCGTCGGGCGCTGGGGCGGCGTCCCGGTCGCGGTGCTGCGCGGGCGCACGCACGTCTACGAGGGCTACGGCCTGGGCACGGTCACGTTCGCCCACCGCGTGATGATGGCGCTCGGCGTCGAGACGCTGCTGGTCACCAACGCGGTCGGCACGTTCAATCGGCAGTTCGCCCCGGGCGACCTGATGCTCGTGCGTGACCACATCAACGGCATCGGCCGCAAAGGGCTGTTCACGCGTGAGGAGCTGGCGACGGCAGCGGGCGTCACGCGCGGCGCGATCGGCCGCCGTCGCCCCTACGCGCCCGAGCTGCTCGACGCCGTGCGCGCGGTCGCCCGCGAGAAGGGCATCCGCCTGCGCGAGGGGATCCTGCTCGCCGGCACCGGCCCGGCCTACGAGACCGCTGCCGAGATCGCGATGGCCCGCGCCATGGGCGCCGACGCGGCGTGCATGTCGAGCGCGCACGAGGTGGACCTCGCCGCAGCGCTGGGCCTGGCCACGGCCGCGGTGTCGTGCATCACGAACTACGGGACCGGGCTGTCACCGACCACCCTCACCCATCACGAGGTCGAGGCGGTCGCCGGCGCGGCGGCCGGACGCCTCGAGGCGCTGCTCGCGGGGACGGTGGCCCGCCTGGGCTAGCGCCGCGGCGGCAGCGGGAGCGGCGTGGGTTTGGCGAGCCCCGTGTCGATCCCGGCCGACACCATGTGCATCTCGACCACCCCGTCGACGGACGCGACGAGCGCGTTCCGCGTCATCCGCACCTCGACGCCCCGCAGGTCGACGCCGATGCGGTACGTGCTGTCGATCACCGAGGAGCCGAACTCGAGCGGCAGCTCGAAGCCGGGCAGCTCGCCCGGCAGGCGCACGCGGACGCCGCGACGCCCGAGGCCGCGCAGCAGTTCGACCATCCGGCCGGGGTCGATGACGCTGCAGCGCAGCAGGCGGTCTTCCTTCTCGAAAATCCTGCGCATGCGGGCCCACGAGTCCGGCGTGAGATCGAGCGGCAACCGCACGCGGTCGCGCCGCAACGCCGAGCGCCCCACGATTTTCCCGTCCTCGATGCCGAAGCGCAGCGTACCGACGACGTCGTGCGCAATCTGCCCGATCGTGCCGTCGACGCGCCCGCTTGCCTTGAATCCCTTGCACACGAGCCAGGTGGCCGCCTTCGGGTCCCACGCCGCGTCGAAACGCGCGGTCCCACGCCCGCCGGCGAGCGTCAGCGGCAGCGTCACCGTCAGGCCGTCGGGCGGACGCAGCTCGACCGATGGCTCGCCGCTGGCGACGAGCCGGCCGCGCAGGCGATCGACGTGGATCCCGGCTTCGACGTCGCCGGCCGTGACCGACTGGCCGAGCACGTTGACGCGGATCGTCTCCTTGATCTCCTCGTCGAGGTCGGGTTCGAGCGCAACGTCGACGCCCGTGCGGTATTCCCGGGTCGCGCTCCGCACCAGCGTGAGCAGCAGCGGTGCGGGCACGAGCACGGTCAGGTCGTGCTCGGCGGCGAGCAGCGTATTCCACAGCGAGTCGACGGCGGAGAGCGTGAACACGCGCTCGCGCAGCACCGCGACTTCCTGGGCCGAGGGAGCCGGCGCAAGCGCACGCTCCTTGCGGCGGGTGACGAGGCCGAGCAGGCGGTCGCGGAGCCTGGACCGGGGCTCGCCGGTCGGCACGTCCCACGGGGCGATCGGCGGCCCGGCGATGGCGCCTTGCGAAGAATCGGGCAGGAACTCGATGCTGAGCACCAGGCGCCGCTCGAGCGCCGTCACGGCCTGGAAACGCAGGCCCACCGGGAACCCGATCGCGGGGAGCGAGACGTCGCCCTCGACGGCGGGCAGCGCGACCCAGGTCGCGAAGTGGAGCGGCAGCGGAAGGATCGGCTGGAAGCGATTCCAATCGGCCGCCGAGCGGTGCGTGAAGTACGAGGCGACCGGGTTGAGCAGGGCGCCCATGGCCGACGCCTCGGTCCCGACCACGCGAACGTCGGTGAACTCGAGGCGGGCGACGACCCGGCCCAGTTCGAAGTCGATGTCCTCGATGTCGAGCGTGCCCTGGACGAGCAGGTCGGCGTAGACGCGCGGGTTGGCGGCGAGCCGCCCGCGCCCGCGCAGCGTGATGGTCGTCGCGCCGTCGGCCACGTCGACCGCGACCGAGTCCAGTCGGGCGAGGATGCGGCCGTCGTCGAAGTCCTGCTCGAACGGCAGCGACGCCGAGATCGAACGCTGCAGGAACTGCTCGTGGACGGCAAGCGTGAGCGCCGCCGGGGGCAGGAAGCTCCCATGGGCATCGCGGGCCGCGTAGCGCGCAAGCTGGATGCCGGCGATGCGTCGCCGGCTCTCGTTGAGCGACGGCAGGTCCGGCGGATGGGCGAGGCGCGGCACGACCACGAACAGGGCAAGCCCGACCAGCGCAGCGACCGCCAGCGCGGGCAGCAGCCAGCGCGGACGGGGGCGTCGCCGGCGCGGGGGATTCGCAGCAGTCACCATGGTCTCCACTGTGCCACACCCGGGGCGCAGGCGGAGGCCGGGGTGGGCGGCGCAGCGAAAGTGCGCTAAACTTGTGGTCGACCTCCGCCAGCGATGTCCGCCGCCCGCCCCGAGGAGACGCCATGTCGCGCCCGTGGATGCGCCCCCGTTTGATCGCCGCCCTGGCTGTCGTCGCCCTGGCCACGCCGCTCGCCACCCCGATCGCGCACGCCGGCCTCATCGAGGCCTCGATGCTCACCGAGCAATCGGCCCGGCTCACCAGCCAGGCCGCGATCACCGGGCCCGACTGGAGCCCGTCGCGCACCGGCGCCTTGCCGCCGCCCTCCGGAGCTTCACCGCGCGTGATCCGTGGCCGCGGCCGCGCTCCCGCGCCGCCGCCTCGGGTCGAGCGGCCCCTCTCGGGCCAGCCCGGCACGGTCGCCGGCCTGGTCTACGAGACCGGGACGAAGTCGCCGATTGCGAACGTGACCGTCATGCTCGTCTCGACCGAGCCGCACTACGTCGAGTCGCGCTACACCGACCGCACCGACTCCGCCGGCTACTACGAGTTCGGCTCCGTCGAGCCGGGCCTGTGGCGCCTGTCGATCCAGCGCGACGGCCTCCCCATGACGTGGGCCGTGCCGCGCACTGCGCCGGCCCTCTCGATGGCCAAGCTGGAGAAGATCGCGGTCCCGCCGTTCATCCTCGGCAAGCAGGCCTGCGTCGAGGGTCACACCGTGTGGTCCGACGGGTACAACCTCGCCGACGCGCCGATCTCGGTCATCCCGGCGACACCGGGTCTGGGCGCCAGCGGCGGCCTGCTCAACGGGATCGGCGACTACGACGTGTGCGAAGCGCCCGAGGACTCGGCGATGGTGTGGATGCACCTGCGGGACGGTCGCTCGCTGGGCCACGCGACCCGGCTCAAGGCCGGAGTGAAGGCGCGCGTCGACTTCAAGCCCGATCCCATCGAACGGATGGAGGGCTCGCCTTTACGTGTCCTGCCCGTGCTCACCGACGGCACCCCGGTGGCCCGGGCGAAGATCGTCGTCGTCGGGCGTCGCCACGAGCAGCTTCCGCGCGCGGCGCTCGTGTTCGTGCGCGAGGAGACCACCGACGCCGACGGCGTGGCCGAGTTCAAGGTTCCCTTCGGCGACTACGAGGTGCTGGTGATGAACCCGCGCGAGGGCCAGACCGGCACGCAGCAGATGGTCGTCACGACCGACCAGACGGGCCGCCTGCAACCGCTCAAGGTCGAGCTCACCGGGACCACGAGCGCCGAGGAGCGCGCCGCCATGAAGCGCAGGCTGCTCGAGCGCGCCGAGAAGTCGCTCATCGACTGGACGCAGTAACCCCGACCCGGATGGACCGCCGCCCGCCAGGCTCGCGCCGCCGCGCATGATCAAGTACCTGGGCTCGAAGCGCCTGCTGGTGCCGCGCATCGTCGAGATCGTCGCCGCGCTCGACGCCGCGCAGCCGGTCACGAGCGTCCTCGACCTGTTCGCCGGAACCTCGCGCGTGGGCCACGCCCTCAAGCGCGCCGGCTACCGTGTCCTCGCCAACGACGACGCGACCTACGCCCACACGCTGGCCACGGCGTACGTGCAGGCCGACGCCGAGGACCACGCCGCCGCGATCGCGGCGCTCCTCGACGATCTGTCCAAGACTCCGCCTGCGGCGGGATATGTGACGCGCACGTTCTGCGAGGAGGCACGCTACTTCACGCCGGAGAACGGCGCGCGCATCGACGGCATTCGCGCCGCGATCGCCGCCCGTGGGCTCGCGCCCGAACTCGCGGCCCTGGCGCTGACCGCCCTGCTCGAGGCGGCCGATCGCGTCGACTCGACGACCGGCGTGCAGATGGCGTACCTCAAGCGCTGGGCGCCGCGGGCCGCACACCCGCTCACCCTGCGCGCGCCCGACCTGTTGCCCCGGGCCCGCAATGGCAAGGGCGCGGCGCACCGGCTCGATGCACTCGACGCCGCGCGCGCGCTCACCGCCGACGTCGCCTACCTCGATCCGCCGTACAACCAGCACGCCTACCTCGGGAACTACCATGTGTGGGAGACGATCGCCCGCGGCGACGCGCCCGAGGCCTACGGCATCGCCCGCAAGCGCATCGACACCCGCGAGCGCACGAGCCGTTTCAACTCGCGCCGCCAGCATGCCGCGGCGCTGCGGGAAGTGATCGCCGCGGTCGACGCGCGCGTTCTCGTCGTCTCGTTCAGCGACGAGGGATTCGTCTCGCGCGACGAGGTCGTGGCGATGCTGGCGGCTCGCGGCGGCGACGTGCGCGTGTTCGAACACGACTTCAAGCGCTATGTCGGCGCCCAGATCGGGATCCACAACCGGAAGGGCGAGAAGGTGGGCCGCGTGTCGCACCTGCGGAATCGCGAGTTCCTGTTCGTCGCGGGCGATCCAGCCGCGCTCGCGCGGCTGAAGGTTTCACCGGAGGTCGCTGCCGCCGCGGTCTGACGGCGCACGCTCCGAGCCGGCGTACCAACGAAAGCCCGGGAGATCCTTCTCCCGGGCTTCCTTGCGACTTCCCTATCGCACCCCTTGCGGGGCGCGTCCCTGCAACTGCGGCGACTTCGCCGGGGCTCCCGGGCTCTCGATCAGGAGCAGCCGGTCGTCGCTCCGCAGCTCATGCACTTGAGACAGGTGCCATTGCGCACCAGCTGCATCTGCTGACACGACGGGCACGGATCGCCGGTGAAACCCATCTGGCGCGCGGCGATCGCCTTGTCCCGCAGGTCGCGGATCGTCTCGTGTCGCGACTCGGCGATGGTCGTCACGTTCACGGTCTTCTCGACCTGGGTGATCGTGATACCGCCTCCGTCGGTGAAGCCCTGCAGCGAGTCGAAGGCGGGGACCTCCACGCCCTTCGTCGCTGTACCGTGGCCGTTTCCATGGCCGTTGCCGCCGTCGCGTCGTGCGGCGACGTTCTCGTTCGTTCCGCCCAGCGGACCGGTCTCCGTCGGCACGACCGCGGCGACCAACCCGGTCTCCCGCGGTTCGCGCAGCGCCATCGGCACCTCGACCGACGCCGGCAACGTCGTCGGACGGTCGTCCGGATCCTCGCCCCGGTCGACGCGGGCGCGCACGCCTGCAGGATCGGGCGCCATCACCTCGGCCGGCTTGCGGGTCAGCGGTCGGCGTGCGTGCTCGTTCACCGGGTGCCGCGACGCCTGGCCGGTGGTGTCGGCGCGCAGGTCCTCGTCGCTCACCTGCGCCAGGTCGTTGCGATCGAGGTACGTGATCGCCAGCTCGCGGAAGATGTAGTCGATGACCGACGTCGCCATGCGCAGGCGGTCGTTGCCCGAGACCATGCCGTTCGGCTCGAAGCGCGTGAACACGAACGCGTCCACGTATTCGTCGAGCGGCACGCCGTGCTGCAGGCCGAGCGAGATCGCGATGGCGAAGCAGTTCATGATGCTGCGGAACGCGGCGCCCTCGCGGTGCATGTCGAGGAAGATTTCTCCCAGCGAGCCGTCCTCGTATTCGCCGGTGCGGAGGAAGATCTTGTGCCCGCCGACGGTCGCCTTCTGTGTGTAGCCCGAGCGGCGATCCGGCAGCCGGTGACGCTTGGCCTGCCAGTGGTGGACGATGCGCTCGGTGATCTTCTCGGCCATCACCATCGGGTCGCCGTGCCGCGCCGCGAGCTGCACCGCCTCGAGCGAGCCGACCGCGGGCTCGTCGCCCACCCCCTCGTCATCGTCGCCGGCCAGCGACGAGAGCGGCTGGGACAGCTTGGAGCCGTCGCGGTACAGCGCCACCGCCTTGACACCCAGGCGCCACGACTCGCGGTAGCAGTGCTGCACCTCGCCGATCGTCGCCTCGTGCGGCATGTTGATCGTTTTCGAGATGGCGCCCGAGATGAACGGCTGCGTCGCGCCAAGCATGCGGATGTGGGCCTCGTAGGCGATGTAGCGCGTCCCCTTCTTGCCGCAGCGATTGGCGCAATCGAACACCGACAGGTGGGCGGCGAGCAGCTCCGGCGCGCCCTCGACCGTCATCGAGCCGCAGACGTACTCGTTGGCGGCTTCGATCTCGTCGGCCGAGAATCCGACCTCCTTGAGGAGGTTGAAGTTCCACGCGCCCATCTTCGCCTCGGACAGGCCCAGCGTCTCGACGCAGAACTCGCGGCCGAGGACGAACGGGTTGAACGCCATCTTGAGGTCGAACGCCGCGGCCAGCCCGGCCTCGATCCTGGCGATCGCCGCGGGCGTGAAGCCGCGCGCCGCGAGCGTCAGGTGATTGACGCCCGGTGCGCCGACCAGCGTGCCGTGCCCCACGCAGTACTTGACGATGCGACCGATCGCCGCCGCGTCGTAGCCGAGGTGGGTGAGCGCGAGGGTCAGGCTCTGGTTGGCGATCTTGAAGTAGCCGCCACCGGCCAGCTTCTTGAACTTCACCAGCGCGAAGTCGGGCTCGATGCCGGTCGTGTCGCAATCCATCACCAGACCGATCGTGCCCGTGGGCGCGATGACCGTGACCTGCGCGTTGCGGTAGCCGTGCAGCTCGCCGAGGCGCAGAGCGCGGTCCCACGCGACGCGGGCCGCCGCGAGCATGTCCTCGGGGCAGTACGCCGCGTCGATCGACTGCGGCACCACCGACAGTCCCTCGTATTCGGTCGCCGGCGTGGCGTACGTGGCGCGGCGGTGGTTGCGGATGACGCGCAGCATGTCGCCCTTGTTGCGCCCGTAGCCCGAGAATGCCCCGAGCTCGGAGGCCATCTCGGCCGAGACCGCGTACGCCTCGCCGGTGAGGATCGCGGTCAGCGCACCCGCGATGGCCAGCGCCTGCGGGGAGTCGTAGGCGAGGCCCTGGCGCATGAGCAGCGTGCCGAGGTTCGCGTAGCCGAGGCCGAGCGTGCGGAACTCGTAGGACTTGCGCGCGATCGGCTCGGACGGGAATGACGCCATGAGCACCGAGATCTCGAGCGTGATCGTCCACAGCCGGATGGCGTGGCGATACCCCTCGAGGTCGAGCGTCCCGTCCTCGCGCTGGAACTTGACCAGGTTGATCGACGCGAGGTTGCAGGCGGTGTCGTCGAGGAAGAGGTACTCCGAACAGTTGTGGACCACCAGGCCCGCGGCGACGAAGTGGTGCGTCGCCGGCTCGGTCAGGTCGAACACGACTTCCTCGCCGAGCGGCTCGAGCGAGGCGAAGGTGTCGTCGAGGGAGTCGGCATAGACGCCGACCTCGTCGTTGAGTGTGGCCAGCTTCGCGACCTTCGGGCTGCCGTCGAGGAAGCCGATCGCCTGCTCGAACTGCAGGCGCGACGAGCGGCTGATACGCAGGCTGTGCATCGCGGCGACCGGATAGAGGCGCTCGCCACCCTTGCCGTCGGGGAGCATCGAGGTGCCCGCCTCCCGGCGATTGCGATACAGCTTCGACTTGATCCCGAATGAGAGCAGCAGGAGCTGCACCTGTTCGAGCAGGATCTCCGAGGCACTGTCGAGCGACACGTACTGCGACTTCCCGCCGTAGTGCGCGACCGTCCCGTCGGCGGTGAAGAGTCCGCGCAGGACCGCCGCCAGCGAGGCGCGGTCGAGGGCGTGGATCTCGTCGGTGAACCGCTTGGCGAGGCTTCCCTCAGCGAGGAATGCGTAGCGCTTCAACTCGTCGACGACGCAGCGCGAGCCGGTGCCGATCCGGAGCGTGGCCTGGGGCTGGTTCACCGTGGTGGTCCGCCGAGCGCGGCCATCCGCGCCGTGCTCGGCGCGATACGCGGAGAGCCCGGCGTGCACGCGCGCAGCCACGAGCTCCTCGTCCGGGCCGAGCGTGACCATCGCTTGCTCTCCCTCGCCCATCAGGCACCCGTCGCCGACGGCGAGCCCGAGATACTCGGCGAGGCGCACATCGAGCGGGCGCGTCCCGAACCCCGGCCGCCCCAGCGCGAGCACGTCGTCGGCCGTGAGCTCCGACGTCGGCACGTCGCCGCGATTCTTCGTCCACACCTTGTGATCGGCGGTGAGCTTGAGCGTGTAGCCCGCGCGCGTGCGCAGGCGGAACACCGGCTTGAATCCGGTGATGAACGACCCGGCGGTCGGATGCGACTGGCCGTCGGCGCCGATCACCTCGGTGGCGCGGCCAACCAACGTGTCGATCCGCTGCCAGCCCTCGCCGGTGGCGACCAGCGTGTCGCCGGTGACGCACGGATTACTGGCATTGATCCGCCCATCCTTCGGGCAGGTGTGCCACTCGTTGATCGTCGTGTCGTACTGCAGACCCGGATCGGCGCAGGCCCACGCGGCGTACGAGATCTTGTCCCAGAGCTTGCGCGCGGGCACGGTGCGCGCCACCTTGCCGTCGGTGCGGCGGATCAGCTTCCAGTCGCCGTCGGCGTCGAGCGCGTCGAAGAAGTCGTTGGGGATGCGCACCGAGTTGTTCGAGTTCTGGCCCGACACGGTGCCGTAGGCGGCGCCGTCCCAGTCGGTGTCGTACTCGCGGAAGTCGACCTCGGTGACGCCCTGGGCGGCCAGCTGCAGCACGCGCTGGATGTACGCCTCGGGCACGTACGCCGCGCGCGCCGCACGCACCGCGTTCTTGAGCCCGACGTTCTTCGCCGGATCGATCACGACCTCGACGTCGGCGTCATCGAGCGCGAAGCCCGGCGCGCCGGCGGGGCCGGCCGAGGTCTTCACCTGCGTGGCGTCGACGATGGCCTGCAGGCGGCGCTGGCAGGCGCGCGAACCGGCGACGAGGGCAGCGACCTTCTGCTCCTCGATCACCTTCCAGTCGACGAACGTCTCGATGTCCGGGTGATCGGCCTTGAGCACGACCATCTTCGCCGCGCGGCGCGTGGTGCCGCCCGACTTGATCGCGCCCGCGGCGCGATCGCCGATACGCAGGAACGACATGAGGCCCGACGAGCGCCCGCCGCCCGACAGCGGCTCGTTCTCGCCGCGCAGGTGCGAGAAGTCGCTGCCCGTGCCCGAGCCGTACTTGAAGAGCCGCGCCTCGCGCACCCACAGGTCCATGATGCCGCCCGGGTTGACGAGGTCGTCCGAGACCGACTGGATGAAGCACGCCGACGGCTGCGGGCGCTCGTAGGCGCTCGACGCCGTGGTCAGCTGCGCGGTCTGCGGATCGACGTAGTAGTGGCCCTGGGCGGGCCCGGAGATCCCGTAGGCGTAGTGCAGCCCGGTGTTGAACCACTGCGGCGAGTTGGGCGCGGCCACCTGGGTGGCGAGCATCCAGCTCATCTCGTCGTAGTAGGCCTGGGCATCGGCGTCGGTGTCGAAGTAGCCGTGCTGGCGGCCCCAGTGGGCCCAGCAACCGGCGAGGCGGTGGAACACCTGGCGCGCGCTGGTCTCCCCGGCGGGGAGGGCACGGCCGTCGGCGTCGACGGCTCCCGGCGGGTTCACGCCGGCCTTGCGGAAGTACTTCTGGGCGAGGATGTCGGTGGCGACCTGCGACCACTCGGCAGGCACTTCGACGTTCTCGAGGCGAAAGACGATCGAACCGTCCGGATTCTTGATCTCGGAAACACGCTGATCGAAGGCCATTCCGGCGTAGGGACCGGAACCCTCCTGGGTGAAACGACGACGGATCTTCACAACGGCCTCCCCGCACGAGCCCGCGGGCTCGGCAAGTGAGTTGGGACCTCGGGGACGGTACGGGAAAACCCGACGCCTCCCCCCGCAAGACGTGACCGCCCCGGGACCCGGATCGCTCCTCCGCAGAAGTTCACGAAAGAGAAAGCGATTCCAATCCGCCATGGGCCCGGACGGTGCACGAGCCGATGCGGAGGGCCATCCCGACCCCGGGGTTGCACTGCTGTTCTAAGGGTCTCTGCCCGCACCCAGTCGCGGCCGACCATGGGCCTGTCCGATGGGTGAAAGCCGTCGTGTTCGCGGGGGCCGGATCGAACAGGTGTTCGGTCCGTCCTGAGGTCCGTGCTGACGAGGAAGGAAGGAGGAGAGCCAAGGGTCTGCTCTTCTCTTTCCCTCCGAAAGGAACCTCCAGACCGGCGACGTCGGTTCGGAAAGGCGCAGACGCTCGTTGGGACCGTGTGCGACGCCGAGCTGAGGGAAGACGATTACCGCCGCGCCCCGCGCGGTGTCAAAGAGTTTCGCCCGGCGAAGAGAACTTTTCGCGCGAGTCGCCGAAAGCATGCGCCGAACACGCGTGGCACGGGACGTGGACCACCGTGGGCGATGCTGGAAAGCTGCTGTGAAAACGTATGTTGAGGCTTGACTCGCCGCCCTCGGCTGGCGAGCGCGCACAGCGCGGCCGCGCGGGCCCACAGGCAGCGCCACCCGCGTCAGCGGCGGTAAATCGTCACCTTTTCGATCCGGTCGCCGCGCCGCAGGCGATCCACCACGTCCTGCCCGCGCACCACGTGGGCGAAGATCGTGTAGCGCCCGTCGAGATGCGGCTGCGGCCCGTGGGTGACGAACCACTGCGATCCGCCGGTGTCCTTCCCGGACAGCGCCATGCCCACCGCGCCCGTGTCGTAGCGCAGGCGGTTGGACTCGCAGCGGATCGCGTAGCCCGGGCCACCCGATCCGGTGCCCGAGGGATCGCCGTCCTGGGCCACGAAGTAGGGCACGACGCGGTGGAACAGCAGCCCGTCGAAGTAGCCCCGTTCGGCCAACGCAGCGAAATTCCTGACCGTCTCCGGCGCCTCGCGCGGGTCGAAGGCCCATTCGATCGTGCCGCGCGCGGTTACCAGCGTGGCCCCGCTGATCCGGCCGACCGCGCCGGTCGAGTCACTGGCCGCCAGTCTGTCGCGGTAGGTCGAGAGTGCCGCCGGCTTCCACGCCGGCGCCGGATGCGCCCGCTGCGCCCCCATCGCCGCCGAATCACCGAAGATCGCCGCGTAGGCCTCGCCCGCTCCCGCGCGGATCCGCGGGTCCGCATCGCTCAGCAGCGAGTCGAGCGCGGCCGTCAGCTCCGGCACGCCCGGCCCGTGCGCCGCGGCCGGCCCGATCGCCGCCAGCCCGCCGAGCGCGGCCAGCGGCACGTCGACCTCGTCGGGCGCCGGGTTGTGCGTCAGCAGGGTGGTCAGGGCCGGCACCAGCGTCGAGTCGCGGCTCACCCCGGCGGGCTCGCACGCCGCCGCCGCGGTCAGCCACGCCGCATCGGTGAGGCCCGAGACGATCTCGGCCCGCGCCGCCCGCGCCGCCGCCGGGTCGGCCGCCAGAGCCGAGAACGCGCCCGCTCGCTCCTCGGGCGTCGCGGTCCCGCCGATCGGCCGGAGCCCGGCCGCCACCTTGCGCACGGTCTGCCGCGCCGGCTCGCCCTCGACCCGCCCCAGCGCTGCGGACACCCCCGCCCGCACCCAGCGCTCGCGATCCGCGGTGAGCGGCCCCAGGTCCGCCCACGCCGTCTGGGGTGCGAGCCCCGCGATGGCGCGGGCTGCGGCCAGGCGCACGCCGCCGTCGACGTCGCCCAGCGCCTTCCGCAGCCCCGCCAGCGCGTCGCGCGAGCGCAGTGCCTGAAGCGTCGCCGCCGCCGTCTCGCGCACGTGCGGATCGGCGTCCCTGAGCGCGGCCAGCGCCTGCGGCAACGCCGCCGAGTCGGCCAGCGCCCCCAGGGCACGCACCGCCGAGATCCGCACCGGCACCGCCGCGTCGCCGCACAGCTTCACCAGCGGGCCCAGGGCATCGCGGGTCCGCTGCCGGCCGAGCGCCCGCGCAGCGTACGCCCGCACGACGATGTTCGGATCGTCCGCCAACTTGATCAGCGGCTTGAGCCCGTACTGCGGCATCGGCGCGCGCTCGAGCGCGAAGGCGACGAACGCCCGCGTCCAGGGGTCCGCCCCCCCTGCCGCCTCGGCCAGCGCGATCACCGCCGTCGAATCGTTGAGCCGCCAGCAGGCGATCGCCGCCTCGCGCGACAACTCCGGCTCGGGGCTGGTGAGATGTCCGGCCACCGCGCCCAGGGCGTCCCGCTCGCCGATCTTTCCCAGGGCCTCGATGGCGCGCGCCCGGGTCGACAGGTCCGCGTCCCCGCGCGTCGCCTGCCCCAGGGCGAGCGCCGCGCCGCGCGCCGGTGGCCCGATCTGGCCCAGGGCGAATGCCGCCTCCCTGCGCACCCGCGCGTCGGGATCGTGGCCAAGCGCATCGAGCAGGCCGCCCACCACCGTCGAGTCCTGGAGCCGCGCGTACGCCCGACACACCCGCCAGCGCACCAGCGGATCCGGGCTCGACTGGAGGAGTCCCGCGAGTCGGCTCACGTCCGGCGAGCGGGTGTCCTCGAGCATGGCGATCTCGGCCCACGCCTCGCGCGCGGCAGGCTCGGCGGGCGGCCAGGGGGCGGATTCGGCGGGAAGGAGCGGGGCGGGGAGGCCCGGGGGATTCCAGGTGGTGAGGGGGTCGGCGAGTGCGGGGGAGGCGAGGAGGAGGAGGCCGGCCAGTACCTTGTGCCCCGAAGAATGCATCTCCCGCAGGCAGGTCCGAACTCGTTGTAAAATAATCACTTCCGTTCCTCCTTGGCTGGAGCAGGACGCCTGGGTGGGCCCGGCCGGGGTCGACGCCGAGCTTTTCGCGAGTGGATCTTGCTGCCCCGGGACCCCAAAGAACAAGGGGGGGGCTCTCGCCCGCCCCCTGATTCATCCCAAAGCACGATTTGGCAACGATTTCAGCGGGAATCCCAAGCCACAGACCCGAGCTGCAATCTTCGGAGCATGACCTACCGGACGCGAGCGAGCCGGCCGCGCTCGACCGACGTCAGTCCCCGGTCATCCGTGGCGATCACCTGGTAGGTGTACGCCCCATTCGCCAGCTCGTCCCCCCCCGTATCCAGCCCGTCCCACACCAGCTGGTGGTACCCCGGGTTCAGGCTGCGCTCGACCCGCTGGTACACGAGCGAGCCGCGCACCGAGTAGACCTTGACCAGCACGTCGGCTGGGCCGTCGCTGTCGAGCGTGAAGTTGAACGTCACCGGCGCCTGGACGTACGGGCTCGGGTACACGAAGACCTGCTTCAAGGCAACGCGAGGTTCGCTCGAGGTCGAGAAGGCCACCCCACGCATCGCCCCGCCGGGAAATGTCAGCGCAGCCTGGTGGTTCCCCGTCGGGTACGCCCCGTCCCAGGTGACCGTCCACAGGCGACGCGACGAGTCCGTGGACGCCGGCACGATGACGGCCTCGGGGACGGCCAGCCCGTCGACGCTCAGCGTGATGTCGGCGGCGAGCAGCTGGGCCGGGCTCGAGATCACGAACTGGTAGGTGCCGGCCGCCGGGGCGATGTCGCCGTCGGCGATCGGGCCCCCGCCGGCGAACAGGCGCGCCTCGAGCGCCAGCGGCAGGGTGAACGAGGAGGCCAGCCCGCCGCGATCGCGGGTCGAGACGACGAGGTTGGCATCCTTCGCCTCGGGCGCGAGCGTCCAGTTGAGCAGGTAGCGCCGTCCCCCGCCACCATTCGCGGTATCGGGGTAGGTGGGCGAGAACGAGTACTCGGACGGGTCGACCGGGCGCGCCCCTTCGCCGGTGATGCTGAGCGTGATGTCATCGAGACGACTGTCGTCGACCAGGTCGACGACGAACACGACCGAGTCCCCGGCCGCACCCGGCTGGTAGCGCACGCCCGTGGTGACGGGCTGGTCGTTCGCCGTCGCATACAGTCGCGGCGCGCCCGGATCGAGCAGCGTCGCCGGGTCGCCGAGCAGCAGGTAGGTCTGGACCGCGCGGCGCTCGAGGCCGAACACCGAGCTGAGCGCGCGGGCCTCGCCCAGCGCCAGCGCCTCGCCGAGCAGGACCCGCGCGCCGCGCTCCCCGTTGAGGGCATCGGCCGGCGGATCGACGAACAGCGAACGGAACAGCCAGACGTTCAAGTGGTTGCGGCCGGTGCCGTCGCTGGGCAGGAGCTCGAAGTTGGTCGACGCGTACGACCCGATGGCCCCGGCCGCCGGGCGGGGCGGGTTCTGGGGCCCCAGGATCATGTTCTCGCCCAGGCCGTCGCCGACGATCTTCTCGGTGACCCGCGAGAACTGGTTCACGTGGCAGGAGAACGACAGGAAGAAGAACGGCTTCCCCTCGTTGAACACGAAGTCGATGTCCTGGGCCGAACCGAGCGACTGGAACAGCGTCTCGTGGGCGAGCACCGCGCCGCTGCCGTGGCCCTGGAAGTTGACCACCAGCGCGCCCCCGTTGAGGGCCGTGCGAAAGCGCGGAGCCATCGTCGACGACGCGTACTGACGCACGGTCGTGAACTGGGGCGAGTTGACCTGCATGCACAGCGTGGGATCGCCGGGGATGGGGCGATTGGTCGGCAGCATCTCGGTCTCCAGGCTGAAGTCCCGCAGGTCGAGATCCTGGTAGCCGGCCTCCTCGACCATCACGTCCTTCAGCTCGTCGGTGATGTTCTTGAAGACCTGTTCCTCGAACTTGTAGCAGTAGTTGAAGCCGGCCTCGCCGAAGAAGCTCCCGTACGAGTACGGATCATCCGGCACCATGAGCATGCGCCGCCGCCAATCGCCCTCGCGATCCTGCGTGTCGTAGGCGATGAGCCGATTGACCATGGCGTCGGCCTGCGCCGTGTTCCCGGCCGGCAGTCGTCCCAGCGCCATGTCCGAGTACAGGTCGGGCGCCAGGTTCACGCAGGGCGGCTGCTGGACGCCCGTCCGGTCGAGATCGTCCACGTACCACGCATCCGACGGCGAGAGTTCCTGTCCCGATCCCGTTCCCACCGGCCCACCGATCAGGTGCGCCGGCAACCAGTCGCGTTCCGATGTCGCCGTGAAGTTCTGCGGATCCTCGCTGCCATCCCCGAGGAGCAGGCCGAAGCGCGAGCCCCAGCGGACGAACGCGTCCTCGAAGAACCGCCGCACCGCCCAATCCGTGCGCCGGCCGCCGTCGTAGGTGTCGGCGACCTCGGACAGCGGTGCGACGAGCACGTCGAAGCCCTGGCTGCGGCGATGCTGGGCGAGCCGCCGGGCCTGGACCAGGAACTCGTCGGGGGTGACCAGCAGGTAGTCGGGCGTTCCGGGCGGATCCCACAGGGCGACGCCGTTCTCGTTGGCCGCCGCACTCACCGCGGCATCGGCGACGCGCGGCGCGTCGAGCGCGGCCACGTAGCGTCGGCGCGTCGCCGCGGCGACGGGATCCTGAAAGCGGGCCGCCCACACGCCGGGGCCGGTCGAGCGCACGAATCCCGCGGGCACGAGCAGGGCCCGCGGC
The DNA here is from genome assembly GCA_031431875.1 of Candidatus Eiseniibacteriota bacterium. Lineage (GTDB taxonomy): Bacteria > Eisenbacteria > RBG-16-71-46 > RBG-16-71-46 > DASYSL01 > JANPEF01. Next base: position 9,980 of record JANPEF010000023.1, on the reverse strand, counting down.
GCGGTGGAGTCGGTGACGTCGTAGACCTGCACCGCCGGCGGGGTCGCCCCGGTGAAACCGTCGACCTCGATCTCGACGTTGCCTTCGGCCGGACCGCTGTTGCACTCGAGCAGGTTGCCGCGGGCGCGGAACAGCCGGTCGTAGGTCACCTCGTAGTACGACAGGGAGGCCCCGGAGGGCCCGCCGTCCGGATCGCCGCTGGAGAAGCTGTAGCCGCGCCAGTCGAGGCGATTCGTGCCGTCGGCGATGCGATTGGCGGTGAAGACCGTGTCGGCGGTGAGCCCGTCCTTGCTGAACAGAGTCTTGGTGTAGACCGACGTCAGCAACCCGTCCGACGGTCGCTTCCAGCGCATCCAGATCGTGTGCGACGAAGGCGACAGGGCGATCCCCTGGAACGCCGTCCGCATGCGGACGTTGCCCGCAGGATCCGGATCGGGCGTGAACACGGTCAACGAGTCGGTCCACGTCTGGTCGGTGTACGGATCGGTCCAGGTGAGGAACGTGCTGCAGGTGTCGCGTGGGTAGTAGTTGAAGAAGTAGCGCTCCTGGTAGCGCCGCCACGACGGAAACGAGCCCGGCCGCACGGGTGCGGCAAATCCCTGGTCGGCCGTGACCTCGGCCATGCGCGGACCACCGCCGGTCATCGCGCCGAGATAGTAGGTCTCGTGATCGGTGTAGCGCGCGCGGTACTCGGTCGGCCGCGCGCGGTCGGTCCAGCTCTGCCCGTAGAAGACGATCGCATCGTCGCCGTCGAACGTGCCCGGCGAGCCGGTCGCGCCCTCGAGAACGCGCAGTGCCACGTTCACGCGGATGAACGGCGGCGTGACGTCGCCGGCCCACTCGCGCCGCGACAGCGCCAGGTCGCTCGAGGGCGTGCCCACCGGGAACCCCTTCGCCGCGAGCTGCGCGTAGGTCACGCGCCAGACGCCGGTCGTGTCGACCCGCACCCGCCACTCGGCGGCCGGCGCGGGCGGGCCGCCGAGCGTCGAGGCCCGCACCGGCCGCGCCGGTGCGCTCCTGAACTCGCGCGCAGCGGCATAGTTGAGGAGCCCGCGCTCGTAGGCGCTCTCGAAGCCAGAATCGGTGCGCGGCCCGGCGATGCGGCCGGGCGCCCGGGCGGCATCGAGCCCGAGCCCCGGGGGCCCGGAGCCGACGCCGACCCGCGACCGCGGCACGAAGTCGACGCGCACGGTCGCCGTCGCCACCGCGCGCAGGGTGCGCGCGGCCGGATCCCAGCGGAACGGCAGCACGCGGACGGGGACGACCCGCTGGTAGCGCCAGCCGCCGACCTCGCCCAGTTCGGCGGTCAGAGCCGGCCAGGGGGCGGTGCCGTCGTAGAACGTCTCGTCGCGATAGAAGTCGCGGGTCGGCGCGAAGCCCGTGCCGTCGGGGCGGAAGCTGGCGCGCCCAACGGGTTCGGGCTCGCGGGCATCGGTGCCCGCCACGGGCACGAGCGACTCCGCGAGCACCCGGACGACGGCCTCGGCCCCGTCGGGCACGCCGAGGAGGCCACCGGCGGCCGGGAATGCCGGGCGTCCCTCGCGCTCGGTGCTGCCGCTCAGGCCCGGGGCGTCGACCCGGAAGAAGCGGCCCTCGGCCCGGTCGATCGGCTGGAGCGTGTAGCCGGGGAGCTCGAAGCGCAGGGTCACGCCCGAGGCGTCCGAGGAGACGACCGTGAGTCCGGGCAGGGCGGCCGGGGCCGCGGCGAGCGGGCCGGCGACCAGGAGGCCGGCAATCCCGACCAGGGAAGACGTGAGGGCGGCGAGACGCGACGGGGTCATGCGACGGAGTCTCCCGAGGGGGTGCGAACCGGTCGAACGGACGGAGCGATCGGTCCGTAATACCCATGTGAAGCCGGTCGAGTTCGAGGGATCGGATTGTCGGCGTCCGCCCGGGGCGGTATCATGGAGATCACACTCGCCCCCGGAGGATCCTTGGCATTTAAGCACAATCCAGATGGCCACTTAGGAGAAAACCTCCCCAGGCGGCCCGGCTCTCGTATGACTGCCACGCACCCGGTTGTGCGGACGATTCCGCTCGCCCTCATCCTCGTCCTCGCCGCGAGCGGCGCCACGACCGCGCCGGCCGCTCCGGCCGCGCCGTCCCGTCGCACACTTCCGGACTCGGTCCTCGCCCGCACTCCGCTGCGCGATCTCACGGCCGACGGCGCCCGGACCTCGTGGGCCCGGCTGAAACCGGCCTACCGCCCCGCCGGCCAGGGCGAAGCCCTCAACCGCGCCTTCGTCGAGCAGCTCCTCGAGAAGGAGGCGATGGCCCAGGCGGCACTGGCCGAGCCGTTCGTCATGACCGCCGAAGAGTCCGCCCGCTACATCGCCTACCGCAACCAGCTCGAGTTCCAGGAGCTGTACACGATGCTGGTGGTCGACAGCGCGGTCGTGCTGCCCGTCGACCGCGACAGCGCCCGGGCCCGCATGGTCACCCCGCCGGACGGCAGCGCGATTCCGGCCACGGCGATCGAGAGCGTGGCGAAGGACTTTGCCCAGCGCCGCCGCTCCGATGGGCTCGCCGCCAACATCAAGGCCAGTCTCGCAGTCACCTACGACGAGGCGGTTGCCGAGCACCTGGCCGGGGCCTACGCCGCGGCCGACTCGGGGCTGCCGAACCTCAATGACCCCATGCGCGCCGCGATGCGGGGTCGCCGCCCGGACCTCACGGCGGCCGACTCGCTCCGCGTCCTCGCAGGTTCGACGGCCGGAGACCTGAGCGTCGGCGAGTTCGTCCGTCGCTTCTCGATGCTCAACCCGTTCCAGTCGCCCCTGCCGGTCACGGTCGGGACGGTCAAGGCCCGCAGCGAGCAGTTCCTCGGGCAGATGTGGTTCGAGGCCGAGGTGCCACGGCGTCACGTCGGCTCCCGCCCCGCCGTCCAGACCGCGCTGGCCGAGCGCCGCGAGGGCGTCGCGCTCGATCACTGGTATGCCCGCCACGTCAAGGCCGCGATCGACACCAGCGAGACCGCGATGCGCGCGCACTATGCGAAGGACCCGGCGCGCTTCGGTGTGGCGGCGCACTCGCTCGTGCACACCTTCACCGTGCCGACGAGCGCGATCGCCGATTCGCTGGTCGCCGCCGTCGCCGCGGGAACCCCCTGGGACTCGCTGTGCGGGCGCAACGCCCTCAACCCCCAGGAGCGCGAGAACTGCATGCAGAGCATTCCCGTCGCCGACGACGCAGCGGACTCGGCGCTGGTGGCGCGACTCGCGTTGCTCGCCCCCGGCGGCGCCTTCGTGCGCGACGAGTCCCCGCGCGGCGGCCAGCGCGTCGTCCAGCTGGTGGCCCGCAACCCGGCGCGCATCCGCCCGTTCGAGGAGGCGCGCACGTTCGTCGCGCGCGACCTCGCCGAGCAGCAGGCCGAGACGCTCCTGACCACGCAGATGGCCGCCGCCCGCAAGGCGCTCCCGGTCACGCTCAACGACCGCGCCATCGCGCGGCTGACGCTCGAACCCTGACGCGCCGCGTCGCCCCGCTCCCCGACCGAAAGGCTGCCGCATGATTCGCTGGTTCGTGATCCTCGCCTTCTTTGTTTCCGGGGCCTCGAGTCTCATGCTCGAGGTCGTCTGGAGCAAGGCCCTGGGCCACGTGCTGGGCAACACGCTCGAGGCGATCACGACCGTCGTCGCCGCCTACATGGGCGGTCTCGCGCTCGGCGCGTCCCTGGCCGGCCGCCACGGCCTGGGGGATCGCCGACCCGTGCGGGCCTACGGCCTGCTCGAGATCGGGATCGGGCTCTTCGGCATCGCCTCGCCGTTCCTGATCAAGGCCCTCGAAGCTCCGCTTGGCGCCGCCTACGAGGCGTTCGGCGCCCAGAGCCCGCTCTACGCGGCGATCCGCTTCGCCGCCACCTTCGCGCTGCTGCTCATTCCCACGACCCTGATGGGTGCGACGCTACCCATCCTCGTCTCGTGGGGATCGCGCCGCGCCGAACTCGCGCGCGTGCTCGGCACGCTCTACGCGGTCAACACCGCGGGTGCGGTGGCCGGCACGCTGGCCGCCGGCTTTGCGCTCCTGCCGGCGATCGGGCTCAGCCGCACGGCGTTCCTTGCCGGCGGCATCAGCCTGGCGCTCGGCGTGGTCATGACGCTGGTCTCGCGCTCGCTCAACGAGAGCACGACGCCAGCGGCGGCGGCGGTGGCAGCGCAGCCCACGCCCGCCGCCACCGCCGTCGCCGCGCACCACCGGCCGCAGCTCATGCTCCTGCTCTTCGCGTTGTCGGGCGCCGTGTCGTTGTCGGTGCAGATCGCGTGGTCGCGCGTCGGCGCGATCCTGCTCGGCTCGTCGGTCTACTCGTTCACCCTCGTGCTCGCCACATTCCTCGTCGGGATCGCCGCCGGGGCGGCGCTGGTCGTGCCATGGCTCACGCGCAAGGGCCCCTCGTGGCGCCTCTATGCCGTGCTGCAGTGGATCGCGGCGGCGGGGATCCTCTACGCCTCGATCCGCATCGCCGACGCTCCGTGGTCGCTGCTCGGCCACGTCATCGCGGCGCACGGCCGCGTGCAGTGGCTGTGGATCCAGGAGAGCCTGCTCCTGGCGGGCTTCATGCTGCCGGCGTGCCTCGCCTTCGGCGCCATGTTCCCCGTGGCCACGCGCCTGTCGGCCTTCCCCGACGACACGCCCGGGCGCACCACCGGTCGCGCCTACGGCTGGAACACGCTCGGCACGATCACCGGCTCGTTGCTCGCCGGCTTCGTGCTCGTCGGCGCCATCGGCATGCGCGGCACGCTGCTCGCCGTCGCTGCGGTCGCGCTGCTGATCGGCTGCATCGCGTGGTTCGCCGCGCCGGTGCGGCCACGCAAGAAGTCGTCGATTCCCGAGGGCGCGCCCATCGAGAAGATCGCCGTGCCGGCGCTCGTGCTCGCCTCGTTCGTCGTCGCCGCGTTCTTCACGCCGGCGTGGAATCGCGGGCTGCTCGCGATCGGCGTGTTCCGCCCCCTGGTGGCGACCTCGGCCGAACAAAGCCTCTCGCCCGCGGCCGCGCGCCAGTCGCTGCGCGACCAGATGGCGATGGAAGAGCTGCTCATGTTCAAGGAGGGCCGCCAGGCCACCGTCACCGTCCATCGCACCAAGACCGATCCGCCGATCATCGCCCTGCGCGTCAACGGCAAGACCGACGCGAGCACCAGCCTCGACATGAAGACGCAGATCCTGGCCGGGCAGATCCCCATGATGTGGGCCCCCGACTCGGCACGCGTGGCCATCGTCGGCTACGGCTCGGGAGTGACCGTGGGCAGCGTCCTCACCCACCCGCTGGCCACCCTGGACGTGGTCGAGATCGAGCCCGCGGTATTGGCCGCCGACGAGTTCTTCAGGCCCTACAACAACGATCCGATGTCCGACCCGCGCCTCAAGCTGCACGTCGAGGACGGGCGCACGTTCATCGCCCATTCCGCTCGCCCGTACGACGTGATCGTCTCCGAGCCGTCGAATCCGTGGCTCGCCGGCGTGAACAACCTGTTCACCGTCGACTTCTATCGCCTGGTCAAGCGCCGCCTCGCGCCCGGCGGCGTGTTCTGCCAGTGGATGCAGTTCTACGAGATGTCGGGCGTCACCCTGGCGTCCCTGGTGCGCAGCCTGAACGAGGTGTTCCCCAATGCACAGGTGTTCCTCGCCGGGCGTGACCTGCTGTTCGTCGCCACGCAGGACGGTCGCCCGCTCGACGTGCGGACGGTCGCCACGCGCCTGCGCCGGCCAAAGCTCGCGACCGACATCGCCCGCGCCGACGTGCGCGTCCCGGCCGACCTCGTGGCCATGCACCAGGGCGCGCTCTCGGTGCTGGTGAGCCGGCTGCCCGAAGCGCCGTTCAACGTCGACGACCGGCCGTTCGTCGAGTACCGCGCGCCGATCGACTTCTATTCCGTCCTGCCGTCGGAGCTGCCGTTCACCGAGCAGTCCGTGCGCGATGTCGACCCGGTCGACGCGCTGTCCCTCTGGACGACCGGCGCCCCGCCGATCGAGCTCGCCATGGAGGTCACCAACAGCCTGATGGCCAAGGGCGACCTGGCCGGCGCAAACCGCTGGCTCGCAGCGCTCATGGCCCGCGATCCGGCGCGCGGCGGCCCGCTGATGACAGCCCTGCAGGCCAGCGCCCGCAAGCGCGATCTCGACAGCCGCCTGATGCAGGCCCGCCAGGCGCTCGAAGGCAACGACGTCGACGGTGCACGACGCATTCTCGACGCGATCCTCGCCGAGCAGCCGCGTTCGGCCCCCGCGCTCATCGAGCGCGCCCGCGTCTCCATGCGCGTCGACAGCACGGCCGCGGCGCAGGCGATGCTCGAGCGAGCGAGCGCCCTGGGCAACGACGATGACCGCTACCAGGCGTATACCAACCTGGCGATCCTCGCCCTGCGTGACAACCGCGCCGCCGACGGCATCGCCTGGTTCGCGCGCGCCAACCAGGTGCGCCCCCGCGAAGCAGGGGCCTGGGTGTTCCGCGCCCGCGCGCTTGCCCTCACGGCCCGCCCCCACGAAGCCCGCCTCGTCCTCGACCAGGCCCTGGGCCAGGTTACCGATCGGGCCGCCGTCCAGACGGCCCTCACCCAACTCACCACGACGGGGACCATCCAATGATCCGTTCGTCCTCCTGCTTCTCCGCCCGTGCGGGCCTCGCCGCGCTCGGGCTCGTGGGCGCTCTGGTCCTCGCGCCCGCCCCCGCACCGGGAGCGACCCCACCCGACGCGCTGCCCGCGGGGGCGGCAGACTCGGCGCTCGCCCTCTTCGCTGGTGGCGGCGTCTTCCCGCGCGAGTTCCAGATCGCGTGGCTTCGCCTCACACCGCAGCAGCGTCCGCCGGGAACGAAGGAGGAATCGCGGCAGACATTCCTGGCGAGTGTGGTCGATCGCAAGCTTCTGGCCCGCGAGGTCGCGCGGAGGCCGTTCACCCCGACGCCGGAGCAACAGCGCGAGATCGACCGCGCGCGGGATCGCATGATCCAGAATCAACTGTTCGCACGTCTCACCGCGAACCTGCCCGAGCCGACCCCCGAGGACCTCGACATCTTCGATCGACGGCAGCGTCAGCTCGCGACCGCCCGCTTCATCACGTTTGCCGATCATGATCGGGCCCGCTCGTGGCGGCAACGCCTGACGACCGGGACACCCATGTCCGCGTTCGAGACGGCCGTCGCGCGCGAGGGCGCCGCCCTCGCCGTCGTGGACACGTTTCGCCTGCTGGCCGCCGAGCAGATCCCCGACACGCTTGCCCGCATCATCTGGGCCCTGCATCCGGGGCAGTTGAGCGCCGTTCTCACCTTCGGCGGCGAGCCGATGATGCTGCATCTCAAGAGCTACCAGGCACGGCCGAACCGGATCAGCGGGGGCGACAACCTCGGGCTCGCCGCGGAGTACCAGCGCCTCGAGTCCGACCGGATCCGCGAAGGACTCCGCCAGTCCCTGGCGGCGGAAGTCGGTCGCACGTTCGACGAGGAGACGATGGCCTTCGTGCTCGCGGCCCACCTGCGCATCCCGCCGCGCAACGACGTCGACTCGGTCACCGGTGTCCCCGTCATGCGCCCCAATCTTCCGCTGCCCGTCTTCACCGCCGCCGACACCGGCAAGGTGATCGCCCGCACCCGCGATCGACGGATCACTCTGCTCGAGTACGTCCGCTTCTGGACCATGGTCCCGTCGTTCACCCGCCCGGAGATCCGCGAGCGCGCCTCGCTCGAGGCCGCGGTCGATCGTGTCGTGCTCGATCCGGAGATCCTCAAGCGGGGCGTCCGCGAAGGGCTGGACCGCGATCCTGCCGTGCTCCATGCGGTCGCCGAGATGCGCGAGGGGAAGGCGCTCGACGCGTTCTTCGCCGAGGAGATCGAAGGCAAGGTGAAGCTCGACGAGAAGGCGATCCATGCCGCGTGGAAGAAGGACCCCGAGCACTACAACGATCGCGCGTCGATGGAGTCGCGAATCATCGTCGTCGAGCGCCGGTCGCTGGCCGACTCGCTGCGCGCCCGCCTCGACCAGGGCGCGTCCTTCGATCAACTCGCCCGGGACTTCTCGACCGACGCTGAGAGCGGCCCTGAAGGGGGCAAGGCCGGCCTGGTGTATCGCGGGAGCCAGAAGAATGCCGGGCTCGAGGACGCGATGTTCGCGACCGCGCTCGGGCAGGTTGGCGGTCCCGAGGCCACGCCCGAGGGCTGGGTCCTGTGGAAGATCGAGAAGAAGGAGCCCGAGATCCGCCGCGCGTACGAGGAGGCCCGCCCGATGGTGGAGCGCGACTGGCGGATCTCGGAGAGTGAGCGCCTCCTGGTGGCGCGCCTCGCTGCCCTGCGCGAGGCGGCCCACGTCCAGATGTTTCCCGAGCGCGTCGACGCGGCGATCGGCGACGGCGGGATCTGGCCGGAGTAGCCCGCGGCCCGAATCGCGTCACCAGGGGACGCCTCGTCGGGGGAGAAGACACAAGCGAAAGGGGCGACCGCGCGGCCGCCCCTTCGTCGTTGCTGTTCTGGTGGCGCCGCTTGCGCGATGCGCTAGTTGCGGTACTGGTTCTTGATTGCGCCCCACGTCGTGCTCTGCGCCGGAGACGCCGGGCATCCGGCGGAACCGTTCACGGTCACGCCGCGGTTGCCACTCCCACCGAAGTTGAACTCGATTCCGGTGCTCAGCTCGATGAAACTGGAAGCGGTCGTCGCGAAGCAGACCGGCTGCTCGACGCCACCGCAATCCGCGCCCGGCGTCGTCAGACCGGCGACGGAGAACGTGTGGTCGAACAGGATGTTCATCAGGAAGTAGCGCGTCGCCGGGTTGGGCGCCGTGACGCCATCCGGATACGCGTTCGCGAGCGTCGCCCGCAGGTAATCACCGTCATACGGATCCGCGGTGGTGCTGACCTTGCTGATGTCCTTGATCTGGAGCGCCTGCAGCGTGCCCTGCAACGACGGGCAGGTCTTGACCACGGCCGCCGGCGCCAGATTATTGATCGTGGCGAAGGACGAGCCCTGACAGCCCGGAGCGTCGAAGCGCCACGCATCCGCGACGTTCGTCGTGCTGCTGTTTCCGAAGATGACCTGCACCAGGTACCCCGAGTTGGGCACATCAAGGCCGATCACCGAAGCATACAGGTTGACCGGGGTCTGGGCCGCCACGACCGTCTTGTCGATCGGCCCCGTGCAGGTGTCCCAGTTCAGATTGTACGTACCGTCGGCCGCCTGGACCGGCACCGCGAGAGCGAGCGCGGCCAGCGCGGACATCGTCGTTAGCAGTTTCCGCATGGATCCCTCCTCGAACATGATCAACACACGTCGGCGGTGAGCCGAGCCCACCCCCGTCCCGTCCAAGCCGCACGAGTTCCCGCTGGAATTCGTACGGCGAGAGTAGGTCAAGCGAGCGGGTCGGGCAACAGGAAATATCCGTTTCCGACCGGCACTACCTCCTTGTCGGCCAGCCGGTTCCGGCGATCGCACGCTCCCTGAGCGACACGCCTGAGCCTGCGGAGTCCGCCGCGCCGGTCCCTCGACGAGAGCGAATCCCGCTGACCTCTGTAGCAAGATCGGGACCGGGGCGGGCCCGAGCCGGGTCCGGGCCGGTCGGGATGCGGGCAGGCGCGGCTATCCGGTTGGCATACGGAAGGATCGGGCGCACCCGTGCCGCCGCACGGGTGGTCGGAACGGGGCGACTCGGTCGGCGGGGCGATTCGGCCGGCTCGGATCCGGCCGGCGCGCTGGCGAGCTTCCGCCCGGCCGCCCGGAAATGACGAAGGGGGTGGCTCGCGCCACCCCCTCGCCATTTTTGCACCTGCGTACAACCGGATTCGTCGGGCTCTAGCGCTTGTACTGCGCCTTGATCGCGCCCCACGAGGTGTTCGCGGCCGGCGTCGCACCCGGGCAACGGGTATCGTTGTTCGGGTCGTTCGCCGTGACGAACTCGCTGTTCTTCGCCCACTCGAATTCGACGCCGGTGGCCAGCTCGATCCAGGCCGTCGACGTGAAGTGAGCGCAAACCGGCACTTCGACACCACCGCAATCGGCACCC
>JANPEF010000022.1:0-7606 GCA_031431875.1 Candidatus Eiseniibacteriota bacterium | reverse complement strand
CCACCGAGGCGTGGGGCCGCCCGCTCGAGAGCGGGGACGCCGCCGCGTTCTGGCTGCTCGTGCTCGCCCATGCGCACCTGGCCTCGCGCGATACGGTCGCCGCGCGCGCCGCGCTCGAGCGCGCCGTCGAGCGCGCCGCGGCCGCCGGCAACGGCGAACTGGTGAGCGAGGCCGCGCTGCGTCGCGCCGCCCTCGCCTACCACGAGGGCGACGCCGAAGGGGCGCTGCGCTTCATCCAGCGGGTGACCGACGAGAAGGGGCGCACGCTGTCGTGCCCGGCCGCGATCGTCACCGGCTACGCGTACTACCGGCTCGATCGCATGGCCGAAGCCGCCCAGGCATTCAACTACGCGCAGGCCTGTGCCCGCGACAAGGGCGAGCGCGGACGCCTGCTCGCACTCGAGGCGCGTTCCCGCGCGCTGTCGGGCGAGGCGCGGCTGGCCGCGGCCGTTGCCGGTGATGCGGCGCAGGATCTCGAGGCGGCGGCCCGCGGCGAGGTCGGCACCGAGCGGCTCGAGGACGCGACCGACGTCCTGGGCACGCCGCTCGAGCTCGACGTCGATCGCAGCCGCGTGGCGCGCGGATTCTTCTTCGCCCGCGCGGCCGCGGAGGGCTGGCTGGAGGCCAGTGCCGAGGCGAATGCATTCCGCGGCTTCCCGTTCCGCGTCGGTCGTGAGCTTGACGGCGAGGTCACGCCCCCGCCGCCCGCGCGCCGCGTGTCCGACGACGCCGACCGCGCGCGCGCCGCGGGGCTCGAGGCCGAGCGCGCCCGCGAACGCGCGGACGACCGCACGAACTTCCTTGCGCAGCTCGCCGCCCCTGTGAACGCGATCACCGACTCGCTGACCGAGCGCCGGCTCGCTCCCGAGGAGACGCGCCGCGAACTCGACCGCGCACGCGGCGTCTTTGCCGAGGTCGGCCGCGCCGGCGGCCGCCTCGTGGCCGCTCGCAGCGCCGCCGATTCGGCACGCGGCCAGGCCGGCGCCGATCGAGCTCGCGCCATCGCCGTGCTCGGCGCGCCGGCGGCCGACCGCCGCGAGGACCGTGCACATGCAATCGCCCGGGCCGACCTCGAGCGCGAGGCGGACTTCCGCGAGGCATTCGCCGACAGCGCGATCGCCCGCGCCGCGCGCCGCCAACCGGGACTGCGCGACACGCTGCCGCACGAACTGGCGCGCGCCGCCGAGGCCGCGCATACCGCCCGGCAGGCGCACACCACGACGGTGCTCGAGCGCGCCCGCAGCGTCGGTGCGCGACTGGCCGCCGATGCGCCGCTGGCCGCCGCCGGGGTCGCCGCCGAAGCGGCGCGAGCGAAGGCCGCGCGCGCCGCTGACGCCGAGAGCGTTCTCGCCCGCGACCGCGTCGCCGCCGCGAGCGAGCGCACCGCACGTCGCACGGCGCTCCTGCGCGAACGGGCCGAGGCCGACTACGAGGTCGCGCTGTTCGAGCGCTCGGCATGGGCGGCGATCGCACTCGACGAACAGGACTCGACCGAGGCCGACCTGCGCCCCGCACTGGCCGCGGGTGACGACTTCCTGCGCCGCTTCCCGAACAGCCGCTACGTGCCCGCGGCCGAGTTCAATCGCGCCGATCTCGAGGCCCGTGTCGCGGTGGCGCGCGCGCGGGAAAGGGGCGGCGCGCCCGACTTCGGTCCGGCCATCGCGCGCTACGAACAGTTGCTCGCCGCCCATCCCGATTTCCGCCGCGCCGACGCGGCGCTCTTCAACATCGCCGCCCTCGAGCGGGCCCGCGGCTCCGAGGCGGGCGCCGACCGCCGCCTCGCCGAGGTGATCGCCAGGGCACCCGACTCGGAGCTCGCCGCCGAGGCACACCTGGCGCTCGGCGATCGTGCGTTCGAAACCAAGCGCTACGACGAGGCCGAAGGCCACTTCCGCGCCGTCGCCGCGCGCGGCGGGAGCTACGCGCCGATGGCCCGCTACAAGGAGGGCTACTCCGCCCTGCTGCGCCGCGACGCAGCGGCGGCGACGAATGCGTTCGGCGCGCTGCTCGCCACTACCGATCTCGACTCGTCGACGGCCGGCGACGCTCTCGTCCAGCTCGCGCGGGCGCTGCGCCTGGCCGGCGGCGCGCCGGCGCTCGCGGCGTACCTCGACGCGTACCCCGCCGCCCCGTACGGCGAGGACCTCGTGACCACCGTCGCGCAGCAGGAGAAGGAGGACGGCGCGCTCGACCGCGCGGCGCGCGCCTGGCGCCTGGGCATCGAGCGCTATCCGCGCCGGCCCGGGACACTCGGCTTCGGCAAGGAGACGCTGGCCGCGTGGGATGCGCGCGGCCGCGCCGACGAGCGCTTCGACACGCGGCTCGACCTGGGACGCGCCTTTGCGCCTGGCAAGACCAGTGCGGCCGAGGGACCCGAGGCCTCGGCGTTCGGCGCGCAGTGCCTGCTCGACGCGGCGTTCCTGATGCACGAGCGCGGGCGCACGAAGGACGATCGCGTTGCACTCGAGCGCGCGGTCGAGGTGTACCGCGAGCGGGCGCGCCTCTACCCGGCGGCCGACCAGGTCGCACTCGCGGCCACGTCCGAAGGCGAGGCGTTGTTCGACCTCGGGCGCTACGGCGAGGCCGCGCGCGCGCAGGAGCGCAGCGTCGCGGGGCTGCCCCTCACGATCGCCGCCGGCTCCCCCGCCGACACGCTGCGCCGCGAGGCGGCGTTCGGGGCCGCGCTGGCCCGCGAGCGCGTCGCCGCGGCCGCGACCTATCGCACGCCCGCCGAGCGCGACTCGCTGGAGCGCGCGATCGATCGCTTCGAGCAGGCCGCCCCGGGGGACGTGCGCCTGCCGCCGCTGCGCCTGTCGCTGGCACTGGGAGCGAAGGACGCGGGCGACTCGACGCGCGCCCGCACACTGTTCGAGCGCATGGCCGGCCGCGATTCGAGCGAGGCGTCACGCCGTTCGCAGGCCGAGCTGGGGCGCATCGCGCTCGGCGAGCGCCGCTGGCTCGATGCGGAGAAGCATTACGCGGGGGCGGGCGCGGCGTACCTGGGCGCCGGCGACCGCAGCGAAGAGACGCGGCTGCTCGAGCTGGCCGCCTCGGCCCGCTTCAAGCAGGCCGAGGCGATCGAGGCCGCGGGCGACACCGCGGGCGCGGCGAAGGACTTCCGCGCACTCGCCGACCGCTACCCGGGCTTCCCGCGCGCCGACGTCGCGCTCTACCGCGCGGGCCTCGACGACCTGGCCGCCGGCGCCCCGCAGCGTGCCGAGGAGCATCTGGCCACGCTGCGCGAGCGTTACCCGAACTCGAAGCTGGTCGATGACGCGCTCCTGCGTCGTGCCGAGGCGCAACTCGCCGCGCGCGACACCTCCGGCGCGGCGCAGACTTACGCCAGCGCGCCGCTGCTGCCCGGCGCCGACGGGCGCACGCGTGATGCGCGCACGCAGGCGCTGCTCGTCGCCGGACACGAGGAGGCCGCACGGCTGTGGCGGACGAGCGGTTCGTACACCGATGCCGAAGCCGAGTACCGGAAGCTCGCGCGCGAGGCGCCCGACCCGCAGGCGCGCACGCGCGCACTCGCCGACCTGGCGACACTGGTCTACGGGCAGGGCCGCCGTGTCGAGGCGTGGCAGGCCACCGCGCCGTGGCGCGCGGGGCGCCTGCCTGAGGGCTTCGCGCCGGACGCCGGCGCCGATCGTTCGGCGCGTTTCGTCGCCGGGCGACTGCTCGCCGATTCATGCCTCGCGTTGCCGGTGGCGCATCCGATCAAGCCCGCGCTCGATCGCAAGCTCGCCCTGCTCGGCCCGGCGCTCGATCATCTCAAGGCCGCCGCGACGACGACCGAGAGCCCGTACTGGGGCGAGAGCGGCTACGTCGCGGGGCTTCTGCTCGACGACCTGGGCACGCGGGTCGCCGCGCTGCCCCCGCCGTCGAAGATGAGCGCCGCCGACAGCGCCGGCTACACGGGCGCGCTCGGCACGCAGGCCAACTCGTTCTATGCGCGGGCCGAGGACCTGTGGATCGCCACGCTCGAGGGGCTGGCCGACCTCGCGCCGGCCGCGCCTGCCGGCGACACCACACAGGCACTGCGTCGCCCGATCGACGGCTGGCCCGGACGGATCTGGGAACGACTCGAGCCGCGGCTGGTCGCCCACTACCAATGGCGGCTCTCGGCGGCGGACCTGCCGCCCGAGGACACCTCCGTGGGAGCCGCCCGGACAGGCGACGGGGGCACGCTGATCGCTGGTCTTGATGACGCCGTCGGAACCCCGGTTGCCCCCGTTCCGGGGGCAATGAATGACTCGCTCGACGCGGGGGCCGTTGAAGACCTTCGAAACCGCATGCGGTGGATCGCGCAATATGTTGCTGACGAGCAGGTTGACGAGGCGGGCCGCTGGGCTGATGCAGCCCTCAAGTCCTTCCCGAATCGAGCCGAAATCTGGAATGATACGGGGGTGGCCCGCCAGCTCCACGGCGACTGGGCCGGGGCCGATGCGGCCTGGGCCCGGGCGCTTCAGCTTGATCCGAAGAATCCCTCGGCGCTCTACAACCGCGCCGTGTTCGAGCGCTTCTACCGGCTCGATCGCGCCGCGGCGCGGCGGGCGTTTGAACGCTTTCTCACCCTCGGCCTCGATTTCGACGAGGCGCTCGCCGACCGCATGGCGGAGGATCGCAAGTGAGAGTCATTTCTTCATGCCGCGCGATGTGCGCTTCCGTCCTGGTGCTGGCCCTTGCGGCGCCGGGCGTCGCGCTTGCGCAGTCGAAGCCCGCGGCGACAAAGCCTGCGCCGGCCGCGACGACGAAACCTTCGGCGCCTTCGGCGCCGAGACATGAACCCGGCAGGCCCGCCGCCGCGCTCGGACTTGCGGCGCGCCGCCCCATCGTCCTCGACGCGTTGCACGTCGAGGGGAAGACCGACGCCCCGCGCGTCCTGTTCGTGCATGCCGGGCCGACCATCGCGCTGGAAGATGCGCCGGCCCACCCCTCTTACTTGAGGGACGACTTCACCGCGGCTCTCTCGTCGCCCGTGCGCGTGCGCGTGCGGACCGAGCCGCTTCGTTATCCGACTGCCGGAGGGAACCGATGAACCCGATCGAGATGTTCGCCACATTCTTCAAGGCGGGCGGTCCGTTCATGTACCCGATCTTCGCGATCGCGGTGCTGATCGTGGGCCTCACCGCCGAGCGCTGGTGGGCGATCATGGTCAAGGGGCGCGCCTCGAGCCGCCGCCTGCTGGGGGTGGTGCTGCCCCTGGTGCGCGCCGGCCGGCGTGACGAGGCCGCCAAGAAGTGCAAGGAGTCCGAGACGCCGCTGGCGCAGGTCTGCGTCGCGGTGCTCGAGCGTCCGACGCGCGGCTCGAATCCGCTCGAGATGGAAGCCGAGCTGTTCGCCACGGCCGACTCCGCCGCCTCGATCGCGCTGCCACCATTGTCGAAGCGCATCCTCTACCTCGCCATGCTGGCCAACGGCTCGACGCTGCTCGGCCTGCTGGGCACGGTGTCGGGACTCATCTACTCGTTCAGCGCGGTCGGCCAGGCCGACCCGGCGCAGCGCTCGGCCTTCCTCGCGGCCGGCATCGCCGAGGCGCTCAACTGCACCGCGTTCGGACTCATCGTCGCCGTGCCGACGCTGTTCATCCACGCGTTCTACTCGTCGCAGGTCACCTCGATCAGCGACGAGGTCGAGGCCACCGCGGTCCGGCTGATCCACTCCATCTCGGGACTCGACCAGCCGTCGAACGTGATCCCGATGGGCCCGGCCATGGCCACCGCGAACGCCAACACCATGGGCTCGACCGCGGCGCAGGCCGCGAACGCGAACGCCCCGCAGCGCCGTCCCGAGCCGCCGACGCCCGATGTCGCTCCGAACGTCGGGTAGGCGCAAGAGGCGCGGGCAGCCTGAGGGAGAGGACCTCAACCTCCTCCCCCTGATGAGCCTGTTCGTCGCCCTCGTGCCCACGCTCCTGTACTCGGCCGTGTTCGTCCCCGTCTCGGCGCTCGGGATCGACTTCCCCGGCACCGGCGGCACTGCGACCGCGAGCCCGCTCGCGCTCACCGTGCGCCTGACCGAGACCACGGTCGGGCTCGACGGCGTGCCCGATCGCGTCTACGCGCAGCGCGACCGCACGACGCCCGAGGCGTGGGCCGCCGCGATGGACACCGTGCATGCCGAGCTGGCCGAACTGCGCACCGCCTATCCCGCGGCGCAGGGCGCGATCCTCGTCGTCGCCCCGCTCGTCCCCTACCGTGACGTCGTGCACGTGATGGACGCCGTGCGCGAGGCCGGCTTCGGCAACTCGACCTTGCTCGGCGCCGCCGCGGCCGCGCCCGTGATGGGCGCCGAGGGAGGAAGCTCCGAAGGCGGAGCCCGGGGAGGCAAGCCATGAGGGGCGGTTACCTCCCGCACACGAGCGCGATGAACCGCCGCCGCCGCTCCGGCGAGGAGGCGATCGTCGCGCGGCTGTCGCTGACGTCGCTGATCGACATCTTCACCGTGCTCCTGCTGTTCCTGCTCAAGAGCGTTGTCGTCGGCGGCGCCGTGGTGACGCCGTTCCCGGGCGTCCAGCTTCCGCCCTCGAGCTCGACCGCGTCGTTCAAGGAATCGCCGGTGCTCGTCGTCACGCGCCAGGACGTCGTCGTCGACGGCGTCTCGGCCTGTGCCACGAGCGATGTCGAGAACTCCGAGCGCCTCAAGATCGAGCCGGTCGAGGCCGCGCTCACCGAGCTGCGCGCCCACTCCGAGCGCCTTGCCGAGCGCAGTGCTGCCCGCAAGTTCGAGGGCAAGCTGATCGTCCAGGCCGACGAGACGATTCCGTTCCACGTGCTGCAGAAGATCATGTACACCAGCCAGACCGTCGGCTTCTACGACATCACTCTCGCGGTGCTGCAGAAGTGAGGCGCGCATGAAGGCCCGCCTGACTCCCGCCACCGCCGGCGCCGACTTCCGACCCACGCCGTTCGAGTCGCTCGACGCCGCGTCGATCGTCAGCTTCGGCACGTGCCTGATCCTGGGCGCCGCGCTGCTCGTGATCGTGCTGCTCACGCCGACCCGGTCGTTCGAGTCGCTGACCCTGGACGAACTCCCCGACCGCGTGACCCGGCTCCTGCTCAACGAGTCGGACCTCGCGCGGCTGTCCGACAGCGAGCGCGCAGCCGTGCCGACCGAGACGATCGTCCCCAATCCCGACGGCATCACCACGCCCGACGCCGAGATCGCCCCCGACGCACCCTCGATCTCGCAGGTAGCCCCGCCGCGCGACGCCGTGGGTCTTCCGGGCAGCGAACCCGGCGGTGGCGGGGGTGATGGCACCGGTGGTGGCGGCGGCGTGGCCAGCGGGGCGCGCGGAGTCGCGGTCGCCGCGGGCGTGGCGCAGGCTGTCGCGGCCACGGGCGCACTCGCCGAGGTCGATCGCATCGTCGGCGACTTCACCGGCGTGGTCGCCAGCGGTCGCGGCGGCAAGGCGCTGCGCCAGGGCGGCACGGGCGGCGGCGTCGAGCGACGCCAGGGAACCGCGGGCGCCGGTGCGCGCCGCGGCGCGGACCTGGGTGGTGTCGACGAGATCCTGGGGCGCGCCGACGGCAATGGCCCGGGTGGCGGTGGCGGCGGGCGCGGTGCGGCGGGCACGGCGGGCGCGGGCGGGGGCGGCGGCGTGGGG
>JANPEF010000021.1:0-18318 GCA_031431875.1 Candidatus Eiseniibacteriota bacterium | reverse complement strand
CAGGGAGCGGCCCAGGTCACCCGACAGCAATCCCCTGAGGAAGCGGCCATACTGCTCGGGCAGCGGACGATCGAGGCCCAGCTCGGCGCGCAGTGCGGTCAGCGCCTCGGGCGTGGCGCGCTCGCCCAGCATGACCGCGGCAGGATCGCCGGGCACGAGGTGAACGAGCGAGAACGTGAGAATGGAAAGCCCGAGCAGCGTCGGGACGAGCAGGGCGAGACGCCGCAGGACGTAGGTGAACACGGAGGGAAAACCGGGCGCCTAGGCGCCCGGCTCGATCCAGACGGAGCGGAAGCGGACCTTGCCGGTCGGGTGCATGGGGTAGCCGTGCACGTTGCGGCGGAAGCCGACGAGCTGCGTCATGTGCGCGATGGGCACCCACGGGGCGTCGCGGTGGATGAGCGCCTGCGCCTCTTCATAGAGCGCGGTGCGCTTCACGACGTCCGGCTCTTCCTGCGCCTTGCGCAGGAGCGCGTCGACCTCGTCGCTGCGGTAGAACGCGACGTTCTGCGCCGGGAGGCGCGTCGAGGACTTGCCCAGCAGCACGTAGAGGAAGTTGTCGGGATCGCCGTTGTCGCCGGTCCAGCCCAGCAGGCACATCGGCGCCTTGCCACCCTGCACCTGGTCGAGGTAGGTCCCCCACTCGAGCGTCTTGAGCGTGGCGTCGACGCCCACCGCCGTGAGGTCGGACTGGATCGCCTCGGCGACCTTGAGCGGATCGGGCATGTACGGGCGCGGCCCGGTCATGGCCCACAGCTCGGTCTTGAAGCCGTTCGGGAATCCGGCGGCCGCGAGCAACTCCTTCGCCTTCGCCACGTCGTAGGCGTAGCCGACGATCGAATGGTTGTAGCCCCACAGCGTCGGCGGCATCGGGTTGACCGCCGGCGTGCCGTAGCCGCCGTACAGCCCCTTGACGATCGCCTCGCGCTGCACCGCGTAATTGAGCGCCTGGCGCACCTCGAGCTTGTCGAACGGCGGCTTGTCCATGTTCATCGCCAGGTAGCCGACATTCATGCCCGGCTGCTTCAGGAGCGTGAAGCCGGCGTTGGTCTCGAGGCGCTTGGCCAGCTCGGCGTTGATGCCGTCCATGCCGGCGATCTCGCCGCTCTCGAGCGCGAGCAGGCGCACGGTATTCTCGGGGATCGAGCGGAACACGACCTTGTCGAGATAAGGCTTGGCACCCCAGTAGTCGGGGTTGCGCTCGAGCACGATGCGATCGTCCTTCACCCACTCGACGAAGCGGAACGGCCCGGTGCCCGTGGGGAACTTGAAGAAGTCCTCGCCGTGCTTCTGAGCCGCCGTGGGGCTCACGATGGCCGCGAAGCCCATGGCCAGGTTGGCGAGGAACGGCGCGTTGCGCCGCGCCAGCGTGAACACGACCGTCGACTCGTCCGGCGCCTTGAGGTCGGCGAGGATGTCGTCCATGCCCATGCTCTGCCAGTAGGTGTACGGCCCGCCAACTGAATGGAACGGGTGCGGCGGCGTCATGGCGCGCTGGCGATCGAGCGAGAACAGCACCGCAGCGGCGTCGAGCGACGTGCCGTCGTGGAACTTCACGCCCGGTCGCAGGTGGAACGTGTAGTGCAGCCCGTCCTCCGAGATCTCCCAGCGAGTGGCGAGCTCGGGGACGATCTCGGTCGTAGTGTCGGCGTAGGTGACCAGGTTCTCGTAGAGGTTATCGATCACCTTGAACGACTCGCCGTCGGTCTCGTGCCCGGGGTCGAGGCGCACGGAATCGTGGCCTCGCCCGAACACCAGCTCACCGCCCGCGACGGGCGTACCCGAACCGCCGCCTCCGCCCGGGGCCGCCTGCTTCTTCGCGCAACCGGACAGGACCGGCAGCGCGACGAAGACGAGGGCGGCGAGAAGCAGCGAACGCGACTGCCGGGCGCGGATCATTCGTGTTCCTTCGGCTCTTCGTCCCACGCCGTCGGCGTGTCGCTGGAGAAGGCCGATGCCGGCGCTTCGGCGGCGCGGTAGCGCGACGCGTCGACGCCCGGCAACGGGCCCTTCACCTCGCGCACCTGCGCATCGACCTTGTACGTCGTCGTGGACGACTGGGTCACGGTCGAGGCCGACGGGGCGACCGGCGCGGACGCCGGCGACTCGCTGACGCTGCGCACGCGCGACGGATCCGACTGCGGCGGAGCGACGCCACCGGTGCGCGACTTGACCGGCGCACTCCGGCCGAAGCTCTTGCTTTCGCGCGCGGCCGGCCGCGAGGGCTCGGTCTCCCACTGCAGGCTCGCGCCCGAGAGGTCGATCGAGGCCGCCGCCGGACGCGGCGCTGCCAAAACTTCGTCACTGCGACGCGGCGCCGAACCGAATGCCGGGCGCTCGACGGCCGGACGCGGTTCGCGTTCCGGACGCGGCGCACGCTCTTCACGTGGTTCGCGTGGCGGACGCTCCTCGCGTGGCGCACGCTCTTCGCGCGGCTCGCGGTCGGGACGCGCTTCGCGCTCCGGACGGGCCTCGCGTTCCGCACGCGGCTCGCGATCCGGACGCGGTCCGCGATCGCGGCCCCGATCCGGACGCTCCGGGCGATCGCGCTCGGGACGCGCCTCGCGCTCCGGTCGTTCCGCCCGCTCGCCCAGCGGCTCGTCCATCTCGCGCGGCGCACGCTCTTCACGCGGCTCGCGCAGCGGGCGGTCCTCGCGCATCGCACGTTCCATCCGCGGCGCTCGCTCCTCGCGGGGCGCCCGGTCCTCGCGGGGTACGCGCGCCGGACGCTCGACGAGGTAATCAAGATCCTCGGCGACGATCGGCTCGGCCTCGAGCCCGCGCGGTGTGCGCTCCGGACGATCGCCACGACCACGTCGGACCCCGCGCTCGCCACGCTCTCCACGATCCGGACGCTCTTCGCGGTCCGGACGCTCCTCGCGATCCGCGCGCTCCGGACGGTCGGCGCGCTCCGGACGATCTGCACGATCGGCCCGCAGGGGACGATCTCCTCGCTCGCTGCGTTCCGGCCGGTCGCTACGCTCCGGACGTTCCGCACGCTCCGGACGATCCCCACGCTCCGCGCGCTCGGCCCGCTCCGGCCGCTCGCTGCGCTCGGCACGCTTCTCGCCGGACTCGGCGGCCACGCGGTCGAGTGCGTCCCGCGCCGCCGACTGCTCGGCCTCTTTCTTGTTCTTGCCCTTGCCCGAGCCCAGGTTCTTGCCGCTGACCATGACCTCGACCGTGAACAGCTTCGAATGGTCGGGACCGTGCTCGTGGCGGATCCGGTACACGGGGTGGGTGTGGAACGCGCTCTGCACGTACTCCTGCAGCAGGCTCTTGTAGTTGGTGTGCCGCTTGTCCTGGACGATGCCCTTGGCCTCGGACAGGAGCCACGTGTCGACGAACGTCCGCGCCGCATCGAGTCCCTGGTCGAGGTAGATGGCGCCGAGAACCGACTCGAACGCGTCGGCGAGGATCGACAAGCGCTGCCGTCCGCCGGAGTCCACCTCGGAGTTCGACATCAGCATGAAGCGGCCCAGGCCCATGGCCAGCGCCCGCCGCGACAGGATCGCCTTGCTCACCAGCAGCGACTTGGTCTTGGTGAGCTGGCCCTCGTGCTCGTCGGGGAACTTCTTGAACAGCTGCTCGGACACGATGACGCCGAGGACCGAGTCGCCCAGGAACTCGAGCCGCTCGTTCGACTGCTTCGACGTGCCGCGGGCGATGTGCAGGAACGACCGGTGGGTGAGCGACGTTTTCAGGAGCTCCGTGTCGTTGAACGTGATGCCCAGGTGTCGCTGGAACTCCTCGATCGCCTTGGCCTCGTCGGCGATTCCGGTGCGTGTGCCGACCGGCTTCGAGGTGAAGAAGCTCTTGATCGAGGCGATCAGCCCGCTGAAGAATCCGCCGCCCTGGCGAGCCGCCGCCTCGGGGCGACGCGAGCCGCTGCTGGCAGTGGCCGGGCGGTCGCCGCGGCTGCCGCCGCGATAACCGCGTCCGCCACGATCGGAACGCCCGCCGCGGTCCCCGCGGTCGCGACGCTCGCCACGCTCGCTGCGATCGCTGCGTGCACCGCGATCGGAGCGTTCGGAGCGTTCGCTGCGCGGTGCACGCTCGCTGCGCTCGCCGCGGTCAGCACGATCGCCTCGGTCGGTGCGGAACTCGCTCCTGCCTTCGGCGCGCGGCTCGCGGCGCGAGGTGCGCTCGCTTCGTTCGCCGCGCTCTCCGCGATCGGAGCTGGCGCCACGCGGCGCGCGGTCGGGGCGGTCGCCCCGATCGTCGCGGCGGCTGCGGCGTGTGCGTTCGACGTTCAGGCGGCCGGCTTCGGCATCGCCCGGAACGCCAGGCTGCCGTTGTGTCCGCCGAACCCCATCGAGTTCGAGAGTGCCGCCGTCACTGGGACGGTTCGGGCTTGATTCGGTACGCAGTCTAGGTCGCATTCGGGATCCGGGTTCTCGTAGTTGATGGTGGGCGGAACGACACCACGCGTGATCACCAATGCACAGATCGCGGCCTCAAGGGCGCCCGCGGCGCCGAGGAGATGGCCGGTCATGGACTTCGTCGAAGCCAGCATGAGCTTCCGTGCGTGTTCCCCGAACAGACGCTTGACCGCCACCGTCTCGGTGCGGTCGTTGTAGGGAGTCGAAGTGCCGTGGGCGTTGATGTACGTCACGTCCTCGGGCTTCATTCCCGCGTCATTCAACGCCTGGCGCATGGCGCGCACGGCGCCATCGCCGTCAGGCATCGGGGTGGTGATGTGATACGCGTCGCCGGACGCTCCGTAGCCCGCGAGTTCGCAGAGGATCGGAGCGCCGCGCTTGATGGCGTGCTCCTCCTTCTCGATCACGAGCATCACGGCGCCTTCGCCCATGACGAAGCCGTCACGTTCGGCGTCGAAGGGCCTGGAGGCCCGGGTTGGTTCGTCGTTCCTTGTGGACATGGCCTTCATCGAGCTGAAGCCGGCGATCGCCATCGGCGTGACCGTCGCTTCGGTGCCTCCGGTGATGACCACGTCCGCGTCGTCGTGCTGCAGACAGCGCAGCGCCTCCCCGATCGCATTCGCCGATGAGGTGCAGGCGGACACGGTCGTGAAGTTCGGTCCCTTCGCCCCGGTGTGGATCGAGATCTGGCCGGAGGCCATGTTGCTGATCATCATCGGGATGAAGAAGGGCGAGACCCGTTCGGGTCCCTTCTGGATGAGATTCGTGTGCTGCTCTTCGAAGGTACCGATCCCACCGATGCCCGAACCGATGATCACGCCGACGCGGTTCGCGTCGACCGTGTTCATGTCGAGGCGCGCGGACTCCACCGCCTGTGCGGCGGCGGCCACGCCGAGCTGGACGAAGCGGTCATTCCGCTTGGCGTCCTTGCGCTCCATCCAGACGGTGGGATCGAAGCCCTTCACCTCCGCGGCGATGCGCGTGGCGTAGCCGGTCGAGGCGTCGAAGCGCGTGATGGGTCCCACGCCGCTCCTGCCCGCGACCAGGGCGGACCACATCGACTCGACGTCGTTGCCCAGGGGGCTCACGACGCCGATGCCGGTGATCACGATCTTTCCCTTGCGGTCTGCGTTCACGATCGTCCCTGCGAAGAGGTGGTGGTTGCTCCGGGTTTGCTACGCGGAGGGGGACCCGGATCGCGGTGCGTCCGGGCCTCCCCCGCCCCGCGTCACTGCGCGTGTTCCTTCAGGTAGTTCAGGGCGTCACCCACGGTCTTGAACTTGTCTGCGTCCTCGTCGTGGATGTCCAGGCCGAACTCCTCCTCGAGCGCCATGACGAGCTCGACGGTGTCGAGCGAATCGGCGCCGAGGTCCTCGATGAACTTGGCCTCGGGAGCGAGCTGGTCGACGGAGACCTCGAGGTTCTTGGCGATGATCTCCTTGGCCTTCTCTTCGCTATAAGCCATTCCGTTCACCTCCTTCTGATGCAGGGATCCCGCGGGGTCATCCCGCGGGTTTGGGTACGACTCAGGCCATCACCATCCCGCCGTCCACGTTCCAGACCTGTCCGGTCACGTAGCCAGCGCGGGGTGAGGCAAGGAAGCGGACCGCCTCCGCGACGTCGGCGGCTTCGCCGAATCGTCCGAGAGGAATCGCCGCGAACATCGCTTGCTGCTGTACCTCGGTGAGCGCATCGGTCATCGCCGTACGGATGAATCCCGGCGCCACCGCGTTCACCGTCACACCGCGCGGAGCGAACTCCTTTGCCAGCGCCTTGGTCAGGCCGATCACGCCCGCCTGGGAGGCGACGTAGTTGGCCTGGCCGGCGTTGCCCATCTGCCCCACCACCGACGCGATGTTCACGATGCGGCCGCTCTTCTGCTTGAGGAGCGTGCGCGCCGCGGCGCGGCAGCAGTGGAAGGTGCCGGTCAGGTTGGTGGCCAGCACTTCGCCCCACTGGGCGTCGGTCATGCGCAGGACGAGTCCGTCCCTGGTCACGCCCGAGTTGTTGACCAGAATATCGATGCGCGACAAGTCCTTCAACACGGCATCGAACGCGGCCTGCACGGCCGCGGCGTCGGCCACGTCGGCGGCGAACGCCTGCGCAGTGCCGCCCTGGGCGCGCACCTCGGCGCACGCAGCCTCGGCGCGTTCGAGATTGCGGGCGATCACGGCCACGGTCGCGCCATCGCGCGCCAGCACATCGACGATGGCGCGGCCGATGCCGGTCGCCCCACCGGTGACGATCGCCACCTGCCCGTCCAGCTCGCGCGCGCTCACGACGTGGCCCCTTCGGTCACGAGGGCGAGCGCCTCGTCGAGGCTCGCCGGGTCGTCGACGTTGGCACTCTTCGCCTCGGGCGCGATCTGGCGCAGGAGCCCGCGCAGCACCTTGCCCGTCCCCAGTTCGACGAACGCGCCCGTGCCGCTAAGGACGAGATGGCGCATCGACTCCTCCCAGCGCACGGCACCGAGGAGTTGGCGCCCCAGGCGGTCGCGAATGTCGGCCGCGGCGGTGACCGGCCGCGCATCGACGTTGGCGATCACCGGGCAGTGCGCGTCGTTCACGGTCACCGCGGCGAGCGCCGCGACCAGGCCCTCGGCAGCGGGGCCCATGAGCGGCGAGTGGAACGCGCCCGAAACCGGCAGCCGGAGCGCGCGCCTGGCGCCGGCCTCCTTGCAGGCGACCATCGCGGCCTCGACCGCGTCGATCTCGCCCGAGATCACGACCTGCCCCGGCGAGTTGAAGTTCGCGGGAGCAACCGTTCCTCTCCCGTCGGCAGTCAATCCGGCGCACACCGTTTCGACCGCTTCGCCCGGGAGGCCCAGGATGGCAGCCATCCCGCCCGGTCGAACTCTTCCCGCCTCGGCCATCAGTTCACCGCGCCGGCGCACCAGGCGGATCGCGTCGGCGAACGCGAGCGAGCCCGCGGCGACATGCGCGCTGTACTCGCCGAGCGAGTGTCCCGCGGCCGCGACCGGCGTGACGCCGCGCGCCGTGACGACGCGCAACGCGGCGACCGAATGCGCGAGCAACGCGACCTGCGCGTTCTCGGTGGCCTTGAGCGTGTCCTCGGGACCGTTCCACATCACCTCGGTCAGCGCGAAGCCGAGGGCGTCGTCGGCCTCGGCGAAGGCGGCCCTGGCCTCGGGGAAGGCGTCGGCGAGGGCCTTGCCCATGCCGACGACCTGCGAGCCCTGCCCCGGGAAGAGGAATGCGATCGTCACGCCGGCGCCCCGGTCTTGACCGCGGCGATCGAGGTCCGCGCCTCGCGCGCCTCGACGGGCCACGCCGCCGCCGGATCCCACGTCGTCACCGCCGCGCCCCACGTCACGCCGCCGCCGAAGGCGACCAGCTCGAGCAGGTCGCCCTGCTTGATGCGGCCGTCGCGCACGACCTCGTCGAGCAGGATCGGCACCGACGCCGCCGACGTGTTGCCGTAGCGGTCGAGGTTCATGAACACCTTCTCGCTGGCGATCCCCAGGCGCTCGGCCGTCGCGTCGATGATGCGACGGTTCGCCTGGTGCGGGATCAGTGCGGTCAGCTCCGAGGCGTCGCGGCCGGCCTCGACCAGCGCGTCGCGCGAGATCGACTCCATGGCGCGCACCGCGAACTTGAACAGCTCGTTGCCGCGCATCTTGATGAAGTGCTCGCGCGCGGCGACCGTCTCGTGCGTCGCGGGCTTCTGCGAGCCACCGGCCGGCACGGTGAGCATGTCGCCCTGGCCGCCGTCGGCGCCCAGCTTGACCGCGAGCACGCCGACTCCGGCCTCGCACGGGCGGACGACCGCCGCTCCGGCGCCGTCGCCGAACAGCACGCAGGTGTTGCGATCCTCGAAATCGACGATGCGCGTCAGGGTCTCGGAGCCGATCACGAGCACGGTGTCGGACGCGCCGGAGGTGACGAGCGCCTGCGCGATCTGCAGGCCGTAGAGGAAGCCCGAGCACGCGGCGTTGATGTCGAGCGCGGCGGCGTGCGTGGCGCCCAGCTTCTGCTGCACCGTGCAGGCCATCGACGGCAGGATGCGATCCGGCGTGACGGTGGCGACGAAGATGTGATCGACGTCGTCGGCCGAGAGCCCAGCGGCCTCGAGCGCAAGGCGCGCGGCTGCGGACGCGAGGTCCGAGTTGTCCTGTCCCGGGGCGACCATGCGCCGTTCACGGATCCCGGTGCGCGAGACGATCCACTCGTCCGACGTCTCGACCATCTTCTCGAGATCGGCATTGGACAGGACCCGCTCGGGCAGTGCCCGGCCGGTGCCGGCGATGACGGCGCCGCGCGGGCGATCAGGCTTCGGCATGGACGTTCCTCAGGAGTTGCGGGATGTGTTCGTTGACGCGCTGCTCGACGAACGTGCAGGTCGACCGGATCGCGCTGCGGATGGCGCGCGGGGACGAGCTGCCATGGCCGATGAAGATCACCCCGTCAACGCCCAGCAAGGGCGCCCCGCCGTACTCGGCGTAGTCGAACTGCTGCTTCATCTGGTCGAACGCGGGCTTGAGCAGCAGCGCGCCGAGTTTCGCCTGCAGGTTGCGCCCGATCTCCTGGCGAAAGCTGCGGGCGACGTGTCCGATCACGGATTCGGCCAGCTTGAGGACGATGTTGCCGGTGAACCCGTCGGTCACCACCACGTCCACGCCTCCCTTGAGGATGTCGCGCCCTTCGACGTTGCCGATGAAGTTGAGGTTCGCGATCTGCGCCAGCAGCCCGTTGGTCTCCTGGCGCAGTTCATCTCCCTTCGATGACTCCTCACCGATCGACAGCAGCCCCACCCGGGGTGCCGCCATGCCCAGCACATCGTGCGCGTAGCACGAGCCCATCTCGGCGAACTGGACCAGGTGCAGGGCCTTGCAATCGGAGGTCGCACCGACGTCGAGGACCACGCAACCCTTGCCGCGGTTGGGGAAGA
Organism: Candidatus Eiseniibacteriota bacterium; assembly: GCA_031431875.1. GTDB lineage: Bacteria > Eisenbacteria > RBG-16-71-46 > RBG-16-71-46 > DASYSL01 > JANPEF01. The sequence goes on along the minus strand of JANPEF010000021.1, from coordinate 9,028 downwards.
TCGAGGCGATCGCCGGCCGGCTCACGCCGTCGAGGCGGCCGAGGCCGAGCAGCGACACGGCGACGACCGCGCCGGTCGAGCCGGCGCTGAAGAACGCGTCGAGCTTCCGTTCCTTCTGCATCGTCGTGGCGATGGCGAGCGAGGATTGCGGCTTGCGCCGGAGCACCGTGGAGGGTTGATCGTCCATCTCGACCCGTTCGGGCGCGTGGACCAGTTCGATCGGCAGGTCGGTCGCGCGGGCGCGGGCGACTTCAGCCCGCATGGCGTCGAGATCCCCCAGGAGCGCAATCCGGAAACGCCCCGGGAACTCCCGGAGCGCCATCACCACGCCGGGCACGATGACGGGCGCGCCGAAATCCCCGCCCATGGCATCCACGCCGATGGTCGGGATTCCGCCTCGCGCCGCACTCGTGTCCGGAGCGGAGCTCACGCGTTACGGGGAACGAGAACCTCTTCGCCGCCGTAGTGGCCGCAGTTCGCGCAGATGCGATGCGGCAGGCGCGGCTGTCCGCAATGGGCGCAGGGGCCGACATCCATGGTCTTGAGCTTCCAGTTGGTGCGCCGCTTCTTGCCGCGGGTGCTGGAGTGTCGTCGCTTCGGAACTGCCATCGTGCATCTCCCTCGGGCCGTGCGCTCGAGCGCAGGGTCCCGGTCACGGGCGCCGCCTCAGCGCGATCCGGAATCCGGAGCGTGAGAACAGGGCCCTTCGTTCAGATCGGCGCCACAACTCGTGCACAGGCCCCGACAGTCGGGGCGGCACAGGGGCACCATCGGTCGGGCGAGAATCGCGGCTTCGCGCACGCCCGCATCGAGGTCCACATGCCGGCCGTCGTGGAAGATGAGCGTGTCATCCTCCCCGAGGTCGTCGTCGCGGTGGCGTCCCGTCCCCGTCCGCTCGGCGAACAGGTGGACGACGCACTCGAGAGGCAACCGGACGCGCTTCAGGCAACGGGCGCATTCCTCGTCGGACTCGGTGGCGACGCGGGCCGTGATGTTGAACAGCTCGCCGACCCGATCGGTCTCGACCACGATGGTAATCGGAGTCGGCCACGTCTCGGACGGCAACTCGAGCGCGTCCGGAGCGGCGACCAGATCCACCCGGTTCACACCGGGCTTAAAGGTCGACAGTTCAAGGCGTAACGCCGCCATGGGGGCACTCCGGGCCCGATCGCGGGACTCTAGCACAGGAGCGGGCCGGGCGGACCGCCGAACGTACGGCGGGCCGGCCCCTCCCGACAACCCCTGCTAGGCCGGCAAGTCGTTGCCAAAAAAGAGCTTGGTCTCCCGGTCGGCCGAGGTGGCCGAGTCCGAGGCATGGACCGAGTTGCGCTGCTTGTCGAGGCCGAAGCGCTTGCGGATGGTGCCCTCGGCCGCCTGGGCCGGGTCGGTCGCCCCCACCACCTCGCGCAGGCGGAGCGGTCCGCCCTCGCCCTCGAGCGTGGTCAGGAACACCGGGCCCGAGGTCATGAAGGCGACGAGCTCGCCGAAGAACGGGCGCTCCTTGTGCTCGGCGTAGAACACCTCGGCCACGGACCTCTCCAGCGTGGTGAGCCGGCCGGCGATCATGCGGAAGCCGGCTTCCTCGACGTGCGCGAGGATGCGGCCGGTGAGGTTTCGTTCGACGGCATCGGGCTTGACGATGAACAGCGTGCGATTCGACATGCGGATGACGGACTCCTGTTGGGGTGCGTGCGGCATCGCGAGCTAGCTAGCGGCGCTTGCCAAGCTTCGTCTTCGTCTGCGTCTTCCGGAACTTCGCGCGCGAGCGGTCGAGGCCGGCCTGCGCCGACTTCGCGTCCTTGCGATGCGACGCCGAGCTCGCGTCGGGCTTCCCCTTCTTCGCCTTCTTCGACTTGGCGGTGAGGTTGGCCTTCTTCGGGTTCGGCCGCAGCTTCGCGGCGGCCTTCTTCGCGGCGGCGCTCATCGGGATCGGAATCGGCTTCGGGGCCTTCTTCGCGGCCTTCTTCGGCGCGGGCTTCAGCGCGGGCTTCAGCGCCGACTTCGCTGCGGCAGTCGTGGCCATGGCCGGCTTCCCCTTCCGCTTCGCGAGCAACCCGGCCATGAGGCCCGGGATCTCCGACGGGATCTGCGCGACGATGACGCCGGCCTTGCGCAGCGCCAGCATCTTCTCGGCCGCCGTGCCGGCGCCGCCGGAAATGATTGCGCCGGCATGGCCCATGCGCTGGCCCGGGGGCGCCGTCTGCCCGGCGATGAACGCGACGACCGGCTTCTTCACGTGCTTCTTGATGAACGCCGCCGCCGCGTCCTCGTCGGTGCCGCCGATCTCGCCCATCAGCACGATGCCGTCGGTGCCCTTGTCGGCCTCGAACGCGGCCAGCGCGTCGATGAAGTTCGTGCCGTTGATCGGGTCACCGCCGATGCCGATGCAGGTCGACTGGCCCATTTTCGCGGCCGTCAGCAGGTGCACGACTTCGTACGTGAGCGTGCCCGAGCGCGACACCAGCCCGATGCGACCCGGCAGGTGGATGTGGCCCGGCATGATCCCGACCTTGCACAGCCCCGGCGAGATGAGGCCCGGGCAGTTGGGCCCGATCAGCCGCGGCAGGCCGCCGCGCTTCTCCTGTGCGGCCTTGAGGTACTGCCACACTTCGAGCATGTCGACGACAGGCACGCCCTCGGTGATGGCGATGATCAACTCGACGCCCGAGTCGATCGCCTCGTAGATGGCGTCGGCGCAGCCGGGTGCGGGCACGTAGATGATGCTCGTGTTCGCCTTGGTCTTCGCCACCGCCTCGGCGAGCGTGGCGAACAGCGGAATCCCCTCGATGCGCTCGCCGGCCTTCGTCGGCGAGACGCCCGCGACGACCTGCGTGCCGTACTCCTTCATCGACTTCGCGTGGAACGATCCGTCGCGGCCCATGCCCTGGACGACGACGCGCGTGTTCTTGCCGACCCAGACGCTCATCGCGCCCCTCCCTTCGCCGCAGCGATCACGGCCTTCACGCCTTCGTCCATCGAGGTGGTGGCGGTGAGGCCGCGCTCGGCCAGGATCTCGCGGGCCAGTTCCTCGTTCGTGCCGGTGAGGCGAATGACGAGCGGGACACCGATCTTGAGTCGATCCAGCGCCGCGAGGATACCGCGGGCCACGTCGTCGCAGCGCGTGATGCCGCCGAAGATGTTGAACAGGATCGCCTTCACCGTCGAGTCGCCGGTGATGATCTGCAGCGCGGCGACGACCTTCTCGGGATTCGACGAGCCACCGATGTCGAGGAAGTTCGCCGGCTCGCCGCCGTAGTGCTTGACCAGGTCCATGGTCGTCATCGCCAGGCCGGCGCCGTTGACGATGCAGCCGATGTCGCCCTCGAGCGGCACGTACGAGAGCCCGCGCTCGCGCGCCAGGATCGAGCCCGCCGTCTCGTCGGCGGTGTCGCGCATCGCCTCGAGGTCGTCGTGGCGGTACAGCGCGCTGTCGTCGATCGACACCTTGGCGTCGAGCGCGACCACGTCACCCTGCTTCGTCACGACGAGCGGGTTGATCTCGGCGAGCGTCGCGTCGTTGTCCTTGAACACCCACCACAGCTTGACCAGCATATTGGCCATGGCCAGCGCCGGCTTGCCGCTCATGCCCAGCGCGACGACGACGGAGCGCGCCTGGTACGGCATGAGGCCGATCACCGGGTCGATGGGAATCTTCCGGATCGCGTCGGGGTTCTCGTGCGCCGTCGTCTCGATCTCGACGCCGCCGGCCGCCGAGATCATGAGGATCGGCTGCTTGATCGCGCGGTCGACGAGGATCGCGGCGTAGGTCTCGCTGCCGATGTCGACGGCCGACGTGACCAGCACCTTGTGCACCGGCAGTCCCTGGATCACGAGGGCGAAGATCGGTCGCGACTTCTCCTCGGCGGCCTGCGCGTCGGGGCAGAACTTCACGCCACCGGCCTTGCCGCGGCCGCCGGAGTGCACCTGCGCCTTCACCATCACGGCGCCGCCGATCTTCTCGGCCGCAGCGCGGACTTCCGCCGGTGTCACGCAGACGATGCCCGGCACGATGGCGATGCCGCCGCGCTGGAACAGTTCCTTGGCCTGGTACTCGTGCAGGTTCATGGTCCGTCCTGAGTTGGTTCGAGGAACGCCTGGGCCGGGTTCTTCGGGTGCTGCGGTCGGACTGCGGGGCGCAAGCGAATGGCCGCACGACCGGGGCCGTGGTCCCGAGCGTCGCGCGGCCAAGTTCAAGTCACAGCGGAAGCTAGCAGGGGTGCTGCGGGGTGTCAAGGGAGGGGCAGATCGCGCTCCCGCACGACCTTCACGTGATGCGCCACGTGCCCCACCGTGATCCACGCCAGCGCCCGCACGGTGAACGGATTGTGGAGGCTCCACTTGTCGGGCGCATAGCGCGACTGCGAGCGCTCATCCGAAATGCCTTCGATGAGTGCGAGGACCGCTTCACGCTGTGTGTCGAGCCGGTCGCAAATATCGCCTGGGGCGACGAGATCGATGTACTTGAAGAAGTACTCGGAAGCCTCGGTCGGATCCGGTGCCGTCGCGCAAGTCATGGTGCACCTCCCAGTCGGATCCTGACGAACGAGGGCTCGCCCACGGCGGGCGAGCCCCCGTGTCCGCGGCTACGCGGCCGTGACCTTCTTGGCGAATCCGCGGGCCTTCATCGCCAGCATCACCAGGCTGATCCCGACGATGAGCGCGAACGCGCCGATCATCCACATGATGCTCACCAGGCCGGCCACGGGCTGGGTCAGCAGGAAGCCGCCGAACAGCACCGAGATCACGCCGCCGGCGATCATGAACCACTCGCCCTCGATCTCCTTGCGCAGGCGCAGGGCCGTGAGGATCCGCAGCACACCGCCGAAGATCGCCCAGATCGCATAGAACATGAGGAACGCGAGCGACACCGTTCCCGGCGAGCTCAGCGCCATCCATCCGATCACCAGACCGAGCAGGCCCTCGAGCGCGAGCAGCCACCACTGGCCGTCGGCCTTCCGGTTCTTGATCGCGGCCCACAGCGTCGAGGCGCCGTCGACGAAGGCGTAGGCCCCGAACGCCATCACCAGCGAGGCCATCGCTACGCCGGGCATGAACAACGCCATCAGGCCGAACAGGATCCCCAGGATCCCCTTCACGAGGAAGATCCACCACACGCCCTTGATCAGTCCCATCATTCCCTGACCCATACTCAACCTCCCTGGCGGGCCCGTGTCGGCACCCCGTCGAAGAACTCCACGACTCCGGTCTGCAGCGAGTACTCGGCTCCGACGACGACGAGTCCGTCCGAGTGGATGAGGCTCTCCAGCACCTCCGATCCGTGGCGCAGGTGATCGGCCGAAGCGCGGATGTTCGCCCGCACGGCTTCGTGCAGGATCGACTCCGGACCCGGATGCGTTGACGACGTGAGCAGGGGCTCGACCGAGGGGCGGATGCAATCGACGATCGATCGCAGGTTGCGCGACTGGTCGGCCGACGGCCGCCCCAGTTCCTCGAGCGTGGCCAGCACGGCGCCACACTCGGCGTGACCCAGCACGACGACCAGCTTCGTGCTGAAGCGGGAGGCCGCGAACTCGACGCTGCCGACCTGGGACGGAGCGACGATGTTGCCGGCGACACGGATGACGAACAGGTCGCCCAGCCCCTGGTCGAAGACCAGCTCGGCCGGCACGCGTGAATCCGAACAACCCAGGATGATGGCGAAGGGTTCCTGCTTGTCCGTCAGCTCACGACGGCGTGCACGATCCTCGAGCCCGTCGCGACCGTGGACGCCCGAGGCGAACCGCCGGTTGCCGTCGACCAGCAGGTCGAGGGCGTCGAGGGCGGGAATCACTTCGACTCCTGAGTTGCCTGTGCCAACCGCGCTCCCTTCGCAAGAACTAGCGTGCGGTCCGTGTGTCCGAGGTCCCCCGATGAGGGGGCCACAACCGCCCGGGAGTCTAGCTCCGATGATCGCCACGGGATAGGAGCTTTCGGCGGTGGCGCAGGGCTTGCGCTAGCCCACCGCCTTCATCCGCGCGAGCCGCGCGGGCTCCGCCTCGACGAACCCCGGATCCTTCACCAACTCGGCATGTGCCTTCGCGAACCAGGGCCGTGCTTCCTCCGCGCGACCGAGCGCGAGCAGGCACTCGGCGATCTCCTCGCACACGAATCCGTCGGCCGGCGCACCGGCCTCGCTGATCGCGTCGTCGAGCACTTGCTGCGCAGCAAGTGCCTCGTCGACACGACCGAGCGAACGGAGCACGCGCGCCACGCACCAGCGCGCCACGCGGATTGCGCCGGCGTCGCCCAGCTCCTCGCGGGCCGCCAGCGCGCACTCGAACAGTCCGAGCGCCTCGTCGAACCGACCCTCGCCGTGGCGAGTCCACCCCATGTTGTTGAGCAGCGACGCGCGCCAGCGCCGGGCCAGCGGGTCGGAGGAACTCTCGGCCAGCGCCAGGGCGCGCTGGTTCCACGTCGCCTGCAGCGCTGGATCGGACTCGACGATCGCGAGCATATGCGCGGCATCGACTGCGAGCGCGTCCTCCCCCGCCTCGCCGGCACGCGCGAATGCAGAAGCAAAGTACGGCTGCGCGGCCGTGACATCACCCGCCGAGCGCAAGACGCGGCCAAGCTCGAGCGCCAGGCGCACGGCAACTCGCGCGCCGCGCGCGGTCGGCTGGACCGTGACGGCGTCGAGGGTGGCGTGCGCTTCGTCGAAGCGCCGCTGCAGGCCCTGCGCCCGGGCGATCTGCGTGGTCACGATCGCAGCCGCTTCGGGTTCGGCCTCCACGCGCAGGAGAAGCGCGCGAAAGCGTCGCTCGGACTCGACCGGGTCGCCGAAGTTCCACAGCGCGAGAAGTTCAGAAGAGAGATCGTCGGCTTGCATGCTCGGGCTCCGTCCTGAGATCAGGGTTCGTCGGTTTCGTCGGCCGAGACGTTGGGCAGCGCGCGCTGGTACCACGCCACGTCGTGCCAGCGGTCGAACTTCCGGCCCACCGCCTTGAACACGCCGATGTACTCGAAGCCGGCCCGCCGGTGAAGCGCGATGCTCGCCTCGTTGGGCAGGGCGATTCCCGCGTACGCGTTGCGGTAGCCGCGCCGCGCCAGGTCGTCGACCAGTTGCGTGTAGAGCAGGCGCCCCACGCCACGGCGCCGGTGCCCGGGGTGGACGTACGCCGAGACCTCGACCGACCAGCGGTAGGCGTCGCGCTCGCGGTGCGACGAGCCGTAGGCATAGCCGATGCAACGCTCGTCCTGCTCGGCGACCAGCCACTGCCAGTCGGCGATGGATTTCGCAATGCGCTCGGCGAACTCCGTGACGGTCGGCGGCTCGAATTCGAACGAGACTGCGGTCGATTCGACGAACGGACGATAGATATCGAGCAACTCGGTGGCATCGGACTGGCTGGCGGGGCGGATGTAGATCGGCTGGTCCATGCAGGCCCTCGGGGTTCCGCGCGGGTGTGCGTTCGAGTCGCGCGGTTCGGGCGGACCGGTGGCGCGCGTATCGTGCACTGGGCTGCCGGGGCGGAGAAAGCTTCGCAGCTTTGGCCGGGCCGCGCAAGTCCGTGTCAGGGCTGCTAGAGTCGGGCGCATGGGAGACCGTCGATGACCTCGCCTGCCGCACCGCTGCCGGTCTACTTCGCCTACGGCTCGAACCTCGACCCGGACGTCATGCGTGCGCGCTGCCCGGCGTATCGCTTGCTCTGTCGCGCGATCCTGCACGACCACGTGCTGGTCTTCCGCGGGCGCGACAGGGAGTGGGGCGGCGCGGTCGCGACGGCCGAGCACGCCCCGGGCTCGATGGTGCACGGCGTCGTCTACGAGCTCACGCCGGAGGACTTCGTGTCACTCGATCGTGTGCAGACCTATCTCGGCCCCCAGCACGCCGCGAACCTGTACGACCGCGTGCGGCGCACCGTCGTCCTCGAACTCAACGAACCCCTCGAAGTCGAGACCTACCTCATGCGCCCGCGCCCGACGGGGCTGCCGTCACGCCGCTACCGCTGGACGCTGCTCACGGGCATGCGCCGCCACAGCCTGCCCGCCCCCGTGATCGCCGCACTCGAGGCGACGCCGGTGTGCGACTAGCGCCTACGGCTCGTCGCCGCGCGTCACGGCGGTCAAGTTCATGGTCACGCGCGCCCCCGGAAGCGGCAGCGCCGCGACGCCGATCGCCGTCCGCGCCGGCCGGTGCTCCCCCATCGCCGCGGCGTAGGCGCGGTTCATCTCCGCGAAGTCCGCAACGTCGACCAGGAACACGTTGACGTGCAGCACGTGTGCCAGGTCCGAGCCGACGGAGTCGAGCATGATACGGAAGGAGTCGACGATGCGCGTCGTCTGCGCGGCGACGTCCGGCCCCGCGAGCGTGCCGGTCGCGGGATCGATCCCCGCCGTGCCGCCGATCGTCACGAACGAGCCGGCACGCGCGACGTGGTGATAAGGACCGATGGGCTTCATCGTTCCGGGCGGGGTCGTGGTGACGACGGGGCCGTGCATGGCGGGTCCTCTTGCGTGAGGGTGGTCCGGAGGTGCAGTCTGCGCGAATGGAACCGGCGCTCTACTTCGCCTACGGCTCGAACCTCGAGCCCGTGCAGATGGAAGCGCGTTGCCCCGGCCATCGCGTGATCGGGCGTGCGACGCTGCCCGGCTACACGCTCGCCTTCCGCGGCTACGGCCGCGACTGGGCCGGCGCGGTGGCGACGATCGAGCCGCGTCATGGATCGGTCGTCCACGGCGTCGTCTTCGCCATCACCAGGGAGCACTACGTGTCGCTCGACGCGTACGAAGGATACGACGGCCCGGGCAAGGCGTCGAACCTGTACGACCGCATCGCCCTGTTCGTGGACATGGAGGGAGGCGGGACCCGGGACGTCGAGACGTACGCGATGAGTCCCGAGGCCGAGCCCGCGGGTCTTCCGTCGCAGCGCTATCGGGATGCGATCCTGGCAGGCATGCGCCATCACGGATTGGCGGCAGCGGCGATCGCGGCAGTGGCGACGGTGGCGACGGTGACGACGGCGGATTGAGCCAGCCCACTTTCAGCCCAAATTAATCGCACTGGTGCGAGTCAATTGGGGTGAAAGTG
>JANPEF010000020.1:0-8483 GCA_031431875.1 Candidatus Eiseniibacteriota bacterium | reverse complement strand
GCGAACGCCGAGTCGCGCGCCCGCTTCGAGCGCGAGGCGCGCACCATCTCGTCGCTCAATCATCCGCACATCTGCACGATCCACGACGTGGGTCGCGAGGGCGACACCGATTACCTCGTGCTCGAGCTGATCGAGGGCGAGACGCTGGCCGCTCGACTGGCGCGCGGGTCGCTGCCCACGGGCGACGTTCTGAAGTTCGGCGCGCAGATCGCCGACGCGCTCGATCGCGCGCACCGCGCCGGCGTGATCCACCGTGACCTGAAGCCCGGCAACGTGATGCTCACCAAGTCGGGTGCCAAGCTCATGGACTTCGGCCTGGCCCGCGCCACTGGACTCGCCGGCCCGGCGAGCGGCAGCGCGACGTTGGCACCCTCGCCGACGATCGCGGGGCCGCTGACCGCCGAGGGGACGGTGGTCGGCACCTTCCAGTACATGGCGCCGGAGCAGCTCGAGGGCAAGGAGGCCGATGCGCGGGGCGACCTCTGGTCGTTCGGCTGCGTGCTCTACGAGATGGCCACCGGCAAGGCCGCCTTCAGCGGGACGACGCAGGCCAGCCTGATCAGCGCGATCATGCGCGACGCGCCACGGCCGATGGCGGAACGCGTGCCCACGTCGCCGCCCGCGCTCGAGCGGCTGGTCGGCGCGCTGCTGGCGAAGGATCCCGACGAACGCCTGCAGACCGCACACGACGCGAAGCTGCAGCTGCAGTGGGCGGGGGATGCCGGATCGAGCGTGTCGTCAGCCGTCGCCCCCGTGCCGGGGGGATTCGCCGCTGTGCGTCGCGGTCGTGCCGTGTTCCTTCCGGCGATCGCGGTCGGGCTGGCGCTGGCCGCGGGCGCCGCGTGGTTCCTGCCGCTGGGGCGCACGTTCGGACGGGGCGAGGGCCGCGTGCGCCTGACGCTCCAGCCGCCGCCGGGCATCATCGTGGCAGACAACGCCACCTCGGCCGTGATTTCTCCGGACGGGCGCATGATCGTCTTCGTCGGCAGCGATTCGAGCGCCAGCGCTCGACTGTGGCTGCGCGACCTGGGGAGCCTCGAGGCGCGCGCGATCGAAGGGACGGAGCACGGGCTCCAGCCGTTCTGGGCGCCGGACAGCCGCGGGCTCGGGTTCTTCGCCGACGGCAAGATGAAGAAGGTGGCGATCGCGGGAGGAAAGCCGGAGATCCTGTGCGACGCGCCCGATCCACGCGGCGGCACCTGGGGATCGCGGGGCACGATCGTCTTCGCGCCGCTGGCGACGGGCGGCCTGTTCAGCATCGCGGCCGAGGGCGGGAAACTGACCGAGATCCTGCTCCCCGATTCGTCACGCCACGAGACCGCGCTACGCTTTCCCTGCTTCCTGCCCGACGGCAGGCGTTACCTGTTCATCACCCTGCCGCGCCGCGACGGCAACTTCGACGTCCAGCTCGGGGAGCTGGGATCGAGGAAGCCCCGCAGCGTCGCGCACGCCGGTGCGGCGCCGGCCTACACCGAATCCGGCTACCTGATCACGGCGCGCGGCTCGCGCCTGACGGCGGAGCGGTTCGATGCGCGCGCGGGCAAGGTCACCGGCCAGCCGTTCACCATCGGCGAGGCGCCCGTCGGTGTCGCCAACGACGGCGCGCCGGTCGCTTCGGCCTCGCGGGATGGAGTCCTCGCCTATTCGTCAGGCAGCCTCATGAACAGCCGGATCGAGTGGTGGGATCGGACGGGCCGCGTCGTGGGCTCGCTCCCCGTGCCCGGCGGATCCTGGTCGAATCCGCTCACCTCGCCCGACGGTCGCCAGGCCGTCGTGTTGCGCGCGATCTCCATGTTCGAGCAGGACCTGTGGCGGCTCGACCTGGGGACCGGCGAATCGACCCGCATCACGTTCGTGCCGACGCATCTCCAGGGTGGTTACGCATGGTCACCCGACGGGAATCGCGTGGTCTGCAACATGACGCCGAAGGGTCCCGGGGACTTGTTCATCCAGTCCGTGAACGGCGGCGAACCGGAGCTCCTGTACGAATCAGACGTCGTGTTCAAGAATCCGGCGTCGTGGTCTCCTGACGGGAAGTTCATCACGTTCTACCAGCCCGACCCGAAGACCGGGTGGGATGTCTGGGCGATCCCGGTGGACGGCGAGCGCAAGCCGATCCCGCTGGTCCGCACTCCCGCCAACGAAGGCGGCGGCTGGATCTCGCCCGACGGCCGCTGGGTCGCGTACACCTCCGACGAATCGGGACGCAGCGAGCTCTACGTCCAGTCCTTCCCGGGGCCGTCCGGGCGCACGCGGGTGAGCGGGTCGGCGAGCAGTAGTACCAACGCCGGACTCTGCTGGTGGTCCCGGGACAGCCGCGAGTTCCTGTTCGTTACCGGCACCAGCCTGCGCGCGGTCTCGGTCGGATCGGGTGCGGCGCTCGAGCTCGGTCCGTGGCGTCCGCTCTTCGACTTGCCGACGGGCAATTTCGGGATGTCGCCAACGCCGGACCACGAGCGCATTCTCGTGGTCGTTCCCGATGGAAGGGTTGCGACACCCGCGGTCGTGATCGACATCAACTGGGCGACGGCGGCGCGCCGGCCGTGACGCTCGCTGCGGGCGATGAGGGATAGACGTGCGCCGACACCCGCGTCGTGCGATGCTTCGCACTCGTCGTCAACAGCTTCGCCCTGCGCCGAACGGCGTGAAAACGCTGGCCGAGGAGCCCCATGATGGACATCGTCATCATTTCCGAGCCGGTCGCGATGGAGGAGCTGCGCCGTCTCGTCTCCAACGGATTCGGGGACATGGTGAAGTATGTCGTCGATGTCGAGCGAGAACGGTTTGCCCTGGGCGACCAGCTCCACTCCGATGCGGAAGCCCTGCTGCTGGAGGATGGGAGTCGGCAGGAAGATCTCTGGGGGGCGAACTACTATCCGGACGCGGCAGCGGATGAATGCATCGCCTTCACCGCCTTGATCAACATCCGCCCGGGCCAGTCGAATCCTGGAATGGAGATCGTCGACCTGCAACTTCGCGAGCGTGTGCGCACGTTGACGTACAAGCTTGTCGGCCGCGGTGAGGCACTTTGACATGAACCAGCATGCCGGACTGAGTCCGGAACGGTGGGGCCAGTTCACTCTCGATCAGCAGATCCTGATGATCGCGAACGAGATGAATCGAGCCTCGAGGGTTCTGGGGCCGGGGAACGAGACGCGCAGACGAAACGCGTACGAGCGCACCCTTGCACTGACGGACCTGACGATTCGACTCAACTCCGCGCGCGGACTTCGGCGAGAACTCCTGCGCTGGCGCGGCCTGGTCGCCGAACTCTATCTTCTGCCCACCGGATCGGCCGACGCGCATGCGGCGGCGCTTCGCGCGCTACTGTATTTCACGCCGGTAGCGTCTCGCCAGATCCCACACGTCGGGTGTTGACCAGGCCACCGATGACTCCCGCCACGCGCCCGAAGATCGGCCCCTACGACATCCTTGCGCCCCTCGGTGCCGGTGGCATGGGCGAGGTGTATCGTGCCCGCGACACCCGCCTCGATCGCGAGGTCGCAATCAAGATCCTGCCTGCCGCCTCGCGCGCCGATGCCGATGCGCGGGCGCGCTTCCGCCGCGAGGCGCTCGCCCTGTCGCGGCTCAATCACCCGAACATCGAGACGGTGTACGACTTCGGCGAGGACGCCGGCGTCGACTACCTGGTGCTCGAGTTCGTGCCGGGCGAGACCCTGGGTTCACGCCTCGAACGTGGGCGTGTCCCCGAGCGCGAGGCGGCCGACCTGGGTGCACAGGTGGCGGAGGCACTGGCCGAGGCGCACGAGCGTGGCGTGCTCCATCGCGACTTGAAGCCCGGCAACATCATGGTCACCCCCAAGGGCCGCGTGAAGGTGCTCGACTTTGGCCTGGCCAAGCTCGCCCAGGCGCCCGGTGAGAGCACGCCGACGATGGCCGTGACGATGGTGGGCACGACGACGGGCACGCTCGCCTACATGGCCCCCGAGCAATTGCTGGGCGAGGCCGTCGATGCCCGCGCCGACCTGTATGCGCTCGGCGTGGTGCTCTACGAGATGACCTGTGGCACGCGACCGTATCAAGCCGCGCTGTCGACCGCGCTGTCGAACCAGATCCTGCACGGTGCGCTCGTGCCGCCGCGGCAACACGAGCCGGAACTGTCGGCGCACCTCGAGGCGGTGATCCTGCGCGCCCTCGAGCGGGACAGCGCGCGGCGCTACCAGACCGCGGGGGAAATGGTGGGAGAGCTGCGACGGATCGCCGCGGGCGGTGCCGAGGCCACGGGTGCGGGATCCGCCGCCCAGGCCGAGGCGGTCGCACCGGCGCGGGGTGTCACTTCGATCGCCGTGCTGCCGCTCGAGAACCTGTCGGGCGATCCGGCGCAGGAGTACTTCTCCGACGGCATGACCGAGGAACTGATCGCCAGCCTGGCCCAGGTGCGCGCCTTGCGCATCATCTCGCGCACGTCGGTGATGCGCTTCAAGGGGCAGCGCCGCTCGATCGCCGAGATCGCACGCGAGCTCAACGTCGACGCGGTGGTCGAGGGCTCGGTGCGCCGCGCCGGCGAGCGCGTGCGCATCACGGTGCAGCTGATCGAGGCCGCGACCGAGCGGCACCTGTGGGCAAAGTCGTACGAACGCGACCTGACCGAAGTCCTGGCCATGCAGGGCGAGGTCGCCGCCGCGATCGTCGCCGAGATCCAGGTGACGGTGACGCCGCAGGAGGAGACGCTGCTGAAGGACGTGCGGGCCGTCGTGCCCGAGGCTTACGAGGCGTTCCTCAGGGGTCGCTACAACATCGAGCGCCGTACGGAGGAGACGCTGCGCCAGGGGCTGGCGGCGCTCGACGAGGCGGTACGCCTCGATCCGACACTGGTGCTGGCGCACGTCGGCGTGGCCGACGCCTACAACCTGATGGGCTTCATGAGCGTGATCGCCCCGCGCGAGGCGTTTCCGCGGGCGATGGCCGCGGCGCGCAAGGCGCTCGAGATCGATCCCTCGTGCGCGGAAGCGCTCACGTCGCTCGCCTACGGCACGCTCTGGTACGAGTGGAATCGGTCCGAATCCGAGCGGCTGTTCCGCAAGTCGATCGACCTCGCTCCCCGGTACTCGCAGGCGCACCTGTGGTTCGCCAACGAGCGGATCCTGAGCCAGCACTTCGAGGAAGCCCGGGCCGAAGCGAATCTGGCGCGCACCCTCGACCCGATGTCGAACGTTGCGATCGCGTTCCGTGGCTGGTTCCCGTACTGGCGCGGGCAGTTCGAGCTGGCGGTCCGCGGCATCACGGAGGCCGCCGAGTTGATTCCCGACTTCGCGCCCGTGCACTACTGGCACGGCGTGTCGCTCATGCGCACCGGGCGCGATGCCGATGCCGTCGCCGCGCTCGAGCGCTGCATCGCGCTTTTGGGCCGCACGCCGATGGCGATCTCGGCGCTGGGCACGGCACACGCGCTCGCCGGACGCGCCGACGAGGCGCGCGCGATCCTCGACGAACTCGCGGAGCAGGCCGCGCACCGCTACGTGGGCGGCTACTACCCGGCACAGATCCTGGTCGCGCTCGGCGACCACGATGCGGCGTTCGTGGCGCTCGACCGCGCCGTCGACGAGCGCGTGCACTGGCTGGCCGGGATCCACATCGATCCCTCGCTGGCGGCGCTTCATGGCGATCCGCGGTTCGACCGGCTGGTCGCCCGGGTGGAAGGCCACCTCTAAGCTTCTGTTGCCCAATCGGTTGCCACGCATCGCCTGCCGGGCACGCTTCACTCTGCAACCCCCGCCTCATGAAATCCCCAGCCGCGCCGATAACGAGGAGCGCGTCGATTTTCCGTCGGGAGGGGCCCGTCCGGAAACGTGCGGACTCCGCGTCCGCGTCGACTGGGGAGAACACAGCCATGGCCGGGAAGGTGCTGAAAGTTCGCGTCACCCTGAAGGGTCGCCCCGTGCGGGCGTTCACCTTCAACCAGGATCGGGTGACCGTCGGTCGCGATCCCGGAGCGGACCTCGTCCTCGACAATCCTGGAATCTCGCGCGAGCACGCGAAGATCGAGATGACCACCTCGGGCGTCTACCGGATCACGGACCTCGAGAGCGCCAACGGCCTCTTCGTCAACGACCAGCGGGTCAAGGTCCACTACATCATCAACAATGACGTCGTGTTCGTGGGCAAGTTCGCGCTGTGGTTCATGTACGAGGAGGACCGGCGCGGCGAGCAGAACGATGCACGCCGACTCGCCCAGACGCAGGACGAGGGTACGACCGTCCTGCGCACGAGCGAGTTGCAGGAGATGATCGAGACCCTGCGCGAAACCGAGACGGCCAGCGCGGCCGCCGCGACCACCGCCTCCGGCGGCGCGGCCGCCGCGGGTGTCGCCGGCGGCCCGGGCCCGCGCCTCGCACCGTATGCGCCGCCGCAGGGGAATCCGCGCCGCACGCGCACCCTGGTCGCGCTCGGGCTGCTCATCGCGTTCGCCGCCGGCTACGTGACCGGGGGCGGGCGCGTGTGGCTCCCTTGGCGCGACGGGCTCGATCCCCTGGCGGGAGCGATCTCCCGACTCCAGCCCTAGGAGATGAAGTTCGTCGACGACTTCGTCGCGCGCCGCCGGGCGCACGCGCTGCGCTCCGCGCGCTCGGCGAGCGAGGCGGACCTCGCCCGCGCCGTCGATGAACTCGTTGCCATGGGTCCTGCGGCGATCGTCCCCGTCAGCGAATGTCTCTCGCATGGAGAAGCGCGCGGCCCGGCGCTGCTCGTGCTCGACCGCCTGCTCACCGACGAGACATTCGAGAGCTACCTCGCGCTGCTCGCTTCCCCGAATCCCACCGTCGTCTCGGGCGTGTCGCGTGTGCTCTGCATCGGCAAGAGTTTCACGCCGCGTCGCCTCCTCGCCGCCCTGAAGGACGGCGCGCTGCCGCGGCCCGTGCTCAAGCCGCTGCTCGACGCGCACGTCGCGTCGCTTCCGACCGGCGAGCTGGTGGCGGCCTTCCCCGGCCTGTCGCGCGACGCCCAGGTCGCGCTCCTGCATGCGTTCGAAAGCGTGACCGACCCGAACCTCGTTCCGGCACTGGCGCAGTTGCTCGCCAACGAGGACGCGTGGGTGCGGGGCAGCCTGGTCAAGTTCCTGGCCAATCACCCGGGCCCCGGGGTCATCCCCGGGATGATTCAGCGGCTGAACGATGCGGAGAAGCGCATCCGGCTCGAGGCCGTGCAGGCGCTGCACACGCTCGGTGCGCGCGAGGCGGTGGGCGCGCTGCTCGGCTCGCTGCAGGATCCCGACCTCAAGGTGCAGTCGGCCGCGATCGATGCGCTGCGCGAGCTGGCCGACGTCTCGACGGTGCCGCAACTCGTCGACGTGCTGGCCCACGAGTCCGAGTACGTCCGCCGCGGCGCCGTCGAAGTGCTGAACGAAGTGGCGACCGCCGAGGCCATCCAGGACCTGGTGCGCGCGCTGCGCGACGCCGACTGGTGGGTGCGCGTGCGGGCTGCCGACGCGCTGGGGACGCTCGGTGGCGAGACCGTGGTCATCGCCGTGGCGGGCCTGATGCAGGACCCCGACGACTCCGTGCGCCGCAATGCGATCGAGATCCTCAATGCCGTTCCCGATCCGGCGGCGCTGCCGGCGCTGGTCGGGGCGCTCGACGACAGCGACTGGTGGGTGCGCGAGCGCGCCATTGACGCGCTGGGCAAGACGCGCGACGAACGCGCGGTCGAACCGCTGCTCGCGGTGCTCGCGCGCGAGGACGCCACGGCGGTCCTGTGCGTGCGCGCACTGGCCACGATCGGCCATCCGCGGACGCTGCGTACGCTGACCGGCCTGCTCGACTCGCCGTTGCCCGACGTGCGTCGCGAGGCACAGGTGGCGCTGCAGGACTTCCCGCGCGGCGAGCTCAGCTCGGACGATCGCAGCTTCCTGCACCAGGTGCTGTCGCGCACGGTCGCCCCGCCGACGGTCACCACCGCGGTGCCGATGCGCATCAAGAGCTCGGGGCCGTCCGGGAGCCTGGCCGTGCCGTTCGTGCCGGGTCCGCGCGAGACGGACGCACCGAAGCCCGTGCTGTGCCGCGAGTCCACGGGCGTGCTCGGCCTCAACTACGCGGATCTCGCGGTCGACCAGGAGCTGCTCGGGCGCTATCGCATCGTGAAGAGGATCGGTCGCGGCGGCTTCGGCACCGTGTACCTGGCGCACGACGAGGTGATCCAGGAGGAGATCATCCTCAAGATTCTGGGCGCCCAGCTGTCGATGGACGAGTCGTCGATCCGGCGCTTCGTGCAGGAGCTGAAACTGGCGCGAAGGATCGCGCACAGGAATGTGATCCGCATCCACGACTTCCTCGACCTGGGCGGCACGCGCGCGATCTCGATGGAGTACTTCCCCGGCCGCGACCTCGGCTTCCTGCTCGGCGAGGGCGGTCCGCTCGACGTGCGCCCCGGGCGGCGCGAACGCCCCCCGGGTTTAGCCGGGCGGGGCGCGGCGGCCCCCCGGGGGGGGGTTGGTGGCGGCGAAAAAGCAAACCAAAAAAAGGGGGGGG
>JANPEF010000019.1:0-19735 GCA_031431875.1 Candidatus Eiseniibacteriota bacterium | reverse complement strand
CGAGGGGCTGGGCGCGATGTGGGGCGAGCAGAAGACCCGGGAGTACGTCGAGCGGGCCGGGTTCCGCTCGTTCGTGAAGCACGAGCTGGCGCACGACATCCAGAACAACTGGTACGTGATCCGCAAGGGCGGGGGAGCCGCATGACCAAGGGACGACTCGAGGCGTTCAGCGACGGCGTGATCGCCATCCTGATCACGATCATGGTGATCGAACTCCACGCTCCGCACGGCACCGACCTCGCCGCGCTCGGGCCCGTGGTGCCGGTGCTCCTGAGCTTCGTGCTGAGCTTCGTGTTCCTCGCCATCTACTGGAACAACCATCACCACATGCTCCATGCCGTGAAGCGCATCAACGGCACGGTGCTGTGGGCCAACATGCATCTCTTGTTCTGGCTGGCGCTGATTCCGTTCGTCACGGCCTGGATGGGCACGAGCCACTTCGCCGCGGTCCCGGTCGCCGCCTACGGTGTCGTCCTGCTCTGCGCCGGCGTCGCGTACTACGGGCTGTCGCGGGTGCTGATCGCCACGCACCCCGAGAATGCCATGCTGGCGATCGCCGTCGGGCGCGATGCCAAGGGCATCATCTCGCTGGCGCTCTACGCGGTCGCCGTGGCGGTCGCGCTGGTCGCCCCACTGGTCTCGTGCGGGATCTACGTCCTCGTGGCCATCCTGTGGCTCGTTCCGGACAGCCGGATCGAGCGCGCTCTCGAGGCCGGCCCCGGGGCATGATCCGCCCCATTCGCGAGAGCCTGCGCTAGAATGAGCGACATGCCGATTCCCTACGACCCGCGTGCCCGCCTGCTCGACGAGCAACTCGAAGAGCGCATCCTCGTGCTCGACGGTGCGACCGGCACGGCCATGCAGGCGCGCAACCTCACGGCCGACGACTTTGGCGGACCCGACCTCGAGGGCTGCAACGAGGTGCTGGTCGATACGCGTCCCGACGTCGTGCTCGACGTGCACCGGGGATACCTCGACGCCGGTGCGGACATCATCGAGACCAACACCTTCGGCGGCACCCCGTTCGTGCTCGGCGAGTACGGCCTGGCCGACCGCTGCCATGCGCTCAACCGACACGCAGCCGAGCTCGCCGTGCAGGCGGCCGGCGAGTTCAGCGCGAAGGACCCGTCGCGCCCGCGCTTCGTCGCCGGCTCGATCGGCCCCACGACGAAGGCGATCACCGTCACCGGCGGCATCACGTTCGATGCGCTGACGGCCGCGTTCCGCACGCAGGTCGAGGGCCTGCTCGCCGGCGGCGTCGACCTGCTCCTGGTCGAGACGCAGCAGGACACGCGCAACGTGAAGGCCGCGCTGCTGGCCATCGAGCAGGCGACCGTGGCCGTGGGCCGCCGCGTGCCGGTCATGGTCTCGGGCACGATCGAGGCCACGGGCACGATGCTCGCCGGGCAAGGGGTCGAGGCGCTCTACACCTCGGTGATGCACGCCGACCTGCTGTCGGTCGGCCTCAACTGCGCGACCGGTCCCGAGTTCATGACCGACCACCTGCGCGCGCTGTCGGCGATCGCCAAGACGCGCGTCTCGTGCATCCCCAACGCCGGACTGCCCGACTCGGAGGGCCGCTACCTCGAGACGCCCGACGGCATGGCGCGGGTGCTCGAGCGCTTCTGCGAGCACGGCTGGATCAACCTCGTGGGCGGCTGCTGCGGGACCACGCCCGACCACATCCGCGCGCTCGCCGCGATGGTGAAGGGCCGCCGCCCGCGCGTGCCGGCGGCGCATCGCAAGACGCTCGTCTCGGGCGTCGACTTTCTCGAGATCAACGACGACGTGCGCCCGGTGCTGGTCGGTGAGCGCACGAACGTGATCGGGTCACGCAAGTTCAAGCGCCTGATCGCCGAAGGCAAGTGGGAGGAGGCCAGCGAGATCGGTCGCAGCCAGGTGCGCGGCGGCGCGCAGGTCGTCGACGTGTGCGTCGCCGATCCCGACCGCGACGAGCTGGCCGACATGCTCACCTTTCTGCCCGACCTGATCCGCAAGGTGAAGGTGCCGCTCATGCTCGACTCGACCGACGCGGCCGTCCTCGAGCGCGCGCTCACCTACTGCCAGGGCAAGGCGATCATCAACTCGGTGAACCTCGAGGACGGCGAGGAGCGCTTTGAGGCCGTGCTGCCGCTGGCTCGCCGCTTCGGCGCCGCCGTCGTGTGCGGCACGATCGACGAGGACCCGCAGCAGGGCATGGCCGTCACCCGCGAGCGCAAGCTCGCCGTCGCCCAGCGATCGTACGACCTCCTGACCACGAAGTACGGCATTCCGGGCGAGGATATCCTCTGGGATCCGCTCACCTTCCCGTGCGCCACCGGTGACGTGAACTACGTGGGCAGCGCGATCGAGACGATCGAGGGCATCCGCCTGCTCAAGGCCGCGTTCCCCGAAACCAAGACCATCCTCGGCATCTCGAACGTGTCGTTCGGGCTCCCGGAAGCCGGGCGCGAAGTGCTGAACTCCGTCTTCCTCTATCACTGCACGAGGGCCGGGCTCGACCTGGCGATCGTCAACAGCGAGAAGCTCGAGCGTTACGCCTCGATTCCCGAGGACGAGCGCAAGCTCGCCGAGGCGCTGCTGTTCGACGGCGGCGCCGACTCGATCGCCGCGTTCGCCGCCCACTTCCGCGAGGTGAAGACGCGGGTGAAGACCGGCGCCGAGCGCGCCGCGCTGCCGCTCGACGAGCGCCTTGCGCGCTGCATCATCGAGGGCACCAAGGAGGGCCTGATCGAGGACCTCGAGCTCAAGCGGGCGGAGGCCCGCCCGCTGGAGATCATCAACGGTCCGCTGATGAAGGGCATGGATGAGGTCGGCCGCCTGTTCAACGCCAACGAGCTGATCGTCGCCGAGGTGCTCGAGAGCGCCGAGGCGATGAAGGCCGCCGTGCGCCACCTCGAGCAGTTCATGGAGAAGTCCGAGACCGCCGCTCGCGGTCGCCTCGTCCTGGCCACGGTGAAGGGCGACGTGCACGACATCGGGAAGAACCTGGTCGACATCGTGCTGTCCAACAACGGCTACGAGGTCGTCAACCTGGGCATCAAGATCCCGCCCGAGGCGCTGGTCGCTGCGGTGCGCGAGCACAAGCCCGACGTGATCGGGCTGTCGGGGCTGCTCGTCAAGTCGGCTCAGCAGATGGTCGTCACCGCCGAGGACCTGAAGACCGCCGGCGTCGACGTGCCGATCCTGGTCGGCGGCGCGGCGCTCACCAACAAGTTCACTCGCACGCGCATCGCGCCGGCCTACGGCTCGCTCGTCGCCTACGCGAAGGACGCGATGCACGGGCTCGACCTCATGCACAAGCTGATGAATCCCGCGACCCGCACGGCGATGGCGACGCAGCTCGACGCGGAGTCGACCGCCGCGCTGGCCGCGATGGCGGCCGCGGCTGCGGGCGCAGCGGCGGCCGGTGACGCCGGAGCGCCCGCCATCACGCGCTCGCCGGCGGTGCGGCTCGAGATCCCGATCCCCGACGTGCCCGACCTCGAGCGGCACGTGCTCGACCTGCGCTCGCTCGACGAGATCTGGCAGTTCCTCAGCCCGCAGATGCTCTACGGCCGTCACCTCGGGCTCAAGGGCAGCTTCGAGAAGTTGCGCGCCGCCGGCGACCCGAAGGCCCTGGCGCTCGAGGCCACCGTCGACGCGATCAAGGCCGAGGCGCGTGCCGGCGCCCTGCGTGCCCGCTGCGTGTGGCGGTTCTTCGAGGCCGAGTCGACGGGCGACACGCTGCGCCTCTTCGCGGGCCGCGGCTCGACCACGCCCGTGGCGACGATCGCATTCCCGCGCCAGGCGCGCGAGCCGCGGATGGCAATCCCCGACTTCGTGCTTCCGCCGCTCGACGGGCGGCGCGATCATGTCGCCATGTTCGTCACCACCGCCGGCGGGGGCGTGCGCGAGCGCGCCGAGGCCCTCAAGGATGCGGGCGAGTACCTGCGTTCGCATGCGCTGCAAGCCCTCGCGCTCGAGACCGCCGAGGCCGCCGCCGAGTGGTTGCACGCGCGGCTGCGCAACCTGTGGGGCTTTCCCGATCCGCCGACGACGACGATGGCCGACCGCCTGCGCGGCCACTACCGCGGCAAGCGCTACTCGTTCGGCTACCCGGCGTGCCCGAACCTCGACGACCAGGCGATCCTGTTCCGCCTGCTCGAGCCGGGGGACATGGGCGTGCGCCTGACCGACGGCTTCATGATGGATCCGGAGGCCAGCGTCTCGGCGCTCGTCTTCCATCACCCGGATGCCGCGTACTTCGCCGCCGGCGCCGCCGAGACGGTGGAGAGCCCGCCGGCGTGAGCTCCGCCGAGCCCGTTCCCGCGGCCACGCTGACGATCGACCGCCGCTTCAACGGCCCGGCCAACTCGGGCAACGGCGGCTACGTGTGCGGGCGGCTCGCCGCGCATCTGCTGCCCGCTCCGCGTGTCGCGCGGGTGCGCCTGCGCGTGCCGCCGCCCCTCGGGCGCGTGATGCAGATCGAGGTCGGTGAGGACTCCGCGTTGTTGCGGGACGCCTCCGAAGACGCGACCGGTACGATCGTCGCCGAGGCGCGTGCGCTTCATCCGCTCGACCCGGTCGTCACGACTTTCGCCACGGACTTGCCGCCCACCCCGACCTTCGCCGAAGCCACCGTCGCCGCGCGCGACTTTCGCGGCTTCCACTCCCATCCATATCCGGGCTGCTTCGTGTGCGGCCCTGCGCGTGCGAACGGCGGCGGCCTGCGCATCCTTGCCGGGGCATTGCCGGGGAGTGCCGATGTGGCCGCCCCGTGGATTCCTGACGCGTCGCTGGCTGCGCCAGGCGACCCGGCGCACGTCGCCCCCGAGTTCGTCTGGGCGGCGCTCGACTGTCCGGGTGGATTCTCTTTTCCGCTCCCGTCCGATCGCGCGATCCTGCTCGGCGAACTCGCCGTCGAGCGCCTCGGCGAAGTGCGGATCGGCGAGCGCTGCGTCGTGGTCGGCACGGAACTCGGCGCCGACGGACGAAAGCACTTCGTGAGGACGGTCCTGTTCGGCGAGGACGGCACGTGCCGCGGCGTCGGGCGGGCGACTTGGTTCGAGGTGCCGGCGCCGCTGCGGCCGGCCGTTCGCCATGCGTGCAGAGATGGACTGGAGAAGGAGACCCCATGATCGACATCGGCCGCCCCGGCCCCGACGAGTACCTGGCCTACTACGCCGGCTACATGAACCTCGTGCCCGAGACGGAGATCTTCGCCGCGCTCGAGGCGCAGCCGGCAGAGCTGATCGCGTGGGCCGCTGCGGTTCCGGCGGAGAAGGAGTCGTACCGCTACGCCCCCGGCAAGTGGTCCCCGCGCCAGGTGCTCGGTCATGTCAACGACGGCGAGCGCGTCTTCGGCTACCGCGCGTTCGCCATCGGCCGCGGCGACACCGCATCGTTCCCCGGATACGACGAGCAGGAGTACATGGCTCGGTCGCGCTTCGACGAGCGCACCGTCGACGACCTCGCCGCCGAGTTCGCGCACCTGCGCGAAGGAAACCTGCTCGCGCTGCGCACCTTCGTCGAGGCCGACTGGCGCCGGATGGGCACCGCCAACGGCGCGCCGGTGAGCACGCGCGCCCTCGCGTGGATCCTGGTCGGGCACGCGCGCAACCACCTGAACGTCCTGGCCGAGCGCTACGGCCTCGCCGGGCCCGCGGCATGACGATGCCCGCGCTGTTCGTCGGCCACGGCAGCCCGATGAACGCGCTCGCCCAGAACGCGTGGACCACCGCGTGGGCCGGGCTCGGCCGCGCGCTGCCGCGCCCGCGGGCGATTCTCGCCGTCTCGGCGCACTGGTTCCTGCCCGGCACGCGCGTCACCGCGATGGACGTGCCGCCCACCATCCACGACTTCGGCGGCTTTCCGCCCGAGTTGTACGCGGTGCGCTACCCCGCGCCCGGCGATCCGGCGCTGGCGCGTCGCGTGCGCGAGCTGCTGGGCGAGGGTGCTGCCGGCGCCGAGCCCATCGACGTCGCCCTCGACACGGCGTGGGGCCTCGATCACGGCACGTGGTCGGTGCTCGTTCACCTGGTTCCGCACGCGGACATCCCGGTCGTGCAGTTGAGCCTCGACGAGACGCAACCACCGCCGTTCTTCCATGCGCTGGGCCGCCGCCTGCGCGCTCTGCGCGACGAGGGCGTGCTCGTCCTCGGCAGCGGCAACCTGGTGCATAACCTGCACGCCTACGGCTGGGGCCGTCGCCAGGTCGAACCGTATCCCTGGGCGGTGCGCTTCGAGCGTGCGGCGTGTGACGCGATCCTCGCCGACGACGTGGCGGCGCTGGTCGACTACCCGACGATGGGGGAGGACGCGCGGTTGTCCGTGCCCACGCCCGAGCACTTCCTGCCGCTGTCGGTCGTGCTCGGATTGCGCGCTCCGGGCGAGCCCGTGACCTTCCCGGTCGAGGGGATCGACGGTGGATCGATCTCGATGTTGTCGGTGCTCGTCGGCGGGGCTTGAAATGCGTCGCCGGGACCATTAGGTTCCCTCCGCGCCCGGTCGTTGGGATCGGGAAGCACATGGAGGTCCCCCTCATGGTCATCGCACGTCGTATCGGCCTCGCGCTTGCGCTCGTCGCTGGAGCCGCCCTCGCCACCGCATTCCTGTTCGCGCCCGCACGGGCCGAAGGGCTGGCGAAGGGCTCGAACATCCTCGCCCTGCAACTCGCCCATGGCGACGGCGACTTCGTCTCGCCGGAGTCCGGAGGAGGATCGATTTCCGCCTTCGATCACACGGAGTGGGGCGGTCAGATCCAGTTCCAGCGGCTGCTCTCCGACAACTGGGCGCTCGCTTTCTCCGGTGGCATCGGCACGTTCAGCGAGACGGACAAGTACGGCGACAACGCCCCGCCGAACTCGCCCGACGGCAAGTACACGCAGTCGTCGTGGAACATCCGGGTCGGCGCCGATCGTTTCGTCCACCTGAGCCCCGACTTCCACCTGTTCGTCGGCCCGGGGCTCGAGTACTGGAGTGGAAGCGCCGAGTACGATTTCCCGGCAGAGTCCTTCGTGACGGAGACGGGCACCACGACCCGCATCTCGCTGACGGGGCGCATCGGCGCCCATGTCGGACTGGGCTCGTCGCTGGCGCTCAACGGGTACATCGGTGGATACATGGGCAGCGCGTCGGCGGATCAGGCAGGCGCGGAGGCGAGTTGGATGCCCAGCGGCAATCAGGGCGCGATCGGGCTGGCGTTGGGCTTCTAAGCCACAGTCCCCAAAGACCTTCGGGGTCCGGGAGCGCCCTCTGGCGGGGCGCGCCCGGGCCCTTTATACTTGTTTCTATCTGATCGCATCAACCGGATCGAATCGACCGGATCGAATCGACCACGCCGAAGGAGGGTTCCCGATGCCGGTGTCGCTGACCCTGTTTTCGCCTGACGAGGCCAATGCGCTCATTCCGTTCCTCGAGCCTCGGCTGTCGCACCTGATCGCGCGCAAGCGCGAGCTCGACCAGGTGCAGTCCGATCTCGAAATGATGCGCCTGCTCATCGAGACCGGCGCGAGTTCCGCCAACCCCGACCTTGCCGCCCGTGACTCGCGCGAGCGGCGCGCCAGGGACCTGGGCGAGGAGATCGCCGAGGCGGTGAGCGCGATTCACGCCAAGGGCTGCGTGGTGAAGGACCTGGACCGCGCCCTGATCGACTTCTACTCGCTCAAGGGGGACCGGATCGTGTTCCTCTGCTGGCAGCGGGGGGAGCGTCGCGTGGGCCACTGGCACCCGCTGTCGGGCGGGTTCTCGAGCCGTCGGCCGATCCAGCCCAAGAACATCTAGCTCCCGGCCACGAGCCGGCCCTCCCGTCCCCTTGGCAGGGAAGGGTCCGGCTGCTATCTTGCCTCCAGACCATCGTTTCCAGTACCACCATTCCACCCGCGCGCCCTGCGCGAGGAGACCTGGATGGCCCCCGAGACCCCGCTCGGCGCGCCCGCGGCAGGAAGTACCGCGAGCGATCCGCGCCGTGAAGGCTGGCTGACGACCCAGCTCGACCACTACGTCAACTGGGGGCGGAAGAACGCGCTCTGGCCCATGCCGTTCGGCACGGCGTGTTGCGCGATCGAATTCATGTCGGTGGTCTCGTCGCACTACGACCTGTCGCGCTTCGGCGCCGAGGTCGTGCGCTTCTCGCCGCGACAGTCGGACCTCATGATCGTGGCCGGCACCGTCGTCGACAAGATGGGCCCCGTCCTCAAGCAGATCTGGGACCAGATGCCCGACCCCAAGTGGTGCATCGCGATGGGCGTCTGCGCCTCCTCGGGCGGGTTCTACCGCGCCTACCACGTGATGCAGGGCATCGACGAGATCGTGCCCGTCGACATCTACGTGCCGGGCTGTCCGCCGACGCCCGAGGGCCTGATCCACGGCATCATCAAGCTGCAGGAGATGATCGCCCGCGGCGAGACGCGTTCGCAGATCGCCATGAAGAGCCGCACCGTCGAGGAGCAGGGCCACGCCGAGGAGGTCGCCCGCCGCGCCGTGCGCACGCTCGAGGAGGGCCGTGCGCGCGCCATGCAGGACGCCGCGCGCGGGAGGCCCGCGTGAGCACGCTCGACACGCCGCGCGGCAGCACGGCGGCCGATCCCTCGAAATTCTGGGGCGAGGCGAAGGACGCGGCGGCACTCGAGGCCGACCCGACCGTGCGCGTTCTCCGCGCGGAGCACGGCGCCGCGATGCTCGGCGTCGAGGACTTCCGCGGCGACCTGTCCGTGACCATCCGCCCGGACGACCTGCTGCTGGTGGCGCAGACGCTCAAGATCCATCCCGAGCTGCGCTACGACATCCTTGCCGACATTGCGGGGCTGGACAACCTGCTGCTCGACCGCACGCCGCGCTTCCACTCGGTCTATCACTTCTACTCGACGACGCGGAAGAAGCGCGTGCGCGTGCACGTGCCGCTCGACGACGCCAAGCCGGCGGTCGACTCGCTCACGCCGCTGTACAAGTCGGCGAACTGGGCGGAGCGCGAGGCCTACGACCTGTTCGGCTTCGACTTCGTGAACCATCCGGACCTGCGCCGCATCCTCACGCACGAGGAGTTCGTCGGCCACCCGCTGCGCAAGGACTATCCGCCCGACCGCCGGCACATGCTGTCGCGCTCGTACTCGGCGTACCCGGGCCTCGAGGCCGAGCACGAGGGGCGGCACACGCTGGTCGGCGCCGACGGCATCGAGCGCGTGTACGTCAACCTCGGCCCGTCGCATCCGGCCACGCACGGCACGCTGCGCATCCAGGCGCTGCTCGACGGCGAGATCATCGTCGATTCGAAGACCGAGATCGGCTACCTGCATCGCTGCTTCGAGAAGATGGCCGAGACGCACACCTACACGCAGGTGTTCCCGTTCACCGACCGGCTCAACTACATCTCGGCGTTCAACAACAACGTCGGCTTCGCCATGGCGGTCGAGAAGCTGATGCAGGTCGACGTCCCGCCGCGGGCGATCTGGATCCGGACGCTGCTGATGGAGTTCAACCGGATCATGGACCACATGATCTGCATTGGCACGAACCTCGTCGACATGGGCGCGCTGACCAACTTCTGGTACTTCTTCAACCCGCGCGAGCGCATCTACGAGCTGATCGAGTCCACCTGCGGTGCGCGCCTGACCGTGTCCTACGGGCGCGTCGGCGGCGTGGCCCAGGACATTCCCGACGGCTTCGCCGAGCATGCGCGCCGGGTGGCGAACGAGATGCCCGAGTTCATCGCCTACGTGGACAAGCTGGCGACCAGGAACGTGATCTTCCAGCAGCGCACGCGCGGCACCGGGGTGGTCAACCGGGAGAACGCGATCTCGTGGGGCTGGTCGGGGCCGAACGGCCGCGCCTCGGGCCTCGACGTGGACCTGCGGCGCGACGCGCCGTACGGCGGCTACGACGGGCTCGAGTTCGCCGTGCCCGTGCGCACGGACGGCGACACGTTCTCGCGTTACATGGTCCGCATGCAGGAGATGCACGAGAGCCTGCGCATCATCCACCAGCTGCTCGATCGCGGCGTGCCGGCGGGGCCGCACATCACGCGCGATCACCGCGTCGCGCTGCCCGAGAAGAATCGCGTCTACGGCAACATCGAGGCGCTGATGAACCACTTCAAGCTGATCATGCACGGCTTCTCGCCGCCGGTGGGCGAGGTCTACTCGTACACCGAGACCCCGACCGGCGAGCTGGGCTTCTACCTCGTCTCCGACGGCAGCGGGAAGCCGTACCGGCTCAAGGTGCGGGCACCCAGCTTCTACACCTTTGCCGCCAACGACGAGATGCTGCGCGGGCAGATGGTGTCGGACTTCGTGGCCATCCTCGGAACGCTGAACATCATCGCCGGCGAGCTCGACCGCTGATGCGGCCGCCACGGCACGGGAGCGACACGTGAGCGAACGACCCCCGGTCACCCTGACGATCGACGGCAAGAGCGTGACGGCCGCCGCAGGAACGAACGTGCTCGAGGCCGCGAAGCTCGTCGGCATCCGCGTGCCCAACTTCTGCTACCACGCGGACCTGTCGTGGGAGGGAAGCTGCCGCATGTGCCTGGTCGGCATCGAGGGACGGCCCAAGCTCGTGCCCTCGTGCTGCGAGGAGGTGCGCGAGGGCATGGTCGTGCACTTCGGCCGGCCCGACGCCGAGGAGGCGCGCCGTCGCCAGCTCGAGTTCCTGCTGGTCAACCACCCGCTCGATTGCCCGATCTGCGACCAGGCCGGCGAATGCAAACTCCAGGATTACTACATGGAGCACGGCGGCTACGACAGCCGCATGCCGCGCGGGCTCAAGGTGCACAAGCGCAAGGTCGTCGACCTGGGCGACCGCATCATGCTCGACAAGGAACGCTGTGTGCTGTGCTCGCGCTGCGTGCGCTTCTGCCGCGAGGTCTCGGGTTCGCATGCGCTGCAGTTCTTCACCCGCGGCGTCACGACCGAGATTGGCACCGAGAACAACCAGCCGATCACCGGCGACGACTACATCGGCAACGTGGTCGACATCTGCCCGGTGGGGGCGCTGACCTCGAAGGACTTCCGCTTCAAGCAGCGCGTGTGGTTCCTCAAGAGCGCCGAGTCGGTCTGCACGCAGTGCGCCACCGGCTGCAACGTACGCGTCGACCACAAGGACGGCACGATCTACCGCTACGTACCGCGCCGCAACGAGGCGGTGAACAAGTCGTGGATGTGTGACTACGGTCGCGACTCGTACGCGCTGCTGCACGAGGCGCGCGTGACCATGCCCCGCCTGCGGCTCGACGGCGGCGCCTGGCATGACGCGGACTGGGACGAGGCGTTGACGGTCGTCACCGTGCGCCTGGCCGAGGCGAAGGCCGCCGACCCCGCGTCGATCGCCGTGATCGCCTCGGCGCGCCAGTCGAACGAGACCAACTGGGTCGCCGCGCGCTTCGCCCGCGAGGTGCTGGGCACGCCCCACCTCGATTACCGCGTCGATGGCTCGCAGGCGAAGACCGCGGAGATGCAGGACAAGCTCCTGCGTCGCCGGGATCCGCATCCGAACAACGCCGGCTGCGCCGCGCTGGGGCTCGCCCCGGCCGCCGGCATGGGCGACGTCGAGGCGATCCTCGCCGCTTGCGAGGCGGGCAAGGTGAAGGTGCTCTACGTGCTCGGGCTCGAGTTGTGGACCGGCCGCAGCGACACCGATCGTGTCGCGCGCGCGCTGGCGAAGGTGCCGTGCGTCGTCGTTCACGCCGCGCACGCGCTGCCGGCCGTCGACGGCGTCGCGCACGTGATCCTCGCCGACGCCGAGGTGCACGAGCAGGAGGGGACGTTCGTCAACGCGCAGGGCCGCGTGCAGCGCTTCGAGCGCGTCATGCCGCCGGCCGCGATGGCGCGCCCGGCTGCCGCCGTGCTCGCCGACGTCGCCGGGCGTCTCGATGCGAGCCTGCCTGCGGGCGATGGCTCCGCACTGTTCGCCGCGCTGGCCGCGGCCCATCCGTCGTTCGCCGGCCTCACCTGGGCTGGCCTTGGTCGCTTCGGAGCGCCGCTGCCGCAGGCGACGCCCCAGACCGTGGGATCCTGAGGACATCATGAGCGATACCACCACCAGCGTCGTCTACACGCCGATCCCGCGACCGAGGACCCGGATTCCGCTGCGCCCCGAGGCGCTCGCGCCCGTCGCGCCGCCGCCACCGAAGGCAGGCCAGACGCCGCCCGGTGCGCCGTCCTCCGAGCGGCCCAGCTACTTCCACACCGCCTATGGCCTCGTCGTCACGATGAAGAACTTCATCCGCTCGGCGCTGTCGCGCAAGGCCGATCCGACCGTGCAGTACCCCGAGGAGCGGCGGCAGTACTCGCCGCGCTTCCGCGGCATCCACCAGCTGACCAAGCGCACGGATGGCACGCTCAAGTGCGTGGCGTGCTTCATGTGCTCGACGGCGTGCCCCGCCGAGTGCATCACCATCGAGGCCGGCGAGCACCCCAACAACAAGTACGAGAAGTACCCGGTGCGCTTCGACATCGACATGCTGCGCTGCGTGATGTGCGGCCTGTGCGTGGACGCCTGCCCCGAGGAGGCGATCATCATGACGCAGGACTACGAGATGTCGGCGACCTCGCGCGAGCAGACGGTGTACCCGATTGCGCTGCTGGCCGACCGCCCGCAGCTGGCGACGACGCCCCCGGGCTACCGTCCGCGCTACGAGCCGGGCGAGACGCTCGTGCGCTGAGCGGCACCCGCCGCATGGCCACGAAAGCCGCGACGAAGGTCGTGAACGCTTCGAAGGACGCCAGCGCTTCGAAGCCTGCGATGAAGGCGGCGCGCAAGCGCGCCGCGATATCCGTCGACGTCGCGCTGCTCCGCAAGCGGCTCAAGCAGGCCTACCCGGGTGCCCATTGCGCACTCGAGTTCCACGACGCCTTCTCGCTCCTCGTGATGACCATCCTCGCCGCGCAGAACACCGACGCGAACGTCAACAAGGTCGCGCCCGACCTGTTCGCGCGCTGGCCCGACGCGCGCGCGATGGCCGATGCCGAGCTGCCCGAACTGGAGAAGGCGATCTACTCGTGCGGGTTCTTCCGCATGAAGGCGCGGGCGCTGTCCGAAATGAGCCGCGACCTGGTCGAGAAGTTCGCGGGCCAGCCGCCGAAGACGCTCGACGAGCTCGTCGCGCTGCGAGGCGTCGGGCGGAAGACCGCGAACGTCGTGCTGGGGAATGCCTACGGGATCGAGGCGGGGGTCGTGGTGGACACGCACGTGGGGCGGGTGTCGCGACGCCTGGGGCTGACCAAGCAGGCCGATCCGGTCAAGGTCGAGAAGGACCTGGCGAAGGTCGTGCCGCAGGCGGAGTGGACGCTGTTCAGCCACCTGCTGATCGACCACGGGCGCCACGTCTGCGACGCAAAGAAGCCCCTGTGCAGCTCGTGCTTCATGAACGACGTGTGCCCGCGCGTCGGGGTGACGGTGTCGGCCTAGGCCGAGTGGCTCGGCCCACGAGCCTGTCGCCGTGTATCCCACACGATCGTCGCGATCAACAGGACGAGCAGGACCAGCGACGAGCCGACCGTGCCGAAGCCCAGGCCGCCATGCGACGTGGGCTTGGTCAGGAGGTCGCCCATCGTCGCACCGAACGGCCGCGTGAGCACGAAGGCCATCCAGAACAGCACGGTGCGCGAGGTCCGCGTCCACAGGTAGGCCGCGAGGATCGCCGCGAGGACGCACGAGATGAGCAGGTTGCTCATGCCGTAGCCGAGGCCCGAGCTGTCGGCCAGGAAGTCGCCGAGTGCGGTCCCCAGCGTATTGGAGACCAGGATCGCTGCCCAGTAGAAGGCTTCGACGCGCGGATCGACGATCCGGTCGACGTTGATCGAGCCCAGGATCAGGCGCCACGCAACGAGCACGACGACGAGCGTGCCCGCAAGCAGCGTCGCTCCGGTCGCGTAGCCGAGTCCGAGGGAGCGATCGAGATAATCCGAGATCGTCGTGCCGGCCGTGCTCGTCGCGAGGATGACCGCCCAGTATAGCCAGGGGTTGAACTGCTTCGCGCGGAGCTGCGCGGTCAAGGCGACCAGGAACCCCGAGACCAGCAGGATCGAGCTGGCCGCGTAGCCGATCTTGAGCGTCATCGACAGCAGGTCACCGCCGGTCTCGCCCACGGTCGTCGCGCAGATCTTCATCACCCAGAACCAAGCGGTGAGCTTCGCGACCTTGCTCGCGGCGGGGGGCACCGGGGTCAGATCCGCGTTGTGTCGGGCGCGGTGCCGTCGGTGGGCTCGCCTGCAGGCACCTCGGGCGGCGCCTCGGAGTCGTACGGAGGGTCGTGCTGCCCCGGCTGGCGGGGGAGGCCGACGTGGACGTTGCAGTACTCGGTCGGCTCGGTGCCCGGCGGGAAGATCTCGGCGGTGACCGTGACGCACGCCTCGGTCGCGAGCAGGCCGGTCTCGGTGCAGATCTCGCGCGTCTCGCCCTGGTTCTGCACGTTGAATTGCTCGACCGAGCGCCCGCGCGTGGCGGCGATCATGAAGTCGGTCCAGATCGGCAGCGCGCCGACGCCGCCGGTCACGCCCTTGCCCATCGTCTTCTTCACGTCGAAGCCGACCCAGACGCCGGTGACGAGGCTCGGTGTGTAGCCGATGAACCACGCATCGGAGTAGTCGTCGGTCGTGCCGGTCTTGCCCGCCGCCGGTGCGGTGAACCCGCGGGCGCGCGCCGGGTAGCCGGTACCGTGGTCCATCACGCTCTGCAGCATGCTCGTCATCACGCCCGCGGTCTCGGCCGACAGCACGTCGACCGGGCGCGGCTGCAGCGACTCGAGCACGGCACCGGACTTGTCCTCGACCTTGAGGATGGATGCCGGCTCGTTGCGGATGCCCTCGTTGGCCAGCACCGAGTAGGCCGACGTGATCTCCATCAGGTCGACTTCGCTGGTGCCGAGGGCGACCGACAGGTTGGGGTGGATCGGGCTCTTGATGCCCATGCGGCGCGCGTACGAAGCGACCAGCGAGACGCCGAGTTTCTTGAGCAGCTTGATCGCCGGGATGTTGATCGAGCGCTGCAGCGCGTAGCGCAGCGTGACCGGTCCGCTGAACTTGCGGTCGTAGTTTCCTGGCGTCCACGCCGCCCCGTTGGCACCGCCGGGCAGCGAGATCGGCGCGTCCTCGATGATGTCGGTGGGCTGGAAGCCGTTGTCGACCGCCGCGGTGTAGATGAACGGCTTGAACGCCGAGCCCGGCTGCCGCTTGGCCTGCACCGCGCGATTGAACGCCGAGGCCTTGAAGTCGCGCCCGCCGACCAGCGCCCGAACGTAGCCGGTGCGCGCGTCGATCGCGACCAGCGCACCCTGCAGGTACGGCGTCTGCACGCCGAGCCGCGGGCGGGCCTCGGCGCCCGTGCCGGCGTTCGCCGCGGCCGGCGCGACCCAGTTGGCGCGCGTCGCCTTGTACTTGTAGCGCCGCTCGAGGTCCGACAACTGCTTCTCGAGCGCCCGTTCGGCCTCGCGCTGCAGGTCGAGGTCGAGCGAGGTGTAGACCCTGAGGCCGCCCTCGTAGACCAGGTTCGAGCCGTACTTGTCGTCGAGCGCGAGACGCACCATCTCGACGAAGTACGGCGCCAGGCCGGCCGTCTGCGCCCGCTCGATCACGCCGATCGGCGTCTTGATCGCCGCTTCGTACTGGTTGGTCGAGATCGACTTCGTCTCGAGCATGTTGCGTAGCACCGCGTTCCGCCGCGACATCGCGCCCGCCGGGTTGCGGTAGGGCGAGTGCCCCGAGGGGTTCTGCGGCAGGCCGGCGAGCAGCGCGGCCTCGGTGAGCGAGAGCTGGCGGACGTCCTTGGCGAAGAACGTGCGCGCTGCGGCCTGCGTGCCATACGCGCCGTGGCCGTAGTAGATCTGGTTGAAGTACATCTCGAGGATTTCCTGCTTCGAGTACATCTTCTCGATGCGCAGGGCGATCACCAGTTCCTTGAACTTGCGATCGAGCGTGCGCTCGTGCGTGAGGAACAGGTTGCGCGCCAGCTGTTGCGTGATCGTCGACCCGCCCTGTTTGGTCTGCAGCTTGAGGATGTTGGTCAGTGCAGCGCGGCTGATGCCGCCCAGGTCGACGCCCCAGTGGCTGTAGAAATGGCGGTCCTCGGTCGACAGCGTAGCGTCGACCAGCGACTTCGGGATCGCGCGGAGCGGGACGACATCGCGGTTCTCCTTGAAGAACGCGGCGATCTCGCGGCCCTTGACGTCGTAGACCGTGCTGCGGACCGGCGGCCGGATGGCCGACAGCTTGGCCACGTCGGGCAGGTCGCGGGACATCCACTGGGCGAGGCCGAACACGGCTCCAGCCGAGGCGCAGAGCACGATGAGCACGATCGAGAGAAAGAACTTCCAGGGGAAACGGCGCACGCTCTTGCGGACCGTTCGGGAGACCTCTTCCATGGGATCCTTCGGGGCGACGGGCACGGCGCGAGCCTAGCAGCCGGACCGGAAGGGTCAAGCGGCGAATCGCGGCGGAGCCGCGCCGGGCAGCCGCGCCGACGTTGAGCCGGGTCGCCGTGCTCTGTTAGCTTCCGACGCATGTCCGATCGCCCCGAGTCCCGCCCGCCCGTTCCCGCCTCTGACGCCACTCGCGAGGAAGCCGACCGCCAGCTGAAGGTTCTCCTGCGCGGCGTCGAGGAACTGCTGCCGCTCGACGAGTTCCGCCGCAAGCTGGAACGCTCGATCCAGGAGCGCCGCCCGCTGCGGGTCAAGCAGGGCTTCGATCCGACCGCCCCGGACATCCACCTGGGTCACGCCGTGGGCCTGCGCAAACTGCGCGAGTTCCAGGAGCTGGGCCACCAGGTGGTCGTGATCGTCGGCGACTACACAGGCATGGTCGGCGATCCGAGTGGGCGCTCGAAGACGCGGCCGCAACTCACCGCCGCGGACGTCGAGCGCAACGCGACGACGTACCTCGATCAGTTCTTCCGCATCGTCGACCGAGCGAAGACCGAGGTGCACAGGAACGGCGAGTGGTTTGCGCCGATGCGCTTCCTCGACGTGCTCCACCTGGCGTCGCGTTCCACCGTGGCTCGCATGTTGGAGCGCGACGACTTCGCCAAGCGCTGGCAGGCCAGCCAGCCGATCAGCGTGCACGAGCTGCTCTACCCGCTCATGCAGGGCCGCGACTCGGTCGAGATCCGCTCCGACGTCGAGTTGGGCGGCACCGAGCAGAAGTTCAACCTGCTGGTCGGTCGCGCGTTGCAGGAGGACGCCGGGCAGGAGCCGCAGGCGATCCTCACGCTGCCGATTCTCGTCGGGCTCGACGGCGTCCAGCGCATGTCGAAGTCGCTGGGCAACTACATCGGGATCGCCGAGTCGCCGAGCGAGCAGTTCGGCAAGCTGATGTCGATCCCGGACGAGCGCCTGATCCACTACTGGACGCTGGCCGCCCACGCGCCGAGCGAGGAGGTGGTGCGCATCGAGGCCGCACTCGCCGCCGGCGACAATCCGATGATCTGGAAGAAGGCGCTCGGCGAGCGGGTCGTCGCGCTCTACCACGGCGCCGAGGCGGCGCAGCACGCCCGCGAGGCCTTCGAGCAGCAGTTCTCGAAGCGCGGCCGCCCGCTCGAAGCGGTGCTATGGACGCTGCCGGCGGGACCGCCGATCGCGTTGCGCAAGCTGCTGGTCGACGTGGGCCTGGTGAAGTCGGGAGGCGAGGCCAAGCGCAAGATCGAGGAGGGCGCCGTCGAGGTGAACGAGCAGCCGGTGAGCGATCCCGCCCTCGAGGTGGAGCTGGCGGGCGATCGCGTCACGCTCGTGCGCCTGGGACGTCGCTGGATCCAGGTCCGCAGCGACGGCGTCGTGACCGCACCGACCGCAAGCACCACGCCGCTTCCGCTCCCGTAACCCCTCGCGTCGTCGGTCGCACAATCGCACTCCGCAAGCCTCGTGATGGCCCCCCAGGCGGCCGGGGATGGCCCGCCACACGCGCCGGCGCCTGCCGCGGCGATTCCCTGTAGGGCAGGCCGAGGCAGGTGGCTCAGGGCGTATTTGGGCCAGCGACCAAGTGTCATGACGACAACACCTTGAGCCCACGGGGACCCGATTCGTGGCGTCCGGGGGTCCCGGCGGGGGCCCGCGATCCAGTTTCTCTCCGGCCGTATCCCGGCGCTCTTCCTGGATTGTGGCTCTAAAGTGTTGAGCAGAAGCCAGTTACACCACACGGTCGGGGCAGCGGAAGGGCCCGAAAAAAAAGTGCCCCGTGGGGTTGACATCCCCGCAAGTCCGCACTATATTTCCGTTTGTCCGCAGCACAGCAGGGATGTCGCCGCGATAAAGCCCACGCAGTTCGTAGGTTGACTTCGGCACCGACCTTTGCTCAGCTCTGCGTCCGCTGTCCGAGCGGCACGGGTGATCCCGTGTCGGTTTTCGTGACCTCCGATCTTTGAAAACTGAATAGCGCACGTTTTGTTCGAAGTGAGCCCAGAGGGTCCCTCGTTCCTGGTCCGATGCTGGACTGGAGAGCGACCTTGATTACGGATCAATGTCGTCCGCCAGGGCGACGCAGATCCTCCGAAGTAAAATACAACGGAGAGTTTGATCCTGGCTCAGAACGAACGCTGGCGGCGTGGATTAGGCATGCAAGTCGCACGTGAAAGAGGAGCTTGCTCCTTGAGTAAAGTGGCGAACGGGTGAGTAACGCGTGAGAAACCTGCCTTGTAGAGGGGAATAACACTCCCAACGGGGTGCTAATACCGCATGTGCCCGATGAATCGCATGATTCGTCGTGGAAAGATGGCCTCTGCTTGCAAGCTATCGCTACAAGAGGGTCTCGCGTCCGATTAGCTTGTTGGCGGGGTAATGGCCCACCAAGGCGACGATCGGTAGCTGGTCTGAGAGGATGGTCAGCCACACTGGGACTGAGATACGGCCCAGACTCCTACGGGAGGCAGCAGTCGAGAGGCTTCGGCAATGGGGGCAACCCTGACCGAGCGACGCCGCGTGGAGGATGAAGGCCCTTGGGTCGTAAACTCCTTTCGTGGGGAAAGAATGTGTTCGGGGCGAATAATCCCGAGCATTGACGGTACCCCAAGAAGAAGCTCCGGCTAACTCCGTGCCAGCAGCCGCGGTAATACGGGGGGAGCAAGCGTTGTTCGGAATCACTGGGCGTAAAGGGAGTGTAGGCGGTTCGGTAAGTGGGATGTGAAATGCCCCGGCTCACCCGGGGACCTGCATCCCAAACTGCTGAGCTTGAGTACAGGAGAGGGTGTGGGAATTCCAGGTGTAGCGGTGAAATGCGTAGATATCTGGAGGAACACCGGTGGCGAAGGCGCCCACCTGGCCTGCTACTGACGCTGAGGCTCGAAAGCTAGGGGAGCAAACGGGATTAGATACCCCGGTAGTCCTAGCCGTAAACGGTGATCACTAGGTGTTGGGAGCATCGACCCTTCCAGTGCCGCAGCTAACGCATTAAGTGATCCGCCTGGGGAGTACGGCCGCAAGGTTGAAACTCAAAGGAATTGACGGGGGCCCGCACAAGCGGTGGAGCATGTGGTTCAATTCGACGCAACGCGAAGAACCTTACCCAGACTTGACATGTACTGGACAGGTGTGGAAACACATCCTTCCTTCGGGACCAGTGCACAGGTGCTGCATGGCTGTCGTCAGCTCGTGTCGTGAGATGTTGGGTTAAGTCCCGCAACGAGCGCAACCCTTGTCTTTAGTTGCTAACGAGTCAAGTCGAGCACTCTAGAGAGACTGCCGGTTTCAAACCGGAGGAAGGTGGGGATGACGTCAAGTCCTCATGGCCCTTACGTCTGGGGCTACACACGTGCTACAATGGCCGGTACAAAGGGT
>JANPEF010000018.1:0-19681 GCA_031431875.1 Candidatus Eiseniibacteriota bacterium | reverse complement strand
CCGCGGATATCAGAGTGACACGCCGTCGGCGACTTCCGCGTCCGTCCTTCCAGAAGCTCATCTCCCCAAAACACAGCGACCACCGCCGGAGCGGTGGTCGCGTGTGGACCAGCTTGACAAGAGGTCATGCCATATCAGCGGTACAGACCCTTCACGCGGCCCCAGGAGGCGCCTTCCGCGGGCACCACCACGTCCTGGTGGAGATCCACGTTGTCGACCTTCATGGAGGACACGCTCCCGGTCACGGCTCCCGTCGGCGCCTCGAACTGGATCGTCAGGTGGTCCGTGCCCGCCGGAGCGATGAACGAGCCGCTGTAGGTGGTCCAGTTGGCCGGGGCGAAATTCCCCAGCAGTCCTGCATTGCCGATGACGGCACCGCCCGCGTTCTGAGCGAAGATCTCCACGAAGAACACACCGCCATTGGCCGCCGTGCCGAGCTTCAGATCAAACGAGTAGTAGACCCTTCCCGGAACCGCGGTGCCGAGCGCGGTCGTCTGCGCCATGGTCAGCCCGTTGGCCTCCGCACGGTTGTCGAGGAACGCGTGAAAGGTCCCGGGCGCCGATGGACCGTTGTCCGGAGACAGGACAGTGATCGTGGCATTCGCGGCGAGGCCGCCGACACCCGCCCAGGGAGCCAGGGACCCGGTCTCGAAACCGGGGTTGCTGAGAAGATTCGCCGCGGAGGCTTGGCCCGCGGTCAACGTCAGCGCCAGCATGCAGAACGAACTCGCGAAGATCTTGATCAAGACGCTCATATCACTCACGACCTTCCTACGGATGGTCCTTCTCCGCTTCCTGAAATCGTTCCGCGTGTCGGAACCGGACTCGTGAGAAGACACCCGCAACCCGGGAAACAACGGTGGCAGAGCCCGGCAACGGGAATGTCTCGCGATGGCGGAGAAGCTGGGGCAACCGGGCCACTCGTCCTCGTGGCCACGGTTCATGGGGCCCAAGGGGCCCCTTCATCGACTGCGCGGCCACGGTAACATTGTTCGGTACCCGAACAAAGTAAAGGATCGGCCCTCACCCGCAAGTCGCCACCAAACACGAGCCGCGCACTGCGAGCACCCAGTTTGCCCATGGCGCGCAGGAGGGGTGTCGGTCCTTCAAGAGCGCCGCCCTCGACCGCTCGGCCACCCCTTCGTCCTTGCAGGCCAACAGCTTAGCGGAGAATGGGGCGGAGTCCGGTGGCGTCGGCGACCGACGCTGCTGCCGGACCTGGCTGCAAATTTGCTCGGGTTCGAGAGCTCGAGGAACTCGGATTGAGCGACGGGTCGTTCAGGATACGCCGGGTCGGTCGGGGGATCAGGGCTGGCAACGGCGCGCAGTCGCGATCGTCACCTCCGGGCGCATCGCGACGAAGCGGCCGCCCGCGCCACGCGCGGACGGCCGCCCTGACTCGAGTCGATTCAGATCAGCGCAGGAGGACCAGTCTCGACTCGCCCACCGCCCGACCCTCGTGCAGCATGCTCACGAAGTAGACGCCCGTCGCGACCGCGCGTCCGTCCTCGTCGCGACCGCTCCATACGACGCTGGACGCTCCTGCCGAGCCCGATGGCGCGGTCAGGGTCGCCACCCGCCGCCCGGCGAGATCGAATACCGCAAACGAGGCTGCGCCCGGCGACGCGAGCTCGTAGGTGATTCGGGTCGCCCCGCGCGCCGGGTTCGGGGAGAGCCCGACGAGTCGGGTCCGCCCGACCGGCGGATCGCCGACGGCGACGAGACCGCGGGCGACGCGCAATCCGTAGGTGCCCGTCGCTTCCGACTCGCTCGCCACCACGATCGCGTACCGTCCGGCGAACGGTGCGATGAAGCTCGTCGTGGTGTTCGCCTCCGCGAGCATCGCACCCCCGCGGCCGCTCCAGTAGGTCGCCCCGGCCGGGTTCCCGAACACCGAGAAGTGCAGATTGACTGCGCCGACCGGAGTGAACTGGACCTCGTACTCCCAGCCGGCCTTGAGCTCCACGTCGTACACCTCGACGATGTCCTCCGGCACGATGCTGCCGTTCGTCGTCGGCGCGTCCACCGTGAGAGGGTCGGCCTCGTCCCACATCAGGAGGCCGTCGGAGGTGGTCGAGCCGAACGCGAACGGGAAGCCGAAGACGAAGCTGGGCGGGTTGTAGCGCCGGTACCCTACGACATAGTCCGCCCAGCCCGAGCCGTACGCCGATGAGGCCAGGGTGCCAGTGGCGCATCCCGTTGCGCCCGTGCCGCCGGTGAAGTCGCTGAACATCGTCACGTCCCAGTCCTGGGCCGGGTTGCGCGAGCGCGTGGCAAACGCCATCCAGCGGGCGGAATCGGGATCGGCCTGTGAGGCGTACTTCCAGTCGTACTGGCTGTAGACGGTGAAGTTCGCGGGCAGCGGGTACGCCTCCTGCGGGCAGGTCGAGATGCCGAGGCGATAACTGCCCTCGGCGCCGTTGTCGTTCACGACGACCACGGCGTACCAGTCGCTGGTCTGGGCGAGATACTGCTCGCTGGCGTTGAACTCGGCGACGTCTGGAGAGCTGCGGTTGACCCAGAATGTGCTGCCCGGATTCCGCACGACCATGTACTTGAGGTCCGCGCCCTCAGCCGCGAAGTCGAACGTGTACCACTGGCCAGCCGTCAGGAAGACATCCCAGCACTCGATGATGTCGTTCGCGCCGGTCGTGCGCACGATGGATGGCTGGTCGATGGCGAGCTGCTCGACGCCGTCGTCCCACTCCACGCGGGCGGGGGATGTCGAGCCCCCGTAGGCGAGCGCATGAGCGTAATACCGCCCCGCGAAATTGGCCCCGCCGTTGAAGTCGCCGATGATCACGTCGGCCTTGCCGCTGCCATAGGCGGACGAGGCCAGGCCGTTTCCGAAGCAGTACGGGTGCGGGCTGCCGGACACCGCCCCGAAGACGCCAAGGTCCCAGTCCTGGGACGGGTCGTTCGACCGCACCGCGACCGCGGTGTAGTAGTTGTTGCTCTGGTCGAAGTATGTCCAGCTGTTCGGCCCGATAACGATTGAGGGCGACGCGCTGGCGAGCGGCTCCGGCGGCAGACAGGTGGCAATGCCGATCGAGTAGTTGCTGGAGCCACCGTTCTCGTTGGTGACGACCACCCCGTACCAGCCCGACGTGGGCGCCGTGTATGCCCCCGTGGTGTTCATCCCGATCTCCATCACGCGGCTCGACCGCCCGACCCAGTAGGCGCCGGCGGCGGGATTGCGGAACAGGAAGGCGCGCGTCGTCGCCGATCCGAACGAGACATGGCTCAGCGTGTACGTATATCCGGCAGCGAGATACGTGTCCCAGCACTCGAGGACGTCGCCCGGTCCGGTCGAGCGCACGGTCGGGTAGACGTTGGGCAGGAGATAGTCGTTGTCGTCGTCCCACTCGACATCGGCCGCCGCTCCCACGCCGGAGAAGCGGTAGGACTGCGCGTAGTAGGTGCCGAGGGGATTCGCACCGGAGTTGAAGTCGCCGATCACGAAGTCGACAGTGCCGGCTCCATAGGTCGAGGACGAGAGGCCTCCCGCGACGCATCCGGGGAAGGCTCCAGTCGCTGAGTTCACGGTCAGGTCCCAATCGTCGCCGACCGGGCCACGAACGCCGACCGCGCACCAAGCGTCGGCGCCCATGCTGAACTGCGGCGTCGCCCCGCTGCCGAGCGAGACGACCGTTCCACTGGTGAGCACAGGATAGGTGCACTGGGCCAGGGCTTGCTCCGGCGCGAGCGCCGACGCGAAGAGCATCGTGACGGCGATGGCGAACGTCGGCGCCGCTCCGCGCAGGGATCGGATCGGGCGGCTCATGGCTGGCCTGCCTTCTCGCTGCTCATTGCCTTGATGGTGGCCGGACCATAGGTCGGGGCCGGGAGGACAGGTGCGCCGGCGGCGGATGGCTGGCCGACCTTGAAACGATTCCGCGACACGCCTGCCGCCTCGCGGGTCTCGAGGAACGCGGACTTGGGCGGGATCATCGCCGCGGGGACCCGGAGGCCGTCTGCAGGAATGGTGGCCCGCGTCGCCGCAATGGACCGCCGGAGTTCGTACTGGCGGAGGCTCTCGGCCAGCTTGGCGCGATGGGCGGCCGTGAGCACGTACGGTGCGCTGCCGACCGTCACGATCTCGGGCGCCTTTGCGGAGGGAGATGTGGCGGGCGGTGCGGCGCCGACGCGAGTGGAGAGGCTGACCACAATTATGATGGCGAGCAGCAGGGGTGCGGCGGAACGCATGGAAACCTCCGAATGACAACCGTGGGGCACAGCTCAGCGCAGCCCAGGAGCAGGCATGGTGTGTGGAGGGGAGAGAAGGCGCAGGGACAATACGCCTTGGCGATGGCCGTTGCAAGGGTTCTGGCCCGCAAGCGTTGATTTGGATGGCGCTGGCCGCGTCTCCCATCCTTCCGACCCGGCCTCACGGGATTCGCGCCATCCTTGTGGGACAACAATTTAGTGGGCGTTCGGTCCGAGTGCAGCGGCGTTTGCTGATGTGGGGTTTCCTGCGTCGTCTCACGGGTGTACCGTAGGTGCCCCCCCCGTTGGGCACGCGTTACAGCCCCGCCCGCTCCCGGAGGATTCCATGGACCTGGTTACGAAGATCCGTTCTCGCAGTGCGCTCATTCTCGTATCGCTCCTGCTCGTTGCTCCGCGTGTACAGGCCGAGGAGGTCACGCACCAGTTCACCGGTGTGCTCACGACGGTCACCAATGGCTCGGGCAATACGGCCGATCTCACCGGCCTGTTTTCGCTGGGCCAGGCGGTGACCTTTCAGTACACGATCGAGCGCAATGCGACAGGAGTGCCGCAGGACGCGTACGTCACCGGCTACCAGGACGCGCTCACGGAGTTCGCATTCTCCATCGACACCTGGGCGGGTGTCGGCGTGCCGACGTTCTCGCTCACCACGGTGACCAACAACGCGCCGTACGATCAGTACTCGGCGCAGGTGCAGGGTGGCATCACGACCCCGCCCCTCGGCAACACCATGATGCAGTCGCTGACGTACACGCTCGACGACGTGCAGGGGACGGTGTTCGGGTCGCAGGCGATCCCGCGGGAGTTCCCGGAGCTGAGCGTGTTCGAGGGCAAGACCTTCACGATCCTGTTCTTCGACTTCACGCAGATCCGGTCCGGATACGTGATGGCGACCCTCGATGGCGTTGCGACGCCAGCGCAGCCGACGACATGGGGTGGCCTGAAGGATCTCTACCGATAGGTCACGACTCACCACCCCCCGAGCCGCACGAAGCGCGCAGTCTCTTGCTCACCCTCGGCGGCGAAGCGCACGAAGTAGATCCCTGCGGGCGCTGTGCGCCCGGAGTTGTCGCGACCGTCCCAGGCGAGCGTCGTCGTGCCCGCCGTCGCGTCGCCATCGAAGAGCCGGCGTACCCGTGCGCCGCGCACGTCGTGGATGTCGAGTCGCGCGCGCGCCGCGTGCGGCAGCGAGAACGCGATGCGCGACGCGGTCGTTCCGCCGGCCGGGCTCGGCGCCACGGCACGCAGACTCGGCCGGTCCACCCGCGCGGGCTCGAATGGTTCCACCGACACCGCGGCGCCGGCGAAGCGGAAGTCGTGCTCGCCCATCGAGCGCGCGTCGACGGCCACCCACGGCGAGCGCTGGAAGTAGGGCGAGCGCGTGTACTGGCGCACTCGCACGTGGAACGCGGTCGCCGCCTGCGGGATGTCGAGTTCCTCGCTCACGGTCCCGCCGTCCTCCGGATTGCCGGCCACGTACTCGACCGGAGTCGTGTTCGTCGGCACGCCGGTGAAGACCTCGTTCTGGGTGCGCACCTCGAACTGCAGGCCCATCTTCGTGCGACCCATCGGGGCGTGCGGGAAGAGCGCGGCCATCACGGCGTGATCGCTCGAGCTCTGCGTCGGCGAGTGGAGCAGGCGACCGGCGAGCGGATCGAGCAACAGGAGCTGGTGCCGACGGCCGCGCCCCCCGCCGCCGAGCCCGACGAAGACGCGACCCGCGCCGGGCGCGCCGACGATCCAGTCGGCGAATCCGTCGGCATTGACGTCGGCCAGCGGCGCGAGGCTCCCTCCCATCTCGGCGCCGAACAGGTTCGGCTCGAGCGTGACGGTGGGCTGCGCCTCGGGCAGGAGGAGCGCGCCGAAATACAGGAAGGCGCGGCCCTCGTCGGTCTGCCCGCCGTCGAATCCCGGCTGGCCGATCGCGAACTCGCCGAAGCCGTCGCCGTCGATGTCGCCGCCGCCCGCCATCGTCTCGCCCATGCGCCCGCCATCCTGCGTGCCGGCGTAGGTCTTGATCGTCGCGCGCGATTGCGAGCGGCCGCGCGAGCCTGCGTAGACGCGCGCGACACCCTTGTTGTCCTCGAGCGGTGCGCCGACGCCGAGATCGGACACGCCGTCGCCATTGACGTCGCCGAGTGCGGCCACGGCCGACCCGAACGTGACGCCCGTCGAGGTGAGGACGAATCCGGGAGCGATTGCGGGACCACTCGGGCTGCCGTAGTGGACCTGCACCTTCCCGCCGAGCTGCGGTCCGCCGAACGGCGATGTCGAGCCGATCGCCACGTCGGTCCAGCCGTCGCCGTCGAAGTCGAGCAACGCGACGCCGGCGCCCAGACCCTGGCCCGCCTGGCTGCCCTCGATCGTCCACGGGGCCGGCGGTGTGGGGCCGCCGAAGACGACCCATGCCTTGCCGGCGTTCGACAGCGTCGCCGTGTCCGCCTCGCGCGCGCCGATCAGCACGTCGTGGTAGCCGTCTCCGTTGACGTCGCCGCGGCCGGCCAGGGCACTGCCCACGCGGTCGAAGTCGCGCGTGCCCGCCAGCAGCGGGACCGGCGCCGCCGGCGCCGTCTCCGTGCCGCGCACGAGGTCGACGCGACCGACCTGGGAGATCGGGTTCTGGAACGTTCCCCCATTGATCCCCGGCGACGACACGACGTAGTCGCCGAAACCGTCGCCGTCGAAGTCGCCGGCGTCGGCGACGCGTGTTCCCAGGGCCTGCGCGTTGATGTTGCTCGTCACCGCGTGGCGGATCGTGGTCGAGAGGCCGGCCACGCCACCGCCCTCGTACTCGGTGACGCGTCCGAAGCCGTCGAACTGCGGGTCGCCGATCACGAGCCGCGGCAACGCGAGAATGCTGCGGATCTGGACGATCGCCAGCGAGTTGCCGAAGCGCGTCCCGAGCTGCGGTCCGATCAGCGGCCAGCCCGTCGCGGTGCCGAGGATCCTCCGTTGCCGATCGCGCAGGTAGATCCGAC
Source organism: Candidatus Eiseniibacteriota bacterium (assembly GCA_031431875.1). GTDB lineage: Bacteria > Eisenbacteria > RBG-16-71-46 > RBG-16-71-46 > DASYSL01 > JANPEF01. Next base: position 12,476 of record JANPEF010000018.1, on the reverse strand, counting down.
CCGCGGAGTTGGGGGCGGCACCGAAATCGGAGACGAGGATCTCGCTCAACCCGTCCCCGTCGACGTCGCCGGATGGGCCGATCGACCCGGCGAATTGGTCTCCGCCCGGTGGCGAGATGAGCTCCCCCAGCTGGACGAACGCGGGGCCGCCGCCGAACACGATGGCGTGCCCGTTGTTCGTCGGGGGGTTCCGGCCGCTGACCGCGAACTCGGAGTAGCCGTCGCCGTCGGTGTCGCCGAGCGTGGCGACAACGAGCCCGTAGCGTTCCAGCGCCACGGGGTTCGGGTTGTTCAGTTGCGTGCGCGAGCCGGCTCCGTCCGGGCCCCCGAAGGCGATGTCGGCGCGACCGACCGCCACACCGTTGCCGGGCGAGCCGAACAGGACATCGGCGTAGCCGTCCCCGTTCACGTCGCCGGCCGTCGACACGGAAACGCCGCAGAGCGCATCGATGCTCAGCCCCGGGAACTCCACGTTCTGGACCGCCTCGATCCCCGTCGCCGAGCCATGGAAGATCCGCACGATCCCGCCGCGGGGAAACGGTGAGTCCGCCTCGGGGGCGCTGATGATGACGTCGTCGAAGCCATCGCCATTCACGTCGCCCGCCGTGGCAGCCTTCTCGCCGAACCGGGTCGAGGCCGCCGGGCCGATGAGCGTTCGCGCAGGCGCGGCCGCCAGGCCCGCCGAACCGCCGTGATAGATGTACGCCGCACCGCGCCGCTGAATGCCGCCCTCCACGTAGAGCGAGGTCGACACGACGACGTCGGAGAAGCCGTCGCCGTTGACGTCCCCGGCGAAGTCCGCAGAGTTGCCGAAGAATTGTGCGTCCGCCGGCGACGGCGGGAGGAGCTCGTAGTTCGGCGCCGCCGGGAGTCCCGCGGGTCCGCCGTGGAAGATCGCGACGCGGCCGGCGCTGGGATGATTGAGGAAGGTCGCGTAAGGGAGGGTCAACAGGATGTCGCCGTAGCCGTCGCCGTTGACGTCCCCGGCAGGGCGGACGAAACGCGTGTCCGCGGGGCCGGTGCTGAACGTCCAGGCGGGAACGAGCGAAGGGCCGTTCGGCCCGCCGAGGTACAACAGGGCCCGAACCTGCGCGGTGTCCTCGGTGGCCGTGCTGGCCACGACGTCCCCGTAGCCATCTCCGTTGACGTCCCCGGCGGGCGCGGCGCTGTAGCCGAGCCCCTGGCCGGGGCTCGTGCCGGACGGAGACCACGGCAGCGTGGGAAACACGTCGGCCAGTTCGCCGGCCCGGGACTCGGGTAGGCCCGGCAGTGCCAGGGCGAGGGCGACGCCGAAGGAGAGGAAGCCGGGTGCGATCGACGAGGTGGAACGATTCATGGCGACCTCGGAGGGGTCGTGGGGCCGGCAGGGGGAGGTGGACGAAGCTACACGAGCGGGGCGCCAGGCGCGAGTCTTTTCCGGACTTAGGTGGTATGTCGTGATCATTTGCACGCGACGCGCTGGGTCCCACGAACACGACGACCACGCCCGCAACGCGAACGTGGTCGTCGCCGATTCGGAATTCGTCGACTATCGGTACAGCGACTTGACCGAGCCCCACGAGCTGTTCAGCACGGGCACCGGCCCGCAGGCGTCGTCGTGGACACCGACTCCCGCGAACGTGTCCGTGGCGAATCCGTCCCACTCGATCGTCGGATCGAACACGTTCGAGCCGTTGATGTCGCCGTCGCAGACCGCGGGCTTCCGGCGCAGCGTGTTGTCCATGGTGCTCTGCAGGCCGGCGCCCCACTCGGTTCCAGGGTCGAAGCCGATCTGGCCGAAGACATCGACGGTGGTGTTCCCGGCACCCTTCACCAGGACGACGGCGTCGTCGCCGTTGAAGTTGAGGCTGCCACTGGTCTGGTCGCCGAGCCCGAGCAGCCCTGCGGCCGCGGACGAGTGGACGACGACGAACACGTCGTTGTCCGCGATGATCCCGGTCAGCGTGATCGTGTTCGTGGCCGTCACGGCCCCGTTGAAGTAGTGCTGGAGCTTGTACCCTCCCAGGGCCAGGTCGACCGCCGCGCCCGTGTGGTTCTTGATCTCGATCGCCTTGTTGTTCGACGAGCCTTCGACGTACTCGGAGATGTACAGGTCGGTGCTCGCCAGGGCGGCGGGAACGATTGCCCAGGTGGCCGCGCAGGCAAGCGCCACGGGCAGAAGCCACTTCTTCATGTCGGGGATCCTCTCAGAAATTGGACTGCCGGATGGGGTCGGTTCGGACGAGTTCAGGGGCCGAACCTCGGGCCGGGGCGTCGAAAAGTCGGGGGGGGGATCAAGGCCGACGCCCGACGATCCTAGGCCCGGCCCCGCGGGCGGTCAATCGCGGCTTTCCCCCGTGGCGGCTGCCCGAATTCGCGTGGCCGGGGAGAGTGCGCATGCCGGTCGGCCGGGCGCCCTACTTGCCCGGGGGCTTGATCCGCGTCGAGTGCAGCAACGCGACGCGCCACGCACTCCCGGTGCGCCTCAGGATCATGCTCTCGAGCCATTCCTTCTGGCGCAATCCTTCGCGGTCCTTGATCTCGGACTTGAGGAAGTAGACGGCGTAGGCCACGTCGCCCTGTACCTTCACGCTGCGAAAGTCGAAGGCATCGCTGCGCCGATAGGTCGAGTCGGGCGGGCCCAACAATGCGATGTCCCCCGCCGCATCGAGCATGGTGCCGTGCTCGAGGAGCGCGTAGTCCTCGGTGAGCGCGGCGCGATACGCCAGCGTGTCGCGCTGGGCATAGCTGGAGTAGTAGGCCTTCACGGTGGCCTTCACGGCGGCGACCTCATCGCGCGCAAGCGCCGGCTGCGCCTGGACGGGGACCACGAGCACAGCGCCGAGCAGGATCCAGTTTCGCAGACTCATCGTTCCTCCCGCATCAGCGCCCACCCTTCGCCGCACTCTCCCGCTCCCAGTTCTGGACCAGCACCAGGTGTTGCGTGGACGGATCCCCGCCGCCGACGGGGCGCGTGAACAGGAGTCGCAGGCCATCCGCGGTCACGTCGAAGTCGGTCAGGTCGCGGCCCCGGGTGTCGAACAGCGGCGTGATCGCTCCGAGCGGCGGATTCTGCGAGGGATCCACCCTCGCTGTGGCCATGCCGCGGTTGGTGGGCCCGCTGCCGGCGAGGAAGAACAGCTCTCCGCTGTCGCGCGCCCAGCGGGGCCGAAACCCGCCTCCGGAGCCGACCTGCCACTGCCCCTTGCCGTCGGGGAAGCGGGCCAGGAAGACGTCGACCTGGCCCAGGTTGTCGGTCTGGTACGCGACCAGCCGACCGTCGGGCGAGATACGCGCGTCGGCGACGTTGGGCGCCGGGACCTGGGGCAGGAGCGGCCCGAGCGATCCGAGGCTACCGTCGGGGAGCACCGGGCCCAGCTTCAAGCTCCCGTGACCGCGCTCATCGACGATGCGGATCGCCGATCTCCCATCCGGAGCCAGCATCACGTTGCAGTTGAGGGATACGATGGAGGCCGGCGGCGCGAACGGTCGCTGGCCGCCGGAGCCGTCGGCGTGAATGGACAACACGCGGCCCTGCATGCCGCCCGGCTCCAGCTCGATGTAGGCGAGCGTGGACGAGGACGCCATCCACTCCGGGGACACTTCGCGGAGCGGGCCGAAGGTGAGGCGCGTCTCGGTGTCACTCGCCACGTCGAGAACCCAGACGTCTTCGTTGTCGCCATGGCTGGCCGTGAACGCGATGCGCCGGCCGTCGGGCGAAAGCCGGGCGCGACCGAGTCCGCGGTGCGGCTTGCCCAGCGCCGCAATGTCCTTCCCCGCGCGATCCACCCAGACCAGTTCCCGCGTGACGCTGTTCCCGGACCCTTCGACGTAGAGCAGGGAACCATCGTCGGCGGCGCTGATCGTGACGGCCCCCGCCGCCACGAGGATCGGCGGACCGGTGGCGCGATGGTGCGCCAGGTCGAACGGCGCCGACCAGGCTCCGGGCGTCGCCCCGACGCGCAGGAACAGCAGGCGCCCGCTGGAGGTGAGGGTCGGCATGTCGTCCGGCGAGTTTCCGAACTCCCCTGGAATTCCGATCTGCCGCTTTCCGTCGAAGATCGTGAGCGCGCGCTTCACCGTCCCGGCGCTGTCGCGCTCGCTCTTCCAGTGCGTCACGTAGAGCAGGTCCCCGTTCGGGAGCCAGGTCGGACAGTGAAAGTCGATCTGCGTGTCAGGGTCGATCTCGATCAGCACGCTCGGATTGCCGCCCAGCGCCGGAACCTGGTACATGCGATCCCGCCAGACCGAGAACGCGATTACTCCCCGGGCGCTCCACGTCACGCCGATCAGCTTCCCCGTGGCCGGCACTTCGCACACCGCGCTCGGCGCCCCGCCGGCCAGGCCGACCCGCCACAGTTGCTTGCGGTCGCCATACACGAGCTCCTGCGAGTCGGGCGACCACGCGAACGCCATCGGCTCCTGGAGGTCGGCCACCGCACGCGGCGCGAGCTGGTCGAGGTCGCGCACCCAGAGCTGGTTCGCGGATGCGTAGGCAAAGCGCGAGCCGTCTGGCGACAGGCGCGGCGTCACCGGCCAGTCGAACACCAGGTCCTTCGCCAGCAGGTCGAACTTGCGCACCAGGCCAGACCGCGTGCCGGGGCCCAGGCGCATCGTAGCGAAGACCGCGAGCGCGGCCACGGCCAGGACGGCCGCCGCCGCAAACCACCACGGCACGCCGCCGCTGCGGGTGCGCGGCGGGGCCGCCGAGTCCTCGGGTTGCGACGGCGCGGCCAGCAGGATGCGCGCCTCGCCGATGTCGCGCAGGCGCTCGCGCGCGTCCTTGCGCAGGCAGCGCTCGAGCAGCGCGCGCACGCGCGCGGGCGTCGCGGCCGGCAGGCGGCTCCAGTCGGGCTCGGTCTTGAGGATGTGCGCGACCAGGTCCGACGACGTCTCGCCCGCGAACACTCGGCGACCGGTCAGGCACTCGAAGAGCACGCAGCCGAACGACCAGATGTCCGTGCGCTTGTCGACCGGCCGACCGCGCGCCTGCTCCGGGCTCATGTAGGCCGCGGTGCCCAGGACGATGCCTGCCTGCGTCGGGTTGTAGGTCATCGTGGGCGAGGCCGACGCCCCCGGATCGACGGCGGCGGGCTCGCTCGCTCCGGACTTGGCGAGACCGAAGTCGAGCACCTTGACCGCGCCCACCGGCGTGAGCATCACGTTCGCAGGCTTGAGGTCCCGGTGGACGACCCCGTTCTCGTGCGCCGCCTCCACGCCCGTCGCGATCTGCCGCGCGATGTCGATCGCCTCGTCGACGGGCAACGGCCCGCGGACCAGTCGGTCGGCCAGCGTCTCGCCCTCGACGAGTTCGAGCACGAGGTAGCGCGCGCCGTCGACCTCCTCGAGGCCGTGAATCCCGGCGATGTTGGGGTGTGAGAGCGAGGCCAGCAGCCGTGCCTCGCGCTCGAAGCGGGCAAGACGCTCGGGGTCGCGCGAGAACTCGGCGGGCAACGCCTTGATCGCCACGTCGCGCCCCAGGCGCGGATCGCGGGCGCGGTACACCTCGCCCATTCCGCCAGCGCCGAGCGGGGCGACGATCTCGTACGGGCCGACACGGGTTCCGGCGGAGAGCGGCATGCGGGGAATCTAGCCTATCCGGCGGATCACTGCATGGAGGCGTCGAGTCCTCCTGCGACTCCGACATCAAGGGCCGCCTCCCCGAGGGGAAGCGGCCCGTTGTTGAGACGCCTGCGACAATGCGATCGACTAGTTCTTGTACTGCGACTTCACGCGGCCCCAGCTCGTCTGATTGACCGGGACCGGCGCATCGACGGTGAACTCCCAGCCGAAGCTGGCCGGCGGGGCGCCGCCCAGGTTGCCCAGGGAACCCGCCGGGTTGGCCAGGTTGAAGAGGCTGCCAGCACCTGTCGAGACCCAGAACTGGTCGCCGCTGCTGCCGATATCCGCCGGGTCGAAGATGCCCTGGCCGATCAGGTCGAGCTGCGCCGCCGTGGCGCCCGTGGCCCCGTTGTTGTTGTCGAACGTGATGCCGGCCCAGAATGGCACACCCGGCATGAAGAACTGGCCGGGAGCGAGGGTGGCGGTGACGACCGTCACGCCGGGTCCGATGGCGATCGGGTTGAACGAGAAGCCGACTGCGGCGGGCAGGTTGTAGTACGTGCCCGGAGCACCGGCGGCGCCGTCGGCGAACCAGAAGCGGACGCGCGGACGAGTGCTCACGGTCGTCTGGTTGAAGTTGGCCATGCTGAACTTGAACTGCGTGATCGACAATCCAGCATGGACGCCGGTGGGCGTCAGGTCATCGGCAACGAGGCGGGTGATGGTGTTGGTGCCCTGCAGCGCGGACCCGCCGTTGATGAAGCCCTGGCCGAGGAAGTTGCTCACGTTCGAGTAGTCCGAGACCAGCACCGCGGGCTCCATCGTCCCGGGCGTGCCGATCGCGAACTCCTCGACGACCTGAAGATCGCCGCCGAAGATCTCGTCGGCCCGAACCGGGGCGACGGCGACGGCGGTAAACACGATAGCGAGTAGCAGATTGCGCACTTGGATGCCTCCTCCATGACGATGGAATGCTTCGGATCAGCGGCTGGCGCGGATCAGCGTGGAATCTCGGGGCTCGCTGCCTGCCCCTCCCGGAGACTGCCAGTCGCACAGGAGCGCCGATTTTGCCCGCGAATACCCGTGCTGGCAAGGGCTTTCTGTCAGACGTGCTGGTCCACGAGGACGGGGTTCCCGTCGGGATCGACCACGACGAAACTCGCGGGCCCGGTGGTCGTTTCGTCGGCCTCGCTCGTGAACGTGATCCCCTGGGCCTTGAGCGTGCGCTGCAGCTCGCGGACGTCGGTGAACGAGGCGAGCTTCTGCGCGTCCTGGTCCCAGCCGGGATTGAAGGTGAGCATGTTCTTCTCGAACATGCCCTGGAACAGGCCGATGATGTGGTCGCCGTTCTTGAGGATCAGCCAGTTCTGTGCGGCGTTCCCAGCGAAGCTCTTGAAGTCGAACTTCTCGTAGAACGCCCGGGATGCCGCGAGGTCCTTGACGGTGAGGCTGATCGAAAACGCACCGAGTTCCATGCTCATGTCTCCTCTCGCAGGACGGAAGTGTCGAACCGCGTTGCGGGGGCAGTGTAGCCCCCGGTGGATATTGCGACTACCATGCGGCCATGAATCCGTCTTCGCGCCTCCGGGCAGCCATGGCCCTTCTCCTCGTGGGGACGATCCTGCTCGGCGGTTGCTCCGCCTCCAACGAGGAGACCGAGTACCTGATCAGGAAAGCGGTCCTCGAGCGGCAGAACCAGGGCCTGCGCGAGCTGATCGTCGAGGCCGAGCAGGGCACGCTGATCCCCCGCGAGCGCTTCCTCGTCGGCATCGACGAGAAGGTCATCGGCGACGCCCTGCGTTTCCAGCTCCCGCTGGAGCGCCCGCTGGGGAAGAAGTTCGTCGTGCACCTCGATAGCGCGACGGTGCTGCTGCGCGACAAGTTCGGCTACATCACGCTCGACGGCGAGATCCACCGGCCGCAGACGCCCGAGCGGAAGACAACGTTGCGAATCCACGGCGGCCTCGGCGCGATCGCGGTCGACTCCACGACGCATCGCCTCAGCGTGACGATCGCCGTCGATCGCATCGAGGTCCGCAGCGCGGGCATGTTCGACAGGGTGCTCGGCGCGGGCGGGAAGAACTTCATCGCGGACAAGGGGCGCGACCTGCTGCAGGACGCGCTGCCCACACTCCAGATCCCCGTGGCGCTGGCGCAGAACATCCGCGTGCCCGCGATCCAGGAGGGCTCGGTCGCGCTCGACTCGCTCGTCGTGCCGCTCGAGCTGTCGGTGGAACGGGTTCTCGCGGCGGGCGGGAAGCTGTGGGTGACGCTCCACGCCGAGGTCGGGCAGGTGCGGGGCGCCGAGAAGGGCATCGGCATCTCGGTCAAGAAGAAGCAGCGCAAGCCGCCCGCCGGGGGTCGCTCATGAGGGCCGGGCGCCCGTTCCTCGCCGTGCTGCTGCTCGCGGCGCTCGTCGGCGGTGCCGGCTGCGCTCGCCGGAGTTCCCACCAGGAAGTCGCGGCGTGGAAGGCCGAGATCGCCGGGCTCGAGGCGCAACAGGACTCGATGCAGTCGTATGCAGCCGCCCTGATCGACAAGGACCCGCGCCTGCAGAAGCTGCCTGATGGTGACATCGTGATCAGCGTTCCGACGTCGTTTCTGCGCAGCGTGATCGCGCGCGTCTTCGCCGACGTCGCCGACAATGCGACCCTGAGCCTGGGCGGCATCAAGGCCCACGTCGCCAAGAAGGTGAAGAAGATCATCACCATCGGTGAGTTCGTGGTCGACGTGGACATCGAGGAGGTCATCGCAAGACTGAAGCCGGGCCAGCCGAAGATCGACTTCGGCGACAACGTCGTCGCCATGTCGCTGCCGGTGGAAGTGAGCCAGGGCCACGGCCGGGCCACGATCCACTTCCTGTGGAACGGCAAGAACGTCGCCGACCTCGCGTGCGGCGACATGGACATCACTCGCCGCCTGACGGCCGACGTGATCCCGCAGACCTACGTCGTCCGCGGTCGTCTCAAGGTGGCGATCGACGGTGGCCAGATCGTCTGCAAGCCGGTGTTCCCCGAGACGCGGGTGCGCGTCCACGTCCGGCCATCGAAGGCCTCGTGGGCCGCCATCGACAGCATCCTCGCCGAGAAGCACGGCGTGTGCGGTTTCGTGCTCGACAAGGTCAATGTCCCCGGGCTGCTGGAGGGAATCGTCCAGGAGAAGGGGTTCAACATCACGCTCCCGGTGAACAAGATCCGGCCCTTCATCATTCCAGGCGGCGTCACCGACAGCCTGACCGTCGACGGCCGCGTGATCGCGGTGCAGACGCAGCTCAACTCGATCAGCCTCGATCGCGACGCGATCTGGTACAGCGCCAGCGTGACGATGACGTCACCGTAGGCGACAGGAACGCCCCGGCGGGGCGAACCCACCGGGGCGCTGGGCTACGATTTCCGATGCCGATCGATGCCGAGGAAGAGGATCACCCCGGAGCACCTGGCATCACTGCCCGTCCGCGTTGCACACCGGGCCGATGCCCCGGCCGCGGTTGATCTGGTTGAGCGCCGCGTTGAGCTGGGCGTAGTTGCCGCGGTTTTCCCGCAGCCACCGATCGGTGAGGGCGATCAGCTCGCCGATCGTTCCCGCTCCCTTGAAGTCGATCTGCGTGTCGGAGTCGAGTCCGATCGCATTGTCACCCTGGTTGCCGAGGCTGAGTTCGCCGGCAGAGACGTTGGCCAGGAGCGCGGCGTACTGGCGCGCAATCTGCTTGCGACGGGTCAGCGGCGCCGCGGGACTCAGTGCTGCGCGCAGGCCCTGCACGTCATTCGACCAGTTGAAATAGGTCGAGCGCCGACCGACTTCGCGCGCCACGGATTGAAGCTCGGCGGTCGACAGCCCGGACACGGTGGCCGACTTCTGGGACATCGCGCCACGCCAGAACTGCAGGTCGCGAGGACAGTTGTCCCAGTACGCGGCGTCGGGATCCTCGCCGTCCGGGCCGCTCCAATTGTCGTTCGCCAGCGGATACGTGCACCGATCGGTGCTTCCCGTCGACAGGTTGCGCAGCGTCACCGTGTAGCTGCCCGCCGTACTGACCGTGATGCAACGCGACGAGGCGGTGTAGCCGCCGGGACCGCTCCAGCGATAGGACGTGTTCGAACGCGACGTCGCGCACAGCCGAGCCGTCCCGCCCGTGGGGAGCACGTCCGGACCAATGATGTCGCACTGCGTGCCGATGTCCCCCGCGTTCGAACCGACCACGTCGAGCCGGTGCGTGCACTGCCGCGAGCTGCCCGTGATCCGGTTCCGGCTCGTCAGCATGAACGTACCCTCGCTGGACACGGTCACGCACGCGGTCGTGGCGGTGAACCCGTTCGGGCCCGTCCAGGTGTACTCATGAATGCCGTCGTTGGGTGCGCACAACGTGGCGCTCGAGCCCTCCGTGATCGAGTTCGGTCCCGAGACCTGACACGAAGCCGTGCCACCGGTGCTCCCCCCGACGTTGACGACCTTCACGCAGCGATCCACTTCGACGCCGTTGCGGCTGCGCACGAGAAGGAACTCATAGCCGCCGTTGGCGAATCCCGTCGTCTTGATGCAACGCACGGTGCTGCTCGAGGCCAGGCCGGGGCCGTACCACTCGAAGGTGTAGCCGCTCGCCGTGGGGCCGCAGAGCGTGAACGACTCGTTGACCGCAACCGTGGCCGGCGCGGTGATCAGGCAATTCTGCGCCACGCCCGGCGACGCCGAGGCGAGCACCAGAACGATCGTACCCAGTGCTGCACTCATCCATCGTCGGGGTTCCATGGTCTGCTCCTCGTTGGGGCCGCTCGGCGTGGGGAGATTCCGCCACGCCTCCCCACGGGAGAACGCACCGTTCGTGCCAGATCGCGATGCTGTCTAACCGATTGGAGGAGCGTCGCTTACGAAAATGCGCTCGGCCGGGATGCGACACCGTACGGGGCACTTTCTACATATTGCGGCAAAGGTGGGTGCGGGGACTATCGCGCCACGACGTCGCGCTGGACGATCGTGAGCGGACTCGGATAGCGGATCGGACCGAGAGGCGTGTCGATGGTCGGTGTGGCCTTGAGCGCGAGATTGAGCGTCCGCCCGCCTGCTCCCGAGGCGCCCATGGCGATCGCGAACAGGTCCTCGGCGCGGCCGCCGAAGAACTCCCACAGGTCGAGCTCGACGACGATCGGCACGTCGGTGGGCTGGCCCGGCGCGAACTGGAACTGCCGATCGAGGTGGCCCGAGACGGTCTCCACGTCGTCGATGAACAGGGTCCAATCCATCTGGATGAGGCGGGCCGTGACGCTGTTGCTCGCGGGGTTCGTGCCCTCGACGTGGATTGTCATCGCCAGCGGCACGTGTTTCGTCGTCACCGCGGCGACGAGGCGCGCGATGTCGAGGGCGCCGAGATCGCCGTAGGACTGCTTGCCGGCGAGCGGGACTCCGGCGAGCGTCGCGCCACTCACGCGATCGAGGCGGAACTCGACCTGGTGCAGGGCGGCGACCTGCGAGAGCGTGGCGCAGCTCGAAGTCGCGCCGGCGATGGCCACGGCCAGCAGAATCCGGCCGATCCGCGCGGGACGGGCAAGGTCAGGCGCTCGCAGCGGGCACCCGCACGATGCAGCGGAAACTCACGTGCGCCGCCGAGGTGTCGACGGGCTCGGGAAAGCGGGCCGCCGGGCGATAGCGACGACAGTAGTTGGGCGCGCACAGGTGCGATCCGCCCTTGAGGACCTTGCGCGGGATGGGGATCTCGGGCTGCCGCGGATCGATGCTGTCCTCGGCCTTTGGCCCGCGTGGGTTCTGCGGGATGCAGCAGGCCTTCTGCTCGTCGGCGGGATGGTTGGCGACGTACCAGTCGGTCGACCACTCCCACACGTTGCCGATGATGTCGTGCAGCCCGTATCCGCTCGCCGGGAACGCGCCGACCGGGGAGGTGCCCTCGAAGCCGTCCTCGAGCTGGTTGTCCCACGGGAACTCGCCCTGCCACGTGTTCGCCATGTGCTTGCCGTCGAGCAGGAGGTCGTCGCCCCACGCGTAAGCCGCGCCGTCGCGCCCGCCGCGCGCAGCGAACTCCCACTCGGCCTCGGTCGGCAGCTCCTTGCCCTCCCACTTCGCGAACGCCTCGGCGTCGGCGAACGTGATGTGGACGACCGGATGCTGCGCGCGCCCCTCGAGCGAACTCTGTGGGCCCTGCGGGTGACGCCAGTCGGCGCCCTTCAGGTACTGCCACCAGTTGCCGATGTTGCGCCGATCGACCGGGCCCTTGGGCTTCACGAAGACGAGCGAGCCGGCGTAGAGCATCTCGGGCAGCGCGCCGGGGTAGTCCTCGGCTTTCGGCGGGATCTCGGCGAAGGTGACGTGACCCGTCGCCTCGACGAACTTCGCGAAGCGCTCGTTGGTCACCGGGTAGCGGTCCATCCAGAATCCATCCACCGTGACGCGATGGACGGGTCGCTCCTCGGCATAGTGCTCATCGGATCCCATGCGAAAGGTGCCGCCGGGAATCCACAGGAGGTTCGACCCCGGTGCATCGCCGGGGGCCGAGCGCGGCCCGACCACTCCCCCGTCCGGTTCCGCCACCGTGAGCGAGATTCCGGGCTTCTTCGCATCCGCCATGACCGCCTCCGCCTTTCCATCAACCCGCAATTCGAGAATTGCCTGCCCTGCAATGTAGCCCAGAACGGGCCGGAGGTCGAAGCCGGCGCGATCCGCGGAATCGCGCCTCCACAGGCTCAATTCAGCGTGTTCTTGACCACCTCGCCGCCGCGCACGATGACGGCCAGCTTCCGGCCGTCCGCCGCCAGGAGTCCGATGTCCGCCAGGGGGTCGCCGTCGACGACCAGCAGATCCGCGTGGGCTCCCGGCGCAACGCAGCCGATCTGCCCCGTCATCTGCATCATCTCGGCATTGGTCGAGGTGCACTGGCGCAGGATTTCGAGCGGCGAGAACACCTCGCTGCGCAGCGTGAACTCGGTGCA
>JANPEF010000017.1:0-60583 GCA_031431875.1 Candidatus Eiseniibacteriota bacterium | reverse complement strand
GCGGCTCCCCCGCCCTTGCGGATCACGTACCAGTTGTTCTGGATGTCGTGCGCCAGCTCGTGCTTCACGAACGAGCGGAACCCGGCCCGCTCGACGTACTCCCGGGTCTTCTGCTCGCCCCACATCGCGCCCAGCCCCTCGCCGCCCTGCGCCAGCGACACCGTCATGCAGTGCAGGCACGAGACGGCGTAGAGCATGGTGCCGATCGGATGCTCGAGGTTCTCGTGCACGTGGCTCGAGCCCTTGATGTCCTGCATCAGGTAGACGCCATCGGGGCGAAGCGTGCGGTGGATGCCCTTGAGCATCGCCAGCGGCTGCGCCTGGTCGTGGACCGCGTCGAACGTGGTGACGAAGTCGTAGCGCGAAGGCTCTGCCTTGACGTCGTAGTCGGACAGGTCGGCCTCGACGAACGTGACCCGATCGGCGACGCCGCGGCGTCTTGCCTCGGCCCGACCCCACGCCGTGGCTTCGGGCGACAGGTCGATGCCGGTGAAGCGGCTGGCCGGGTACATCTCCGCGAGGCGCATGAGCACGAGCCCGCGGCCGCAGCCCAGGTCGAGCATGTCGAGCCCGGCAGTGAGGCGATCGGCCAGGCCGGGCACGAGCGGCACGATGTGCGCCTCGAGCGAGGACAGCACCGACTGCCCACTGTCCTCGGCCATCACGTCGTGGAAGCGCGGGAACCTGTCGTACGGCACACCGCCGCCGTGGCGGAAGCAGTCGAGGATCTCGTCCTCGACCTGGCCCAGGATCGGGATGTACTGCGTGAAGACCGCGAGATTGTCCGCCCCCGCCGGACGCGTCAGGAACGCAGCATGTTCGGCCGGCAGGCGGAAGCGCGGGGCTTTCGGGTCGGCCGGATCCACCTCGACCACGCGAGACGTCGTGAGCGCGCCGAGCCACTCACGCACGTAGCGCTCGTTCAGGCCCATGCGCGCGGCGAGCTCGGCCGAGGTCTCGGGCGCGTGATCGCGCATCGCATCGAGCAGGCCGAGGCGATGGCCGATCGAGATCATGAGACAGAGCGCCGCGTCGTTGAGGGCGGAGACGAAGCGGCCGGCGAAGGCCTCGGCCTTCTGCGGATCGAATGCGGGCGTGGCGGTGGAGCTCATGGAACACCTCGTGACAGGGGCTTGATGGGGACGAGGGAGGAACGAACGGATTGTAGAACAGGAGTGGTGCCCGGGTCGCGTCCCGTTCAGCGCCCGCGACGCAGGCCGAGGGCCACGCCGCCGAGGATCGCGACAGTGGACAACGCGAGCCGCGGCGTCACCATCTCGCCGAGCAACAGCACGCCACCGAGGGCGGCGATGACCGGGACGGTGAGCTGGACGACGGCGGCGCGCGTCGCCGTGAGCCGGGGCAGCGCGGCGTACCAGATCGCGTAGCCGATGCCCGAAGCGATCCCGCCCGAGGCGGCCGCGAGCGCCAGGCCACGCACGCTCGCGTGCGGGGCGAAGGGACTGCCGGTTCCGGCCGCCACGGCGACGAGCCCGAGCGGCACCAGGGCCAGCGGCAACGCCCGCGCGAAGTTGCCGGCCGTCACCGCCAGCGGATCGGCGGCGGCGCGGCCGCGTAGCGAGTACGCGCCCCACGCCGCGCCCGCGACGAGCATGGCAAGCGCGCCCGAGAGCGGCGGCGCGCCGAGGCCCGGCGCGACGAGTGCAACGAGCCCGCCGAGCGCGAGCACGATCCCGAACGCCTGCAGCGCACCGGGCCGCTCGCCGCGCACGACGGCCGCCACCAGCATGGTCGTCTGCACGGCGCCGAACAACAGCAGCGCCCCCGTGCCCGCAGGCAGCACGACGTAGGCACCGGCGAACAGGATGGCATAGGCGAACAACGCGCAGGCGGAGCCCAGGTCGCCGGCGCGCACCACGCTCGCGTCGCTGCGGCGCAGCGTGACGAGGGTTGCCAGGACCAGCGCGCCGCTGGCGATGCGCACGGCAGTAAACGAGGCCGGATCGATCGAGCGCTCGGCGAGTGCAAGGCGGCAGAGCAGCGAGTTCGCGGCAAAGGCGAAAAGCGCAACGAGGGTGGCGCCGAAGGCCAGGGTCGCCGAGCGCAATCGGGAATCTCTAGGGAGAGGAAGCCCGGACGAACCGCGCGAGCGTCGAGATCTGCCCCGCGTGGCGCGCCGAGTGCTCGACGGCGTGCATGAGGAGTCCGAGGGCGTTCGTCGCGATCTGCGCCCGGCCGAGGACGCGGGGGGTCAGCGCGTCGGCCTCGGTCGTGGCGGCGATCTGGGCCACGGCCACGGCGATCGCATCGTCGAGCCTGGCGAGGAGGAGGGCGGCAGCGGGCTGCGTCTCTGCGGCGGCCTTCTCGGCGGCGATCGCCTCGTGCTGGGCCTCGCTCAGCGTGGCGCCGCGCGCGTAGGTGAGCAGCCGATCGAGCGAGCCGGCCAGGTGCAGGACGTGGAAGCCGATCGGCGCCGCGTCCGCCGGATGCGCCCAGAGCTGTGCCGGCGACAGGCTGGATACGACTCCGCGCACCTCCTCCCCGACCTGCAGGAGGATGTGCGCGGCGGGTTGCAGCATCGGCGACACGTCCGGTACCGGACCGCGCAGCCAGGGCTCGAGCGGCGCGCTCACGAATGCGCGCCCGTCATCAGACCGCGAACCAGAGCAGCTCGGGCTTCTCGAGCAGGTCCTTGACGCGGACGATGTACTGGACGGCGGTGTGGCCGTCGATCCAGCGGTGATCGAACGTCAGTGCCAGGTTCATCTTCGGGCGGATCACGACCTGCCCGTCGACGGCCATCGGCTGGTCGGTGATCTTGTGCACGCCGAGGATGCAGACCTCGGGAAAGTTGATGATCGGCGTCGAGGCGAACGAGCCGAATAGCCCGGCGTTGGTGATCGAGAACGTGCCGCCGGTGAGGTCGTCCATGGTCAGCTTGTCGCCATGCGCGCGGGTCGCCAGATCCTCGACGCCGCGGGCGATGTCGACCAGGGCCTTCGAACCGCAGTCCTTGAGCACCGGGACGATCAGCCCCTTGTCACGCCCCACCGCCACGCCGACGTTGTAGTAGCGCTTGACGGTGACCGACTCGGCGCCGTTCCACGTCGCGTTCATGGTCGGGAAGTCGCGCAGCGCGACCACCGCCGCCTTGACGAAGAACGGCGTGAACGTGAGCTTCACACCCTGCTTCGAGAGCTTCTCCTTCCACTCGTTGCGCAGGCGCACGATGGCCGACATGTCGACCTCTTCGAAGGTCGTCGTGTGCACGGCCGTGAACTTGCTGCGCACCATGTTGTCGGCGATCGCCTTCCTGATGCCCGCGATGGCGATCGTCTCCTCGAGCGGACCGGCCATCGGCAGGCCGACCGAGCCCGTGCGCCCTCCGCCTGCCGCCGCCGGCGGTGCAATCTTGCCGGCCTTCAAGTCGGCGATGTAGGCGACCATGTCGTCGCGGGTGACGCGACCGCCCAGGCCCGAGCCCTTGACCCACGTCGGGTCGACCTGGTGCTCCTTCGACAGCCGGCGGACGACGGGCGAGTAGCGGGCACGGCCGTTGCCATGGACCTGCGCCGCAGGTGCGTATACCTGCGCCGCAGGCGCAGGGGCCGTTGCTTGCGGGGCCACCACGGGCGCCGGCGCCGTCGCCGTCGCTGCGCCTGCCGTGGCACCGCCCGAGCCATACTTCGCGGCAGCGGTCGTCTCGGCGGCGCTCTTCGGCGCAGCATCGGCGTCGGCCAGCGTCTCGCCGGCCTTCAGCAGAATCGCGATCTTCTCGCCGATCGGCACGGTGCCCGACTCGACCAGGATCCTGCCCAGCGTGCCCGCGCCGGGCGAGGGCACCTCGATCGTGATCTTGTCGGTCATGATCTCGACCAGCGGCTCCTCTTCCTTGACGGAGTCACCGACGTTCTTCAACCACTTGCTGATGGTGCCCTCGACGACGGACTCGCCGAGCTGCGGGACGACGATCGAAATCGGCACGGTCGGTCTCCTCGACTCGGGGTCAGTACGCCGCGGCCTGGCGCAGCGCGGCGGCGATCTTGTCGACGTTGGGCATGAACTCGTGCTCCATCGTGGGCGCGAACGGCATGGCGGGCACGTCGGGCGCGGCGACACGGAAGATCGGCGCGTCAAGGTACTCGAACACGGTCTCGGTGATCGTCGCCGCGATCTCGGCGCCGACGCCGAGCGTCTTCTGGTCCTCGTGGATGATGACGACCTTGCCGGTCTTCTTCGCCGCTTCGTTGATCGTGTCGCGGTCGAGCGGCTGCAGGCAGCGCAGGTCGACGACCTCGACCTCGATCCCCTCCTGGGCCACGCGCTCCGCCGCCTCGAGCGTGCGGATCAACATGAGCCCATAGGAGATCGCGGTGACGTGCTTGCCCTGGCGACGGACCTTGGCGGGGCCGATCTCGATCGTGTAGTCACCGTCGGGGATCACTTCCTTGACCGAGCGGTACAGGCGCTTGTGCTCGAAGAACAGCACCGGATCCGGGTCGCGGATCGCGGCCTTGAGCATGCCCTTGGCGTCGGACGGGAACGCCGGGACGCACACCTTGATGCCCGGCGTGTGGACAAACCATGCTTCAACGGACTGAGAGTGATACAGGCCTCCGGAGACATCTCCGCCGTAAGGGCAGCGAATGACCACCGGGCAAGTCCAGGAACCACCCGTGCGGTATCGGATTCTGGAGGCCTGCTCGACGATCTGGTCAATTCCACACGTGATGAAGTCCGCGAATTGAATCTCGGGGATCGGCCGCATGCCGACCAGTGCCGCGCCGACGCCGGCGCCGATGATCATCGACTCGGACAGTGGCGAATCGATCACGCGCTCGCCGCCGAACTTGTCGAACAGGCCCTTGGTCGCCTTGAACACGCCGCCGTAGAAGCCGATGTCCTCGCCGATGCAGAACACGCGGTCGTCCGCTTCCATCTCCTCGTACATCGCCTCGGTGATGGCTTCGATCATCGTCTTCGGAGCGCCGGTGCCGGGGTTCACTGCGTTCAACAGGGTCGACATGGTTCCTCTTTCCTCCGGGCCCCGTTCAGGCGGGGCGAGGGCCGCGCACGGCGCGGCGGTTCAGGCGTTCCCGTCGGCGAACGACGGCGCGGGCGTGTTCCTCTTCGTCCTCGGGGCCGACCAGGAGCGGCGGCACGGGAACGGGGCGCCCCACCTCGTCGATGGCGACGAAGGTCAGGAACGCAGTGCTCGTCCGGCGACGATTGCCGGTGTTCAGGTTCTCGGCTTCGACGTGCACCTGCACCTCGACCGAGGTGTTCGACGTGTACGTCACCCGCGCGGTCAGGTGCGCGAGCTGGCCCATCTTGATCGGCGCCTCGAACGACAAATCGTCCATCGACGCCGTGACGCACAGCCGGCCCGCGTGGCGATGGGCGGCGATCGCAGCGACGATGTCGATCCAGTGCATCACGGTGCCGCCGAGCACGTTGCCGATCGTGTTGGTGTCGTTCGGCAGCACCAGCTGCACCATGTCGGTCGCGGAATCCCGCGCGGACTTCGCAGCGAGCGTCAACCGACCATCACTTGTATCCGCCGAAGGTGCCCGGCGCGAAGACGTCCTCGTAGGTGGCCTCGGCGGTCGCGTACGGCTGTGCCTCCGCCCACGTGAGCGCGTCCTCGATCTCCCTGGCGACATCGGCCTGGATCTTCGCCGGATCGTCGGCGGCGAGAACGCCCTCTTCAATGAGCAGCTTCTCGAAGCGCGGCAGCGGATCCTTCGCCTTCCACGCGTTCACTTCCTCGTCGGTTCGGTAGTTCGCCGGATCGATCTCGGAGTGGCCGTACCAGCGATAGGTCTTCCCTTCGATCAGCGTCGGGCCGCCGCCGTTGCGGGCACGCTCGATCGCCTTCGACGCCGTGGCGTACACCTCGACCACGTCGTTGCCGTCGATCGTCACGCCCGGCATGCCGTACGCCTTCGCGCGATCCGACAGGTCGGTGAGCGCGGTCGACATGTGCAGCGGCACCGACTCGGCCCACAGGTTGTTCTGGATGATGTAGACGGCCGGCAGCTTCTGCACGGCCGCGAAGTTGAGCGCCTCGTGGAAGTCGCCACGGGCGGTGCCGCCGTCGCCGGTGTAGGCGAGCGCGATCAGGCCGTTCTTCTGCATCTTGTAGGCGAGCGCAACGCCCGTCGCGACGACGTATTGCGCGGCGACCGTCGACGCAGGCGTGAGCACGCGCAGCGGCGCGTAGCCATAGTGGCACGGATGCGACTTGCCGCGATCCGGCGAGGAGGCACGCGCGAGGATCTGCGCGAAGATCACGTCCGTCGGCACGCCCTTGCCCACCGACGCGGGCAACTCGCGGTGCGACGGCCCGATGAAGTCGAGCTCCTGCAGCAGGAACGCCGGGACGAGTGTGATCGCCTCCTGGCCGACCGCGGTGTACATGTTGCCGAGCATGCGGCCCTGGCGGAACAGCTTGCGCCCGCGCTCATCAATCAGGCGCGAGGTCCACAGGCGGCGATAGAGCAAGCGGATGCGATCCTCGGGCAGGTCGAGACGGCTCAGGCCGCTCGTTGCCGACTTGGTACGGGTGTTCACCGAGGCCCCCTTTCGTGGGTCTGCGTCGGATCAGGATGCGCGGAGGCGGCCGGGCGACCGGGGCCCGGTGCGGGTCGGCAGGGAGATCCGGAGGGGAAGCTGCCGCGCGGCATCGTAAAGGTCGGCCGCAGTCTACGGGAGGCCACCGGGGTGGGCAAGGGGGGCGTTCGAGCCCGTATCGGCTCGCCCGCCCCCTCCCGGCGGCGAACGCTACGGCTTGGCGATCGGGAACAGGAACGAGGCATTGAGCCGGTACGTATCCTCGGGCGCTCCATCCGGCTTGACCGCATTGTGGTAGTAGAACATGCCCAACTGGAACGGCTGCTTGCCGATCGCCGTCACCTTCGAGACACCCCCGCCGACGGGCACCGTCCACTCCTGGCCACTCGCCGCCTCCCAGTTCGCCGTGATTCCGGGCGACGTCCCGATCGTCCACGCGTTGGGCAGATTGTAGTTGAAGAACGGCTGGATGAACGCGCGGCTGTAGTCGCCGCTGTCCTCCGTCCCCGCGACCTTCCAGACCTGGTTCGCCAGAACGCCGGTCACGATCTTGCCCGGCATCGCGAGCAGCACCGCCGTCGGTCCCATCCCGAACACGCCGGTGCGCGCCAGGTCATTCGTCGCCGTCGGCAGCGAGAGCACCGGGCCCACACCCCAGATGATGCTGCCGGGGCTCTTCGGCGTGAGGAAGAGCTGGGTCTGGATGTCGCCGATGCCGGTCGCGCGGTCGCTGATTCCATCGGGGCCCTCGCTTCCGGGCACCGGAATGTTGAGGATCGGAATGACCGGGCGCGCGATCAGGTTCCACTTCGTGTTGATGCCGAGCGGAAACACCGGCTGGAAGTTCAGGTTGTACAGCGCGCGGTTTCCGAGGTCGCCGCCGCTCGACCAGTTGAACTGGAAGGGCACGGACGTCAGGTCGCCGACCGGGTTCTGCGTCTTCTTTGCGAGCTCGCCGGCTTCCTGGGCGGAGGCCGGCATGGCTGCGAGGGTGAGTGCGAGGGTGAGAAGGATGACGGTGCGGGGCAGCGAGTTCGAGACCACGGGACCTCCACGGGGGATAGTTGCGCGATTCGTCGAGTGCAGAAGTGGATGAGGCACGCGACCCTCATGCGTCCGGTCGCGTGCCGCAGGGATTGGAACTCCGGGTTCGGACGATTTGCGCGCCCTGTCGCGTCAGGCCGCCTCGCCGATTGCCGGGGCTGCGTGCAGCGTCTCCGGTGCGACGTCTGCACCATTCGGCCAGGCCACCGTGCCGCCCTCGATCCGGAACGCCTGAAAGAACGCGGGCTCCATCAGGGGCACAAAGACAGGGCCGTGCAGGTACGGCCTGAAATCAACGGTCTTCTCGACACCATCGTCGAAACGAAGATGGATGCGAAAGTCGCCGCGAAAGTCCGCGGCGGTCACGAAGGGAATGGGTTTCATCGCCAGTCACCCCGGGGGCTCGATGGAGTGCATCGGCCGCGCCTCTCTTGAGTTGGACCAGTTGAGCTCGAGCTCATCGCGGTGAGCCTGCGCCCACTCGCGAATGAGCCGTCGGGCAACACACGACCGGATCTCGCCGGAGAGCCTTTCCCCCAGCAAACTGAAGCTCGCTCGATCCCCGCCAAACTCCGCGTGAAAGTGCGCCGGGGAATGATCCTCGGAGTCCATCCGCACGACGATGCCGAAGAACACGGAGACGATCGGCACGGACATGACCCGCAGGGGCGGTGTCGTGGGGGCACTCCGACGAGTTTCACCCTCCGGACTCGACCCGTCAACCCACCCGCAGTCGCACCAGCGATCCCGGATCGACCCGCGCGTCCCCAATTGCAACAGCCGCACCGAGCGCCGCGATGACCGGCTCGACCGCGCCTCCCGCCGCCGCATGCACGATCGCGAGCGTCTCCCCCGCCTTCACCACATCGCCGACCTTCTTCTCGAACACGATACCCACCGCGGGGTCGATGCGATCGGCCGCGGCGCGCCGCCCGCCGCCCAGGGCGACGATCGCCTCGCCGACGGCGTAGGCGTCGATCGATGTGACGTATCCGGCACGCTGCGCGAGAAGCGGGACGAGCCGCGGCGCCCGTGCGAGGTGCTTGTCCGGCTCATCCACCGCCCGCGGGTCCCCGCCTTCCGCCTCGACGACGCGACGGAACAGCGCGAGCGCGTCGCCGGAGTCCAGCCCGCGCGAAGCGCGGGTCTTTGCCGCGGATGCATCGTCATCGATCCCGGCGAGCATGAGCATCTCGGCCGCGAGCGCCAGCGTCAGTTCGCGCACGTCGGCGGGGCCGCCGCCGCGCAGGACGTCGAGCGACTCGCGGACCTCGAGCGCATTGCCGCATGCCGCGCCCAGCGGCTGGTCCATCGCGGTCACCAGCGCGGTCGCGCGCTTGCCCATCCGCTGCGACACGGCGACCAGGCGTTCGGCGAGCGTGCGCGAGTCCTCGAACGCGCGCATGAACGCGCCCTTGCCGGTCTTGACGTCGAAGACGACGGCCTGCGTGCCGGAGGCATATTTCTTGGAGAGAATGCTCGCGACGATGAGCGGGATCGTTTCAACCGTGGCTGTGACGTCGCGCAGCGAGTAGAGGACGCCGTCGGCGGGCGCGAGTTCGGCAGTCTGCGCGCCGAAGGCGAGGCGGAGCGATCGCGTCTGCGCCTTGAACGCCGCGACCGAGAGCCTGGGATCGAAGCCCGGGATCGACTCGAGCTTGTCGAGGGTGCCGCCGGTGTGGCCCAGGCCGCGGCCCGAGATCATCGGCACGTACGCGCCGCACGCCGCGACGAGCGGCGCGAGCGGCAGCGAGATCTTGTCGCCGACGCCGCCGGTCGAGTGCTTGTCGACGGTGGGCCCCGGGAGATCGGTGAACTCGATGACCGTGCCCGAGCGCATCATCGCGTCGGTGAGCGCGAACGTCTCCTCGTCGTCGAGCGGGCGGAAGTACGCGGCCATGAGCCACGCGGTGACCTGGTAGGGCTCGATCGTCCCGGCGGTGACGGCCTGGACGAAGCCGCGGATCTCGTCGCCCCCGTGACGCTCGCCGTCGCGGCGGGCGCGGATGAAGCGGCGGGCGTCGAAGGCCTGGCCTCCGGCCGACATCAGT
Organism: Candidatus Eiseniibacteriota bacterium; assembly: GCA_031431875.1. Taxonomy (GTDB): domain Bacteria; phylum Eisenbacteria; class RBG-16-71-46; order RBG-16-71-46; family DASYSL01; genus JANPEF01. The sequence goes on along the minus strand of JANPEF010000017.1, from coordinate 50,954 downwards.
ACCCGCCCGTGACCGTCTCGCCGCGCACGATCTTGATCGAGGCGCTGGTGCCCAGGCGCGTCGCGCCGGCCTCGATCATCTTCTTCGCGTCCTCCTGCGTGCGGATCCCGCCGGCGGCCTTGATACCCATGTCCGAGCCGACGACCGCGCGCATCAGCTTCACGTCCTCGAGCGTGGCGCCCCCGCCGGCGAAGCCGGTCGAGGTCTTCACGAAGTCCGCACCCGCGGCCTTCGACAGCGAGCAGCCGGCGATCTTCTCCTCGGTCGTGAGCAGCGTCATCTCGAGGATGACCTTGGAGACGACGTGCGGCCCGCACGCGTCGACGACCGCACGGATGTCGCGCTCGACCTTCGCGTGGTCGTGCGACTTGAGCGCGCCGATGTCGATCACCATGTCGATCTCGCGCGCGCCGTCCTGGATGGCGCGGCGGGTCTCGTAGGCCTTCACCTCGGAGAGATGTGCCCCGAGGGGGAATCCGACCACCGTGCACACCTTCACCGATGAATCGCGCAGCAGTTCCGCGCAGAGAGTCACGTAGGTCGGGTTCACGCAAACCGAGGCAAAGCAATTCTCTGCCGCTTCGCGGCAGAGGACACGGATCTCGTCGACCGTGGTCTCGGGCTTGAGCAACGTGTGATCGATCCGCGCGCTGATCCCTGTTTCGTCGGATGGACAGAAGCCCGGGGACGACGACACGCGGGTCGCGCCGGACTCGAACGCGTTGCGGACTTCGATCGCACAGTGCTCCGCACACGGGCCCCACGCATCGCAGCGCGGGCAGCCCGGGGCGCCCGCGGCGCCGCGCGGGGCCGCCGCATAGGCGTGCATCGCCGCGGCAGCCGCTCCAGGGGTGGCACCGCCCGACATCTCGGCGAGGACGAGGCGGGTGATGCGCTCGACGAGCGCGGTGCGATCGAGGTCGCTCATCGGCTCAGGCTCCCGGTTCGAAGCGACGGAAGGCGAACGGCGTGAGCGCGCCGAGCGTGAGCCGCTCGATGCGCCCCGGCTTCTGCGTCGTGGCGAGGAGCACCGTCAGCTCGTCGGCGCCGAACTCGAGCAGCACCTGGCGGCACGCGCCGCACGGCGGCGTCGGCTCGGGCGCCTTGCTCACGATCGCGATCGCCTCGAACGCGCGTTCGCCGGCGGCGACTGCCGAGAACACCGCGTTCCGCTCGGCGCACATCGACAACCCGAGCGATGCGTTCTCGACGTTGGCCCCGCGGTAGACGCGGCCGGCCGGCGTGCGCAGCGCGGCGCCGACCGGGAAGCGCGAGTATGGCGCGTACGCCTGCGCCAGCGCGCTCGTCGCCTCGGCGACCAGCGACACCTCGTCCGGAACCGCCGTCTCGCCGCGCTCGATCATGCGTTCTCCTGGTGGAATGCCGCGGGCACGTCGTCGGGATCCATCGACCCGACCAGCGTGACCACGCGCCACGGCCGGCCGCCGCGCAAGTAGACGCGCGTGACGCGCTTGCCGATCGTGCACAGGACTTCGTAGGGCAACGTCTCGCTCCACCCCGCCAGTTCCTCGATCGGGATCGAGCCGCCGTCGCCGGTCCCGAACAGTACCACGGGGTCCCCGGGCTGCGGCGTGCGGCCGGTCTCGAGGGCGAGGTCCGTGAGGTCGACCATCGTCAGGTCCATCGTGACGCGCCCCACGATCGGCGCGCGCCGCCCGCCCACCAGCATCGCGCCGCGATTCGAGCACAGCCACGAGTACCCGTGCCCGTAGCCCACGGGCACCACTCCGATGAGGCTCTCGCGCGCCGTGGTGAACGTGCGGCCATACGAGATGGAGCGCCCCGCGCGCATGCGCCGCACCTGGACCAGGCGCGAGCGGAAGGCCATGGCGGGTTTGAGCAGAGCGGCAGCTCCGGTCCTGTCGGCGTTCGGGGGGACCGTGCCGTAGGCGGCGAGCCCTGGTCGCACGAGGTCAAACCGCCCCTCGGGCAGTCGGAGCGTGCCGGCCGAGTTTGCCGCGTGCACATGCGGCGGCCGAAGGCCGCGAGCCTCGAGCGCGACGAGCACTTCGTGGAAACGCGAGACCTGTTGCCGGGCGAAGCCCAGGTCCTTCGCATCCGCATCGGGGAAATGGGTGTAAACAGATCCCACCCGCAACCCCGGCAACGCATCCACCGCCGTGAGAAATTCCACTGCCTCGGTCGCGTCGACGCCGGTGCGTCCCATGCCCGTGTCCACCTCGACGTGCACGCGCACCGGTCCGGCCGCGCTGTCCCGCGCGGCTTGCGACAATGCGCGTGCGAAGTCGAGCGACGGCAGCGTGGGCTCGAGATGGTGCGCAAGCGCCTGTCGGATCTCGCTCGGCAGCAGCGGCGACAGCACCCAGATATCGGCCGTCAGGCCGGCATCGCGGAGCTGGATCCCCTCATGCAGCGTGGCGACGCCGAACTGGCGCACGCCGCGCGCGGCGGCCGCACGGGCAACCTCGACGGCACCGTGCCCGTAGGCATCGGCCTTGACGACGAGCAGGATCTCGCGCTCGGCGCCGATGTCGCGGCGGATCGCATCGAGGTTGGCATCGAGGATGTCGAGGTCGACTTCGACCCACGTCGAGAACGGCACAGGACCTCCGGCGGGCGGCACGGCACGCGCGTCGGCAGTCTACGGGCGGGTCGGCCCGGCGGCAAGGCGCCCCCGATTGCCGCTCGCGCCATGGCTCGGCTATCCTCCGGGCATGGACCCCAAGTTGCCAGCCGCGCCCGTCACCCCCGCCACCCCCGCCGCCGTCCCCGATCCCGGATTCCAGGAACTGCGCGACGTGCTGCGCCGGCTGCGCGGCCCCGACGGCTGCCCGTGGGACCGCGAGCAGACCCTCTCGACGCTCACGCCCTACCTCATCGAGGAGGCCTACGAGATCCTCGACGCCGTGGCCAAGAACGACGCCGACGAGACCGCCGAGGAGCTGGGCGACACGCTGTTCCTGGTGATCAGCTGCGCCGACATGCTCGCCGAGACCAGCCACCACTCCTTCGACTCGCTCTGCCGTGCGACAGCGGCCAAGCTACGCCGCCGGCATCCCCATGTCTTCGGCGACGCGACGGTGAAGACCGCGAGTGCATCGCAGCGCCAGTGGCAGGAGATCAAGCAGGAGGAGCAGAACTCGCGCTCATTGCTCGGGAAGATGCCCGCGTCCTTGCCGTCGCTGACGGCCGCATTCAGGACGCAAGAAAAAGCGGCGTCGGTCGGGTTTGACTGGCCCGAGGTCGCGCAGGTGGTCGCCAAGGTCGAGGAAGAACTCGAGGAGGTGCGGGAGGAACTCGCGCTTCGCGGGAAGGACACCGGCCCCGGCCACGCCCGCCTCGCGTCGGAACTCGGCGACCTTCTGTTCGCCGTCACCAATCTGGCGCGCTTCGTGCGCGTCGACCCCGAGCGCGAGTTGCGGGCGACCGTGTCGCGCTTCCGTTCGCGCTTCCAGCACATCGAGGACGAACTCGAGAAAAAGGGATCGCACCCCACGCGCGCCACGCTCGAGGAGATGGACGCGCTGTGGGACGAGGCGAAGTCCCTGGAGAAGGACCGATGAACGTCACGCCCCCGAAGGACCGCACCTCCGCCCTGGTGATCTCGCTCGTCCTGGGCCTGGTCCAGGCCGCCTACCAGCAACTGGGCAAGATCGCCAACCCGGCCACCGCGAAGGTCGACGAGCCGCAGCTCGACGCCGCCCGCATCACGATCGACACGATCGCTGCACTCGAGGAACGCACCCGCGGCAATCGCAGCGATGAGGAGACCCAGGTCATGGAGCGCGCCCTGACCGAGCTGCGCATGAACTACGTGGACGAGGTGAAGAAGCGGGCGGCCGGCGCGATGGCGGCGGCGGCGCCGGAGACCCTGCCCGAGGGCGGCGCGGCGACCGAGACGCAGGCGGGCTGAAGAGTCTTCGGGGGCGGCGGTTGGATCGGATGTTCGCGCCACACCCGATGAACTGGTTCCGGAACCAGTTGAGGACGCACCTTTGAGAGACGCCTCAACACATTCTGGAACAGGCGGTTAGTTGGACCAGCTGCCCAGCATGTACCGGCTCGAACTGGTCGCGGGGATTTCCACTGGCGCACGTCGGGCCGGACAGGCGAGTCAGGACCAAAGCGATGCGAGCCGCGTCCGGATGACCGGGTCTGACCCGAGATACTTTACCCCGTGCCACTTCCCCGGATTGCGGGATGAGCTGGGAGATTCCCGGTCGAAGCACTCGCGGATCGCGCGGGCGAGTGACGCGTCCCCGGACCCGATGAGCCGCCAGACCGCGTAGGAACAGAGATCGGCGACCTGCAACCCGGGCGACTCTTGTGAGTCGAGGAAGAACACCGTCTCGATCAGGTTGTGGATGCGGGACCACCGGTTTCCTGAGTCCTGGGCCGACCGCTGCTGCCTGCGAAGCGCCTTCGAGAGATCCTTCTTGTGGGGATCCGCGATGATGATCCCCTTGCTCGGGGATCCGAGCGCATTCCTGCGCCGCAGAAACAGGTCGAATCGACTCGAGAGATCCTCGAAGAGATCGAGGTAGAGCTCATCGCCGGTCCGTGTCGGGTTCTGCTGAAACCACGATCGCTTGTCCGCGATCACGGTGAAGACCGTCAGTTCGGTCTCATGGAGCCCCGCCACGACCGAACACCAGCGCTGCTCGACCTCCCGTCTCCGGGTCTCGCTCAGGTCGCGGAACACCCCGACTCCTCGCCTGAGATCGCTGGCGTGGAGCTCTGGAGGTCGCCGTTGATCAGTCCAGAACTTCGGCGAGAATCCGGTCGAACTCGAACCGGACGGACTCCCACTTGCCTTCGGCGAGTGCGGCGCCGGTCAGCACGAGGTGCGTCGAGCCCTGACGCCCGGGATCGCCCGGGATCGCCCGATTCATCGACGTAGCAGAGATACAAGGCCGCTGGACCCGGCGGGGGCGGGAACTCGAGGGGTTTGGAACGAAGGTCGGCTGAGGCCCAGGCGAGCCGAGCGCGAGCCGCAAGGGCAGCCCTCTCAACCGACAGACTTGATCGTAGTGCAAGGGCAGCACACGGATCAAGCGTCGGGAGTCCTACGACTCCAACCTAAAGGAACCCTACGGCTGCACGCGCGAGCTTCGTGTCCGGATAGAGTCCGACGAGCCGACGCAGCCGTTTGTAGAAGTCCTCCGACGGCCCCCGCCGTACCGCCTGTTCGAGAGCCCAAACCCCGAAGCAGGAGTCGTGGAAGTGGGCGAAAGCCTCCTCGAGCCAGGTCCCCGAATCCCCACTCTCCGAGAACCCGGACTTCAGGACCCACACGTAGATGTAGACGATCGTCCGATAGGAGCTGCGGGGGTACCGCTCGAGGATGGCGTTGGAGAGGATCGCGGCCTGGTCGAGACTTGCGGGATCATCGTCGGCGAGCAGGCGGCCGACCCGGGCCAGCCCGGCGCGAACCGAGAGCTCGGAGCCCCGGGGCGCGACGACCTGAAACGTCGCGATCGCTCTTGCGGTGTCCGCATCGGTCCTGCGGACCTCGTAGCGGCCCGCGCGTAGTCCCGGATGGACCGAGAATAAGGGGAAGAGTTCGCCACGCGTGGTCGTGTTGAACTTCGAGGAGAACTCGCCAGCGCGGCGCACGCGCAGTGGCGGCGGCGAAATCAGGTTTCCCTGCGCGTCCCGCATTGCCACTGCCGTGAAGTCCATTGGCGCTTGAGCGTCCTCCCGAAATGCGACGCCTGCATCCTCGATGCCAACGAGTCGAATCTGCCAGGGGGATCCGGTTCGTTCCAGGACGTCATCCTCGACGCAGAACCAGATCGGCTCGTCTTCGAGGAACTGTTCACCGTCAAGGGATCGGAAGGCACTCTGGAAGGTCATGCTGCCGGCTGCGGACGCGACCGTCACGGCAAGCGTGACGAGCAGGCTCGCCGCCGCAATCCCCTGGATCAAATCGCGCGCAATACGACGCACTTCAAGTAATCCGTCTCGGCCGCCGCCAGCAGCACCGGGTGGTCGGGCGAGGGCCGCCCCCACTCGACCACGCGGAACGGCCGGTGCGCGTCGCGCGCCGCCTCGCCGAGCACGCGCAGGAAGTCCTCGCGCGAGACGTGGTACGAGCACGAGCTGGTGAACAGCCAGCCCCCCGACGGCAGGAGCGACATGGCGCGGCGGTTGAGCTCGCGGTAGCCCTTGAGCCCGGCGCCCAGCTTGCCGCGTGACTTGACCATCGCAGGCGGGTCGAGCACGACCACGTCGAAGCGCTCGCGCCCCTCGGCGAGCCGCGGCAGCGCGTCGAAGGCGTTGGCCTTCTCGAAGTGGGCGTCTTCGCTGAGGTTGTTGAGAGTCGCATTCGCCGCGGCCGACTCGATCGCCGCAGCCGACTCGTCGAGGAACGTCACGTGCTCCGCGCCGTGGCGCAGAGCCGTCAGCCCCCACGCGCCCGAGTAGCAGAACGCATCGAGCACGCGGGCACCCTCGACCCGACCGCCGAGCATGCCGCGATTGAGGCGCTGGTCGAAGAAGAACCCCGTCTTCTGGCCGGCGAGCGGGTCGACCGCGTAGCGCAGGCCATCGACATCGATCGTGACCGGCGGCTCGAAGGTACCGTGCCAGACCGAGGTCTCCAGCGGCAGGCCCTCGAGCGTGCGCAGCGGCACGTCGTTCTTCAGGAGGATCGCGCGGGGCTTGTACGTCTCGAGCAGGGCGTCGAGAACCCACTCCTTGCGCGCTTCGATTCCAAGGGTGCTGATCTGGACGACCAACACGTCATCGTAGCGATCGACGGTCAGACCCGGGATGAAGTCCCCCTCGCTCGAGACGACCCGCAAAGCCGTCGCACCCGGGAACAGTTCCTCGCGATAGGCCGCGGCCCGGGCGATGCGCCGTTTGAAGAACGAAGCGTCGATGGGATCCCGGCTGCGCGTGAGCAGTCGCACGGCGATCAACGAGTGCCGGTTGAGATAACCGCGGCCCAGGTAGGCGCCCCGCGAGTCGACGACGTCGACGGTGGCGCCGCCTTCGGGCTCGCCTTCGACGGTGTCGATCTCGTTGGAGAAGATCCACGGATGTCCGCCGCGAATGCGGCGGTCCTGGTTCTTCTTCAGGCGCAGCGTCGGGTAATCGGTCGCGGTGTCGGTCGCGCTCACGGGGCCTTCGTGCCTGCTCAGAGCGGGCGATTCGGGTCGGGTGCGGCGAGCTTGCCCTGCGAGACCAGCGTCCAGCCCCACATGCGGTACGTCAGGCGCGCCGCGGTGAAGTCGGAGCGAACCTGCCCGCCGATCGGCATGAGCTCCATGATGTCGAAGCCCACGATACGCTTCTTGCGCGCCACCTGGGCGACGATCTCGGTCAGCTCGTACCAGTCGAGGCCGCCGGGCTCGGGCGTGCCGACGCCGGGGAGCGTCGCCGGGTCGAACGCATCGAGGTCGACCGTGATGTAGACGTCGTCGCTGAGCGACTCGACGATGGGCGCGTAGTCGCCGCGCATCGCCTTGGTCCTCCGGGCGCTGAACATGGGCCACTTGTTGGCGCCGATGAGCTCGGCCTCCTCCTCGGAGATCGAGCGGATGCCGACCTGCGTCGCCGGCACCATCTCCCGCACACGGCGCATGACGCAGCCGTGGCTCCACGGCGTGCCGTTGAGTTCCTGCCGCAGGTCGCCGTGGGCGTCGAACTGCAGCACCGAGAGCTTCGGGTACTTCTTCGCGTAGGCGCGCACGGGGCCGCTGGTGAGCGAGTGCTCGCCGCCCAGCGTGATCATGCACTTGTCCTGGTCGAGGCCCCACTCGACGGCGGTGGTGACGCGGTCGATCGTGGTCTTGGCGTCGGACTGGACCTCGAGGTCGGGCAAGGTGTGGATGCCGTGCTCGTAGAACGCGCCCAGCTCCTCGTCGTACAGCTCCATCGACTGCGACGCGGTGATGATCGCGCGCGGGCCCAGGCGGCTACCACTCATGTACGAGACAGTGCCGTCGTAGGGCACGGGCAGGATGACCGCGTGCGCGGTCTCGAGGTTGGTGAACTCACCGGGCAGGCCGCCGAAGCAGAAGTCGACCATGTGCGGTGGGCGGTTCGTCGTGGTGCGGATCATGGCGTCTCTCCTTCCGACACGGGGCCCGTGAAATGACGACGGCGCGAGGAGGACGCGCCTCCCCGCGCCGGGTCGCGGCGGGATCGATCGTGCCTCGCGAGACGACTACTCGTCGTCGTCCTCGAGATCTTCCTCATCGTCCAGGTCGTCGTCATCTTCATCTTCGTCGAAGTCGTCGGCGTCGTCGTCATCATCGTCATCGTCATCCTCTTCTTCGTCGAGGTCGTCGATGAATTCTTCGTCGGCGTCGTCTTTGTCGCTCCCCATCATGAGGACGAGGGCTTCGTCTGCCGCGGACAGTTCGAGGAGTTCCATAGCGCACCCTGCCTGTGGTGTGGTCCGGCGCGACGCCGGACGGGTTCGGACGGGACGGCACTGCAAACCGGCGGCAGTATACGATCCGGTCCGAACGGGTCAACGGCTTTTCCAAAACGAAAACGCCGGCCCGAAGGCACGGCGTCCAGACGACGGGAATGGCGGGGTTGACGGGACTCGAACCCGCGACCTCCTGCGTGACAGGCAGGCGTTCTAACCAACTGAACTACAACCCCTCCAGCATGACGGGGGCCAAGGGGCCCCCGCGGTGCCTGCGCAGAATAGCGGGGTCCTTTGCGCCCCGTCAAGGGTCCGCTGGACGGGTCCCGCATCGGCCCCTATCCTGCCCTCATGAGCGACCCCACGTCATCGGATTACCGCCCCCGCGAGTTCTGGCAGGAGCGGCTATCCGAGAACTTCGACCTGCGCGGCACCGGGCACCCGGGCCTCTCGGCCGAGTACAACCGCCTGTGCTACGCCCTCCGTGCCGGCGTCCTCGACCGCCTGTGCGCCGCCCACCATGTCCGGGTCGCCGGAAGAAACGTCCTCGACGGCGGGTGCGGCAGCGGGTTCTTCGTCGAGCACTTCCTGGAACGCGGGGGCGCCGTCACCGGCGTGGACCTGACCGACGTGTCGGCGCTCGAGCTGGCGAAGAAGTTCCCCACGGCGCGCTTCGAGGTGGGCGACCTTTCGGAGTGGCGGCCGCAGACGACGTACGACATCGTCTCGTGCTTCGACGTCCTGTTCCACATCACCGATGACGAGCGCTGGGATCGCGCGCTCACCAACCTGACCGACGCGGTGAAGCCCGGAGGCTACTTCGTGTTCACCGAGATCTTCCTGCGGGGGAGGCGCCACGATGCGGCGCACAATGTCGTGCGCGGCTGGGAGGCCTACGGCCCCGCACTGATGGCGCGCGGCCTCTCCGTGCTCGACGACGCGCCGACGCACCACCTGATGAATAACGAACTGGGGCCGTTCCGGTTCCTGAATCGGTTCCCGCAACTGCTCTACCGCTGGGATCTGGCGCTGCTCACGATCGGGGCGTTTGCGAACCGCCCGGCGAACCGGATGGTCCTGTGCCGGCGACCGGACGGCGCAGCGGGAGCGAGCTGACTCTCGCCGCGAGAGCGGCGGGCAGTGGTTCCTTCGCGAGGCGAGCGAGCACGGCCGGATCCGCGCCGGTCGTGGCGAGCCGCGCGAACACCAGCTCAGCCTTGGCCGAGCGACCCAACAGAGAGTAGGCCGCAGCCCACATCTCGAGCGCGCCGAGCGGAATGCCGCGCCACTCCCCCGCCACGATCGTCGGCATGCGGGCAATCGCACCGTTTTCGCTGACGAATGCGAAGTCGAGGATCAGCTCCACCAGCGCGTCATGCAGCACCAGCTTCGAGTCCGCGTGCAGGCCCGAGGAACCGACGAATCGCGGCGCGAGGTCGACGACGAGCGGCTCGATCGTGGCGCGCGAACCCTCGACGGTGAGGTCCCAGTCCCCCACGTGATCGACGAGGCCGTGCGCGTAGAGGAGCCCGCTCGCGCCGAGCGCGTGATGCACTCGAGCCGCCGACAGGCGGCGGGAGAGGTCTGCAAGGAGCTCGAACGGAGGCGTGGGGCCGGCGAGGCTCAAAGCCGCACGAGCTCGACTCCGGTGTAATAGAAGCGCAGGATCGCGCGGTAATCGCGCCCGGCGCGCGCCTGCGCCAGCGCGCCCACCTGGCACATGCCGGCGCCGTGGCCGTTGCCCCCGCCCGAGGCGATCACCTCGCTGACGCGACCGCGCTTGTCCTTCTTCACCGCGAGCTTGAACAGGCTCGAGCGCAGGATTCCGCCGCCCGCCGACGCGGGCCGCCGCAGCACCCAGCGGGTGCGGTCGGCGAACACCACGATCGTCCCCCTGTCGGTGACGAATGTCAGCTCGCGCACGCGCCCGCTCGGCGTGCGCGAGGCGACGCGCACGTCGCGCAGCTCCTTCCAGCCACCCGCGGGCGGCGCGATGCCGCTCTGCTCGGGTCCGTACTTGTTGAGCAGGGACAGCGCGGCGGCGCCGGTCCAGCGCTCGACCCAGCGGAAGTGCTTCGACGACTTGCACCACGCGTCGTTCACGTCCCGGTCCTCGACCTGCCGCAACCACGGAAACGGCGGGTCGGGCCACACATCCTCGACGTTCACGGTCGCCCCGCCGCAGGTGGAGTGGTAGTTGGCGCGGATGTAGGCGCCCGCGTGGAGTACGACGATCCCATCGGTGTCGCCCACGGCGCGGTCGGTGATCGGTCCTTCTTCGGTGGTGCCGCCATACACCTGGTCTTCGACGGAGTCGTACAAGTCAAATCCTTCGGCCGCTCTGCGGCCGATATAAGACAACGTGTACGTGCGCGCGGCGACGGCCTGGGCCTTGCCGGCTTCGAGCGTCGCCGCCTCGAGCTTGCCGATCTCGTGCGGCAGCACGCCGCGCAGGTACGACTGCACGCTGATGCGATTGACGCCGATCAGCTTCCCGCGCGGGCCGGCGAACACCTTGGCTCCGCCGCGGTAGCGCTTCCCGCCGATCATCACCGCTTCGCTGCCCGGGCCGCCGACGAACAGCGTGTCGCCCGCGGTCAGCACCGTGCCGTCGCCGCGCGCGCGCCCGGCACCGTCAGCCGGCGCGAATCGCACTGCTCCGCGCTCACGCCAGACGATGAGCGCATCGCCGGCGGCGAGCTCGCGCGGGGCATCGTCGGCGACCGTGCCCGGGGCGGTGCGCACGGGCTCGGACTGCTCGGCACGCACGACGACCGATTCGACGTCGACCGCGACGCCGACATCCAACCATTCAAAGCGGCCGCTTGCGGCCGATTGGGGTTCCCCGGGAGCGTCCGCGCCTGCCGCGAGCGGGCGCAAGCCCGCGAGCAGGAACACCACGATCCCAACGAGCACGCTCGCCATGACACTGCTTCGCGACCCCATCACTCATACTCCCGGGCCACGGGCCCCAGCGTGACCGAACCGAGGACGACCGGGACGCTCGCCCCGGTCACGTCGGGCAGGCTGCCGGGGCGTCCGTGCAACGATTCGTAGGCGAGCACCGCGAACGCGGCGGCCTCCTTGGCCGCGACGTCGAGGCCCAGCTCGTCGGTCGTCTTGAGCTCGATCGGATCGAGCGCGGCGGCGAGCGCGGCCATGAGCACCGGGTTGAGCGTGCCCCCGCCGCTGGCATACACGTGCGTCAATTCCATGGCAGGGGTGACGAACGCATCGATCGATTGCGCGACCGCGGCCGCCGACAGCACCGCGGCAGTCACCAGCAGGTCGGCCTCGCGGAGATTGCGGGTCTCGGCCTCGGCGAACCAGCGATCGAGGAACACAGCGCCGAAGCGCTCGCGTCCGGTCGAGCGCGGCGGGGCCTGGCGGAAGAACGGATCGGCCAGCGCCTCGGCCAGGAGCGCCTCGTCGATCGCGCCACCTTCGGCGCGCGCGCCGTCCTCGTCGTAGGCCAGCTTGCCGCCGGTCGAGCGGCGCACGATTCCATCGAGCAGCATGTTCGCCGGGCCGGTGTCGAACGCGATCACTTCCTTCGGCTCCGCGCCGGCCGGCATGGCGGTCAGGTTCGCGATGCCGCCCAGGTTCAGCAGGGCGCGCGGCACGTGCGCGCTCACGAACATGAGCCAGTCGACGAGCGGCACCAGTGGCGCACCCTCGCCGCCGGCGGCGACGTCGGCGCTCCGGAAGTCGTGGACGACGCGGATGCGCGTGCGCTCGGCCAGGATCGCCGCCGAGCCGATCTGCCACGTGAGGCCCGCACCCCGCGCGGAGGCGTCGCGCGGCCCGCGGTGGAAGATCGTCTGCCCGTGGAAGCCGATCGCCGAGACCTGCTGGGGCGCGACTTCGGCGTCGGCCAGCAGGTCGAGCACGGCGGCAGCGTGCACCTCGGCGATCGCCGCATCGAGTGCGGCGAACTCGGCCGCGGGCCACGCGGCGCCACCGGCCGCTGCGAGGATGCGCTCGCGCAGCGCACGCTCGAGCGGGAACGAGCGGTGCGCGCGCAGCTTCCACGCGAGCTCGGGCGGCGCACCGCGCAGCGACAGGAGTGCCGCCTCGATGCCGTCGGCCGACGTGCCGCACATGAGGCCGACGACGAACTCGCTCCGACCCTCGCGGGACGCCCGGGCGCCGGGCACGCGCGGGCTCATCCCTTCTCCGCCCCGGCGGTCATGCCCTCGAGGATCTGGCGCTGGAACAGCAGGAACGCCGCGAGCATCGGCAGCACCGACACGGTCGAGCCGGCCATGAGAAGCCCCCAGTCGGTCGCGTGCTCGCCCTGCGCGAACAGCGCCAGGCCCACCGGGAGCGTGCGCAACGCGTCGGAGTTGGTGAAGATGAGGGGGAACAGGAACGAGTTCCAGTTGAGCAGGAAGCCGTTGATGGCGACCACCGCGAGCGCCGGACGCAGGAGCGGCAGCACGATCGTGGCGAAGATGCGCAGTTCCGATGCGCCGTCGACGCGTGCGGCGTCCTCGAGCTCGGCCGGCAGCGCGAGCACGTACTGGCGGACGAGGAAGATCGAGAACGCGTCGACGAAGAACGGCAGGATGAGCGCCGCGTACGTGTCGAGCCAGCCCAGCCTGGCCAGCACAAGGTACAGCGGGATCATGAGCACCTGCTTGGGCACCATCAGCGTGGCGATGACGCCCCACGTGAGCGCGCGGTTGCCAGGGAAGCGCTTGCGCGCCAGGGCGTAGCCCACCATGGCGCCGGTCAGCACGTTGCCGAACACGACCGCCAGCGCGACGACGATCGAGTTGAGCAGGTAGCGCGGGAATGCACCGGCGGCCAATAGCTCGCGGTAATGCACGAGGTCGAACTTCGCGTCGGCAATCCGCGAAGCATCGAGCTGCCCGCCCGCGCCCGGCTGCAGCGACAGGAACACCATCCACGCGAACGGGACGAGCATCGTCGCCAGCGCGGGGAGGAGCAGCCACGGCACGAAGCCGGGAACGCCCCCGATCGCATCGTGGCGCCGGCCGGTCGCGTGCGCGCTCATGACTTCGGCCCTTCGAGCTTCAGCCACTTCACCTGCAGCCACGCCAGCACCAGCGTCAGCGCGAACAACAGGTACGCGATCGACGACGCGTAGCCGAGCCGGAACTTGTAGAACGCCTGCTCGTAGAGATAGAACACCGACGTGAGCGTCGATTGCAGCGGCCCGCCGCGCGTCATGACGAACACCTCGGTGAAGATCTGGAGGCTGCGGATGCTGTTGACCACCAGCACGAACAGGAATGTCGGCGCGAGCAACGGCAGCGTGATGTGCCAGAAGCGGTCGCTGCGGCTGGCGCCCTCCAGTGCTGCGGCCTCGTGCAGCTCGACTGGGATGCCCTTGAGGCCCGCGAGGAAGATGATCATGTAGTAGCCCGATGCCGCCCACACGTCCATCGCCATGATCGCCGGCAGCGCGGTCCGTTCGTCGAGCAGCCACGATGGCGGCGTGCCGCCAAACGCGCGCACGAGCCACGACAGCGGCCCCTCGGGCGAGTACAGCCCCTTCCAGACCAGGCTGATCACGACGACCGAGACCACCGTCGGCAGGAAGAACCCGGCGCGGTACAGGTCGCGGCCGCGGAACGCGCCATCGAGCGCGAGCGCGAGCAGGAGCGCGAGGCCGGTCGTGAACGGGATCGTGCCGAAGACGAAGAGGAGCGTGTTGCCGAGCGCCTTCCAGAACAAGGGGTCGCGCAGCGCCTCGGCATAGTTGGCGAGGCCGAGGAAGCGCGCCGAGTCGGGCGACAGCGGCGAGTAGTCGAAGAACGAGAGGACGAACGAGAACCCGAACGGGTAGACGCCGAAGAACAACAGCGCCACGATCCACGGCGCGAGCAGGATCCAGGTCGACGCCTCGACTTTCCGAGGCTTGCGCCGCACGGCCGCCGGCGCGCTCACTTCGCCTGTGCCGCCTTCGCCAACGCGTCGATCTTCGCACTTGCCGCGGTCACGGCCGCCGCCGCGGTCACCTTGCCGTAGAGCGCCTTCTCGACCTCGTCCTCGATCGCGGCCTCCATATCGAGCCACTTCGGGTGGTTCGGCGTGGGCACCGCGGTCGCGAGTTGCTCGAGGAGCACGCGCTGGTTGGGGTCACTCGCGTAGAACGGATCGTCGATCGCGCCCACCGCCGCGGGCTGGACGGCTTGATTCACTCGAGCGACAGCGAGAGAGGGTTCTTTCGAGACCAGGAACTTCGCCAGCCGCCATGCGCCCGCCTGGTTCTTCGACTTCGCGAACGACACCAGCAGCTCGCCGCCGAGGAACGACGCCGACGTCCCGCGATCAAGCTCAGGCGGCGGCACGAGCGACACGCCGAAGCGCAGCGCCGGCTCCTGCTTGGGCGCCTTGCGCAGGATCCACGAACCCGAGATTGTCGCCCCCACCTTGCCGGCAAGGAACGCGTCGTCAATCTGCTCCTGCCGGTCGACGCGCCCGAGCTTCGCCAATGCCAGGTACTGCGTCACGCCTTCGACGTTCGCCGGCGAGTCGAACGCACTCGCGGTTCCGTCGGCGCTCAGGAGCGAGCCACCGGCGCCCCACGCGAACGGCATCACCTTCTTGAACAGCACGTAGCGCTCGCCGGCGTTCGCGCCCCAGCCGGCGACGCCATCCCCCAGCGCGTTGACCTTGCGTGCGGCGTCGGTGAGTTCGGCCCACGTCGAGGGACCGCGCGTCGTGTCGATGCCGGCGCGGGCGAACAGCTCCTTGTTCCAGAACAGCGCGCGCGTGCCGACGAGCCACGGCAGGCCGTAGGTCTTCCCCTTCACGCGCGCCATGTCCCAGCCGGTGAGCGAAGTCTCGAGCGCCGCGGCCGAGTCGCTCCAGTCGGCCAGTGCGCCCCCGTGCGCGAAGCCCGGGAACCACGTCGAGCCCAACTCGCACAGGTCGGGCGCGTTGCCGGCCGCGACGGCGGCGGTGATCTTCTCGAGGCCGCTCTGCCAGGTGAGCTGCTCCATGCGGACTTCGATGTCGGGATTCTGCTTCATGAACTCGTCGAGGACGGGCTGTACCTGCTCGGTCGGGAAGAACTGCCAGAAGATGACTACGGTTCGGCCAGCCTGACCGGCCGAACCGCCCGAACCGCATCCGACTGAAGCGAGCACGGAGCACACCAGCACAAGCCCAAGCAGCGCGACACGACGCGCGAGAATCACGATGTGCCTCCCTCGTTCTGAATCGCTGCGCGAACGAAGCCTCCGGCTAGCTCGATGCGCGCGCGGGCCTCGTCGGCCGGCACGTTCGCGAGCGTCATGACGACGGCGACCTTGACGCTGCCCTCGGCCTCGTCGAGGCGCACGCACGCCGCGTCGTAGTCGAGCCCGGTCACTGTCATCAGCGTGCGACGGCCCCGCTCGACCAGCTTCTTGCTGGTCGCCTTGAGGTCGACCATCATGTTCTCGTAGAGCTTGCCCAGGCGCACCATCGTCGCGGTGGTCAGCATGTTGAGCACCAGCTTCTGCGCGGTGCCCGCCTTCATGCGCGTCGAGCCCATGACCGCCTCGGGCCCGACGACGGGGCAGATCGCGACGTCGACCGGCTGCGTCACCTCCGCGCGCGGCGTGCACGTGACGAGCGCGGTGCGCGCGCCGAGCGCCTTCGCTTCGGTCAGCGCGCCGACGACGAACGGCGTGCGCCGCGAGGCGGCGATCCCCACGACGAAGTCGCGCGGCTCGACGCGGGCGCGGCGCATCTGCTCGGCCCCGTCGTCGGCCCTGTCCTCGGCACCCTCGACGGCCTGCAGCAGCGCACCGTAGCCGCCGGCGATGATCCCCTGCACCCACTCGGGCGGCGTGCCGAACGTGGGCGGGCATTCCGACGCGTCGAGCACGCCCAGGCGCCCGCTCGTGCCCGCACCGACGTAGAGGATGCGCCCGCCCGCGGTCAACGTGGCGACGGCGATCTCGACGGCCGCGGCGATGTGCGCGATCTCGCCGCGGACGACGTCCGCGACGGTGCGATCCTCGTCGTTGATGCGGGTGAGCACGTCGAGCGTGGAGAGGCGATCCAGGTCCATGGTGCGGGGATTGCGCTGCTCGGTCGCCAGACGCGCGATCTCGTCGAACGTCGCGCGGTCGGGCGCGGTCTTGTGCGGCTCGGAAGAGGAAGTGCGATCCGTCGCGCTCATCGCCCGCAATGTGACAGACGAGGCGCACCCGGGCAAGGCCCGGGGCAGGCGCGGCCCGCGATCAGGGCGACGGCGACGCTCCTCGCTCGAGCGCGGCGCGCTCGGCTGCCTTCCGGTTTGCGCTGCGCCGCTCGCCGGAGACCGTGAGCACCACCTGGAGTCCGACGCCCGCGATCGCTCCCGCGGGTCCGAGGTAGCTGAGACCCAGCGTCGCCAGGAATCCGAGGGCGGAGCCGCCCAGCGCCGACCAGTACGACCCCCTGCCCCCGTTGCCGAGGTGCGCCCCGGCCGGCATGAGGAAGACCTCGCCGACGGTCGCGCCGAGGACGACGGCGGCGATGTCCTCGTAGTCGTTGCTGCTGTACTCGTCCCCGCCGAAGAGCGCGAGCGAGAGACCGGCCCCGCCGTACAACCCGACGGCACCGCCGACGATCGCGCCAACGATGGGACCCACGACCGGCGGCTGGGGGTCGGCGGCGGGCGGCTTCGGCGCGAGGGGTGGGTTCGCCTCGCCATCCCCGGGTGCCGTCGCGGACGGAATCGAGTCGGTGGGGCTGCTCGCGGAATCGGCCGTCGCCTCGGCGGCCTCGACCTCGAACGGGATGACGTCGAGCGGGCCCGGGGCTTCCGGCGCGAAATCGGCGGCGAGACGAACGGGGTCGAGAGGCGAGTGCGACGAGGAAAGCGCCCCTGCAAACGACGGGGCGACCAACCAGGCCGCGAGCACCGCCAACCCCGCAAATACCCCGTGCGCCGTCATGGCGACGAGTACAGCACCGACACCCCCTGCCCGCAACGCGTCTTTACAAGCCGCGGCCCGCCCCCTAGCGTCGCGCCATGCCCGAACTCCCCGAAGTCGAGACCGTCCGCCGCCACCTCGAGCGCCACGTCGTGGGCCGCACCGTCGCCACCGTGTGGACCTCGGGGAAGTCGCTGCGCCGTCCGGTCCCGCGTGCGCTCGTGCGCGGCGCGGCGGGCCGCACCATCGCGGGCGTGCGCCGCCACGGCAAGTTCCTGATCCTCGACCTGGACGGCGGTGCGCGCATCGTCGGGCACCTGGGGATGACCGGCGCGTTCCTGTTGCGCAGCGCGGAGGCGGCGGCCGCGACCGCCACCAGATCGGCCCGCCCCGCGCACGTGCACGTCGTGTTCACGTTCGAAGACGGCGCGCAGCTCTGGTACGAGGACGCGCGGCGCTTCGGCCTGCTCGACTGGGTGGCCGCCGGCGCGACCGACGACGGCCTCGGCCCCACCGGAGCGGGCCTCGACCCGATGGTCGAGAGGCTCGACGCCACGCGCATGAAGGCGCTGTTCGCGCGCTGTCGCGGCCCCGTGAAGACGCTGCTGCTCGACCAGAAGCGGATCGCCGGCATCGGCAACATCTACGCCTCCGAGGCGCTGTTCCGCGCCGGCATCGGCCCGCGTCGCGGCATGCACACGCTCGACGCCGCCGAGCGCACACGTCTGGCCGACGAGATCCACGCCGTGCTCGATCGCGCCGTCGAGCACCGCGGTACGACGTTCTCGGACTTCCGCGACCTCGACGAGCGCCCGGGCTCGTACGGCAGCGAGCTCACGGTCTACGACCGCGAGGGCAAGGCGTGCGTACGCTGCGGTGCGACGGTGAAGCGGATCGTGCAGGGCGGGCGATCGACGTTTTACTGCGGAAAGTGCCAGACGAAGGGCTACGCGCGCGCAGCGCGGTGACCGGTCGTTCACGAATGTGCAAATCGACATGCCCTGGGGCATGTGATTCTGCACATCCGGTCCGGCGGGATCAGTGCTGTTCGGGCTTTCCGGCGCGGGCCGTGCCAATCCGCTTGAGCGCCCGGCGAACCGCGGTCTCCGTGGCGAACGGCTGGCGCTCCCACTCCGAGTCCCCATCGTTGAACTCGGGTGGCGACGAAGAGTGGAATGGCAGTGGCTCGTAGAGCGCGGGGCCGATGCGTTTCAGGAAGACGACCTCCCTCGCAGCGCAACGAAACTGCTGCCAAGGCCGGATGGAGATCTGGGGAGAAGAATCCTCGCCCTTGAGCCGACGGACCACTCGAACGACGCCGCTGTCCAGCTTCGCTCGTTTCACGATGTGCGTGGAATCCGCCACGACGACGATCAAATCGGCGCGCGCGGCGAGTGAGTCGATCCCGGTGCGTTCACGGGCGTGGACGATCGAATCCCGCACGGCCTTGATGGAACGCTGGGGGAGAATCCGAAACCACGGCATGACGGTCCAATCGCTGCCGATTCGATGCAGCCGAACGAGCACTCCCAGCGAGTCGATGCCCGCAAGCGAGGGCCACGATCTGAAGTGGCGGACATCGGAAATCCCTTTATCCACGAAAAACACCTCGACTTCGTCGCCATCGAGTCCGCCGTGGAGCCACTCGACGGGCTCGAGCAGGCACCGTCGCCGAGTGAGTTCTGGAAACTCCGGGACCGGCACGGTCGTGGAGTCGACGCGAATGACACGCGCGATCAACAGGAGTTGTGAATCGTCGACCAGAGCTTCGTAGGCCTCGATGCCGTCGAGTGGGCGTGTGGGATACACAACGTGTCGCAGCTCCCCATGCCCGGTCGCCACGGTCACGAGAGTGCCGAGGATCACGGCCGTAGCGGCTATCCATCGACGGGCAACCCTCAACCCGCCCCCGTCTTCCCACAAGCCAGCGCATACGCCACCTCGAGCCCCGTCGCATGCGCCGCGACCACCGTCAGGAGATCCGGACCACCGCCGCCCTTGCCCTCGGACGCCGCGATGAGATCCGGCGCGATGGTTCGCAGGTCGAGCCCGGGCAGGTCGCGGCGGCGGGCGACGACGAGCACCGGCTCGGGTGCGCGCGTGGCGACGACGACGAGCGGCGCACCGGCTTCGATCGCGCGAACGGCGAGCGCCTTGAGCGCGGCCGAGTCGCGATCGGACACGAGATCCGCCCAGCCGGCCGACGCATCGCCCGCGCCAACGGCAACAGAAGCAGCCCGCCGCGCCGCCCACGCCGCAGCCTCGGCGCGCGCCAGCTCCTCGCCCATGCGCTTCAGTTGCTTGCCCAGCGCCACGCGCTCGTCGGCCGCGCGCTCGAGCACCGCGATCACGTCGCGGTCGCCCGTGCCGCGACGTTGTGCCGCCTCGACCATGGCGCGCACGCGGTCCTGGTAGTCGGCGATTGCGCGCAGGCCGCAGACGAACTCGACGCGCACGCCGCCCTTCCACTTCTCCCAGCGGCGGACCTTGATCGGGCCGATCTCGCCGGTGCGCGTCACGTGCGTGCCGCCGCACGGCGAGGCGTCCCAGTCGGGCACGACGATCAGGCGCACGGGGCCGGCGACCCTGGGCGTCTTGCGCAGCGGATATGCGGCCAGGTCGACGGGCTGGACGACGATCGACGTCACGGGGCGATCGTCGAACACGATCGCGTTCGCCGCGTCCTCGACGCGCGCGACGTCGTCCCAGGTCAGGTCGGCGCGATCGAGGTCGATCGAGCCCTCGAACTCGCCAAGGCGCGATGACTTCGTTTCCGCGCCGAGCACGCGCTCGAACGCCTGCGACAACACGTGCTGCCCGGTGTGCTGCTGGCGGTTGCCCTGCCGGCGGATCGCGTTGATCGTCGCAGGCGCACTCGCGCCAACCGCGGGGCCCGCCACGTCCGGCGCCAGCAGATGCCACACGGTGCCCGCCTCGTCCTCCTCGACGTCGATCACCGCGGCCGCGCCGAGCGTGCCCAGGTCGCACTCCTGGCCGCCCCCGGTCGGGTAGAACCACGAGCGCTCGAGCTCGACCCAGCGGCCGCGCGCGTCGATGCGCTCGGCGGCGACCGTGGCCTCGAACACGGTGGTGTAGGGATCGTCGAAGTACGGGCGGAGGGTGGAGGTCGCGCCATCATTGCCCATCGGATGGATCTCCTTTCCGTGCGCCGGAAAAAAAGAGGGGCGCTCCCCCGCATGGTGCCGCGCGGGGAACGCCCCTGTCGACCGAAACGTTGGGTTCAGCTCGCCGGCCGCACCATGTGGTACTTGTGCATCTTGCGCCACAGCGTCGTGCGCGAGATGCCGAGCTGGCGTGCCGTGTTCGTCAGGTTGCCCTTCTGGCGCTGCAGGACCCGCGTGATGTGCTCGCGCTCGAGGTCCTCGAGCGACCAGGCATCCCGTGCATCCTCATTGTTGTTGCCCGCGGGCAGCGTCGCCGCCTGCGAGAACTGTGGTGGGAGGTCGGATTTCGCGATCTCCTTGCCCTCGACGAGCGTGACTGCGCGCTGGATGGCGTTCTCCAGTTCGCGGACGTTGCCCGGGTAGTCGTAGCGCAGCAGCGCCGCCTTCGCGTCCTCGGCGAAGCCCTCGATCACTCGGCCCGAGCGACGCGCGTACTTCTCGAGGAAGTATCCCGCCAGCAGCGGAATGTCCTCGCGACGCTCGCGCAACGACGGCAACTCGATCATGACGACGTTGAGGCGGTAGTACAGGTCCTCGCGAAAGCGACCCTCGGAGAGCAGGCGCTTGATGTCGACGTTGGTCGCGGCGACGACGCGAACGTCGACGATGCGGGTCTCGTTGTCGCCGAGGCGGCGGACCTCGGAGTTCTCGAGGAAGCGCAGCAGCTTGACCTGGGTCGCCAGCGGCATGTCCCCGATCTCGTCGAGGAACAACGTTCCGCCGTCGGCTTCTTCGATCAGGCCACGCCGGCCCGCCGCCGCACCCGTGAAGGCGCCGCGCACGTAGCCGAAGAGTTCGCTTTCGATCAGGTTTTCAGGGAGCGACGCGCAGTTGACGGGCACGAAGGCGCCCTGCGCACGCTTGCTCTGGAGATGCAGTGCCCGGGCGATGAGTTCCTTGCCCGTGCCGCTCTCTCCGAGGATGAGAACGGTGCTCTCGGTCGGGGCTACCTTGCCAACGAGCCGGAAGATGCGCTGCATCTTCCCGGTCGCGCCAAGGATATCCCCATAGGCCGGCGACGACGCCTGCCATGGTGACGTCTCGATGGTGGACAACAGTGCGGCCCTGCCTTCCTCTCCCCACGTTCCAAAGTGCCACAGCCTCTCTTGTGCGTCAAGGGAGAGTTTGTACAGCAAGAGCGTACAGATCGGGATAGGTCACCGGGCCCACCTCGTCCTCCCAGCCATGTAGCTGGTACACGATTTCGACGGGCGTCCCGACCAGAACCCGCGCGTAGAGCGCCTCCGCGTCCGCCACCTGCATGCGGATGCAGCCGTGCGACCGGGCAAATCCGATCGATCCGGGGTCGTTCGTCGCATGGATTCCGTAGCCGTCTTTCGAGATCCGCATCCAGCGATTTCCCAGCGGATTCCTGGGGCCCGGAGGGACGGACGGGCGGCCCCTGGGCGCCCACGTCGGGTCCTTCGTCATCTGCAGAATCTGGAAGCGGCCGACGGGCGTCGGGGTCGCCGGACGCCCGACCGCGACGGGCCAACTGGCGACCAGGGTCGACCCCTCGATCAGGAACAACCGCCGGGCCGGAACGTTGATCACGATGTGCAGGGTCTCGGGTGGCGCCACCGGCAGCGCGATCACCGCGCCGTCGAAGTCGAACGTCTCGAAGGTGAAGGCGAGCGCCGCCGGCGCGGACGCGGCGAGCAAGGCGACGGGGCTGAGTGCGACTCCAAGGCTGCGGGCAATGGTGCGTCGGTCGGTCCACATGGTCATTCCCTCCGCCGCAGAGAAGTCCACGAACCGTGCCATCCCGGCGAAGCCATGTAGCGAAGCAGGGTTAGGCCTCTTTCCCGACCGACCACCGCGGGCCGTGTGTCTGACGGGCCACGCCCACGCGCCCTCACGATCCTCGGAGGACCTGCATCGTGTTAGTCCATGCAAGAAATTCGTTGGCAGGAGTGCACTCCGGGCCCATAGTTGGCTGCCACAACCCAGATGCGGTATCCGGCCCCCCTGCCCTCGCACCCTTCGATTTTGAACCCTCAGGGCCACCCCCCCGCGTCCATTTGCTGTCCCTCCGCCTGAAGGATCCTCTGGAGGTAGTCATGAAAGCATTGCGTACCACGATGGTTCTCGCCTGCGCCGGGCTCATGCTCGGCTCGACGCTCTCGTTCGCGCAGACCAAGGACGAGGACGCTCTTCCCGGGACCGATATCGGCCCGAACTGCGACATCGGCGGCTACAAGACCGAGCGCATCGTCTATCCCGCGCCCGTCGCGATTCCCGACAATGACGATGCCGGTGTCACGCTCGGACCGATCTTCATGCCGCCGGACGGCGACATCGTCAACGACGTGATCCTCGAGATGAACTGGACGCACACGTGGATCGGCGACATCATCCTCGACCTCTCGTACGACCCGGATTGCTCGGGCCCCGGCGCGCCGACCACCGCGCGCGTGGTGTGCCGTCCGCGTGGGAGCTCGGCGGCGGCTCCGATCCCGTGCGGTACGGGAACCGGCTTCGGCTGCTCGGGCGACCTCGCCGCTGCGAACGTCTACATGTTCAGCGATGACGCCGTGAATCCGCTGGGTGTCGGCGCCAACTGCCTGGCGGCGCTGGCCGGCGGCTGCTACAAGCAGTCGGACCAGGGCGGTTCGCCGTTTTCGATCTGGCGCGGCCTGCCCAAGGGCGGCTGCTGGTACATCCACGCCTCCGACAACGCCGCGGCGGACCTCGGCTCGATCCTGGGCTGGGCGATCTACGTGCGCAACCAGCGCCCGGTGTCGGCGACGGATGCGTCGTGGGGCCAGGTGAAGAACATCTATCGCTAAACTGCGGAGCACAGCGACGCAGGGCAGTTTGGGGGGCGGGGCGCAAGCTCCGCCCCTCTTTCATTTCCTGTTACGCTGTCCCCGCCAACCACCGCCCCACGACCGCCGTACTCCGCGCGAAAGGATCTCGCCCATGCTCCGTCCGTTGGCCCTGCTCACCGCTCTCGTCTCCCTGCTTGCGCCGGGTTCCCCCGCCGCCGCGCACGAGTACTGGCTTGCACCTTCGATCAGCGGCGGCCCTGCCGGAGCGAAGTGGTCCGTCGCCGGCTCCGTGGGCACCGGATTCCACGGCGAGGTGCGGCCGTACGTGGCCACCCGCGTGGTGCGCTTCGAACTGCGCGGCGGGGCACAGGGGAAGCAGGGGCCGATCACCGACCTGCGTCCGCAGGCCCGCGAGGGTGACTCGACGTGGGCGACGGGAACGCTGCAGGGCACGGGCGGCGCGCTGATCGCCTACCAGTCGAACTTCGCGCCGATCGAGCTGCCGGGCCCGGAGTTCGACGCCTACCTCAAGCTCGAAGGGCTCGAGGAGGTGCGCCGCGTGCGCGCCGCCAGGATCGAGACGCTCGAGCCCGGGCGCGAGCGCTATCGCCGCGCCTGCAAGACGTGGATCGCGGGGACGAAGTCGGACCGCGGCCGGGCGGTCAAGCCGGTCGGCATGCCGCTCGAGATCCTGCCGCAGCAGGTGCCCGGCTCGACCGATCGCTTCGCGTTCACCGTGAGCTACCTGGGGAAGCCGCTGCCCGCCGTGCTGGTCCGCGCGTGGCATCACCCGGCGGGCGCACCGCGCGATTCCGTGGGTCGTTCGTCGGAGGTGCGCACCGACGGCAAGGGCTACGGCGTGCTGCTGCTGGCGGGCCCGGGCGAGTGGCTGGTGAGCACGGTGCACATGGTCCCCTCGGCCGATCTGCAGATGGCCGACTGGGAAAGCACGTGGGCGTCGTACACGTTCTCGCGATGACGGTGCGGCCGCCAGGCCGCACCAGGGTTGTAAAGCCCACGGATCGTGGGGTCCTCCCGAGAGCTGCGTACGGTTTGTACGTTGTGTACGAATCGTACGAGTCGTACGCACTCCCGCGGGAGAGTCGTCCCCTCCGGACTTCACAACTGCACGTGAGCCGCGGCCCGCTGGTCGTCTCGCTCCCGGATCAGTAAGGCAGGCGGTGCTTGCGCAGCTTCTTGTACAGGTGGCTGCGTTCGAGGTCGAGCAGTTCGGCGGCACGGGCCACGCTGCCGGCCTGCCGCAACGCATCCTCGATCGCCACGCGCTCGGCGGCATCGAGCTGCGCCTTGAGAGATCCAGCTCCGGCGGAGCCGACATCTTCGGGTTCTTCAGTTTCCTCGTCGGGATCGAGACGTCCGACACGTGCGGCTGTCCCGGACGGCACCACGGCAACACCTGCCTCCGGCAACATCGGCGACATCGGCAACTGCCGCGCGACGTCGGCCTCGGTGATCGCCTCGCCCGGCGTGAGGATGACCAGCCGCTCGAGCAGGTTGCGCAGCTCGCGCACGTTCCCGGGCCAGGCGTGGCGCGCCAGCACCGCAAGCGCACCGCGCTCGAGACGCCGCGGCTTCCGCCCCATCGACCTGGCGATCAGCGCGAGGAAGTGATCCGCCAGCAGCGCCAGGTCCTCGGGACGCTCGCGCAGCGCGGGAACCGCGAGCGGCACGACCGCGAGCCGGTAGTACAGGTCCTCGCGGAACGCGCCGGCGGCGATCGCTTCGGGCAGGCCGCGGTTCGTGGCGGCGACGACGCGCACGTCGACCTTCGTCGCCGACGCGCCGCCGACGCGCGTGACCAGCCCATCCTGCAGCACGCGCAGGAGCTTGGCCTGCGTGCGCGCGCTCATGTCCCCGATCTCGTCGAGGAACAACGTGCCGCGGTGCGCCTCCTCGAACTTGCCGCGGCGGGCGGCGAGCGCGCCGGTGAAGGCACCCTTCTCATGGCCGAACAACTCGCTCTCGACCAGCTCCTCCGGGAGCGCTGCGCAGTTCAGCGCCACGAACGCCTCGTCCTTGCGCGGCGACAGGTCGTGCAGCGCGCGGGCGACGAGTTCCTTGCCCGTGCCGCTCTCGCCGGTGACGAGCACGGTCGCGTTCGTCGGCGCGGCCAGCGCGATCGCGTCGGTCAGCGCGTGGATCGCGGCCGAGCGGCCGATGATCGTCTTTCCGAGGCCCGCCGTCTCCCGTAGCGCGGCGTTCTCGCGCGCGAGCCGCGCCTGGCGGCCGGCATTGCGTACTGTGACCAGCACCTTGTCCGACGACAGCGGCTTCTCGAGGAAGTCATAGGCGCCGCGGCGCAGCGCCTCGACCGCCATCTCGATCGTGCCGTGGCCGGACATCATGACGACCGTGAGTTCGGAGTGCGCGGCGGCCCAGCGCCCGAGCAGCGTGAGGCCGTCGTCGCCCGGGAGCGCGACGTCGAGGAGCGCGACGTCGAACCCGGGCTCGCGGGCGAGGAGCGCTTCGGCCGCGGCGCCGTCGCGCGCGGGGAACACGTCGCATCCCTCCTGCTCGAGCAGGCGGACCAGCGACTCCAGGATGCGAGGTTCGTCGTCGACGACCAGGATGCGCGTGGACACGTCAGGCGGTCTCCGTTGCGGGCTCGGTTGAAGCGGCCGGCGGCCGCAGGGGCAGCTTCACGACGAAGCGCGCGCCGCCTGCATCCGAGGCCGCGCCCGCCGGCGGCGGCGCGAGCGAGAGCGTTCCGCCATGATCCTCGACGATGCGACGCACGATGGCCAGGCCCAGCCCGGTTCCGTCGGCCTTGGTCGTGAAGTAAGGCGTGAAGATCTTCTCGGCATCCTCGGCCGCCACGCCAGGCCCCTCGTCGCCGCAGGTCACGGTCAGGTCGTCGGCGCCGTGGCGCGTGCGCAGCGTGAGCGTGCCGCGGCCGTCCATCGCCTCACACGCGTTCTTGACCAGGTTGCCGAACGCGCGCGCCAGCAGCGCGGGGTCGGCGGTGATCGTGCCGCCATCCGGATCGTAGTCGCGATCGACGGTCACCGTCGAAGGGGCGTACAGGTCGGCCGCCTGGTCGAGCAGCTCGTGCGCGTCGACGGACTCGGGTCGCGGCGCGGGGCTGCGCGCGAAATCGCCGAACTCGTCGACGAGCTGGCGGATGACGTGCGTCTCGCTGCGGGTCGTGCGTGCGGCGCGGGCGATCACCGGGCCGAGGTCGGTGTCGCCACGGGCGTAGGCGCGCTCCACCTCCTCGACGGCGAGCACGATCGGCGTGAGCGGATTCTTGATCTCGTGCGCGAGTCGGCGCGCCACCTGCGCCCACGCCGACTGGCGCTCGCCACGCACCAGCCGCTCGCGATTGGCGGCCAGGTCCACGGTCATCGCGTTGAACGCGCCCATCAGGTCCCCCACCTCGTCGTTGGGGCCGGGCGGCAGGCGCACGCCCAGGTCGCCGCGCGCGACGCGCTGGGCGGCGTGGGCGAGTGCCCTCACCGGGCGTGTCACGCGCTCGGCGATGACAAGCGCGACGCCGATGGCGACGAACAGCCCGATCAGCGTGGCCCCGGCGAGCAGGCGCAGCAGAGACTCGAGCGTGCGCTCGAGGTCGGCCTCGGAGACACCGACAGCAAGCCGTCCCACGGGGCGGCCGGCCGCGCCTTCCAACGGCACTGCGGCGACGCGATACGGCACCCCGTCGAAGACGATGCGCGTCGTCGAGTCCTCCTCGGCGGCCTCGTCGGCTTTCGCAGCGGCCGGCGGACGCGGCGCCGTCGCTGCGGCGAACGCAAGCGCGCCTTCGGGCAACGACGCCGCGAGCGAGCGCCCCGCCGAGTCGAGCACCGCGATCTGGGCCCCCGCGAGCGTGTGCACGTGGCCGACGAACGAGCGATCGAGCAGGTCGCCGCCACGGACCACGCCGACGATCGTGCCCTGCACGGTCACGGGTGCGGCGGCCAGCAGAGCGAGCCCGCTGTCGGGCGCGGCCAGCGGCACGACGGCCGCGAGGCTCAGTCCGGTGCGCGCGGCGGCAACCAGGGGATCGTCCGCGACCGAGAAACCGAACGCGCCGCGATCGTGGCCACGCGCCAGCACCATGCCCTCGGCATCGGTCACCTCGAGCCAGGCGATCCCCGAGGCGGTGCGGCGCTCGACGGTGGCGTCAATCAGCTCGAGCGGCGGCGCGCCCCCCACCGCGGCCAACTGCAACTGCCGCGCGAGGTCGGGCGACGCGGCCAGCGCCTCGATGCGCAGGCGCGCGGTCTCGCGGCGCGTCTCGAGGTCGTGCAGCACCGCCTGGTGCACGCCGGCGATCCGCTGGTGCGACAGGGTCTCGAACTGCCGCCGCACGATGCGCGGTCCGAACACGGCCAGCAGCCCGAGCGGCACCAGCGCCACGAACAGGAACGCCAGCACCAGTCGGCGCGTCAGCCGCCCGCCGCGCAGCATCAGCGCACCTCGACGGTGTCGTAGCGCGGCGCACCCAGCGGATCGAGCACGAGGCCCGACACGCCCGGTCGCACGAGCGTCACGTTGACCGGATGGAACAGCGGAACGAGCGGCGCGTCGGCCAGCGCCAGGAGCTCGGCGCGGCGCAGCGCCTGCGTTGCCGCGATGTCGCTTGGCGCGCCACGCGCGGCCGCGAGTTCGCGATCGACACTTGCGTTCGCGTACTGCGTGCGGTTGCCGCCGTCGCCGCGACGATCGCTGGCGGTCATCGACGCGAGGAAGGCGACCGGATCCGGACCGTCGGCGAACCACGACCAGTAGAAGACGTCGGCCTCGCCCGCGGCGACGCCGCGGCGGAACTCCGGCCATGCGCGCTCGACGATGGTGACGCGCAGGCCCGAGCGCCGCCACGCAGCGGTCACGTACTCGGCCAGGCGCATGCCGACCTCGCTGCCAACCGGGATCCACAACGACAGCTCGGGCGCCTTGCCGCCGAAGCCGCCGCGCGCCCGCGTCTCGGCCAGCGCCCGCGGCATCATCCACGCGCTCTCGGGCGGGGCGGGCACGCCAAACAACGGCGGCAGGAGCCCACCGGCGAGGCGACCCCGCCCGGGAACGAGCACGCGCACGGCGAGCGCGCGATCGATCAGGCCGGCGAGCACGCGGCGATGCTCGCGGTCGGCGAGGAACGGCCGGCGCGTGTCGAAGCCCAGGTAGTAGGTGGCGACCTCGTCGCAGGTGAGCTCGTTCGCGCGCACCCCGCCGGCGGCCTGCAACCGGCCGGCGATCGCCTGCGGCGGCGCGACCAGGTCGAGGCGACCGAGCTCGAACTCGACCGCGGCGTCCGAGGGGCCGTCGACACGCACCAGGTCGAGCCCGGCAGGGCCGCCGCTGCGGCCCGGTGCGGCCGCGAGGCTGAGCGCGCGCGCGGTCGTGCCGGTGATGTAGAAGGGGCCGGATTGTGCGGCAAGCAGCGTGCGTTCGTCCATCGGCGATGGCGGCGTGCCGGCGGGGACGATCATCGCGGCCGGTGCGGCCAGCTCGCCGAGCAACGGCGCACGCGGGCTGCTCGCGGTGATCTCGAGAGTGCGCGGATCGATGATGCGGACGCCCTCCAGAGTGTCGACCGTGCCGGAGTGGTACGCGCGGCCGCCCAGGATCACTTCGGCGAGGCCCTCGACGCGCGGAGCGTGTGCCTTCGGCGAGAGGGCGCGCAGGAGCGTGGCACGGACGTCGGCAGCGGTGACGGGGCGGTGGTCGTGAAAGCGGGCGTCATCGCTCAACGAAAAGGTGTAGCCCGCACCGTCGACGCTCCAGCGTGCGGCGAGGCCGGGCATCGGGGCGAGCGACGCGTCGAGCCGCACGAGCCCCGCGAAGAGCTGCGTGACGATCTGCTTCTCGGCCAGGGTGGTCGCGTAGAGCGGATCGAGCACGTCGGGGCTGCCGCTGATGGGGATGCGCAGGAGGCCGCGGGCGGGATCGCGCGGCTCGGCGATCGCGCCGACGAGCGCCACCGTCTGGCCTCGCGCGGGCGGCTGCGCGCCGCGCAGGGGCCGGATCGCAGCGATGGCGTCGCGCACCCAGACGACCTCGAGCGTGTCGAGCGGGGTACGCCCGGTGCCGCGGGTGAACACGAGCGCGCCGGCACTGGCTCCCCCGCGCTCCGGCCACGTGACGAAGGCGAGGCTGTCGGTGCTCCAGACCACGAGAAGACCTTCGGCCGGCGGACCTTCAACGGCGGCAACGCCCCGTGCAACGAGGAGAGCGCCCACGAGGGCGCCGACGAGGAAGACCGAGCGCGTGCGGCTCATCGCCCGTGCGAGGAGGTCACCGACTGCGACGCGGTCTCGGATGCCGCGTGCTCCGCCGCCTTCGCCGCATGCGCCTCGATCTGGACCGCCCGTCGCGCCTCGATCTCGCGGTAGAACAGCGTCCAGCTCGTGGTGAACACCAGCAGGCAGAGCTGGAGCGGCAGGCCGAGTGCAAGGTCGGCGAGAAACGCGCCGTCGGGGCCGAGCCAGCGGCCTTCGATGGTCTGGCGCACGATGCCGGAGAGAATGCCGAGCCCGACGAAGACGATCACCCAGTAGAGCACCATGCCGAGCCACGCGCCGGCCTGGTGCTCGACCAGGTCCCGGCTCTGGCGGATCGAGGCGAACAGCCGGCCGGGTCCGAGCACGGCGGCCTGGTTGGCGAACGAGCACAGCACCCAGACGATGATGCCCGGGATGACGAAGAAGAAGATCCCGACCTGCACCAGCGCGTAGACCACGAGCATGACGACGACGAGGTGCCACGAGCGCGCCAGCGCGTGGGAGAACGTCTCGCCGTAGCCGATCGTGCGGCCGTGGGCGATCGCGTCGGCGCGCAGCAGGATCCACGCCTCGCCGAAGACGCGCGCGAAGACGACCAGCGGCAGCACGCCGAGCACCGCGCCGAGCAGCACCCCTTCCTGCGAGATGCGCTCGATGTCACGCACGACTTCGGCGAGCAACGTGAGGAACACGTACACCGGGAAGAAGATGATGAACGGGATGACGAGGAGTCCGATGGGATCGCGGCGCAGGCACAGGTCCCAGGCGCGGCTCGCAACCCCCTGCACCGAACCGACCGGGAAGGGCACCGGCGCAGCGGGTGTGTTCGACAAGGGAAGGTCGCTCCTCTCGTGCACGCCGGACGGGCCCCGGCGCGGGACACGCGGCGCATCCAAGCGCCGCAGCGCGTTTGACACTACGGGGGGCCATTCCCGGGTGTCAAGGAGGCGCCGACCTCCGTGCCCCCTGCGCCACGGCCCGCCTACCCGCCCATGACGTCGTCGAACCAGGCGAGGTTGAGGCGAATGAACGAGTCACAGGCCGCGGCGAGCCTCGCGCCGCTCGAGGCACTGACCACATAGACCTTTTTTCCTTTCTTGCGAACGAACTCGACGGCAGGCGTAAGGTCACCGTCGGCCGAGAGCAGGTAAGCGCAGTCGTACTCGTCTCGTTCGGCCATGAGGACCATGTCGGTTGCGATTTGAACGTCGACCGCCTTTTCGACCATCACGTCGACGACTGCGTATCGATTGGCGATATCGCTCAGCTTCGCGTAGACGACCGGATCGATTCGGACGGGCAACTCAGCGAGGTAGCGGCGGAGCTCCTTGGCGGCGAAGTTCTCGAGCGGGCGGGTCTCGATTCTGCCGAAGTGAATGCTGAATCGCCGGTCCAGGGACTGCTGGTAGCCGAGGAAAGCCTGCTGCTGTCGTGCCAGATCCAGGTTCCCCGTGCTTGGAACGCGTCCGACATAGTAGCGAGTCGCGATCCGGTCCCGAGGCCCGAGCAGCTTGTGGGCGACCTTGAAGAAGTTCGTGTGGCCGATGCCCCTCAGACCAATGGCCTTGCAACCGTGATACCAGTTGCTGCCGTCGACGAAGAGGATTGCCCGTGTCGGACCGGCCATTGACTCCCCCGAGAAAAGGAAAACCCCGGCGACCCGAGGGGCGCCGGGGGGATTAGAGCCAAGCCCCCGTAAGGGCTTGAAGTGAAAGTATCGGCAAGCTGGCTCTCCGGTTCAAGAGGCAAAAGAGTTCTCCGTAGTGAGTCTCCTATCAGCTTTTGTTTCAATGCGTTCTGGGGACTTCGAGATGTCGACCTCATCGCCCATTCCGCTTGGGCACGACCAAGACACAACCGCCCCGCGCGTTTGACACCTTCTGGGCGCTCCCCTAGTCTCGCCGCGATGCCCACCTCCCGCCGCCCCAGCCCGAAGCCGAAGAAAGCCGCGCCCCGCGCGGCCGCAGGCAAAGTCGCGCACGGCGCGCGGGCCGCGGCGAAAGCGCAGCCCTCCCACCTCGACGAGCACGGCAAGGCGCGCATGGTCGACGTCGGCACCAAGGACGTCACCCAGCGCGAAGCCACCGCCCGCGGCCGGGTCTTCATGCACGCCGCCACACTCGCCCTGCTGCGCTCGCACGCCGCCGCCAAAGGCGACGTGCTGACCGTGGCGCAAGTCGCCGCGATCCAGGCCGCCAAGCGCTGCGCCGAGCTCATCCCGCTGGCGCACTCGATTCCGCTCGAGGGCATCGACGTGCGCTACGACTTCGACGACGCCGGCCCGTCGCTGGCGATCGAGGTCCGCGTCGCCACCAACGGCCGCACCGGCGTCGAGATGGAAGCGCTCACCGCCGTCGCCGTCTGCGCACTCACGGTCTACGACATGCTGAAGGCCGTCGACCGCGGCATGGTCATCGGCGAGATCGCCCTGTGGGAGAAGAAGGGCGGCCGCAGCGGAACATGGCGACGGCCGTGAGCCGTCGCGCCATCTCGTTCGACGAGGCGCTCGCGACCATCCTCCGCGCCGCGCGTCAGCAGGAACTCCCGACCGAACGCATCCCCCTCGATGACGCCCTCGGCCGCACGCTGCGCGAAGCCATCGTCGCCGACGAAGCGTTCCCGCCGTACGCGAACTCGGCAATGGATGGATTCGCGGTCCAGGCGAAGTCGGTCGCGAGCGCCACCACAGCAGCTCCGACAATCCTGCGCGTCCTCGAGACGATCGGCGCCGGTCGGGTCGCATCCCGCCCCGTCGGCCCCGGCGAGGCGATCCGCATCATGACCGGCGCGGTCCTGCCCGCAGGGGCCGATGCCGTGGTCGCGATCGAACGGACCTCCGCCTGGCAGGCCGCGGTGGGCGATCCCGAAGGCGTTCTCGGCGGTCCCGTCCCGGACCCCGGGGACACCGTCGACATCCACTCCGCGGTCCGCCCGGGTGAGAACGTCCGCCCCGTCGGCGAGGACTTCGGAATCGGCGAGCGCCTCGTCGAGTCGGGCACCGTCGTCGATGCCGCGGTGATCGCGGTCATGGCCACGCTCGGTCACGCCGAGGCCGACGTGTCGATCCGCCCGCGAGTGGCCATCCTCTCGACCGGCAACGAACTCATCGGGCTCGGCAAACCCGTCGAGCCCGGCCAGGTCCGCGACTCGAACCTGCACATGATCCGCGCGATGATCCGCGAGGCCGGCGGCGAGCCCGGCCCCTGCTGGCACCTCGCCGACGATCCCACCGCGATCGGCGACGCCATCGCCCGCGTCAAGGACCACTGCGACGTCATCGTCTCGATCGGCGGCGTCTCCGCCGGCGACTTCGATCCGGTAAAACAGGCCCTCGTCGACATGCCGGCAGTGGAACTCTGGCGCGTCGGCATGCGCCCCGGCCAGCCCCAGGCCTTCGGCGTCCTCGAAGGCGGCAAGCTGTTCTTCGGCCTGCCAGGAAACCCGGTCTCCTCGGCCGTCGTCTTCGAGATGCTCGTGCGCCCCGCGCTCTGGCGGATGATGGGCCGCTCGACGCTCGATCGGCCAGTCGTGCGGGCCATCATGGCCGAGGCGGTGACGTCGAAGGTCGGCCGGCGCGACTTCCTGCGCGTGCGGCTGGAGGCGCTCTCCGCCGAGGAGACCACACACGTCGGAGCGCCCTACCGGGCCTGGCTGACCGGAACGCAGTCGAGCGGGGCGGTGAGTTCGGTGATGAAGGCGACGGGCTTCGCGATCGTGGAGCCGGAGTCCGCGCAGCTCGCGACCGGCGCGCACACAGAAGTCCTGTTGACGTCCAGCGGCGCGCCGATCGCGCGCTAGCTCCTCAAGGCAAGCGCGCGATCTTCCGCTGCGCCGTCCACTCCTCGGTCTGGATCCGCACGAAGTAGATGCCCACCGGGACATCGCCCCCCTCCCACGCGACTTCATGCACACCCGCGGCCTCGTCCACGTTGCGCAGTGCCGCCACGATGCGACCGCGCACGTCGAGGATGGCGAGGCGCACGTGCTGGTCGCGCGGCAGCGCGTAGCGAATGCGGCACGTCCCGCGCGACGGATTTGCCGAAGCGAGGTCGAGCGCGAACGCGATCGGCAGCGCCGGCTCGACTCCGGTCGCGTCCGTGATCGCCCACGCGGCGTCGCTGGCGTCTTCCCCGAGTTGCAGGTGATGATCCGCCGCGATCGCCTTGAAACGGGCGAGCTGCGTCAGCGGTCCCGTCGCGGCCCAGCTGAAGCTCCCCGAGTTGGCGAGCCCCGTCGCGATCGGTTCGTACGTTCCGCCGTCATCACGCGACACGTAGAGATCGACCGCGTTGACGACCACGTCGTCGGTCGCGAGCCACTCGAGGTCCACGCTCGCGCCCTCGAGGATCGACTCCCCGCCGTTGGGCGCGAGCACGGTCACGCTTGGCGGCGTGACGTCGTCGTCGTCGAGGATCGTTCCCGTCGCCACGTCCCGATCGAGCACGATGCCGGCGAACGGGTTCGACAGCACGACCGTGAAGGTCTCGTGGTTCTCCGGGTCGCTGTCGGGACTGGTCGGCACGTGCACCACGCGCACAGTGTCGCCTTCGGCGAACGAGAAGGTTCCGCTCCTCGGCGCGAAGTCGACGGCTTCCTCCGCCGACCCGCTGACGGTCTCGTAACTCACGCCCACCGGCTCGGTCGCCCCCTCGGAGAGGACCACGCGGATGTCCAGGGTGCCGACGCCCTCGAGCTTCTCCCCGTCGAGTGCAGACACCCGTACGACGGTCGGCTCGCCCACCGCGAAGTTGAAGTTCGTGTTGCTGGGGATACGGCGCGTCACGCCCACGACCTGGTGGCTCGTCGCCGTGCGCACCCCGGTCGGCGCGGTGCGCCACTGGAAGTCCGCGGGAGTGGTCGGCCCGACCCGGTAGGATTGCTTGCGGGCGACGAACGTCGCCGGATCGGCGCCGGCGCCGTAGTCGCCCGGGCCAAAGTGCATCACGGCGTCGAAGCTGCTCCACGCGAGCGTGTCGAGGATCCCGATCAGCCAGCTCTGCGTGACAATCTGCGCCGTGTCGAGCTGGCTGCCGAAGAAGTACGCCGGATTGAACGCGACGTCCGAGTGGACCAGGGCGCCCGTGCTGATCGAGTCGGTCATTCCGTTCACGGTGAGGTCGACCGGCAGATACGACGTGGCCGTCCCGACGGGGAACGTATGCGTCGGCGCGGACGGGATCATGTTGTAGCTGACGATTCGGCCGTTGACCCAACCTGTCGCCGCCGAGGCCCCGCTCGTCGTTCCGGTGAGCGCCTGGCTCAGGCTCAGCGTGGCGATTCCCTGGACGAACTCAAGCGTCCCCGGGATCGTGATGATCCCGGTTCCCCCGTCGGAGACGATTCCCGCGGGATTGTCGAGCGTGACGGTCACGGACCGCCGGAAGTTGATTCCCGGGTTGCTGGAGGGGTTCCCGCTCGAGTCGATCAGGGCCTGCGTCGCGGTGCCGTTGAGGCGGTAGTTCGCGGTCCCGGTGTTCGGGCCGATGTTCAGGAGCGCGCCCGGGCGGACGCGCATCGAGCCGCGCAGGCTGAGGGGTCCGGTCAACTCGAGCGAGAGGGTGCCCGCGTTGACGACGATGCTGTCGATCGAACAGGCTGCGGAGCCGGCTCCCACCGCGAGGCCCGGACCGTTGTACTCGAAGTTCGCGAACGTCCGCCCCGAGGTCGCCGGCGCCATCGTGCCGTTCAGCTGGTACTTGCTTCCCGGTGCGAAGGTCACGACCGAGCTGGGCTGTCCCGCCCCGAACGGATTCGCCCCCGCGAATTGCGCATACGTGGACCCGGCCTGGAAACGCACCGAGTTGAGCGCACTGGGCCCGCTTCCATTCCCGAAGAGATTGCCACTGAAGTTCACTTCGGCCGAGGCGCGCCCCCCTGCCGCGAACACGATCGCATCGACGTCGAGCGCCTGGAGGCGATGGGCGGCGGCGGTCACACGGTAGTCCCCCGCGATCGACCCGGTCGCTCCCGTCCCGAGATTGATCACGAGCGCGTTCGCCCCCGCGACGAGCACCGACGAGCCCGCGGTGATCTCGAGATCCGCCCCCGTGTCGCCGGCGATGGTGAGTGTGTTGAGAGCGAGGTTGCCGAAGAACGTGACCTGCGTGCTGTTGCTGACGACGAGCTGCCCGATCGTCTGGGTGGACACGTTCGTCGCCGAGACGATCGTCCCGCTGTCGAACACCAGCCGATCCGTCGCCGCCGGAGCAATGCGCGCCGGCGACCAGCTACCCGGAGCATTCCAGTTGGGCGGCCCCGTCGGCGCCCACCGGTACTCGGCAGAACTTGCAGGAACAGCGAGAGCGGCCGCAAAGGCCGCGATGGCAAGGAACAGCAGGCGCGGCAAGAGCGGTCGCGGTCGCATGGCGGAGGTCTCCGAGTAGGGCCTCGAATCAAGGGGGAGGATTGAACGAGGGCGGCGACTGTAGCAGATGGGGCTGGGAGGAGGGGGTGGCAAGATTTGGACGGAGTTCCCGGTTCGCCCCTCTGTTTGGGCAGTGACGACGTTTAGCAGGCGGGCCAGCAATTCGCCTCGCGAAGCGCAGAGCATTGCACCGCCATCCTCGGCTTATCCAGTCACGCTGAGGTGCGCCTGCAATCCTCCGCTGAGGGGCTCACGCAGCCGCCACTTGACCGTAATCGGTTTCTCTCCCTCCCATTCCAGGAAGTCAAGCAGGCCACAATAATAGAACGGCATCGTTCTACCTCGCTCCTTGCCTTCCTTTCGAACAAACAGGTGAATCGCAACACCGAGCTCCCGATGCCTGGAGATCTTCTGGCCGACCTTGCCGCGCTGGGCCGTTTGGTTCTGGCTCTGCCACTCGAACACTTCCCCCGAGATGAAGTGATCCTTGTACTGGGACTTCTCGCTCATCTGATTCTTGTTTAAGGTCACAAAGAGAACTAGCGCGTCTGCGACAGGCACAATCCCGCTCTGCCACGTCTGTCCCTTATACGTAGTCCCAAAAGCGGCCGCGACGTCTTCGCGCCGGTAGCTCCGTCCAACCCGAAGAGCGCGCGCGAAACCTGCCTCTGACGCAGGAGTCGCAGACCATCCGCTCTCGCGCTTTCGGAACACGACTCGGTGATCTGTTCCGGGCATGCCTGCGTCTGGTCCAAACCAGTCTCGTAGGATTTCTGGGAGTCGATTCCCCGGAGCGGCCTCATCCCGAAGCTCATCAAGCTGCGTTTGGTCAAACTTTGCGAGCACTCGGGTGGCATCGATCTCAAGGGGCGTCCAGCCGACGGGAATAGGGGTCGCCTGATCGCGGGACGGCAGCTGCAACAGAGGTTCATCGCCTGCCTGCGAGACCCTACACTCAAATCCCGCGGTCGCTAGGTCCTGAGGATTGCTCCGCAGGTACTCGGCCAGCCGCCACTCAAGCAGCTCGCGAACGAGTTCCTGAAATGCGGATCGGCTTGCCTCCGGCACGGGTGTGAGGAAACGCAGCATCCGATCGCTGTAGGCGAAGTACTTGGTACCGTCTGTGTCATCGCCTGTCACCCATGCCCGAATTGGATCCTGCTCGAGCATAGTGCGCAAGGCAGAGCGATCCTCGAGCTCGACACTCACATCCTCCCTGACCCGCGCGGATCTCGCAGATATGCGGGCAAACTCATCCGTAAGCTCGTCAATTGCGACCGATCCCGGGAGCGCATCTCGGTTCAGCATCGCAAGCGGCAGGGTCATCTTGTAGCTGCGGACCATTGGCGTGGTCTCAAGGCAGGAAAGGAATTCACCTGCGGCTGCTCGGGCTCCCTGGCCCGAGGGCTCGAGATCACCCTGGTTGGCGACGAAGCCGATCCACGAGCCATCGGAAGGGCGAACCGAACGCGGCGAATAGCCCTCGTGGAACGCTTCGCTGGCCGTCGGCCTCCGACCAGTTCGCTCCTTAAACTCGCTGTAGAACGTGCGCAGTGCCTCCGGGGCACTGCTCATTGGACCGACTTGCGAGCGGAGAAGAGCCAGAGCCTCGAGCTCGTAGGTGACCTCGCAGCCGGGCGGAAGTTCGAGCAGTCCCACTTCATACTGATCCAGGGCGCGCGCTAGATCACGGCGGTCTGAGCCAATTCCAAGCAGCGCTTGGGGCTTGAGAAGGAAGATCCTATGGTTTCCAATGTAGTCAACGACGGTCAGGCTGCGCTTACCCTCAGATTTGCGCAGCCCACGCCCGAACTGCTGCAGCCATAGCACCCGCGACTCTGTTGGCCGCAACATCAGGATCGTATCGACCTCCGGCAGATCAACTCCCTCATTAAACATGTCTACCGCAAATACGACATCAAGATCCCCCTGCCGCAGTCGCTCCAGCGAACTGGTCCGTGGCGCGCTTGAGCTTCCTGAGTGCACAGCGACTGCCCTAACTCCGCGGTCCGCAAAGTACTCAGCCATAAAGTCCGCATGCCTCATCGAACAGCAAAAGCCGAGGGTCTTGGTCCCGCTGCCTCCATGCTTGCCCCACTGCTCGAAGGCATTCGCGGCGCGGCTCTGTGTCGCCGCTGCCTCGGTCAGCGCCGACTCGTCAAAGCGGCTGCTTCGCCATGGGATCTGCGCATAGTCGATGTCATCCGGAACACCGAAGTAGCGAAACGCGCTCAAGTAGCCTTTAGCAATGCCCTCGAAGAGGTCGCATCGATAGACGAGATTCTCCTGACATAGGCCAAGGAGATCGCCTCCGTCCGTCCGCTCAGGCGTCGCTGTCAGGCCAAGCAGAAACTTTGGCGTGAAGTGGTCAATGAGTCGTCGATACGTCGCGGCGGCCGCATGATGAAACTCGTCCACAATGATGTAGTCAAAACGATCTCGGTCGAAGTTGCGCAGGTTCGCACGCTTGCTGAGCGTCTGGACGGCCGCAAAGAGCACTTCGGCATCTGGAACCTTTTCCGCTCCGGTGTAGAGCCCCAGATGAGCATTTGGGCGAATGCGCCGAAAGGTATGCAATGCCTGCGAGAGAATCTCCTCGCGGTGGGCGACAAACAAGACACGAGGAAACTCGGGACGATGCGAGTCGAAGGCGCTCAGCCAGGTCTTCCCCAGCCCCGTCGCGAGGACAACGAGTCCTGCCGCGTTCCTCTGAGCCCGGGTTGCCTCAAGACGCCTCAGTGCGCTGCGCTGCACATCGTGCGGTTCCGGTGGCGGTGGCGGCAGCTCCTTCGATACCTCGAGGGGTGCCACAACTGGTAGCCTGCGCGCCCGATACGTATCCAGCCAGGGCTGATCCACGACTCTGGTTTGCACGTGCGTCCACAGGCGCTCGAAGGCACTCGACACTTCTCGCATCCCACTGCTGTCTCTTGCTTGGAGAATGCGGTAGTTCCACTCGATCCCTTCGTTGAATGCCGTCCTGGAAATGTTTGAACTGCCAACGTATGCCGTCGCGGATCCTCCATCCCCACGGAAGATGTAGGCTTTGGGGTGGAAGCTTCCGCGCCCGCCGGTTTCGAAGATTCGAAGAGACAGCCGCTTGCCAGTGTCCGTCGCGAGTGAGAGATCTAGTAGCCACTGCAGTGCGTCCGGGTCGGAGACGTCAAAGTAGTCACCGGTCAGGATTCGGACGTTTCCACCTCGCTCGATGAGGTCTTCAAGCTGAGGAATGAGCTGCTTCAGGCCGCTGTACTGGACGAAGGCGACAGCAATATCCACGTGCCTACACTGATCCAGCTGCCGCCAGAGGTGAGGTAGGAATGGGTCGGACCCGCCCTGAATCAAGGCCTGTTCGTCTTCCCAGGAAGATCCACCGGCATCGAAGGCACTAGCGGACGGGGTGTCGGCGCCTGGATACTGGGGCACCACGTGGATCCGGAAGTGCGCGCTGGCCTGGCTATCTGCGAGACCCTCGCTCCAGCTAACGCGGAACCCACTCGGACGATATCTATCCTGGATCACGGCCCGCATGTGCTCGATCGCCGCGATCAGCTCGCCTCGTTCCGCGTCAGTAGCATGAAACCACGACCCAATATGTCGCTTCGGGTGGACCAGCGCGTGACCATCCGCCAGGGGCACGGCACTCCAAACCGCCAAGGAAGAGAGACCTGTCCAAATGATGTCGGACGGGGCCGTTTCGCAATATGGGCAAACCAGGCTCTTCACCGTGATTTCACCGAACGAGTCGAGACCTCTAGCCGGCCATCAAGCCCGGCACCGAGGCAGGTGCCGCATCGCCAGGTTGAGACCCTGCGCATTGCGATCCAAGAGGAACCGCACACAGTGCACGCGTGAACGTATCGGAGCGACTCACGTCGTGCGCGCCCACGCGGACTGGGGCCGACAGCCACTGTCAATCGTGCGCTCGGCTCGTATCCGATCAATCGAACGAGAGCTCGCCAGTGATCCCCGTGAGGCCGCTCTGCTGCTCGGCGGAGCATCCAAACAGCAACATGAGCAGCTTCATGGCAGACCACTTCGCGAAGGACGTCAATCGAGGCAATCTGAAGACACGGATTCAAGCGAATGCTGCCCGCATGCGGCGTGCACCGACCAAGTGTGCGAGTGAGCCGAGGACTAAATACGACACGAAGACCCGCAGCTAGTTGAGGTACTCCCCAGATGGACCCCCACTCTTCAAGCCACTCGTTACACAGCCCGGCCGGGGCCGGTTTCGAGTGGCCCTCCACTTCCGAGCGAACCCCGCCAAGTGTCAGCCGCATCAAACCCTCTCCCCTATCGAAATCGTGACTCCAGGCCTGGCACCGATCGGACCCACCAGGTCGCGGCTGCCGGCGACTGTGCCATGCGCGACCGTCCGGCGGCAAGGAGACGAACACGATGAGACCATAGTAGCCGCGAACTTGTTCACTCTGGTGAATCGCGCAGTGCTGTAGAGAGCGCGGCAACGATGAATCCGCAGTTTCTCGAGGGACCCTACTTAGCTCGTCTTCCCCACTCCACCATCGCCGCATCCATAAATTCCACCACCCGCCCGCGGTACTCGTCCGGCGCTGAGTCGTACGCCCCGAGGTGCCCTGCTCCCGGTGCCCGCCAGGCCCAGGTGGCGTTGGGCGTTCCCAGTGCGGCCACGACTCGGATCTGTTCCCGGAATGGGATATAGGGGTCGGTTTCGCCGTAGATGGCCATGACTGGTCTTGAGGCGGCCAGGGGGGCTACTGCGGCGGGTTCGCGCATGGAGGAGGTGCCGAAGCCGAACTTCACCTCCTGCTTGAGCGCCTGCTGGGTGAGGACGCGGGGCACGAGGTCCGCGGTTTGCCAGTGCCTCAGGTCGCCGGGTTCGCGGGCCATGGCGCCGGGGCGGGCGAAGAAGGCGGCTTCCCAGGTTGCCCAGGGGGAGTCGAGGATCGCGCAGGTCACGCTTGGATCGCCGGCGATCGACATCAGCGCCGCGGTGGCGCCCATGCCGGCTCCGTAGAGCGCGATGGGTGCGCCGACGGCGCGTTCGCGGGCGAGGCGCAGGGCGGCTTCCATGTCCTGTTGTTCGAGGTAGCCATGCGTTGTTCTCGTGCCTTCCGAGGCTCCGTACGATCTGAAGTCGAAGAGCAGGAGGATGTACCCGGCGTCGTTCAGCGCGGGCGCCAGGTTGAGGAGTGAAGCTTTCCCCTCCGGGGTTGCCGCGTGGGCCATGACGACCACCGCGAGGTCGGGGCGGCGGCGGCCGTCGGCGGGGATGATCCACCAGCCGGAGAGTTTCGTGCCGTCGCGGGCGCCGAGGGGGACCACGCTGTAGGTCATGCCGGAGTCGGCAGGCGTTGTGAGGGGGGTGGTCATGCTGCCGGGGGCGGGTCCGCGGTGCGTGACCATCGAGGCAGCGGTGCGCTTCGCCTTCCAGACGGCCCATGTCGATGTGCTGATGATTGCGGTCAGTGCCATCCCGAGAACGATGAAGGCGAAGGCCAGGGGCCTCCGCCGTGATCCGGGAGCGGTCGTCATGTCGACGGGTTGATCCGAAGCCTAGTGGAACACCGCGAGGACCGAGTGCATGGCTGCGTCGGCCAGGGCGGTCGGAGAGACGCCTAGCGCGAACGTCAGGACGACGAGCGATACCAGTGCGATCGTGGCCGGGATCGCCGGGGAGATCTCGAGGGATTCGCCTTCGGGCTGGGTCATGTACATGACGACGACCGGGCGCAGGTAGTAGTAGACCGCGATTACGCTATTGAGCACGGCGACGATCACCAAGGTCAGGTGGCCCTCGGCCAGCGCGGCGCGGAACAGGTAGAACTTGCCGAGGAAGCCGGCGGTCGGCGGAATGCCCGCGAGGCCCAGCATGAACACAGCCATCGCCACGCCCATCCACGGGCGGCGGAAGCCGATGCCGGCGAGGTCGGCAACCCGCACGCGCTCATCGGTACCCTGGCCCATCAGCGAGACGATGCCGAAGGCGCCCAGGTTCATCACCGAGTAGACCGCGAGGTAGAACAGCACGGCCGCGTAGCCGTCGGTGCCGCCGGCGATCACGCCCAGCAGGATGTAGCCCGCGTGTGCGATCGACGAGTAGGCGAGCATGCGCTTGAGGTTCGACTGCAAGATTGCGGTCACGTTGCCGATCGTCATCGTCAGGATGGCGAGCCCGGTCAGGAGCTGGGTCCAGTCGGGCATCACGCCGGGCAGGGCACCCATGCCGACGCGCAGCAGGCCGGCGAAGCCCGCGGCCTTGGCGCCGGCCGACATGAACGCGGTGGCGGTCGTGGGCGCGCCTTCGTAGGCGTCGGGCGTCCACATGTGGAAGGGCACCAGCGACACCTTGAACGCGAAGCCGACCAGCAGCAGCAGCGAGCCGATCACGAACAGCGGCGTCGAGGTGATCGGCGAGCCGTTCAGGTAGTTGCCGATCTGGCTGAGATTGGTCGTGCCGGTCGTGCCGTAGATCAGGGCC
The DNA here is from genome assembly GCA_031431875.1 of Candidatus Eiseniibacteriota bacterium. GTDB lineage: Bacteria > Eisenbacteria > RBG-16-71-46 > RBG-16-71-46 > DASYSL01 > JANPEF01. Next base: position 8,679 of record JANPEF010000017.1, on the reverse strand, counting down.
ATGCCGTAGAGCAGGAAGCCGGTGGCGAAGGCTCCCAGCAGGAAGTACTTGAGCGCGGCCTCGTTCGACTCGAAGCGGTTCTTGCGGAAGCCGGCGAGGATGTAGAGCGCGATCGACATCAGCTCGAGACCGAGGAAGATCATCATCAGGTCGTTCGCCGCCGCCATGAAGATCATGCCCAGGGTCGAGAACGCGATCAGCGCGTAGTACTCGCCCTGCTCGAGCGCGGTGCGCTTGAGGTAGTCCCACGACAGGAGCACCGCGACGAAGGCGATGGCGACGAACAGCAGCGCGAAGAACGTCGAGAACGGGTCGACGATGTACATCTCGTTGAACATCGCCTTGGTCGTGTCGCGGTGGGACCACAGGCCCCAGCCGGCGACGGCGAGTCCGATCAACGTGAGCAGCGCCGAGACGTTCGAGCCGGGCTTGCGTGGCGTCATGTTCACCAGCATCAGCAGGCAGCCGGTGATGGTCAGCGCCCACACGGGCAGCATCGCCAAGAAGTCGGCCTGCGAGAAGCTGATCCCGTTCACTGGCCCACCGCCGATCCCTGTCCGACGCCCGGCGAAGTCGGCGTCGTGGGTCTAGTGCCGGAGGGCGGCGTGAGGCGGCCAATGGCTTGTTGAACCTCGATCTCCCTCTGGTACAGCGCCCGCGTCCGGATCAACTCGAGCTGGTGGTCGATCGACGGCTGCATGCGCGTGAGAATCGGGTTCGGGAAGAGCCCGATCCAGAAGATGAGCGCCAGCAACGGGACGAACACGGCGATCTCGCGCGGGGTCAGGTCCTTGAGCCCCTCGTTCGCGGCGTTGGTGATGGTGCCGAAGATGACGCGCTGGTACATCCACAGCATGTAGCAGGCCGAGAGGATCACGCCGGTCGCGGCGAGGATCGCCCAGATGCGGTTGTCGGGGTGCTGGAACGCGCCGAGCAGGACGAGGAACTCGCCGACGAAGCCATTGGTGCCCGGCAGGCCGATCGACGACAGCATGACGACGAGGAAGATCACCGAGTACACGGGCATGATCTTCCACAGCCCGCCGAACTCCGCGATCATCCGCGTGTGGCGGCGCTCGTAGATCACGCCGACGAGGAGGAACAGCGCGCCGGTCGAGATGCCGTGGTTGAGCATCTGCATCAGCGAGCCGGCCCAGCCCGGGCTGTTGAACGCGAACATGCCGAGGATGCAGAAGCCCAGGTGACTGACCGACGAGTAGGCGACCAGCTTCTTGAGGTCCGGCTGCACCATCGCCACCAGTGCGCCGTAGATGATACCGATGACCGCCAGCAGGTTGAGCGCCGGCGCCAGCGCGTACGCGGCGTTGGGGAACAGCGGCATTGCGAAGCGCATGAAGCCGTAGGTGCCCATCTTCAGCAGGACCGCGGCCAGGATGACCGAGCCGGCGGTCGGCGCCTCGACGTGGGCGAGCGGCAGCCAGGTGTGGAACGGCCACATCGGCACCTTGATCGCGAACGCCACGGCGAAGGCGAGGAACAGCCACGTCTGGGCGCCCAGCGGCACGTTCGTCTGGTAGAGCTGCAGCAGGTCCGTGGTGTAGACGCCGGTCTGGTGGAAGTGCAGGAAGTAGATCCACAGGATGGCGACCAGCATCAGCACCGAGCCGGCCATCGTGTAGAGGAAGAACTTCACCGCCGCGCGGATCCGCTCGGTGCCGCCCCACACGCCGATCAGCAGGTACATGGGGACCAGCATCGCTTCCCAGAAGAAGTAGAAGACGACCATGTCGAGCGCCAGGAACGTGCCGATCATGGCGCCTTCGAGCAGCAGCAGCAGCATGTAGTAGGCGCGCGTGCGCTCGTGGATCGCCGAGAACGAGCCGAGGATCGCCAGCGCCGACAGCGCGGTCGTCAGAAGCACGAGGAAGATCGACAGCCCGTCGAGTCCCAGGTGCCACGAGGCGCCCAGGCCCGGGATCCACGGCACCTTCTCGACGAACTGGAACGGCGGGCCGCCGGGCTGGTAGGCGAACCACAGCGGCAGCGATGCGGCGAACTCGAGCAGGGCGACGGCAAACGCGACGTGCTTCGCCTGAGATTCCGCGGAGCGGGGCAGTAAGGCAACGATCAATCCACCGAGGATCGGGAGAACGATCAAGACCGTCAGGATCGGCATTCCCAGGATCGTCATCGCGCCACCGCCGCGACGGCCGAGGCGAGCAGCACCAGCACGCCGAGGACGAGGAAGAACGCGTAGGTGCCGACGTAGCCGCTCTGGAACAGGCGCAGCACTGCGCCGGTCCCGACGACCACCGCCCCCACCGCGTTGACGATGCCGTCGATGAGGAGCACGTCCCAGATGCGCCACAGGAAGGTCGACAGCGCCATCAGCGGGCGCACGATCAGGGCGTCGTAGACCTCGTCGATGTACCACTTGCGCAGCAGCGTGCGATACAGGCCCTGTGCGCGGGCGCCCAGCGTGGTCGCCAGGCCCGGGTTCTTCACGTACATGAGCCAGGCGATGGCGATGCCGATGAGTGCCACGCCGACGGAGACAGCCATGAGCGTGAGTTCCAATGCCGGATCGTGATGAACGGCAGAACCATGCTCGGCGGCGCCTTGCGCCGCCTGCGCGACATCCGTAGTCAAAGACGGCGCCAGGAAGTCCTTGATCCGGTTCATCCCGGGGATCATCGGGATGCCGATCCAGCCGCCGATCACCGAGAGGACGGCGAGCACGGCCAGCGGCACCGTCATCGATGGCGGCGACTCGTGCAGGTGGTGCTTCGCGTGATCGGTCAGGCGCTCCTTGCCGTAGAACGTCAGGAACAGGAGCCGGAACATGTAGAACGCCGTCATCGCGGCGGTGAGCGAGCCCACGATCCACAGCACCATGTGGCCACCGGCGAAGGTCTCGAACAGGATCTCGTCCTTGGAGAAGAACCCGGCGAACGGCGGGATGCCGGCGATCGCGATGCAGGCGATGAGCATCGTCAGGTGCGTGATCGGCAGGTGTTTCCGGAGCCCACCCATGCGGCCCATCTCCTGCTCGCCCGACAGCGCGTGGATCACCGAACCCGCGCCGAGGAACAAGAGCGCCTTGAAGAACGCGTGCGTCATCAGGTGGAACACGCCGGCGCTGAACGCACCGACGCCGCAGGCGAGGAACATGTAGCCAAGCTGGCTCACCGTGGAATAGGCCAGCACGCGCTTGATGTCGGTCTGCACCAGGCCGATCGAGGCGGCGAAGATCGCGGTCGCCGCACCCACGGCGGCAACGACGGCGAGCGCGGTCGGGGACAGCTCGTAGAGCACGTGGCAGCGGGCGACCATGTAGACGCCGGCGGTGACCATGGTCGCGGCATGGATGAGCGCCGAGACGGGGGTGGGGCCTTCCATGGCGTCGGGCAGCCAGGTGTAGAGCGGGATCTGTGCGGACTTGCCGGTCGCGCCGACAAAAAACAGGAGACAGATCGCGGTCACGACCGCGCCCCCGGCGGGCAGCAGTTCGGGCGCGCGCTCGAACACCGTGCGGAAGTCGAGTGAGCCGACGGTCCAGAACAGCAGCATCATGCCGAGCAGGAACCCGAAGTCGCCGATCCGGTTGACGATGAACGCCTTCTTGCCCGCGTCGGTGGCCGACTGCTTCTCGTACCAGAACCCGATCAGCAGGTATGAGCACAGCCCCACGCCCTCCCAGCCGACGAACATGACCAGGAAATTGGAGCCCAGCACCAGCGTCAGCATCGAGAAGGTGAACAGGTTCAGGTAGAGGAAGTAGCGCTTGAACGAGGGATCGTGGCTCATGTAGCCGGTCGAGTAGACGTGGATGAGGAAGCCCACCCCGGTGACCACGAGGCTCATCAGCGACGACAGCGGATCGAGGTAGAAGCCCACGTCGATCGAGAACGGCCCGGCGGTCATCCACGTCCACACCGTCTGCTGGATATGCCGCTCCTCGGCGGGCACGCCGAGGAGCTTCACGAAAAGCGACACCGAGACGAGGAACGCCGCGGCGACCGTGCCGCAGGCGATCGCGCCGACGACGTTTCTGGGCAGCCGCGAGCTGAACGCCAGGTTGAACAGGAAGCCGGCGAGCGGCAGCGCGGGGACGAGCCAGATCGAATCGAGCATGGGTCGGTCAGCCCTTGAGCAGGTTGACTTCGTCCACGTACACGGTCTCGCGCGCGCGGAAGACGTTGATGATGATCGCGAGGCCCACGGCGACTTCGGCCGCGGCCACGACCATGACGAAGAAGACGAATACCTGCCCGTCGAGGCTGTTGAGCGCCCGCGAGAACGCGACCAGCGTCAGGTTCGCGGCGTTGAGCATCAGCTCGATGCACATGAACATGACGAGCGCGTTGCGGCGCACGAGCATCCCGGCCACGCCGATGACGAACAGGGCGCCGGCGAAGATCAGGTACCACTCGAGCGGCACGCCTCCGGGGAGGTTCGAGACGGGCGCGACGGGCGCGAGCGCGGGGATCATGGCTTCGGGGTTCACGCCGTCGCCTCCGGTTCCTGCGTCTCGGGCGAGACTGCGGTCGTCTTCATCGGCTCGCCGCTGACGGGCGCGGGGCGCGCGCCGGCGGTCATCCCGGCGGTGGCGCGCGGCGCGGCGGGCACGGTGCGCGAGGCGATCAGGTCGCTGCGGCGCTTGGCCAGCACCACCGCGCCGATGATGCCGACGAGCAGGATCAGCCCGGTCGCCTCGAACGGGAACAGGTACGTCGTGTAGAGCGATAGTCCGATCGACTCGGCGTGGCCGGTCTTCTGAAGCGACTCGAGCGTCGTCGTGCCGGCGGGGCCCAGCGCCCAGGGCCGCCGCACCATCTGGTAGAGCACGGATGCCAGCGCCAGTGCGAACGCCCAACCCAGCACGCGGCGCGCGACATGGCGGAGCCCGTCGTCGATGTCGTGGCGGATGTTGAGCAGCATGATCACGAACGTGAACAGCACCATGATCGCGCCCGCGTAGACGACGACCTGCACCGCGGCGAGGAACGGTGCCGCGAGCAGCACGTACATCCCGGCCAGCGCGATGAACGACAGCACGAGCCACAGGGCGCTCACGACCGGGTTCCTCTGCAGCACGACCATGAGCGCGCCGATCACGCCCGAGACGGCGAGAACGACGAAGAACACCATCGGCACGGTCAGGGTCATCGGTGGAGCCACCAGTAGCGCACCAGTGCGGTGACCATCACGTTGGCCAGCGCGAGCGGCAGCAGGAACTTCCAGCCGAACGACATGAGCTGGTCGTAGCGCAGGCGCGGGAACGTCCAGCGCACCCACAGGAAGAAGAACATGATCGCCGTCACCTTGGCGGTGAACCACACGATGCCCATGAGCACCGGCGGGACGAGCGGCAGCACCGGGCCGGCCCAGCCGCCCAGGAACAGCGTCGTCGCGATGGCCGAGATGGCCATCATGTTCATGTACTCGCCCATGAAGAAGATGGCGAACTTCATCGACGAGTACTCGGTGTGGTACCCGGCGACGAGTTCGGCCTCGGCCTCGGGCAGGTCGAACGGCGCGCGGTTGGTCTCGGCCAGCATGGCGATGACGAAGATGAGGAACGCCACCGGCTGGAGCACCGCAAACCACAGTCCCTGCTGAGCCTCGACGATCTTGACGGTCGACAGCGAGCCGGTCGTCAGCACGATCGACACGACCGCGAGGCCCATCGCCAGCTCGTAGCTGATCATCTGGGCCGATGATCGCAGGCCACCCATCAGGCTGAACTTGTTGTTCGAGGCCCAGCCGGCGAGCACGATCGAGTAGACCGCGAGCGACGACATGGCGAGGAACACGAGGATGCCGACGTTGAGGTCGGCGACGATCACGTTGGGCCCGACCGGCACCACGGCGAAGGTGACGAACGCCGGGATGAACGAGATCAACGGCGCCATCAGGTACAGGACCTTGTGCGCCTCGATCGGCGTGATGTCTTCCTTGAAGAACAGCTTCAAGACGTCGGCGGCGGGCTGGATCAGGCCGAACGGGCCCACGCGGTTGGGTCCCGGGCGGAACTGGATGTGCGCGGCGACCTTGCGCTCGCCCCAGATCACGATCGGCAGCACGCCGAGCATGCCGCCGACGATGGCGAGCATCTCGACCGAGGTCCAGATCCAGTGCTGGGCGAGCGGGGGGAGTGATTCCAGGAAGTTCATCGTCAAACCTGGGAGGCCGCTGCTGCGGCCTCCCTGAATGGTGCGAGTTCCGCCTTGCGGCGGTTTATCTGGCAGCGCTTCTCGCGGACGTGGAACTCGAACTCGTCGCGGAACAGCTTGATGTACGACATCACCGGCATGGCCGCCGCGTCGCCGAGCGCGCAGAAGGACTTGCCGAGGATCATGTCGCAGATGCCGTAGAGCTCGTCGATCTGCGACAGCGTGCCCTCGCCGTGCTCGATCTGGGTGAGGATGTTCTCCATCCAGTGCGTGCCTTCGCGGCACGGCGTGCACTTGCCGCACGATTCGTGGCGGTAGAACTTGGTCACGTTGAGCGCCAGGTCGACCATGCACACCTGGTCGTCGACGAAGACGCAGCCGCCCGAGCCCACCATCGAACCCGCCGCGGCGACCGACTCGTAGTCGAGCGCCGTGTCGAGCTGCGACGGCAGCAGCGCCGGCACCGACGAGCCGCCGGGGATGATCGCCTTGAGCGTGTAGCCGTCCTTGAGACCTCCGGCGTACTCCTCGAGCAGCGCGCGCAGCGGCAGGCCCAGCGGCACCTCGTAGTTGCCGGGCTTCTTCACCGGCCCCGAGACGGAGAACAGCTTGGTGCCCGCGCTCTTCTCGGTCCCCCACTGCTTGTACCAGTCGGCGCCGTTCAAGACGATCGGCGGCACCGCGCACAGCGTCTCGACGTTGTTCACCACCGTGGGGCAGGCGTACAGGCCCTCGACGGCGGGGAAGGGCGGCTTGAGGCGCGGGGTGCCACGCTGGCCCTCGAGCGAGTTGAGCAACGCAGTTTCCTCGCCGCAGATGTACGCGCCGGCGCCCAGATGAAGATGACACTCGAGGTCGTAGCCCGTGCCCAGGATGTTGGCACCGAGATAGCCCGCAGCCTTCGCCTGGGCGATCGCGTTCTCGAGGATCGGCACCATCCACGCGAACTCGCCGCGCAGGTAGATGTACGCCGCGTGCGCCTTGATCGCGTAGCTGGCGAGGATCACGCCTTCAATCATCTGGTGCGGATTCTTCGCCATCAGCTCGCGGTCCTTGAACGTGCCCGGCTCGGATTCGTCGGCGTTGACCACGAGGTAGCGCGGCTTCGGCGAATCCTTGGGGACGAACGACCACTTCATGCCGGTCGAGAAACCCGCGCCACCACGCCCCCTGAGGCCCGAGGCCTTGACGAGGTCGATGATGTCGTTTGGCGCGACCTTGCCGCCGATGACCCTCTCGACCGCCTTGTAGCCGTCGTAGGCGCGCTTGTACACGTCGATGCCGCCGAGGCCGGGCTCGTCGATGTGCGCGAAGAGAAGGAGCTTCTTGTTGAGGCTCACTTGAGACCATCCAGCAGCCGATCGACGGCGGCCTCATCGAGGTTCTCGTCGAACTTGCGCTCGTTGATCTGCAGCATGGGTGCGCTGCCGCACGAGGCGAGGCACTCCACCTTCTTGAGCGTGAACTTGCCGTCGGGCGTGGTCTCGCCGGCCTTGATGCCTAGCTTTTGTTCCATGTGCGCGAACACGCGCTCGGCGCCCATGATCGAGCACGACAGCGTGCAGCACACCTGGAGCACGTACTTCCCGACCGGCTCGAGGTGGTACATCGTGTAGAACGACGCGACGGCGGCGACCTCGGGCAGCGGCACGTCGATCGAGCGCGCGGTCAGCTCGATCGCCTCCTCCGACAGGAACTCGAAGCGCTCCTGCGCCAGCCACAGCACCGGCATGATCGCCGAGGCGCGCCGGTCGGCGGGATAGCGGGCGAGGATTTGCTGGACTCTGGCCTTGTCCTCGGGCGTAAACGACAGTTCATGCCCGAGTCGGATCAAATCCAGCCCGACCTTGGTCGCGTTCAATCCCACTCGAGGGCTCCCTTCTTCCACACGTAGACGTAGCCCACGAGCAGGAGTGCGATGAACAGGAACATCTCGATGATGGCCAGCAACCCGAGCTGGTCGAAGGCGACCGCCCACGGGTAGAGGAACACGATTTCGATGTCGAACAGGATGAACAGCACGGCGACGAGGTAGAACTTCACGCTGAAGCGCTCGCGCGCGTTGCCGAACGTGGGCACGCCGCACTCGTACGGGGTGACCAAGGTCTGGCTGTGGCGGGGCCGGCCGGCGATGTACGACAGGAGGATGATCACCCCCGCGACGACGAGGGCGAGAACGGTCAGGACGGCGATCGGCGCGTAGTCAAGAAGCTGCAAGCCTGGCTCCGGATCGGGACGGAGGAGGACGGGCCGCGGGCCGGTTTCGAGTCGGCCGGCGGATCGCCGCGCGAGGGATGGTGCGCGGCCGAAATGTAGCGGCAGAGCGGGGTTAGGTCAAGGCGTGGGTCCCGATTGGCGTGCTTGAGGGGTGGTACTACTCCCATCGTCTTACTCGTATTCTTGTCGTCCGATCCCGCTCCCGGCGAGAGCAACCCGCTCCAGGGTCGCGGACGGGCGCGGGGGGAAATCAACATGCGGATCACGTCGATTGAGGCATTGTACGGCGACCGAACAAAGTCCATGATCGAGGAGCGCAAGCTGG
>JANPEF010000016.1:0-7789 GCA_031431875.1 Candidatus Eiseniibacteriota bacterium | reverse complement strand
GGGCGGCCCGCAGCGTGCTGACGTGCGCGTCGAGCTGCGTCGCGGCTTCGCGGGCGTGCCGCGCGAGGGCTGCGGGATCCTCGGCGCCACTGCGGCGCGAGCGCAGGCGAATCTTGCCCAGCCACAGGGCAGCGGCAAGTGCGACCAGGGCTGCGCCGACGAACGGGCGCGCCGCGGTGAACGGCGTGCCCCCGGGCTCGGCCGTGGGCACCAGCCGGGCTGCCCGCTCCGGGCCGCCCGGCGCGCCGCCGCGCGCGAGGCCGGCCGTCACGTCGATGGTCGCGCCACCCCATTCGAGGGCGCGGTAGCCGAGCGCGGGGTCGTAGGTGACGTAGCGCAGCGGCGGCAGAACGAGCGGACCGGTGCGACGCGGGAGGAGCGCGTAGCGAACGATCTTCGTCCCGTGCGGCGCCCCGGACTCGACGTCGAGCGAATCGACGACGCGACGATCGAACACCTGGAAGTCGGCGAGCTCCGGCAGGGCCGGCGCCGGCGCGAGGCGCAGGTTTCCCGTGCCAATCAGGCGCAAGGTCAACTCGACGGTCTCGTCGGCCCGGACCGCGGCGCGATCGACGGCGCCACTGAGCGTGCCGGCGAGCACGGCTCCGGCGTAGCCGGGGGGCGGCGGAGGCAGCGGGAGGACATCGACGGCGAGGGGACGGCTCTCCAGTTCGACCTCGAGGCCTCCGGGCAGGTCGATGTCGGCCAGCAGGCAGGTGGCGTGCGCCGCGCCGATGACGAGGCGCCCGGCCTGCGTCGGATAGAGGACGGTCTGCGTCTCGCCCACGAGCCAACGCCCCGCACCGTCCTCTACGTACGCAGAGCGGACCGGTCCGGTCCTCTCGGCGTAGAAGCCCGGCGTGGTTGGCGGCGCGTACAGCGGATCGCCGAGCAGGCGCACGCCCTGGGCCAGCCGCATGGTGAGGATGACAGGCTGCCCGACGACCACGTTCGCCGGCGCGACCGACGCCGTGAGCTTGAGTCGCGGATGCTCGCCGCCGCCGCCCGCGGCCCCCGGACTCACCGGTGTGAGCCCACGTTGCGACGGCGTGACGCTGACCGGGATCGCATCGGTCGTGTAGTTGCGATTGCCCACCCGTACGGTCACCGGGGGCAGCGCGAATGCACCCTCGCGCGTCGGGGTGACCGCGTACGTGAACGCCGTCCGCGCGCTGGTCCGCCCGTTGACCCACGCCATCGTCTGGTTCGTGCCGCGGGAACTCACCTGCGCCCAGTCGAGTCCGGGGATGTCCGGCTCCGCCACGCCCGAGATCCCGTCGACGGTGATCGCCCAGGCCACGGTCTCGCCGAGCGGGACCTGCGTCGCGGCGACCACCGAGCGCACGGTGACCTGGGCCTGCGCCGGCGAAGGCGCGCCGAGCACGAAGGCGAGCAAGGCCACCGCGACGAAACCAGCCCGAACGAGGCGCGCGCTCACCAGTCACGCTCCCGCGGCACGTCCGTCCCCTTGCCGCGCACCTGACGCGCGCGGGCCTGCCGCTCGCCTTCCTGCATCGCGTTGAGGATGCGCTCAGCCTCGGCGCGCGACAGCGCGCCGCCGCCCGCAGCGCCCCGGCCGTCCTGCGGCTCGCTCGGCCCGCCCACCGGGCTCGCTGCCGACGGCTGCGGCTGCGGTCGGGCCGGATTCTGCGCGCCCCCACCCCCGCTACCGCCCCCGCCCGCCCCCGGAGTCGGCGGCGGCGGTTGTTGCTGCTCGGGATTCGGGCGCTCGTTCTCGGGGCGCAGCTTGCGCAGCGTGAGCTCGTAGTTGAAGCGTGCATCGGCGTCCTGTGGGCGCGCTTCCAGCGCATCGCGATAGGCGTCGAGGGCCTCGCGGTAGCGCTCCTGGCGGAACAGCGCGTTCCCGCGGCCGTGGCCTGCACGCGCGGCGACGGCGCGATCCTTCGCGCCCTGCGCGCGGGCGAATGCATCGTCGGCGCCCTTGAAGTCGCCGAGCCGATAGAGCGCCGCACCCAGGTTCGCCGTCAGCGCCGGATCGTTCGGCGTGCGCTTGAGCGCCGCCTGGTAGACGCGCATCGCGCCCTTGAAGTCGCCCGCGGCATAGAGCCGGTTGCCCTCGACCAGCGGATGCGCGGCGAACGCGCCCGGTGCTCCCGCGAGGAGCCCCCCGATGATGAACAGTGCCGCGGCGGCCCCGGGCCCGGCGCGGTGCCGCGCTGCGCGCGGCTTCCTCTCGAGACGCGCCAGGACACCCAGCGTGCGCCGCTCGGGCAGCAGCCACGAAGCGACGAACAGCAGCCACGCCACGAGCGCGAACCACGGGAAACGCTCGACCGGGCGTGCGCCCAGGCGCCCCTCGCGCGCTCCCTCGCCGACGCCGGCGAGCGCGCCACGCAGGCGCACGATCTCGCCGCCCGGGTGCGGCGCCGCGAAGTACTGGCCACGCGTGCGCCGGGCCAGGCCGCGCAACGCCGGCGCGTCGAGCTTCGAGACGACGGGCTGCCCGTCGGTGCCGAGCTTGACCGCGGTCTGGTAGCCGCGCTCGTCGAGCAGCGGGATCGTCTCGCCCGCGGGCGTGCCCACGCCGACCGCGAAGACGCGCACACCACGCCGGGCCACCTGTTCGATCGCCGGCTCGAGGCCACCCTCCAGGTCCTCCCCATCGGTGAACAACACGATGGCCTGCTGCCCGGCATCCTCGTCGGGCAGGACGCGCAGGGCCGTGCGCAGTCCGCGCCCGACGTCCGAGCCAGGCGTCGACAGCGCATCGGTGGTCAGCGACTCGATGAGCAGGCGCACCGCCGAGTGATCGAGCGTGAGCGGCGTGAGCGCGACCGCGTCGCCGGCGAAGGCGACGACGCCGATCCGATCGCCCGCCGACGCCTCGAGCAGTGCCAGCGCCTCGCGACGCGCTTCCTCGAGGCGGCTGGGCGGCACGTCGCGCGCAGCCATGCTCTGCGAGGTGTCGAACACGAAGACGAGGTCCGAGCCCCGCGAGCTCATGCGCACGACTTCCTCGCCCCAGCGCGGCCCGGCGGCTGCGATCGCCAGCGCAAGCAGCCCCACGAGGCGGAGGCCCCAGCGCAGGTGGCGCTGCTTGTCGTCCTCGGCGCGGGCCAGCCGCGGGGCGAGCCCGCCGGCAAACGCGACGAGGACGCGCGCGCGGCGCCGTTCGAAGCGCACGTAGAGCAGCGCGACGACGACGACCATCGCGAGCCCGGTCCATAACACGTTCATGGCGGCGAAGCGGATCACGGAACCCTCGCCCACACGGACAGGGAGAGTGCGAAGGCGAGAGCGAGCGCGATCATTGCCACCGACAGCAGCTCGGGGCCGCGGTCGCGCCACTCGGAGTAGGCGGTGCTGCGCACGTCGGACTTCTCCATCTGGTCGATCTGGCGGTAGACGGCCGACAGGCCCTGTGCGTCGCGGGCGCGAAAGTAGCGCCCGCCGGTGGTCTGGGCGATGGCGCGGAGCGTCGTCTCGTCGATACGCACGGGGACGCGGTCGTAGCGCAGCCCGAACACCGGATCGTCGACCGGCATGGGGGCGATGCCGCTGGTGCCCACCCCGATCGTGTACACGCGCACGCCCAACGCTTTCGCCAGGTCGGCGGCCGTGCGTGGGTCGATCGCACCGCGGTTGTTGTCGCCGTCGGTGAGCAGGATGACGACCTTGCTCTTCGCCTTGCTGCCGCGCAGGCGGTTGAGGGCGGTGGCCAGCCCGCTGCCGATCGCCGTGCCGTCCTCGACCATGCCGAAGTCGACGCGACCGACGAGGTCGCGCAGGACGTCGTGCTGCAGCGTCAGGGGGCACTGCGTGACCGCCGTCCCGGCGAAGATGACCAGGCCAAGGCGATCGTGCGGCCGCGAGGCGATGAACGCCTGCGCCATCGTCTTGGCCACGCCGAGGCGGTTGTCGGGCTGGAAGTCTTCGGCCCGCATCGAGGTCGACACGTCGAGGGCGATCACGATGTCGACGCCGCGGCCGGTCAGCTCGTTCTCGCGGAAACCGCGCTGCGGCCGCGCCAGGGCGACGGTGACCAGCGTCATGGCCAGCGCGTAAAGCGCGAACAGCACGATCCGCGTGCGGTCGCGCCCCCGCGCCGGAAGCCAGCCGACGGTCGACAGGCCAAGCGTGGCCGGGCGGTTCACGCCGGCCCGCCGCCGCCACAGGGTGAGCAGGGCGATCACCGGCAGGAGCGCGAGAAACCACGGCCATAGCCAACGCATCAGGCGGCCTCCGCGCGCGACGTGGCCCACGTATCGATGAGCCGTGCGGCGATGAGCTCGGCCGCATGGGCGCGGGGTGCGTCGTACGGGCGGCGCGCGAACTTCGTCAGGTCGCAGGACTGGAGCAGATCGCGCAGCTCGTCGACGTCCGTCGCGCGGACGTCGCCACGCGCCGCCAGGTGGCGCGCCAGCTCGCCCGTCGTGTAGCCCGGCTGCGGGCTGCCGAAGCGGCGTTCGACGTAGCGGCGCAGCAGGTCGGCGAGCTCGGTGCCGTGCTCGTACGTGCGGCCCGCCGCGGGCAGATTCCGCGCGCGAAGCGCGCCGAGGCGGCGGCGCGCCTCGACTTCCGGGGCCTCGAGCGGGACGGCCGGGCCTTCCGCCGTCGCGACCGGCGCTCTGCGCTGACGGCGACGCCAGCGCCAGATGGCGAAGGCCAGCAGGGCCGCGGCCGCGACACCGACGGCGATCCACAACCACGGCCATGTCGCCCACCACGGCGGCGGCACGAGCGGATGGAGGTCGCGGAGCGGCGGCTCGGGGGCGGCATCGGGAACGACGGGCACCACGACGAAGCGCGCCACCGGGAAGCGCCCCTGGCGGGCCGCTTCACCCGGGATGCGAAAGAGCAGAGGCGGTCCCGGCACCTCGACCGTCCCCAGCGCAAACGTCTGGAAGCGCGCAGTGAGACGATGCTCGCGGTACTCGCCCTTGAGGTCGCGGGTCGTCGTCGTCCATGCCGTCCAATGATGGAGCGAGTCGTCAGCGGGGCGCGCGGGGAATGTCGTCTGCGACCCCTTGGGCAACCAGGCGCGCCACGTCATCGTCACCGGTTGGCCCAGGCGCAGTGTGTCCGGCGCGACCAGCGTCTCGACTCGAACCTGGATCCGGCCCTGCGCGGATGGAGACGTCCAGACTGCGGAGAGCGCAAACAGGGCACACGCCAGCAGCACGGCCCCCACCCGGACGATCGCGGGACGCCGCTCGCTCACCGTCCCCTCCGGCGCCGGTTCTGGAAGAAGCGCAGCAGCGGCGGCAGGTACGAAGCTCCGGTCGACAGTTGCACCGCCTCGCAGCGCGCACCGGCGAGCGAGCGCTTCGTGCGCTCGCGCGCGTCGGCACGGGCTGCGCGGTAGCTCTCGCGGACCCGCGCATCGTTCGTGTTCACCCAGCGGGTGCGCCCGCTCTCCAGGTCCTCGACGAGGATGCGACCGACCGCGGGGAGCTGCGCCTCACGCGGGTCCTCGACCCACAGGGCGACCAGGTCGTGCCGCCTGGAGGTGACGCGAAACAGTCGTGTGTCGATCGGCGCCAGGAAGTCGGAGAGGAGGAACACGATCGAGCGCCTGCGCACCACGCGGTTCATGAAATCGAGGCCGGCCGCCCACGTCGTGCCGCGGCCCTCGATGCCGTGGGTGAGCAGCTCGCGCACGATGCGCAGCACCTGCGTGCGGCCCTTGCGTGGCGGCACGTACAGCTCGAGGCGGTCGGAGAACAGCACGAGACCGACGCGGTCGGCGTTCTGCAGCGCGGAGAACGCGAGCAGGGCGGCGAGCTCGGCGACGAGCTCGCGCTTGCTCAGGTCGCCGCTGCCGAAGTCGAGCGATCCCGAGACGTCGACGGCGAGCACGACCGTGAGCTCGCGCTCCTCGGTGAAGCGCTTGACGAATGGGGCGCCCGTGCGTGCGGTGACGTTCCAGTCGATGTCCCGCACTTCGTCCCCGGGCAGGTACGGGCGGACCTCGGCGAATTCCATGCCGCGGCCCTTGAACACCGACTCGGACTGGCCGGCAAAGATCTCCTCGACCAGCCGGCGGGTGCGGATCTCGATCCGGCGGACGCGCTTCAGGATGTCGCGCGTCTCGAGGCCGCCGTCCCCGGGCGCGCGCTCGGGCGTGGCCACGATCAGGGGACGCGGACCTTGTCGAGGATGCGGCGGGCGATCTCCTCGCCGCTGGTCTCCTCGGCTTCCGCCTCGTAGGTGACGTGGATGCGATGGCGGAGGACGTCGAGCGCGATGGCCTTGATGTCCTCGGGCGTGACGTAGGCGCGGCGGTCGATCAGCGCGTGGGCGCGCGCGGCCTGGATGAGGAACATCGTGGCGCGTGGCGAGGCGCCATAGGCCACCAGGTGTGCGAGGTCGAGCCCGAAGTGCTTGGGGTCGCGCGTCGCCTGGACCAGGTCGAGCACGTACTCCTCGATCTTGTCGTCGACATAGACCTCGCCCAGCGCCGCGCGGGCCGACAGCAGGTCCTCGCGCGTGCACACCGGGTGCACGTCGGGCAGCGTGTTCATGCCGACCCGGCGCAGGATCTCCTTCTCCTCGACGCGCGTCGGGTAGTCGACCGTGATCTTCATCATGAAGCGGTCGCTCTGGGCCTCGGGTAGCGGGTAGGTCCCCTCCTGCTCGATCGGGTTCTGCGTGGCCAGGACGAGGAACGGTGTCTCGAGCTTGTGCGTCTCGTCGCCGATCGTGACCTGGCGCTCCTGCATCGCCTCGAGCAGCGCCGACTGCACCTTCGCGGGTGCGCGGTTGATCTCATCGGCGAGCACGAGGTTGGCGAAGACCGGACCGCGCTTGGCGCTGAATGACCCGTCGCGCGGGTTGAACACGAGCGTGCCGGTGAGGTCGGCGGGCAGCAGGTCGGGCGTGAACTGGATGCGCTTGAACGACAGCGCGAGCGCTCCGGCGAGCGTGCGCACGGCGAGCGTCTTGGCCAGCCCCGGCACGCCCTCGAGCAGGAGATGCCCGTCGGCGAGGAGGCCGATCAGGAGGCGATGCACCATCGCGTCCTGGCCGACGATGACCCGCCCGATCTCGGCGCGCAGCGCGTCCATCCGTTCGCCCGCCCGCGTCACCCGCTCCGTCGCCCGTCCCGCCTCGACGCTCATCGCACCTCCCTGGTTGGCCTGCCGTGGTCCGCAGTCTAGCCCACGGGTGCGCGCGCCGTCACGAACCGAGGTCGAGTTCCCCCGCCAGCCGGGCCAGGACCTTCCACACGCGGAGTCCCACGAAAACGGTTCCGGCGGCGACGACGAACAGCGCGACACCAAGGGCGGCATGGAACCACGGACTGGCCTCGACGCGCCGCGCCGTCAGCCGCTGCAGCAGGCCGAAGCGCCGGGCGACCTCGAGCGGGGCGACGAGCCAGCCGCCGACGCCCGCCAGGAACACCTTGCCGACGTGCCCCGAGGTGCGGGCGCCCGCCTTCATGCGGGCCTGCAGCTCGCGGTCGATCTGCAGAACGCGCACGCGAAGCGCCTGCCCGGTGGCGAACGCAACGTCGCTGCCGACGCCCCACGGGTGGCCCTGCGCATCGAAACGGTCGACCAGTTCGCAGAGCGTCAGGTTTTCGTAAGGTGGATCGAGAAACTCGTCGAGTGCCCGGGCCAGTGCGGCGCACTCGATGCGGGCGGGCCCATCAAGGCCGCCGGTCGCTTCGAGAACCTTGAGGCGGTCGCTGAAGCGGACGAGCCGGTTCCAGTCGTCGCGCACGTCGTGGCGGGCGCGGCGCGTGCGCACGATGCCGAGGGTGAGGAGAAAGCCGAGCAGGAACAGCCAGAGGGCCGGGAGCGCGACCTCGGCGATGGGAACTGCG
>JANPEF010000015.1:0-14631 GCA_031431875.1 Candidatus Eiseniibacteriota bacterium | reverse complement strand
GTCGCCGGAAGTTCGGCGCAGGTCTCGGGCGGAGCGCTCAACCACCCCGCGATGGTGACCTCGATCAACGCGCTCGGGTCGCTGGTCGTCGAGATCGACGGCCCGCGCCTGGCCGCCTTCTTCCTCGACGACGCGGGTGGGGTGCGCGATCGCTTCGTGATCGAAAAGGGCGCCGTCGTTGCAGCTCCGTCGCCGACAGGCGACGCCGTGGGGATCTCTTTCCGCGTCGCCGGGGCCAATCCGTTCCGCGGAGAAGCCAGCCTCTCGCTCGAAATGCCGCGAGCGGGCGACGTGGAGATCCGCATCGTGGATGCGAGGGGACGACGCGTGCAGCGACTCGCCGTTGGATCGCTCTCCGCGGGCTCCGCCCGCGTGCAATGGGACGGTCACGACGAGTCCGGCCGACGGGCGCCGGCCGGACTCTATTTCGCGATCCTCGATGTCGCGGGCGAACGTCGCGTCGCCCGCCTGCTGCGCATCGACTGACGCCGAATCCCGTCGACTAACGGATCTCGATGGTGAACGGCAGGAGCGCGAGGCGCTTCCCGCCCGCCAGTCGCGTCAGCCCGCCGGCGAGCGACAGTTCGCGCCGCAGCAGTCGCGAGGTCCACGGCACCGCCGCCCGGACCGTGCCCTCCATCTCGGCCAGGTCCTCCTCGGCCAGCGCCTTGTTGACCACCTGCTGCAGCAGCGTGCGCTTGATGCGCGGGTAGATCTCGACCTGCACGTCGGCGTCGGGCGCGATGCCGGCCATCGTGCGCGCGACCTCGACCGCGCGCTCCAGCCCGCCAACCTCGTCGATGAGCCCGCGCTCCTCGGCCTGGCCACCGGTCCACACACGGCCGCGGGAAAGGTGGTCGATCGAGTCGACCGAGGCGCCGCGATTCTCGGCCACGATGCCGACGAACGTCTTGTACTCCTCGAACATGTCGGTGCGGTAGCGCTCGCGCTCGGCGGGAGTGAACCCGCGCAGGGACGACTGGAACTGCGCGTTGGCGCCACGGCTCTGCACGTCGACGGAGACACCGAGCTTGTCGTACAGCCCGCTCAGGTCGAACTTGCCGCCGATCACGCCGATCGACCCGGTGAGCGTCGCGCGGTCGGCGAGGATCGTGTCCGCCCCCATCGCCAGGTAGTAGCCGCCCGAGGCCGCGAGGTCCGAGAACGAGGCGACGACCGGCAGATCGCGCGCCGCCTCGCGCACGCCGCGCCACATCAGGTGCGAGGCGTAGACCTCGCCGCCCGGGCTGTCGATGCGCACCACGATCGCGCGCACGCCGGGCTCGTCACGGGCCTCGTCGAGCGCGTCGAGGAACGTCTCGGTGCCGACGGTGCGTCCCCACACGGGGTCGGTGCCGCTCTCCCCCATGACGATCGTGCCCGTTGCATGGACAACCGCGATGCGCGGGCCGACATGGACCGGCAGTTCGGCCCCGAGCACGTCGAGATACTCCTCGAGCAGGACCTGCGTGCCACCGGCGCCGCCGGGCAGGAGGTCCTCGAGCTCGTCGGGATAGAGCAGGCTGTCGACCAGGCCCGCGGCTCGCGCCTGCACCGAGTTGAACGGGCCGCGATCGATCAGCCCGGCGACCGACGCGCTGTCGAGGTCGCGCGACTCGCCGATCGCAGCGATCAGGTCGCCCCACGTCTCGTCGAGCAGCGACTCCGCCGCCTCGCGCGCCGCGTCGGACATCGACGTGCGCGTGAACGGCTCGCCCGCGCTCTTGTACTCGCCGATGTGCTCGAAGTCGGCCGTCACGCCGAGCTTGTCGAGCGATCCCTTGAAGAAGGTCTCGTACGAGGCGAGCCCGTCGAGATTCAGTTCGGTGTTCGGCGCCATGTAGATCACGCCGGCCGCGCTGGCCAGCGCGTACTCGAGGTCGCCGCCGCTCTCGAGGTAGGCGATCACCGGCGTGCCCCGCTCCTGCAGCTCGGCCAGCTTGATGCGCAGCTCCTCGGCCTTGGCCCAGCCCAGGTCGACGCCGTCGATGCGCAGCAGCACCGCCTCGATGTGCGGATCGTCGGCCGCGCGATCGAGCGCGTGGAGGTAGTCCCAGAGCGTCGGCGTGTCGCGGTAGAAGAAGCGGCTGTTGCCGCCGGTGGGCATGTCCTCGTTCACCGTGTCGGCGAAGTCGAGCACCAGCGTGGTCGCCGGCTCGATGCGCAGCTTCTTCTCCGAGAAGACGAGGCCCAACCCGACCAGCCCCAGGCCGGCCATGACGAAGATGACGAGAACCGCGAGGATCCAACCCTTCCGCACCGACATGAGCCCTCCAGGACGACGACTCCGGGATCCCCTCGTGGGACCCGGCCCCGGGGCCATACTAACGCAGCGGGACCCGAAGTTCCGCCGCGACGGTGAGGCTCCGGGCGTCGTCGGAGGGCACGGTGTGCTCCTCCCAGCGCAGGTCGGCCGTGGCGCGTGCCGTGAGGCGGCGCCCGAGTTTCCGGTCGGCGAAGCCGGCCAGCTCCACGTACCAGAAGTCGGACCGCGCCGAGAGGTCCTCGGCCGAGGTCGCCGCGTCCAGATAGTTGCGGCGCCCCACGCCGGGCGTGAGCGCCCACCAACCGGCCGCGACGAAGCGCTCGACCTCGATCCGGATCGCCAGCTCGTCATACTCCTCGCCGGCCACGGCTTGCCGGTCTTCGTCCGATGCCCCCGGCGGCAACCCGCCGAATTCGGGCGTGCGCGCGAACTCGATCTCGGGCCGGAGCTCGACCGTGTTCTCGATCCCCGCCCTGCGCACGAACAGCGCGTAGCGATAGAAACGGCCGTTGAAGAACGTCGGCGTGGGCTGGTCGTAGGTGACGCCGCGCAGGCGGGAGCGCAGGCCCAGCTCGAGCGTCGAGCCGGCGCGCCACGTCGCCCGCGCTTCGAGGTCGCCCTGCCACAGTCGGTCGCCCACCGCCGAGTCGCGGTACGCGAGGCGTCGCGCGGCGGAGCCCCAGGCGTCGAAGCCCAGCTGATCGGTCGCCCGCCACAGCCCGCTCACGCCCAGATCGTGCTCGCGGTAATCGCGGGCAGCCGTGTCGGGAAATGCGCGCGTCCCGTAGGCGTAGTTGACGGTCGCCGTGCCCGCGTTCCACAGGTGGTCGAGGTCGAGCCCCGCCTGGCGCCAGTCGAAGTCGGGGAACAACGCCTCGCTCGCCTCGTCGCCACGCACGCGCTCGGCGCGAGCGAACAGGCGCGACGACCACGCGCGATCGCGCGTGAACCAGCGTCCGGCTGCGAGGGCGCCCAGCCGCGCGTCCGAGCGACGCAGTCCGAACGACGTGTCGCGGCGGAGGTCGGCCTCGAGGTCGAGTGACGCGGTGCTGGTCGCCCCGGTCCGGAACGCAACACCGGCGGTGGTGAAGTTGCGCAGCAGCGTGTTGCCGGCGCGCAGCTCGTCGGCCACCTGCCACGCCAGGCGCCCGTGCGCGCCGACCACGCGCACGATCCCGAGGCCGCCGACGCGCGTCTCGGGATCGCTCACCGTCGTGCGTTGGTCGAAGGCGGTGCTGTCGAAGGACTGCTCGAAGAAGATGAAGTTCGAGACGTCGCCGCCGACGCCCACGTCGATGAAGAGGCGCGTGCTGTCGGCCGCGGCGGGCGTGCCGGCAAGCGCCCCGAGCTGCGCCGACGCGCGCTGCGGAGTCATCGCGACGAGCACGACGAAGGCCGCGATCGCACAGGCGATCGCGGCCCGACGGGCCTTCGGGCAGGCAGCGAACAGGAAGGAAGCGAGCAGCGCGGCCCCCGAATGCGCTCAGCGCCCGGAGGGCGGACTGTCCGGCGCTCTCGCGCCGGACGGAGCTCGATCGGCGCGATCGAGCGCGCGGCCCAGCTCGTCGCGCGCGGCGAGCGTGAGCTCGAGTGCCCGTGCGGCGTCGCCGGCGCGGAGGCGATTCCAACCCCGCTCCTGGAGCTGCCGCGCCCTGGCGAACGCGGGCTGCGCGGTCGGCACGTCGGCCATCCCGGCCGAGGCGCGCAGCAGGTCGTCGGTGCGCTCGAGTGCGGCGCGCGCACGATCGGGCGCACCCGGCGTGGCCCCGTCGGTGAGGCGCAGCGCGCGGAACGCCCGCTCGCGCGCCTGCGATGTCGCCGTCAGTGCGGCCCGCGGGCGGCCGTCTTGCGCCATCGACTTCGCCTTTGCCTGCAACTCGACCGCGAGATCGAGCTGGCGCCGCGAGCGCTCCGACTCCGCGGTCCGCACGACCAGCGCGACGCGACCGATCAGCGCATCGGTCCGCTCGATCGACAGCCGCACGAACTCGCCGCCGGTCGCGTCCTGTCCCGTACGCAGCGCCGAGTACGCCCGGTCGCGGGCGCGCAGGGCGAGCCCGATTGCGTCACGGTAGAAGCCGCTCCCCGCCGAGGAGCGTGCCGACTGCTGCAGGGTGATCGCTTGCGCGAGGTACGTGCACGGCAGCCGCAGGTCGCCGGGGGAACAGGACACGGTCGTGCTCGCGCGGTCGATGACCGACTGGGTGACGTCGATCGCGCGCTGCGCATCGGCCAGGGTCTGGGCACCGGCCGGCGTCGCCGCGCTCGCCACAGCGAGAACGAGCGCCAGTGCGCCTGCCCGAACAAACCCCCGAAACCGCGCCAGACTCATGACCGAGGACCTCCTCCCGTGCCGGGCCGCCGACCGGTTGGCCGAAACCCACACCCGGATCAGTTGCACGCAGCGTGCCAGCCGGGGTTGCGGGCGAGCCCGGGACGGCCAGGCACTCGGCCACAGCAAACGACTGTGCAACAGCACATTGCATCGTTGACCTGTGATGGATTCGAATGGATGCGCGGCATCTGCGCGGTGGGCCTCGCGGCCTGAATGGGGCGATCTGTACCCGCGGGGACACTCCCTGCGGGTGCCGCCCTCGGCGGGACAGCGGGCACGGTATACTTCTCTCCGCCCGCGAATGACCATTCCTCCAGGAGACTCCATGCACCGACGCCGGCTCACCGCCCCTGCCTCGCCCTTGCGTGCCTTCGCCGCTGCGCTCGCGGTCGCATCGGCCCTGGGCTGGGGACCCGGCGCCGTCCCGCTCGGCGCGACCCCGCCGCAGTCCCCGCTCGACGTCCGCGTGCGCCTCCTCGATGCCCCCTCTCCTGGACGTCCGATGCGCTTCGAGGTCGAGGTCGAGCCGCTCGTCCCGGGCGAGCGTCTGCGCCTGCGCGTGCGCCTGCCGCGCGGCGTGCAGCTCGATGACCTCGACACGCTGACCTCGTTCGCCGACCCCGTGGCGGGATCCGTGCAGCGCGTCACCGGCACGCTGCGCGGTGCCCCGCACCGGCGCCACCACGTTGCGCTGTTCGCCGAGCTCGACGTCGCCGGCGGTCGCACCTGGACGCGCGGCGAATCGTTCTCGTGGCTCGCCGGCGCGTCGTCCGTGCCCGAGCCCGTGGCGCGCCTCGTCCCCGACGGCCGCGGCGGATCGCTCGGCGCGTTCGACGGCACGGCGCTCGATCCGCCCCGTGTCGGGCCCGCCTCGAGCCCGCCCACCTCCCGCCTCGCTGCCACGTGGACCGCGAGCGGGCGCTTCCTCTATCGCGATCGGGAGCAGGACCTGGCGGGGTTCACCGGCGCGGAACCCGATCGTCCCGCAAGGTACGCCGATGTCCAGGTGCTCGACGCGACGACGAGCGTGCTGCTCGCCGCGGGGGCAACCGACGGCAACGGGTTCTTCTCGATCCCGGTCACCGACACGCAGGTGCGCTCCGTGCAGGTGCGCCTCGTGAGCCTGTCCAGCGGCACGGCCGGCCTGCTGCTCGACCTGCGCAACAACGCGACCCAGCGCCTGCCCTACAGCGTCAGCGGCGCGCTCGTCGCCGCCCACGATCCGTCGGTCAACGTCGACTTCGGCACCACGACGGCGCTGCCGGGCGCGGGAGGCGAGGCCTTCAACGGGTTCGACGTGTTGCTGGACGGCTGCGATTTCTACGCCCAGTTGCAGGGCGGGTCGCGCCCCCCGATCCGCCTCACCGCGTACTGGCAGGCGAATTCGGTCGATGGAACGTACTTCGAGCCCGGGACGAACTCGATCCACCTGCGCGGCGGCGAGGGCTACGACGACACCGTGATCGGCCACGAGCAGGGCCACTTCATCGCCCGCAACTGGTCGAACGACGACAGCCCCGGCGGCACGCACTACATCGGCGACAACTTCCAGGACCTGCGCCTCGCGTGGTCCGAGGGCTGGGCCACGTTCTTCGCCGCGGCCACGCGGCGGGCCCTGGGCCGCACGCCGCTCGCCGCGGCGTACATCGACACGCAGGGAGGGCCGGGCCCGGGGAACCTCAACTTCTCGTTCGAGATCGAGGGACCGAGCGTCCCCGCGCTCGGCGCGGCCAGCGAAGTGGCGGTCAGCGGCACGTTGTGGGACATCCTCGACGATGCGGCCACGGCCGACCTGACGCCCGGCGTCGACGACGACGCGCTGGCGCGCCCGGCGGCCGAGCCGTGGGACGTGGTCGAGAACGTGCTGCCGGCGCCGACCGTCAGCAACGTCTCGCTCGAGGACTTCTGGGACGGCTGGTTCAAGCCGGGGTCGTCGAAGGGCTTCAGTGCCGAGATGGCGGCGGCCTTCTCCGCGCTGTCGATCCGCTACGTCGCCGATGCGTTCGAGCCCGACGACGCGATCGCCCAGGCCCCGGTGATCGCGACCACCGGCGCACCCCAGGAGCGTACGTTCTACGGCTTCGGCGACACCGATCACGCGCGCTTCGACACCATTCCCGCGCAGACCTACGTGGTCGAGACCACCGACCTCCTGTCCGACGGGAACACGCATCTCACGGTGCTCGGCCCGGACCAGTCGACGATTATCGCGACGAGCGACGACCGCACCGCGGTCGACGCCTCGTCGCGTGTCGAGTTCCTCGCGACCGACGCGGGTCCCTACTACGCGCGGCTGGTGCACGCCGCGGACCTCGGAGTCTACGGGACCTACGCGCTGCGCGTCCTGCGCACCGGCGGCACGACCGCGGCCTTCACCGAGGTCGGCGTGGCCGCGGGCGTGGCGCTCACCGGCAACAGCCGCGGCTGCGCCTGGGGCGACGTCGACGCCGACGGGGACCCCGACCTGTTCGTCACCGCCCTCGGGGGAACGACCGCGTGCTACCGCAACAACGGCACGACGTTCACCAACCGCGCCGCGGCGTGGGGGCTGGCGATCGCCGGCGACACGCAGGGCGCCGCGTGGTGCGACTACGACAAGGACGGCGACCTCGACCTGTTCGTCAGCGCGATCGGCACCGGCCGGCTGCTGCAGAACCGTCGTGCCGACAGCGGCGACTCCGTGTTCGTCGACGTGACCGCCGCGAGCGGCCTCCTGCGCACCGCCGAGGGCCGCTCGTGCGCGTGGGCCGACGCGAACCGCGACGGCGTCGCCGACCTGTATCTCACCGACGCCGCGGGCCAGGCGGCCCTGTTCACCGGCGACGGCGACGGCACGTTCACCGACGTGACGGCCGCGACCGGCACGGGCTTCGCCGGCACGTCGCTGTCGGCCGCGTGGTGCGACTACGATCGCGACGGCGACGACGACCTGTACGTGACCGGCTTCGACGGTGCCTCGCGGCTCTACAAGAACCTGCTGCGTGACTCCGGCGCACTCGTGTTTGCCGATGCGACGAGTGCCGCGGGGGTGTCCGCGGGAACCAGCGGCTTCGCCGCAGAGTGGGCCGACTTCGACGGGGATGGCCGGACCGACCTGTACGTCACCGGCGCCGGCGGCCCGAACTGGCTCTACCGGAACCTCGGCGACGGCTCGTTCGCCGACGTCACCGGGCTGCGCAACGCGGCCAGCGCGTACTACTCGACGGTCGGCACGTTCGCCGACGTCGACAACGACGCGGACCTCGACCTCTTCGTCGGCAACCTGGCGCAGTCGGGCCTGGTCGGCGAGAACCGCCTCTCGCTCAACACCGGCGGCCAGTTCAGCGCGATCGCGCCGCTGGGCGTCAGCGCGACGACGCGCGCCGCGGCGTGGGCCGACTACGATCGCGACGGCGACCTCGATCTCTACGTGACCGTCGGGAACGGACAGGCGAACCAGCTGTGGCGCAACGAGGAGACGAACCAGCACCGCCTCGAGATCGCCCTGCTCGGGCGCGCCTCCAATCGCGATGGCTTCGGCGCTGCCGTGCGCGTGCGCACCGGGCCGCGCGTGCAGCACCGCGTCGTCACGGGCGGGGCGGGGTTCGGGTCGCAGTCGAGCGTGCCCGTCGAGTTCGGACTGGGCAACGGCACGGTGGCGGACTCGGTGGTGGTCGACTGGCCGTCGGGCAAGCGTTCGGTGCTCACCGCGGTGCCGATCGGCGTGCACCTCGTCGACGAGCAGAGCGCGGTCGCCAGCGACGATTCCCAGCGCGGTTCCGTTGCCCACGGCGGGCTCGTCCTGGCCGCCCCGGCCCCGCAACCGGCGCCCGCCGGAATGGCCCGACTCGCCTTCACGGTCCCGTCGCTTCCGGGCGACGCGACGACCGCGGTCCGCCTGGCGCTGTTCGACGTCGCGGGCCGGCGCGTGCGCACGCTGGTCGATGGACCGCTGGCACCCGGGCCGCACGGGCTCGCCTTCGACGGCCGCGGCGAGGGCGGCGCCCGGCTGACGCCGGGCGTGTATGTGCTCGCGCTCGACGCGGCGGGCGCGCGGCGCACGCGCAAGCTCGTCGTGCTCGCCGGGGCGCCGTAGCGCGGCTCCGCCCGGGCTCCGGCTAGAGGAGGAGCGCGCGAATCACGGTGAGCGTTCGCTCCTCGCCGCCCTTCGCGCTGCGCATGCGGAGCAGAACCCGCGTGCCGGCCGGCCCGCTGAGTTCCTCCGCGAGCTCCTCCGCCGTCGCCCGATCGATATTCTTCCCATCGATGGCCACCACCTGGTCGCCGACACGCACGCCGAGCGCCGCCGCAGGCGATTCGGCGAGAACCCGCGTGACCCTTGCGCTCCCGCCATGCGCGTCCGGGGCGAGCGCCACGCCGGGCCCGGAGAAATATTCGACCGCCGCATCGTCGGCGGGGACCTCCACGGCCACCGGCTCGAGCAACATCTCCT
Source organism: Candidatus Eiseniibacteriota bacterium (assembly GCA_031431875.1). Classification (GTDB taxonomy): domain Bacteria; phylum Eisenbacteria; class RBG-16-71-46; order RBG-16-71-46; family DASYSL01; genus JANPEF01. The sequence continues at coordinate 5,598 of JANPEF010000015.1, read as the reverse complement.
GCCGCGGAAAGTCGAGCGTCAGGCGGAAGCGGCGCAGCACGTCGAGGCCGAGCACGCCTCGATCGCGGGTCATCGCGCCGAGCGCATCCTTGCCGGCGTCGGTCGGCGACGGTGCGAGCACGATGGGCCGCGGCACGACCAGCCCGCCGATCTCGAGGCTGCGCAGCCTGAGTGCGTCGGTCGACACCTGTCGACCGTCGATGCCGGCGTAGGGAATGCCCGGCAGACGGCGGTCGGAAGGGTTGGTCACGCCGCCGGCGAGCGTCGCCGACAGGAACGTCCGCCACGACCCGGTGTCGACCACGAAGTCGCTGGCGTCGCCACCGTCGACACGCACCGGCGCGAACACGAGTCCGCCCGCCATAGTGAACGGCACACGCGTCCCGCGCGGACCGGAGGGCTGCGCATCGCGGCTCTCGGCGATCTCGAGCGTGCCGCGCTCGAAGTCCCAGGTGACCGCGAAACGGGCGAACGCCGACACGCCGAGCACCCCGTCGATCAACGTGCCAAGCGCCGTCGACAGGCTCTTCAGGTCGAGCACGACCCCGCGCACGCCGCCCAGCCGGTGCGATCCGAGCTCGAACGGCGGAAACAGGGCGGCCTGCGCCGTCGCGCCGCCGCCGACGCCGGCGATGTCGACCAGCTCCTCGGGCGCGATCGCGAGCTCGGCCGCCAACTCGCGCGAGACCGCGGTCACGGCGGCGCCACTGTCGACGAGGAAGCGCCGCGTGCCGTGATTGGGGAACCGGACGTCGGCGAAGTGATGATCGCCGTGGCGCTCGAGGGCGAGGATCGAGCGCCGGGGCGAGCCCGCCGGCGCCGGTGCCGCGCCCGGCCGGACGAAGAACGACGCGGGAACCTCCCTCGTCAGGTCGAGCGTGTCGAGGACGCTCTCCCCCGACGGCGCCCCGGCCACGAACTCGATCATGCGCCCGGGCACGTGACCGTCGTGCCGGGCCCGCAACGGCGCGCGGTCCGGCCCGACTGCGCGCCAGTCGGTGAAACGCGCCAGGTGCAGCGCATCGCCCGCGCCGTCGGGACTGCGATCGACGAACTCGAGCGTGGCGAGCCGCCCATCGCTGCGCGCGGCGCGGAAACGCGTCGCGCTGCCGCGCGCACCCCAGACGAGGAGCGCGACCGTGTCACTTCCGGCGGCCGCAGCCTCGAGGCGCGCCGGCAGGGTGCCCCGCCGCGCCGCGAGCAGCAGGTTCTCGTCGTGCGAGCGCAGGGTCGCGACGTAGTCGCGCTCCTGCGCGGGCATGTCCGACACGATTCCGTACAACGACTGCCAGTCGCCCTCGGGTGTGGAGACCATCGTGTAGTCGAGCCCCGCCACGCGCGCATCGAAGCGCACGCGCGATCCGGCGCGGCGCTCGACGACGCGGGCCTCGGCCCGCACCGGCGATTGCGTCACCTGCACGCCCCGTCGCTCGCCCCGCTCGATCCAGTCGAGCAGCGCGGCCGGGCCGCCGTATGCGTCGACGATACGCCCCGCCCACACGCGCGCCGCCGAGTCGCCCGGGGCCGGCGGCGGGGCGAACAGCGGCGCGGCAGTCGCCTCCGCTTCCGCCGCTGCGGCAGCGCTCGCGGTTGCGGTCGCCGACGCGGCTCCGGCAGCCGGGGTCGCGCCCGGCCCGCGCAAGACCCGGACGTCCCCTTGCGTCTGTCCGATCACGCGCGGCTCGGTGTGCCCCGTGGCGGGGAGCGTTGCCACGGCCAGGGCCCCGATGCCGAGGAGGGTGAGGGCGCGAGTCCATCGGGAGAGACACTGCTGGGACATCGGGCCGGCTCCTCGTTCGACGGCGACAGTCGGATTGCGGGGTCGATCCCACCGATCCTGCACCGAATCGCGGTCCGCGACCAGCCACGATCCGGCACCGGTATCCCGCACGGTTGACAGGAAACTGCATACCCGGGATGCTGCGGCCCGGTCTTGGACCAGGGAGGTACCGATGGACTTGTTCCGATTCGGCCGGAGATTCCACGCAATCGCTGTGCTCGGAGTCCTCACGGCCATGCTCGCCGGTTGCTCGTCGTCCGGCTCGATTCCCCCGCTCACGGCGGATCCGACGAAGACCTACCGCGAGGGCAAGGTCGTCTGGCGGGACCTCGTCACTCACGACGTCGCCGGCGCCAAGAAGTTCTATTCGTCCGTGTTCGGCTGGGACTTCACGGCCGGCGGATCGGATGACGCCCCCTACACGACGATCTATCACAAGGGCGTCGCCATCGGCGGCATCGTGCGCGTGCCCAAGAAGGAAGGCACACCGAGCGTGCACCAGTGGGTCGTCTCGATCTCGGTGCCCGACGTGAAGACCGCCGTCACCACGTTCACCGCCTCGGGCGGCAAGGTTTTGGTCGCCGCGACGAACTACGGCGATCGCGGGCAGGTCGCCGTCGTCCAGGACGCCGGCGGCGCCGTCGTCGCATTCGTGCGCGCCAGGACCGGCGACCCCGAGGACCGTGGACCGGTCGTCGGCGGATGGCTCTGGAGCGAGCTGTGGACCGACAATCCGACGGCCGCGGTCGCCCAGTACAAGAGCCTGCTCGCCTACGACGTGGCCACCACGCCCGTCGACAAGCTCGGCGACTACTCGGTGCTCAAGTCCCAGGGCTCGCCGCGGGCCGGCATCATGAAGAACCCGGTCGCCGGTGCGCGGGCGTACTGGATGCCCTACGTGCAGGTCGAGGATCCCGCCGCGACCGCGAAGCAGGCGGTCACCCGGGGCGGCAAGACCCTGCTCGCCCCCAGCGAGGCCGTGCGCAAGAGCAGCGTCGCGATCATCGCCGATCCCGCCGGCGGCGCCGTCGCCGTCCAGAAGTACCCCCTGTGAGCGCGGCCATGAGCCGTCCCCGCGCAAGGAGCCGCACCATGATTTCGTCGCGCCTGCAGCGCCTCGTGTTCCTCGGCGTCCTTCTGGGCATCGCGCTGGGAAGCAGCAGCTGCACGGGCTACATGAGCGTCAGCGTCCCGGGTCCGTTCTACGGCAGCTCGATGACCATCGGCGGCCCGATCGGTCACCCCTACTAGGCGGGCGCGATGGAGAAGGACGGACTGCGGATCGAGCCGTGATCCGGGGACGGGTCGTCTCGCTGCAGGTCGGAACCCCGCGCGACGTCGAGCAGGACGGCGACGTCGCGCGCACGGCAATCTTCAAGCACAAGGTCGCCGGTCCGGTCCACCTCGGCGAACTCGGTTTCGCCGGCGACGGGCAGGCCGACACACAGCATCACGGGGGGGCGGCCCAGGCCGCCTACCTCTACCCGCACGAGCACTACGCGCACTGGGCCGCGCGCCTCCCCGCACGTCTCCATGAACCCGGCCTCTTCGGCGAGAACATCACGAGCGAGGGCCTGCTCGAGACCACCGTCCACGTCGGCGACGTCTTCCGCCTGGGCACCGCGCGCGTGCAGGTCACCAACCCGCGCGTGCCCTGCTTCAAGCTCGGAATTCGCACCGGCGACCCCGGCATCGTCGCGCCGTTCCTCGCCTCGGGTCGCCTCGGCTTCTACCTGCGCGTCCTGACGCCAGGCTCCGTCGCTGGCGGCGATCCCATCGAGCTCGAGGCCGCCGATCCGCACGGCCTGAGTATGGCCGACCTGATTGCCGCGCTGTTCCACGCCTCGCCCGCACCGGCGGAGCTCGATCGCATCCTCGCGATCCCGATCCTGGGCCCGACGCACCGCACTCGCCTGCTCGCTCGCCGCGAAGGCCGCGGATAAGACCGGCGATCGCCTGGCGACACCAGACGCAAGCGGCCCCCGGAGCGAACCACACTCCGGGGGCCTTCGCGTCGGACGCCTACCCCCATGCAGACGGCCGCCCTGAAATCCCTGCGATTTACCGGTACACGCCCTTCACCCGGCCCCACGTCGTCGCTGCCGACGCCGTCGGGTACTCGCGACCCACCGACAGTCCACGCACGCGCTCGTTGCAACCGATCGCGCCGACCAGCGTCGTCGCGCCACTCGCCAGGTTCACCTGGTAGAGCGCCGCGTTCGTCGGGCCCCAGCCCGAGACCAGGTAGGCGATCGCCGTGTTGCCCGAGATGTCGAAGCCATTGTCGTGCGTGACGTCGATGCCCAGGCCGCCGACGGTGGTCAAGCGCCCGACGTTCGGCGGGAGCTGGATGGCGAGGACGTCGAGGTTCGAGTCGATGTCGTACAGCGTGGTCGTCACCGCGCCGGCGACGTTGTTGGTGTACGCCGCGGCCGTGACGTTCGGGTTCTGGCCCGCGTTCACGTCGCCGCCCACGTAGTACAGCATCGAGTCAACGGCCACGATCGTCCCCAGGTCGGGGTGCGCGCGCATGTTCTGGTCGGCATCGCTCACGATCCGGTCCCGATCGACGGTCGGGTTGAAGTCGAAGCCGAACTCCGTACCCGACAAGGGCGTCGCGAACGGCGCGCCTCCCACCGCCACGGCCGCCCCCGAGTTCGGATCGGCAACCAGGTACAGGCGCCCCGTGCTCCCGAGGACGTACAGGCGGCCCGACGGCATCGCCGGCCGGAAGTCGATGCCCAGCGCCACTTCGCCCGGCGCGAGGCCGGTGATCGGGCGCAACGAGAACGCACCCGGCGTGGCGCTCGAGAAGTTGATCAGGTTGTTCGTGGTCGTGAGCGCCCACAGTTCCTCGGCCGCGCGGGCCGGGGCGGGGACAACGAGTGCAGCCGCGAATGCGGCAGCGGACATCCAATGCGCGAGAGCAAGCTTCATCGCCGGGCCTCCTGGAGGGGTTCGGTCCATCACGGGTTCGAACTGCATTGCGATCGGGAGCCTGCATCGCAGCGGCGACGGCAGTGGGCTCCGACCCGTGTACGAACCAGACCGGCAGGTGGATTGCGCGGCATGAATCGGGGAGACGAGGGGAATAGCGAAACGGGGACCGATCTCGCGATCGATCCCCGTTCGGAAGAATCCGGCGGCGTCCTACTCTCCCACAGGCTTTCACCTGCAGTACCATCGGCGCTGGAGGGCTTAACTTCTCTGTTCGGAATGGGAAGAGGTGTAACCCCTCCGCCATCGCCACCGGAAAATAGTTGCGCTGAAGGGACCAGGACCGAAAAGCCGGAAACGGGAGCGAATCCGCGACCCCAGCGAAAAATCGACTTTGACCCATCAGCGCCAGACGAACTGACAACCGATAAGAGAAACGGGTGACTACAAGCAACGAAAGGGGGGTTCCGGTTAAGCCTCACGGCGGATTAGTACCGGTCGGCTGAAGCGCTCGCGCGCCTTACACCTCCGGCCTATCGACCTCGTAATCTCCGAGGAGCCTTTAGGGACTAATGTCCGGGAGATCTAATCTTGAGGTGTGTTTCGCGCTTAGATGCTTTCAGCGCTTATCACGTCCGAACATAGCTACCCGGCGCTGCCGTTGGCACGACAACCGGTACACTAGAGGTTCGTCCGACCCGGTCCTCTCGTACTAGGGTCAGCTCCCCGCAAATCTCCTCCGCCCGCGATGGATAGGGACCGAACTGTCTCACGACGTTCTGAACCCAGCTCACGTACCGCTTTAATCGGCGAACAGCCGAACCCTTGGGACCTTCTCCAGCCCCAGGATGCGATGAGCCGACATCGAGGTGCCAAACCCC
>JANPEF010000014.1:0-2907 GCA_031431875.1 Candidatus Eiseniibacteriota bacterium | reverse complement strand
GCCGTCGCCCAAGCCGTTCGATCCGAACTCGAAGACGAAGTTTCCCAGCCGGTCGTACTTCAGGACTCGCGAGGCGCCCGAGTCGACGACGAAGACGTTGCCGGAGCCGTCGGCGAAGACGCAACTCGAGCCGAAGAACTGCCCGGGCCCGGTACCCTGGCTCCCCACGCGAGCGCGAACGTCGGGGTGACCGGGGAGGCCGCTGCGGGTATGGCGAACACGGCGAGAGTGAAGGCGAGGGCAAGGGAGACGGGGACGGGGACGGCGACGAGCGGGGCGAGGCGGGTGAACGATCGCATGACAACCTCCGGAATGAACGGCCGGACCGCAGGTCGGCAGGATGTGACCCGAACTCCCCGGATGGCCTCCTCAGGAGAAAGCAGCATCGGGAGCCGAATTGGCTCATGCGGAGCAGAATTTCACTCTTTTGCGGGGGCGGAGGCTGTTGACGCTCGCGCCCGGGGCTTGCGGCTCGGCCCCGAGGTGGCAATCATGGCGCGGCCCAGCTTCTTTCAGGCGGAGCTGAAACGACATTGCGCAACACCAAGAGAGAAGATCTGGGTTACGCCGCCGGTCTCCACTCCTCGCCTGCAACGCGGAGCTCGAGCTCGAGAGGACGCGCCACCTTCTTGTCGATCGCACCGAACTGCTCGGGCTTGAACCCCTTGAGGTGCGCGAGCAGCACCGTCAGCAGACGAGCCAGGCGATCCGCCTGGGGCCCGATCGGCTCCTTGCCGGTCTCCCACCTCGACAGCGTGAACGGCGACGCGCCGACGATCGGCGCCAGGTCCTTCGCCTGATATCCCAGGTGCGTACGCAGGAATCGAAACTCCGGCCCGGACAACCGGCCGGGCTTGCCCACGACCGCCTCGGCGATCGACTTATGAAGCGCGAGAATCCTCGGAATCGCCGGCGCCACGTGGCCGCTGTCGTCGCGGCGCACGGTGATTCCCCTGAGCATCACGACGAGCCCCGGAACCGGCTCATACGGGTAGTTCTCCTTCTCGGAGCGCATCTTGAGTCCGCACTCGGGGCACGTGGTCATGATCGTCCCTCCTCGAGTCTCTTCCCCTCGTTTGGGTCACGCGGATCGTAGGTCGTCACGAACCACATCGTGTCCTCGCTCTCGAACAGGACGGCGACTGCGGTGGTCTCCGTCTCGAACCGGTACCGCCAGGTGCCTTTGCGCTGGTGCACGTCGACGACCGAGCCCGACCGGATCGTCTCGATGCACTCAGCGACCGAAATCGACCGCTCTGCCGCCCGATCGGTCGCGTGGCCGAGCAGCCGGACCTCGCCGAAGGCGAGGATCCTCCGGGCAAGGATCTCGGCATCGGCCGGGGTCAGCGGTTCGATGAGCATGTACAGGACTTGCGTAAAGCGCAAGTAGAAAAGCGCAAGTGTAGCGAGCGACCAGGTCTGCGCACCGAGATCCAGGGCGGGGGCGTGTACCGAGTTCCTACGCGGGCCGCTCCGGTGCGCCGATGGCGTCCACGATCCGGATCGCCGCGATCGAGAGCGGCTTTCGAGCGTCCGTTGCCTGCGGCGAAACGAGCGCGAGGGGCGGCCTCGGGGTCGGCCCGCCCGACGGCGCTCGCTCGAGCTCCTGGTGGGTCACAGCCCGCACGTAGGACCAGTCCCCGTACGCGTCGTCCCCCACCAGATGGAACTTTCCGTCGCGCGACTTCCTCAGGAGCGAGCGACCGTGCCACGCCTTCTGCAGCGCGCCTACGGGCCGATCGACGCCGATGGCGCACAGGCGCTCACGGATCTCGTCGTAGGACATGGCTGCGCCCCGCTCGTGCAGCGCGAGCGCCATGAGGTGCAGGAGCTTCACGCGATTCGGATCGACTCGAGTGAGGGCGTCGCGGGGTAGTGGGTCGCGCATGGGCATGGAAAGAGGCCGCGGGGGCGGGTTCAGGGCGGAGTGTGAGATCCGTGAGGGAGGATAGCACGGCGACTGGTGGTGCGCTGGCCCGCTGATGACCCCCGCCCCGGCAACCCATCCCTCCCCCTCCCTCGTTGACGCCGTCGCCCGGGACCGGGAGACTCACTGCAAATGGAGGGATCGACCATGGACCGCAAGAACGATCTCTGGCTGCGCCTGAGGAACTACCGCTTCGATCACCTGTCGCCGCCGCAGTTGCTCGATCGAGTGCAGGCGGCGTTCGGCGGATCGGATGCCTCGACGCGAGCCTTCGCCGACAAGCTGAGGCGCAAGCTCGGGTGGAGTCGGCACTTCGCGTTGCGTGCCATCGACGAGTACCGAAAGTACGTCTATCTCGGGATGATCTCGGATTTTCCGGTCACGCCACCGAAGGTGATCGACCAGGTGTGGCACGAGCACCTGCTGTTCACGCGCGGCTATCGCGAGTTCTGCGCCGAGGTCCTTCGTCGCGACTTCGATCATCATCCCGAGCTGGTGCCGATCGACGAGCAGACGGCCGCGTTCCAGGCGCAGTACCTCGCGACCTGCGAGCTGTACCGCACCGAGTTCGACCGCGAGCCGCCCACGGAGTTCTGGGGAGTCCCCAAGTTCGCAGGGATGCCGGATCCGGAGGACGAGCGCACGCTGCGCCGCAAGAAGGAGGACACGTTGCTGGCGAGCCGTTACGGCGACACGCCGCTGTATGCCTGGTTCTCCGACGCGGGGGCCGCCAACGACCACGCGTCCACCAGCATGCCGGAGTTCGGTGGCGGAGCCTCGGGCGGCGCCGGGAGCAGCGGTTCGTGGTCCGACTCGACCTCGCACAGCGGCCCCGGGGATTCCGGCAGTAGCGGCGACTCCGGCTCGGGCTCGGGCGACGGTGGTGGCGGCAGCGGCGGTTCGGGCTGCTCGTCGAGCTGTGGCGGCGGGTGCGGCAGCAGTTGAGACCGCCGGCTGAGGATCGGCCGGTGCCGCCCCTT
>JANPEF010000013.1:0-1791 GCA_031431875.1 Candidatus Eiseniibacteriota bacterium | reverse complement strand
CTGCGCCGGCGGGCCGAGGCCGATGACCGGCGGGTCCGTCGCGCCGGGATGCGCCTTGCGATCGCCGCGCTGATCGCGCTCGCCTGCCTCGCCGCGCTCGTCGTCACGCTGGTCCGTGCCGGGCGCTGAGCGCGGGGCCGGCGGGGACGCGGGCCCGGGCGGATTCGCGCCCGGGCTCGCGCTCGTCACCGCCGCTCTGCTGATCACCGAGATCGCGCTGACGCGCATCCTGTCGGTCGTGATGTGGTACCACTTCGCGTTCTTCGCCCTGTCGATCGCACTGTTCGGGCTCGCCGCGGGCGGCCTCGCGGTGCACCTGGCGCCGCGCGCGTTCCCGGCGGCGCGTCTGCGCACGCAGGTCTGGGGCGCCTCGATCGCGCTCGCCGTGCTCGCGCCGGCGTCGTTCCTCCTGCTCGCCGACAATCCCGCCTATCGCCACCTCACCAGCTTCAACCGCCCCGCCGGTTTCGGCGCGGGCGATGCGCTTGCCATGATCGCGCTGTACTTCGCGGGAGCGATCCCGTTCCTCGCCGGCGGACTGGTTGGCGCGCTGCTGTTCCGTCACCGCGGCGCCGAGGCGGGGCGCCTGTATGCGGCCGATCTGCTTGGCGCAGGCGTCGGCTGCCTGCTGGCGATCGTCGCGCTCGAGTGGAGCGGCGGCCCGGGCGCACTGTTCGTCGCCGGCTCATTCGCCGCGCTCGGCGCGGCGTCCTTCACGCGTGGCACGGGGAAACGCAGGCAGTTCGCCCTGTCGGTCGCCCTCGCCGTCGCGCTCCTCGCCACTGCGGCGCTGCAGGCGACGACGCCGTTCCTGGCGATCAAGTTCTCGCGCGGGCGCGAGCTCACGGACATCCGCTTCGAGAAGTGGAATGCGTTCTCGCGCGTCACCGTGCGCGGCTACGGCGAGCCCGACTCGCTGCTGCTGCAGATCGACGCGGCCTCGAACACGGTGATCGGTCGCTGGGACGGCCGGGCCGAGAGCGTGCGCTTCCTGCTCGACGACCTGATCGCGGCACCGTACGCCCTGCTGGCGCGCCCGCGCGTGCTGGTGATCGGACCGGGCGGCGGCGTGGACCTGGCCGTCGCGCGCGCGGCCGACGCGGCAGACGTGACGGCCGTCGAGGTGAACGGGCTGATCGTCGAGGCGATGACGGGACCGTTCGCGGCGTTCGCGGGCGGGATCTACGGCGGGCCGAACGTGCGCATCGAGACCGACGAAGCGCGCAGCTACATCCGCCGCTCGGCAGAGCACTTCGACCTGATCCAGGCGGGCTACATCGACACCTACGCGGCGACGACGGCCGGCGCGTTCGCGCTCACCGAGAACACGCTCTACACGGTCGAGGCGTACGAGGACTACCTCGATCACCTGGCGCCCACCGGGATCGTCGCGGTGCAGCGCTACTTCGAGGAGCCGCCTCAGCAGACCGCGCGCCTGGTGGCGCTCGCCTGCGAGGCCCTCCGTCGCCGCGGCGTGAGCGCGCCAGGACAGCACGTGATCGTCCTGCGCAAGGACGACCGCGCCAGCGTGCTGGTTCGCCCGACGCCGTTCGCCGAGGCCGACGTGCGCGCGCTCGAGGCGTGGGCGACGTCCGGCGGCATCGAGCTCATTGCCGCGCCCGGCCGCGCGGGGCGCGGCATCTACGGCGCGATGCTCGCCGCCGCCGACTATCGCGACGTGGTGCGCGCCCAGGCGCTCGACCTCTCGGCGGTCGACGATGACCGCCCGTTCTTCTTCTACGTGGTGCGGCCGGACGTGTTCTGGAAGGGGCTGCTCGACCTGAGCGGTGA
>JANPEF010000012.1:0-32243 GCA_031431875.1 Candidatus Eiseniibacteriota bacterium | reverse complement strand
GCCGAAGGCATCCCGGTGCCGCCACGCGCGACCGAACAGCCCAGTTGACTCGCACTGGTGCGAGTCAACTGGGATGTTCGGCAGTTCTCGACCGGCGTTTCCGCCGGCCGCAGGAGTTCCGTCTCCGAATCACGCGAACTCATTTAGCGTGCCGCCACTTCGAGATCGGGGCGGGCGGCCCGGAACCGACGATCGAGGTCGGTCCGGGCCGCACGTGCATCGGCCGCCGGGGCGGCCGGGCCGAAGTAGCGAACCGCGTTCTCGGCGGCAACGTGCACCAGGTAGAGCACGGGGCGGCGCCCGCCGGGCGCAGGCTCGTCGACCAGGACGACGACTCGACGCTCGTCGAGCCAGTGCGCCCCGTCGACGCAGGAGCCCTGCGGCAGATCGAGGACACGCCGCTCGGTGCGCGCCTGCAGGTCGACGACCGCGATCCCGGGCTCGTCGATGCGCAGCGCCCGGACGCCGCCCTCGTCGCTGGTCTCGAGCTCGAGGTCGAGGAATGGGTCGACCAGCAGCCACACCGCGGGCGACGGCACGACCAGGTGCTGGAGCCGCAGCTCGGCACCGTCGAGGCTTCCGTCGTAGGGCACGGCTGCGGCCGCGGCGAAGTTCAGCGTCGCGCCGCGCGCGAACTGGTCGAGGCGCAGCGCCGGCAGCGCGAGCCGCCACGACAGTGTCCATGACTCGAGCGGCTGGCGCAGGGCGCGGCGGATCGGCTCCGGCAACTGGCGATCGCCGGCCACGGCGTCGGGCGAGGTGAAGGTGAGGGTGTCTTCGCCGGAGTGCTCGATACGCAACCGTGCGGCGAGTCGCCCCTCGGCGGCGCCGCGCTCGGCCGCCTCGTCGGTCGAGCAGCCGGCCGCAAAGACGCACAGGGCGAGCAGAATCGGGAGCACGGGGGGGCGCATGGTCCCCGGGTGATCGGCAGGTCGTCCGCCCGCCTTGACACCCCCGCCCCGGCGCGGCAACCTAGGCTCCTTCGGAGCCCCATGCGGCCGCGCCCGGCGCGGCTGCCTCCGATCGCACCCCTCCTCCGGAACGGAGCCCCATGCGTCCCGCTGATCACGACCTCATCTATGACTGGAACCTCGAGAACCAGGTCTGGCCGCGCCCGGCGCGCGTGCTCGAGTTCGACGACGAGACCCTGCGCGACGGCCTGCAGTCGCCCAGCGTCACGTCGCCGTCGATCGAGAAGAAGATCGAGATCCTCCACCTGATCGATCGCCTGGGCATCCAGACCGCCGACATCGGGCTGCCCGGCGCCGGGCCCCACGTCGTCGAGCACGTGCTGCGGCTGGCGCAGGAGATCAAGAGCGCGCGGCTCAACGTGAAGGCGAACTGCGCGGCGCGCACGCTCGAGGCGGACATCCGCCCGGTGGCCGAGATCCAGCAGAAGGCGGGCATCCCGATCGAGGTGTGCACGTTCATCGGCAGCTCGCCGATCCGCCAGTACGCCGAGGACTGGCCGCTCGAGACGATGCTGATGCACACCGAGAAGGCCGTCTCGTTCGCGGTGAAGGAAGGCCTCGAGGTCATGTACGTGACCGAGGACACGACCCGCGCCCACCCCGACACGCTCAAGCAGCTGTTCGCCACCGCGATCCGCTGCGGCGCGCGCCGCATCTGCGTGTGCGACACCTGCGGCCACGCCACGCCCGACGGCGCGGCGAACCTGATCCGCTGGACGCGCGCCTACCTCGACACGATCGATCCCACCGTGAAGCTCGACTGGCACGGCCACGCCGACCGCGGGCTCGGCGTCATCAACTCGATCGCGGCCGCGGCGGCCGGCGCCGATCGCCTGCACGCCTGCGCGATCGGCATCGGCGAGCGCGTCGGCAACACGGCGATGGACCAGCTCCTGGTCAACCTGCAGCTCATGGGCTGGATCGACCACGACCTGTCGGCGCTGCCCGACTACTGCCGCGTCGTCTCCGAATCGACCGAGGTGCCGATTCCCATCAACTACCCGGTCGTGGGCCGCGACGCATTCCGCACCGGCACCGGCGTCCACGCCGCGGCCGTCATCAAGGCGTTCAAGAAGGGCGACGCGTGGCTCGCCGATCGCGTGTATTCCGGGGTGCCGGCCAGCATGGTCGGCCGCGAACAGGAGATCGAGGTGGGACCGATGAGCGGCCTCTCGAACGTGGTGTTCTGGCTGGAGAAGCATGGCTACGAGGCGGCGGAGCCCGTCGTCCAGGCCGTGTTCAAGGCCGCGAAGGCTTCGCCGCGCGTCCTCTCCAAGGACGAGGTGCACGCCATCGCGAAGCACGCCGCGGTGGGGGCGTGAGCGCGGCGAAGCGGCACTACGACATCGCGGTCCTCGGCGGCGACGGCATCGGCCCCGAGGTCGTTCGCGAGGGCGTGAAGGTGCTCGACCGGGTGGCGAAGCTCGAGGGCTTCACCTACGCGACGACCGCCTACCCGTTCGGCGCCGAGCACTGGCTCAAGAGCAAGGAGACGCTCCCCGCCTCGGCGCTCGACGAGATCAAGGGCCAGCACGCGATCCTGCTGGGCGCGATCGGCGATCCGCGCATCGAGGTGGGCTTCCTCGAGCGGGCGATCATCTCGGGGCTGCGCTTCGGGCTCGACCTGTACGTCAACCTGCGCCCGGTCAAGCTCTACGCCGAGCACCTGTGCCCGCTCAAGGACAAGGGGCCGGCCGATATCGACATGATCTTCGTGCGCGAGAACACCGAGGACGTCTACACGGGCATCGGCGGCATCTTCAAGAAAGGCACGCCCGACGAGGTCGCCATCCAGGAGATGATCTTCACCCGCAAGGGCACCGAGCGCGTCATCCGCTACGCCTTCGACCTGGCGCGCAAGCGGGCGAAGCAGAACAAGCTGCTGATGATCGACAAGGCGAACGCGATCCGCGCCATGGACCTGTGGACGCGCACCTTCGAGGAGGTCGGCGCCGAGTACCCCGACATCACGCGCGACCACGCCTACATCGACGCCGCCTGCATGTGGATGGTGAAGAACCCCGAGTGGTTCGACGTCGCCGTCGTGGGCAACATGTTCGGCGACATCATCACCGACCTGGGCGCCATGCTGCAGGGCGGGATGGGCGCGGCCGCCTCGGGCAACATCCACCCGGGCCAAGTCTCGATGTTCGAGCCGATCCACGGCTCGGCCCCCAAGTACGCGGGCAAGAACGTGAGCTCGCCGGTGGCGACCGTGATGGCCGTGCAGATGATGCTCGACTACCTGGGCGAGACGCGCGCTTCGCAGCGCGTCGAAGCCGCGGTCATGGAACTGGTGCGCACGAAGCGCATCCCGTCGCTGACGACGGGCGCACTGCCCACCGACGAGACGGGCGATCTCATTTGCGAGACGCTGGAGACGGTGGCGGTTCCGGCCTGACGGCCGGGACTCCTCCCCGCCGATCGTCCCGGTGCGTCGCGCGCTCGGGTGCACGCGAGGGTGCCGCTTGCGCCACACCCGCTCGATTCCGCGGAAGCCGCGCAGGACGATCCAGGTCGAGGCCGCGGTGGTGAGCCCGCGCAGGCTGCCCCCCGATTGCAGGATCGATGTTCACGGGACCTCTCCTTGTGCGGAAGCGACCCCATGAGTTCGCCACATTGCCGCTGCGGGCAAGGCTGTCGTTGAGGCATGCTCCGTCCGAAAGGAGATCCCGCATGATCCGGATTGCACCCGTCACGCTCGAGGGCCACGGCGTTCGCCTCGAGCCGCTCACCGCCGATCACAGCGCCGCCGTCCGCGCCGCCGCCGCCGACGGCCGTCTGTGGGAACTGTGGTACACGACGGTCCCCGCGCCCGACGAGACCGATGCGTACCTCGCCACCGCGCTCGCCGGCCAGGCCGCGGGCCACATGCTGCCGTGGGTCGTGCGCGACCTCGCGACCGACACGATCGTCGGCAGCACGCGCTACCACGACATTGTCGCTGACATCGACCGCGTCGAGGTCGGCTACACGTGGTACGCGCAGAGCCGCCAGCGCTCGCACGTCAACACGGCATGCAAGCGCCTGATCTTCGCGCACGCGTTCGAGACTCTGGGCTGCCGCGTGGTGGGCTTGCGGACGGACAACTTCAACTTCGCCTCGCAGAGGGCGATCGCCGCGCTGGGCGCGAAGCAGGACGGCGTCCTGCGCCATCACGCCCGGCGGCGCGACGGCTCGGCCCGCGACAGCGTGATGTTCAGCCTGCTGGCCGAGGAGTGGCCGGACGTGCGGCGGCACCTGGCATCGCGGATGGAGCGGCACGGCGGGGTCGACGTGACGGGCCAGCCGACGCCGCCATGAATGCGCCGCACGCGAAGCGCCCTCCGGCACGATGTGCCATTTCACTGCCCCCAGGGGCAGTGAACTCGCCTGCAGCCTAGGTCGCGAGGAGCTTCAGCCCCGCGAGCACGAGCACGACGGCGAGCAGTCGGCGGATCGTCGGCCCCGGCAACACGCGACTGCCCAGGCTCGAGCCGAAGAGCCCGCCCACGAGGACCAGGGGCGCCCACAGGGACACCTCCGACGGGATGCGCTCGACCGAAGCCAGGTGCCCGAGGAGTCCGGCCGCCGAGTTCACGAGGATGAACGCGACCGACACCGCCGCGGTGCGTTTCGCCCCCGCCCAGCCGAGCAACAGCAGCACGGGCGAGAGGAAGATTCCCCCGCCGACGCCGGTGAGCCCGGAGAGGAACCCGAGCCCGACGCCGATCGGCAAGGCACCCCACAGCGGAGGCCCACCCGCGTCGGCCCGCGCGTCGCGCCCTTCGTCCCGCGACCATGCGGTCCACAGGAGCCGGATCGCCGAGAGCACGAGCACGGCGCCGACCACCACGCGGTACGACGTGACGGGGAGCTTGAGCATCCCACCCACGTACGCGGCGGGGATCGATCCGACGGCGAACGGCCAGAACGTGCGCCACGCAAAGTGACCGGCGCGCGCGAACTGCACCGTGCCCACGACAGCCACGACGAGGTTGAGCACGAGCGCGGTGGGCTTCATTGCCTCCGGAGGCAGGCCCACGAGCGCGAGCACGGCCAGGTAGCCGGACGCGCCGGCGTGGCCGACCGCCGAGTAGAGGACGGCGACCGCGAACAGCGCGGCCGCCGTGAGGAGCGGAGCGAACATGATCGGCGCGAACCCGCTCAGCGCCCTTCGAACTGGATCTTCTTCTTCTCGACGAACGCCGACAGGCCGTCGTGCATGTCCTTGGTCGAGCCCAGCATGCCGAACAGCGACGACTCGAGCCGGAGACCGGTGTCGAGGTCGGTCTCGACGCCGATGCGCGCCGCCTCGAGCGCGGCCGCGACGGCGAGCGGCGCCTTGGTCGCGATGTCCTTCGCCACGGCCAGCGCCGCGGGCACGAGCTCGGCTAGCGGCCACACCCGATTGACCAGCCCGATGCGCAATGCCTCGGTCGAGTCGATCATGCGCCCGGTGGCGATCAGCTCGTTCGCCATGCCCGCACCGATCAGGCGGGGCAGGCGCTGCGTGCCGCCGTAGCCGGGGATGATCCCGAGCCCGACTTCGGGCAGCCCGAACTTCGCGTTCTCGGAGGCGTAGCGGATGTGGCAGGCGATCGCCAGCTCGCAACCGCCGCCCAGTGCGAAGCCGTTCACCGCGGCGATCACCGGCGCGCGCATCCGCTCGATGCGGCGAAAGATCGCCGAGCCGAACGCCGAGGCCTCCTCGGCGCCTCGTGTGTCGAGCACCGACAGCTCGCCGATGTCGGCGCCGGCGACGAACGATTTCTCCCCCGCCCCGGTGACGACGATCGCGCGCACCGTGTCGTCCGCGGCCAGCGCGGTGAAGACGTGGTCGATCTCCGTCAGCGTCGCGCGGTTGAGCGCATTCAGTTTCTCGGGGCGCGAGATGGTCACCAGCGCGACGGCGTCGTGGCGCTCGAGGGTGAGGTTCGCATAGGTATTCGCGGTGTTCGTCGACGGCACAGGCACCTCCCTGTTCATTTTGCGACTCGTGATCTCCAGTACTCCGGGCGTCGGCTCGTGTGTGCAACTGCCAGGATCAGGAGCCGTGTGGACTCGACGCGATAGATGACTCGAAACGGAAATCGGCGGAGATCGTCTCGCCGTAGCCCCAAGTCATCCGCTCGCCGGTGCCCCGGGCTCGCGACGATTCGCTTGAGTGCGCGCTCGACTTCGTCGAGGAAGGCATGCGCGGTCGACGGATCTCGCGCCTCATACCACTCACGTGCTGCAATCGCTTCGAGAAGCGCATCGGGATGAAGCACGATTGTTCGTCGCGGCACTAACCTCCGCGAAGCGTTCGGCGGGCGGCGCTCCAGGTGATCGGGGAGACTCTGCCACCACGGATGTCGTCGAGACGCAGGGCGATCTCCTTTGCCCAGGCGGCCTCCAAGTCCCCCTCGAGTTCAGGCTGGAGGCTCGCCAGTAGCGACCCGACGAGCGCGACACGCGCCTCGGGATCGAGCTTCATGGCCTCGGAAAGGACTCGCTGCAGATCCTCGTTCATGTCGGCGAGTCTACGCCTGCGGCGCCTCGATCCGCCAGCGTCGCTTCGCCACTTCCTTCCGCACGATCGCCCAGCCCTGCCTGAAGTCGCGCGGCGGCGCGCCGAAGCCGATGCGGAAGCCCGCGGGCTCGCCGAAGAACACGCCCGGCACCACCGCGACGCCGTGATCGCGCAGGACCTCGGCGCAGAACGTGCGAGTGTCGATCGCTTCGGCGGACGCGCCGGCCGCAGCCCCGCGCTTCGGCGCGACCCGCACGAACGCCGTCGTCCCTGCCGTCATCCAGCCGTCCTTCAGCGCAAAGTGTTCGCGATTCGGCGCCATCGCCGCGAGCACCCAGGCGCGCACCGCGTCGGCCCGCGCCAGCACCTGGCGCGCGAGCACGATCGACGGCCCCGGGGCGATCACGGTCGTGTAGTCTTGGATCCTGCGCAGCGCCTCGGACCAGTCGGCCGGCGCGATCACCCAGCCCAGGCGCAGCCCGCCCAGGCCGTACGGCTTGGTCACGCTCGAGACCGACCACACGCGGTGCGGCCATTCGGCGGCCCAGCTCCCGGGCGCTCGTGTCGGGTCGGCCTCGCGGAACACTTCGTCGACGACGATCTGGGCACGGCGCTGGTCGCCCCAGCGCACGAGCTCGGCCAGGTCCTCGCGGGCCAGCGGCTGGCCGCTGGGATTGTGCGGATCGGAGATGATGGCGATCTTGGCGCGCCCGCTCTCAGGACGCTCGAGCATGGAGAGGTCGAAGCGCCCGTTCGCATCACGCGGCAGCGCCACGGCCTCGCCCGGAAACGCACGCGCCACGCCGAAGTGCGGGCCGTAGCCGGGCGTCTCGTGCAGCACGTCGCCGCCGTCGCGGCCGCGCACCAGCATCTCGATCAGGAAGTGCCCCTCGCTCGCGCCGCACACCGGCACGACACGCCCGGGCGCCACGCCGGCGCGCACGGCGACCAGCGCCTGCAGTTCGGCGTCGCCGCGATCGGTGTTGGCCAGGTACCACGGATCCTTGTCGCGCGCCGTCGCACCGGGGACCGACTTGCGATCGAGGCCGAGCACGGCCGGTGGCGGCGTCGGCGCGGCGGACCCTGACAGGTAGATGCGCGCCTGCAGTCGCTTCGACCACTCGAGGTGGGGCAACTCGGGATAGGGCATCGCTGCCTCCGGACGCACGGCGGGATGGGCTGCATGCGGGCGACGAGCCAGACTACCGCGCCCGTCCGCGCCGCGCCAGCCCCGCCCGGAGCCCCAACGCGGCCTTGAATCGTACCCCCGCCCGCTCTAGGCTGCGATCGAACCGATCGTCATCCCACCCGCAGACGCCCGTCCCTGGAGGTCCCTTGAGCCACGAAACCCGCCTCGACGACCTGCAATCGCGCCGCGCGCAGGCGCTCGAGGGCGGCGGCGCCGATCGCATCGCGAAGCTCCATGCCCAGGGCCGGCTCTCGGCACGCGAGCGCCTCGCACTGCTGCTCGACTCCGGGTCGTTCCAGGAGATCGGGGCGTTCGTCACCCACCGCAGCGAGGACCCCTCGATCAAGGACCGCAAGTACGTCGGCGACGGCGTCGTCGCCGGCTGGGGCGCGGTCGACGGGCGACCGGTCTACGTGTTCGCCCAGGACTTCACGGTCTTCGGCGGCACCATGTCCGAGGCGAACGCGCGGAAGATCTGCCAGGTGATGGACCTGGCGATGCAGAACGGCGCCCCGGTCGTCGGGCTCAACGACTCGGGCGGCGCGCGCATCCAGGAGGGCGTCGCGTCGCTGGGCGGCTACGCCGACATCTTCCTGCGCAACACGCTCGCCTCTGGTGTGGTGCCGCAGATCTCCGCCGTCATGGGACCGTGCGCCGGCGGCGCGGTGTACTCCCCCGCGATCACCGACTTCACGCTGATGGTCAAGGGCACGAGCCACATGTTCGTCACCGGACCCGAGGTCGTGCGCGCCGTGACCTCCGAGGAAGTGACGATGGAGGACCTGGGCGGCGCGATGACCCACAACGCGAAGAGCGGCGTCGCCCACTTCGCCGCCGAGGACGACGCCGACTGCATCCAGCAGGTCAAGCGGTTGCTCTCCTTTCTGCCCGCGAACAACCTCGAGGACCCGCCGCGCCGCACCGTCAGCGATCCGATCGATCGCCGCGACGCGTCCTTGCACGAGATCGTCCCCGATCAGGCAAACCGCCCCTATGACATGAAGGAGCTGGTCAAGAAGGTCGTCGATGACGGCGACTTCTTCGAGGTGCATGCGCACTACGCGAAGAACATCATCGTCGGCTTCGCCCGCCTGGGTGGCCGCCCGGTCGGCATCGTCGGCAACCAGCCCAACGTGCTGGCCGGCGTGCTCGACATCGACGCGTCGGTCAAGGCCGCGCGTTTCGTGCGCTTCTGCGACTGCTTCAACATTCCGCTCGTCACCTTTGAGGACGTGCCCGGATTCCTGCCCGGCACCGGCCAGGAGCACGGCGGCATCATCCGCCACGGCGCCAAGCTGCTCTTCGCCTACTGCGAGGCCACCGTGCCCAAGCTCACGGTCATCGTGCGCAAGGCCTACGGGGGTGCCTATGACGTCATGAGCTCGAAGCACATCCGCGGCGACTACAACATCGCGTGGCCCACCGCCGAGCTGGCCGTCATGGGCGCCGAGGGCGCGGTCAACGTGATCCATCGCGAGCGCATCGCCAGGGCGAAGGACCCCGTCGCCGAGCGCAAGCTCCTGATCGACGAGTACAACACGAAGTTCGCCAATCCATGGGCCGCGGCGGCGCTCGGCTACCTCGACGACGTGATCGAGCCGCAGGACACGCGCCCGAAGCTCATCGCTGCGCTCGCGATGCTGTCGACCAAGCGGCAGACGCTGCCGCAGAAGAAGCACGGCAACCTGCCGCTGTAGGAGCCGGTTCGGAGTCCCCATGTCCAACGATGACCCCACCGTCGCCGGGCCGAACGATCCCACGTTCGCCACGACTCCCGCGATCGACGCGACGGGCCATGGACCACCCGCCGGCGGCCTGCGCGCCGGCGCCGAGATCGCCGACTACCGCCTGGTGCGCAAGCTGGGCGAGGGCGGCATGGGCGACGTGTGGCTCGCCGAGCAACTTCGCCCCGTCCGCCGTTCGGTCGCGATCAAGCTGATCCGCCGCGGCCTCTCGGGCGCCGAGGTCCTGCGCCGCTTCGAGGCCGAGCGCCAGGCGCTCGCGCTGATGAACCATCCGAACATCGCGCGCGTGCTCGACGCCGGCGAGACCGCCGACGGGCACCCCTACTTCGTCATGGAGTACGTCGAGGGCGTTTCGCTGACGGCCCACTGCGAGGCAAAGGGCCTGCCCCTGCGCGAGCGTCTCGAACTGTTCCAGCAGGTCTGCGACGGCGTGCAGCACGCCCACCAGAAAGGGATCATCCACCGCGACCTCAAGCCGTCGAACGTGATCGTCGCCGTGCAGGGAGGAAAGGCCGTTCCCAAGATCATCGACTTCGGGATCGCCACCGCGGTCGAGCAGCCGCTCAGCGAACGCACGCTGCTCACCGAGGTCGGGCAGTTGATCGGTACGCCCGAGTACATGAGCCCCGAGCAGGCCGCGTTCACCAGCGAAGGCATCGACACGCGTACCGACGTCTACGCGCTCGGCGTGCTGCTCTACGAGCTGCTCGTGGGCGCGCGCCCGCTCGAGGGAGCCGAGCTGCGCAAGCTCGCGTTCGACGAGATCCTGCGCCGGATCCGCGAGCACGAACCGGCGAAGCCGAGCACGCGTCTGGGGCCGCGCGGCCGCGAACTGCGCGGCGACCTCGACTGGATCACGATGAAGGCGATCGAGAAGGATCGCGAGCGGCGCTACGGCTCCGCCGCCGAGTTCTCGGCCGACGTCGGGCGCTACCTCCACCACGAGCCGGTCACCGCCACGCCGCCGAGCCTCGTCTACCGCATGGGCAAGTTCACGCGTCGCCATCGCGTCGCGGTCGCCGTGACCACGGCCACGTTCGTCGGCCTGGCCGCGTTCGCCGGCGTCACGCTGGTGCAGGCGAGGCGCATCGCCGCCGAGCGCGACCGGGCGAACCAGGCGGCCGAGACGTCTCGCAAGATGAGCGAACTCCTGATCGGCCTGTTCCGCGTCGCCGATCCGGGAGAATCGCGCGGCCGCACGGTGACGGCCCGCGAGATCCTCGATCGCGCGGCCGAGCGCGTGCAGACCGAGCTGGTCGATCGCCCCTCCCAGCAGGCCGCGCTCCTGACCTCGATCGGCAGCATCTACTCGAACCTGGGACTCCTCGACTCGGCCGAGCCGCTGTTCGACCGCGCGCTCGCGGTCAACCCCATGGCGAACGACCTGGATCGCCGGCAGCGCCTGCTCACCGAGGGAGCCCTCGCGTGGCTCCGCCAGGTCCAGGGACGCTTGGCCGAGGCCGAGAGCCTGGACCTCGCGGTCCTCGCCGGGACGCGGCGCGAGTTCGGCCCCGATCATCCGTACCAGCTCACGATCATGAACAACCTCTCGCTCGTCTACGACTCGCAGGGGCGCGCGGCCGAGGCCGAGTCGCTGCGCCTGGCGACCCTCGACGCCCAGCGCCGCATTCTCGGGGCCGAGAGCCTCGAGGCGCTCCGCTCGCAGAACAACCTCGGCTTCCTCTACCTGCGGCAGGGCCGCGGCATCGAGGCCGAGACCCTGCTGGTCCGCACCGCCGAAGCGCAAAAGCGAACGCTCGGCCCGGATCATCCCGAAACCATTCGCTCGCTCAGCAACCTGTCGCTGGTCTACGACGAACTGGGCCGGCATGCGGCCTCGGAATCCCTGCGGCTCGTCTCGATCGCGAGCTACGAGCGGGTGCTCGGGCCGGACCACTTCGAGACGCTGCGCACCAAGGGCTCGCTCGCCTACCACCACATGGAAATGGAGCAGTGGACCGCGGCCGAGAGCCTGCTCCACGTGGTCCTCGAGGGCCGCACGCGCACGCTCGGCGCCGCACACTTGAACACGATCGACACGCGGGTCTACCTGGCGGCGACGATCGGTGCGCTGGGGCGCCAGGCCGAGGCCGAGCGCGAGCTCGCGACGATCCTGGCCGGGCGTCTCGCCACGATGGCGCCCGACAGCCCACCTGTGATGCGCGTACGTGTGCAGCAGGCCTACCTGGGGTGGCGGATGGGGAAGCCCGACGCGGCGCGACGCTCGCTCGAGCTGGCCGATGCGCTGGTCGCCCGCTTCGGCGCGGCGAACGAGGTGACGACCGAGTTCTGCAGGAGCGCGGCCACGCTTGCACGACATGCCGGGGATGAGGCGACCGCGATCGCGCTGCAGCAACGAATGCACGGGAGCGTTGCCGCGCGCTGAAGCGCAGCGCGCACCCCTTTTTCCTCAGGAGTCGGTCGCCTCGAGGTGCAGCGCATGCAGGATCCGGTGGGCCATCGGCGCCACCAGGATGCCGGCCGTGGCGAGGAACGTGATCCCCGAGAACAGCGCGTAGCCCGAGGCGAACCATTTGCCGGCCGCGGTGTGCAGCACGTCGACCGGGCCCATTCCCGCGAGGATCATCGACGCATTGAGCAGCGCGTCGAGCCACGGCATGCCCTCGGTCCAGCGGTACCCGACCGTGCCGAGCCCCAGCGAGAAGCCGAGGAGCGCCGCCGCGACGAGCGCGTGCTGGAACACGCGGCGCATGAAGCGCGAGGTCGGCAACAGCGGCTCGCTGCGGTGCTCGTAGAGCCGGCGGCGCTTCATCGCGTGGCCACCGGCCGCAGCGCCAACTGCCCCTGCCGCGACAGGTTCGCCGACTGCCCGAGAATGCGCAGCGCCTCCTGCGGCGCGTGGAAGCCGGTCGAGTTCTCGGCCTCGACGAAGTCGAGGTAGAACTGGGCCCGCCGCTGGAACTGTGCCGCCTGCGCGTACGCCGCCGCCGTGTCCCCCGCCGCCCGGGCGCGGGACATGTCGCGAATCAGGTCGACGAGCGCGTTCATCGCCTCGTCGCGCATTCCGTGCACGCGCTCCTGCGACGCCTCGGTCCGCGCGATCAGCTCCTCCTCGGACCACTTGTGGCACGTCTGGCAGGCGCGGTTCACGTTGAGCAGCGGGCTGCGAATCTGGTGGTCACTGATCTTCTGCGCGCCCACCCGCGTGTACGGCATGTGGCAGTCGGCACAGGCCACGCCGGAGCGGGCGTGGATGCCCTGGTTCCACATCTCGAACTCGGGGTGCTGCGCCTTGAGCACCGGCGCACCGGTCTCGGCGTGCGTCCAGTCCTTGAAGCCGATCGAATCGTAGTAGGCGTAGATCTGCTCGACCCGCAGGCCGAACAGCCACGGGTAGGTGAGCCGTTTCTCGGGCCCCTTGAAGTGGTACTCGACGTGGCACTGGCCGCACACGAACGAGCGCATCTCCTGCCGCGTCGCGTCCTCGTTCACGTCGTAGTCGGCGACGCCCTGCCGGGCCTTGAGCGCACGCATTCCTTCCATGAACGCCGGCCGCGTGACGCGCAGCTGCATCGAGGCCGGCTCGTGGCAGTCGATGCAGGCGACCGGGTGCGTCACGTGTTCGCGCGCCTCGGCATACGGCATCGCGTTCAGCTTCTCGAATCCCGCGAACATGTCGCCGTTTCCCGCCTTCCGGTACGGGACGACGACCGAGGCGTGGCAGTGCAGGCACGTGCCCGGCTGCTTCGCCACCTTCTGGCGCTCGGTATAGACCTGGTCCTCGAGCATGTAGGCGTGACCCCGCTCCTCGCGGAAGTCCTTCGCGAACGCGTAGCCCGCCCACATCGTCTTGAGGCGCGGATCCTGCTCGAGCCGCGATTGTGCGACGACCGAGCGCGGATCCGCCGCGGTGGGCGTGCGCGGAACGGCCTCGCTGCCGCCGAAGCGGGTGCGCACCTGGTCGACCGTGCGCAAGTACGCGTCGTACTGCTGCGGGAAGTTCTTCCCCCACACGGCCGGATCCTCGGTGTCGTCGGTGATCTCGACGACCTGGACGTACGGCTTCCGGGCCTCCTGCTTGCGCTCGAAGATGTTCACCAGCAGGGCGCTCACGCCGGCGCCCACGAGTGCGGCGACGACGACGGCGACGAGCGCGCCGCGCCCGGTCATGCGGTTGCGATCGGACGACGGATTCATCGACGACCTCCCTGGCTGGATGCGGACGTGGTCAGGTCCGGATGGCCGACCTTGCCGTGGCAGCGCACGCAGGACATCGCGTCCGTGCCGGTCGCGCCGTGCCCACCGCCGTCCATCGCCGCGACGATATCGCCGTGGCAGTGACGGCACGACGCCTCGGTCACGACACGGTTGAAGCCCTTGATGCGTATCGGTTCGTGAAAGTTCCCGGTCGTGAAGGCGAGCGAGTGATTGAACCCGTTGAGCGCCTTGACCGCGTACTTGGGGATGAACTCGTGCGGCGTGTGACAGTCGTTGCACTCGGCGACCGCGCGGTGGCTCGACTTGAGCCAGGCATCGTACTGCTCGTTCATGACGTGGCAGTTGGCGCAGGCCGCCGAGTCGTGGCCCAGGTACGAGCCCCCCTTCGCGTAGAGAAACGTGAACCCGCCCACGCCCGCGGCGAGCCCGGCGACGATGCCGAGCATCCACGAGAGCGCGAAGAAGCGAGTGCGGCGCATGGGATCAGGTCCTTTGGGGATGCAGCTTCCGCAGGAACGTTGCCCATCGCGAATCGGTCTGGAGCGCGCGGACGTACGGCTCGGCCAGCGCGTAGGTCAGGCCCGAATCGCGAGTCGCGATCGCCCGGTGCAAGCACTCGAACGCGGCATCGGTCTCGCCGCGGAAGGCGTGGAGAACGGCGATCTGCCACGAAGAGTCCGTCGCATGGTCGCGCTCGAGCTCGGCGAGCGCGGCGGCGGACTCGGCATGGCGGCCCGCGGCGTGATGGATCGCGACCACGGCCGTGAGTCGGGACCAATCCGTCGGCTCGCGCGCGGCCTCGAGCATCGCCTCGTCCAGTCGCCCCTGCTCCGTGAGCACGAGCGCGAGCATGGCCCGCCCCGACACTCCGTGCGGGTTCAACTCGAGCCGTCGGCGGTAGGCCGCCTCGGATTCGACGAGGCGCCCGGCGGCGCGCAGTGCGAATCCGTAGAATCCGTAGGCGATCGTGCTCAGGGGATCGATCTCGAGCATGTGCTCGAGCTGCCGGATCGATTCCTCGATCCTGCCCTCGAACAGGGCGAGGGCGCCCGACGCCAGGAGCGCATCGGGGCTCCCGGGCGCCAGCGCGAGAGCGCGGTCGATCGACGTGCGGGCGCGGGGGAAGTCGCGATCGAAGTACGCCTCGATGCGGCCCCGCGCCTCCAGCGCCTCGGGCAGTTCCGGCTCGAGCGTGAGCGCATGATCTGCCGCCTTCCGCGCCGTTTCGTAGGCTTCGACGACGGGAGCCCAAGCCCAGCCCCCGCGATAGATGTTTCCGATCGCGACCGCGACCCAGGCGAGCGCGAACGAGGGATCGAGCTCGATCGCCCGGTGGACGAGCGCGAGCCCGTTCGCGACGTCCTCCTGGTTGAGGCGGTCGAGCATGTGCCGCCCCTGTAGGTAGAGCCGCAGCGCCTCGGGATTCGAGCTGCGCCCCCGGCCTGCGGCCGCCACCTCGGCCTTCACCTCGCGGCTTGCATCGGAGTCGGGGGCCTCTCCGAGAAGCCGCTGCCGCAGTTCCTTCACCACGGCCTGCGCGATGTCGTCCTGCACGGCGAACACGTCGTCGAGCGTGCGGTCGTACGTCTCGGACCACAACGGGAATCCGTCGGCCACGCCTACGAGCTGGACGGCGATGCGCACGCGGTTCCCCGACTTGCGGACGCTGCCCTCGAGCACGGTGGCGACGCCGAGCGCCTGGCCCACCTCGGCGATCGGGACGGACTTCCCCTTGAACGTCGACGACGACGTGCGCGCGGCGACCCGCAGGCCACGGATCTTCGCCAGCACGTTCAGGAGCTCGTCGGCCAGGCCGTCGGAGAAGTACTCGTCGTCGGCGCTGGCGCTGCGGTTGGCGAACGGCAGCACGGCGACGGACGGCACTTCCTTCGTCCGCGCCGGCACGCCGGCCGACGAGGCCGAGTCGCCGGGTGCGAGCCCGTGCCGCACCAGCTCGAGCTCGTTGCGCACGTCGCGCGCGGTCTGGAATCTCCGCTCGCGATCCTTGTCGAGGCAGCGCGTGACGATGCGCTCGAGGTCCCGCGGCAGGTCGCCGCGGACGCCCAGGATCGGCGGTGGCACATCGCGCAGGATCGACGAGCTCACGTCGGCCCAGGTCTTGCCCGCGAACGGGCGGCGCCCCGTGACCAGTTCGTAGAGCAGGATGCCGAACGAAAACAGGTCCGCACGCGCATCGACGGCTTCGCCGCGTACCTGCTCGGGCGCCATGTACGGCAAGGTGCCCATGGCTACACCGGCGGTCGAGATGGGCGCGTCCATCGTCTGCAGGGTGTCGGGCGCACCGCGCTCGTCGAGCTTGGCCAGCCCGAAGTCGAGCACCTTGAGACGCCCGTCGCGCGTGACCATCACGTTCGCGGGCTTGAGGTCCCGATGAACAATGCCCCGATCGTGCGCGGCCGACAGCGCGTCGGCGAGCGCGATCGCCCAGTCGAGCGCCTGCGGCACCCCGGGGCTCGCAGCCGCGGCGCGGTCGAGCGTCTCGCCGTCGACCAGCTCCATGGTGAGAAAGCGGACACCGTCGGCTTCCTCGATCGAATGGATGGTGACGATGTTCGGATGGTTGAGCGCGGCGACGGTCTTCGCCTCGCGCTCGAAGCGGGCCAGCCGCTCGGGGTGCGCCGCCACGTCCGCCGGCAGCAGCTTGATCGCGACGTCACGCCCCAGGCGTGGGTCGCGCGCGCGATACACCTCGCCCATGCCGCCCGCGCCGAGTGGCGCGACGATCGCGTACGGACCGAGGGATGAGCCGGGAACGAATCGTGCCATGAGCGTCGCAGTCTAGCCGGAAGTGTCTCCGATGACGAGGACCATCGCGAAGCCGTCGTAGCCCTTCGCGCCGACGGTCTGGATCGCCGTCGCCGTGACGCGTGGCTCGCGCGCGACCAGGTCGTTGAACGCGCGCACGCCCTTCACCGCGTCATCGCCGTCGGCGTCGATCACGGCACCGCTGCGGATCACGTTGTCGACCACGATCAGCCCGCCGCGACGGGTCATGGCCAGCGACTTCGCGAAGTAGCCGGGGATGTTCGCCTTGTCGGCGTCGATGAAGACGAGGTCGAACGGCGCGTCGCGGCGCGCGTCGACCTGGGGCAGCGTGTCGAGCGCCTTGCCCAGCACGACCTCGGAGCGGTCGGCCAGCCCGGCGCGCGCCAGGTTGCCGCGCGCCACCTCGGCGTGCTTCGGGTCGGCCTCGAGCGTGACGAGCTTCCCGCCCGGCGCCAGCCCGCGCGCCATCCAGATCGCACTGTAGCCGCCGAGGGTGCCGATCTCGAGGATGCGCGTCGCGCCCAGCATGCGCGCGAACAGGTGCAGCATCTTTCCCTGCGGCGCCGACACGGCGATCGCGGGCAGCCCCGCGGCCTCGCTGGCCGCGAGCGCCGATGCGAGCGCGGGATCCGGCATGACGAGCAGGTCGGTGAGGTAGGTGTCGACGGCGTTCCAGCGGTCTTCGGTCAAGGCTTGCCTCCTGTGCGTTCGATCAATCGATTCGACGGCTCGCTCCGCACATCGCGGACCTTGCGGGCCGCCTCCGCGCCCGCGACGGGCAGCGCGGCGCCGTCGATCAGTCCGAGCTGCGCGAGGACCGTCGCCTGGTCCCAGTAGATGCGCTCCGCGGACACCCTGCCGGCCTCGAACTCGACGACGACGACGAGCGCGACCTCGGCGCGGCGTCCCGTCGGTGCGACGCCGGGGAGCATCCACGGCATCTCGATGGTATGCGTGAACGTGTAGATCAGCTCGTCGACGATGCGCGTCGCCCCCACCGTGCGCGGGCCGGGCGTGATCGTCACGTCAGGCGGGTGGCGCGAGAGGAACGCGTTCCCGTAGAAGCTGCGCACCTCGGCGGCGCCCACGCCGCCGGTCATCACCGGCACGTGGTTCACCGTCGGCTCGGCGGACATCGTGGCCATCGTCGCCTCGACGCTCTGCTCCTCGAACTCGGCCGCCATGTGCCGCTCCCACATGGTCACGAGCGCGCGCTGCGCCGGGGTGAGTTCCTGGTCGGTCAACTGCCACCTCCCGCGATCAGGCCCTTCGGCGCCCGCAACCGCCACGCCTCGAGCAGTGCGCGCCGCACTTCGGGCGTCAGCAGGACGACACCGTACGCCTCGTCCGGGCCGAGCGTGGCGAAGATCTTCCCGCCGACGCGGAAGTCCGGATGGCCCATGTGGGCGCTCTCGATCGCGTCCGGAAGATCGAGCGCCAGAGTGCGAAGGTCACGAGCGGTCATCGAGCGCTCCCCTACAGGTACGGTCGCGCCCAGCGGCGAGCGAAGTACACGCCGAGCGCGGTGCCCACGACACTGAGGAAGAACGCCGTCATCGTGCCGACGAACGCGCCGAGCCACCAGCCGACAGCGCCGCCGATCGAGGCGCCGATGAACATCGCCAGCCTAAGCATCGATCGCCGGCAACTCGCCGAGCGACACCGCACCTGCGCCGGCGCGATCGCCGGTGACCGCGCGCCGGTGATAGTCGAGCTGCCCGAGGTGGAACGCGAGATGGGCGACGAGGTGGCCGAGGAACATCTCGGTCGCGATTCGCCGCTCGCCGAACACCTCGGGGTAGGGGCCGGCGAGCAGGTCCGACGGTGCGAGGGCGAGGCCGCGCGCGACAACGTCGAGCGCGGCATCGATGCCGGCAAGTAGCTCCGCCCGCGATCCGGAGCGCCGGGCAAACTCGGCGTCGCGGTCGCGGGCATAGTCGATCCCACCCAGGTGCTTCCCGACGAACAGGCGGAGGTTCCCCGCGACGTGGAGTGCCAAGTTGCCCCCGGTGTTCGGCATCCCGGGAACCTCGATCCACGGAGAGGCGTCGTCCGGATAGGCCTCGATCTCGTGCCGCACCGCCCGCAGCTCCCGCAGGAGCAGCGTCTCGACCATCGTCACGTACGGCGGGCGCTCAGCCACGACGGGCCGTGATCGTCCGCCCGTCGGCGGTGCGCAGGACGAGCGAGGTGTCGGGGGTGATCGTGAACGCACGCACCTCGCCGAACAGCGCGAGGAATCGCGTCTCCTGCTCCATGAACGACGTCTCGATGCAGGCGCGGAGCGTGCCCATCGTCGGGCCGATGTGCAGGCTGTCGCCCGCGGCCTCGTAGGGTCCGCTGAAGCTATTGCAGGTCGAGTTCCCCGAGACGCGGCCGTCGGCGCCGAACGAGATCGTGACGCTTGAGTTCTCGACGATCGGCGTCTGGGCGATGTCGACGACGACCCACTCGGCGCCGGCGAGCGGCACCATCGTGGCCGGGGTCGACGACGCCCCCGGCCCCGGTAGCGGCGTGTCCTTCGAGTGCTCCCCGGCGCATCCGAGTGCGAGAACGGCGACGAGCGCGACGGCAGACGTCGCGACGAGCTTCCGTGACATGGGTGCCTCCTTTTGCGGGCCCACGGGCCACGCGGTTCAGACCCGATCCAGACCCACGCGCTTCAGCATCGCATCGTAGCGCGGATCCCCGCGCAGCGCGTCGATCCGCGGATGGACGCGCAGGAAGAGGAGCCCCGTCGCCTTTTCCTCGACCGCGATGTCGAGCCAGCGGAACGCCTCGTCGACGTCCCCCAGGCTCGCGTGCAATGCACCGATCCCCCACGCCGAGACGACGCGCGTACTGCGTGCCGCCGTCAACTCCGCGAGGATACGCCGGGCCTCGACGACATTGCCGGTGCTCGCCTCGAGGTGCGCGATCCCGAAGTTGGGGCCGGCCACGCCACCGGCGAGCCGCAGGCCCTCCAGGTACTCCGCGCGCGCCTCGTCGAAGCGGCCGACGGCCTCGAGCGATCGCGCGTAGTCCGTGTGCGCGCCGTCAAAACGCGGATCGAGCTCGATCGCCTTCTGGTAGTAGACGAGCGAGTCTTCGAACCGGCGGGCGTAGTAGTGGACGTCGCCGACGCAGGTGTGGTCGATCATCGACAGAGGGTTGAGGCTGATCGCCTTGAACACGGAAGCCTCGGCTTCGGCGTGGCGTTCGGAGCACATGCAGGCGCGGCTGAGGCCGATGTAGGGATTGGAGTTTCCCGGCTCGACCTCGATCGCCCGGTGGAACTCCGCGATCGCGCCGGGCATGTCCATCTCGCGGAAGCGCAACCCGGCAAGGATCACGTGTGCGGCGGATCCCTCGGGGTCGAGCGCCAGCGCCCGACGAGCCGCGCTCTCCGCTTCGGCCAGCGCCTCCGCCGGCGGCGCCATCCCCCGCTGCGCCCGCGTGACATGGCACGACGCGATCCCCTGCCACGCACCGGCCAGTTCCGGGTCGAGCTCGAGCGCGCGCTGGAAGTGCCGGAGCGCGAGCTCGATCGCCTGCGGCGACGTCGCCTCCTGCTCGTGGCGACCGCGCATGAGCTCGAGGTGCGCCGCGGGATTCACCGGGCGCTGCCGCGCAAGGCGCGTCGCCTCCCGCGGCGTGAGCTGGATCGCGATCTTCTTCGCCACCGCGGCGGCGACGCGGCTCTGCAGGTCGAGCACGTCCTCGAGCTGGTCGTCATAGCGGTCGGACCAGATCGTCTCGTCCGTGCGCGCCTCGACGAGGCGGACACTGATCCGGACCCGGTTCCCCAGGAGCAGGGCCGAGCCTTCCAAAATCGCATCCACCGACAACTCCTGTGCGATGTCCGGCAATGACTTGGCCGTCCCCTTGTACTTCATCACCGAGGTCCGTGAGATGACCCGCAGGGCCCCGATTCCGGCCAGGTCCGAGATCAGCGCCTCGGTCATCCCGTCGGCGAAATACTCCTGCGCGGGATCGCGCGAGACGTTGTCGAGGGGCAGAACCGCGAGCGAGCGAATCTTCTGCGGGGCACCCGACTCGGCGCCCGACGACGAGCCCAGCCGACCAGCCTCGCGGATCGACCGCAGTTCCAGCCCCACCGCCCCCGCCGAGCCCGGACGCAAACCGGCGCTGCGCGTGAGGCAGCTCATCACCAGCCGCTCGAGCGCCGGTGGCACATCGGGCCGCAACGCGCGAAGCGAGGGCGGCATGCCGCCCAGGATCTCGTGCATGAGCGGCGCCGGCTGCCCCTGGTCGAACGGTCGCCGCCCCGCGAGCATCTCGTACAGCAGGACGCCGAGCGCCCAGACGTCGGTGCGCGCGTCGCTCGCCTCGCCGCGGATCTGCTCCGGCGCCATGTACGGCAGCGAGCCGAACGTCTCGCCCTCCCGGGTCAGCGCCTGGTGCGTGTGCGGGGAGTGCAGGAGTGCGGCCAGCCCGAAGTCGAGGAGCTTGGGCGTTCCCGATGCGGTGAGCACGATGTTCCCGGGCTTGAGATCGCGGTGCAGGATGCCGCGTGCGTGCGCATCGGCGAGCGCCGCGGCGACGTCCGCGCCGAGCCGCAGCACCTCGTCGACCTCGAGTCGCCCGGCACGCAGCCGCGCCTCGAGCGTGCCGCCCGGGACGAACTCCATGACCAGGAAGTCGACGTCGTCCTGCGTGTCGAAGTCGAAGATCGTCGCGACGCCCGGGTGCGACAGCCGCGACAGCGCGTGCGCCTCGCGGCGGAACCGGTCGCGCGACGTCGGATCGACCAGCGCGCCCTTGAGCAGCACCTTGACCGCGACATCGCGATCGAGATGCTCGTCATGCGCGCGATAGACCTCGCCCATGCCGCCGGCGCCGAGGGCCTCGAGAATCCGATAATGGGAGAGCGTGCGACCGATCATGCCCGGAGGATACTCGATGCGTGGGCGGCCCGGAACCGGCCGCTCACCCGCGGCGCGAGCGCCCGAACGGCACGACGATCAATCCGAGAAACAGGCCGTACGGCCCGAGGATCCACGCCCCGATCGCCGAGAGCAGCAGCGAGCCGCCGGCCCAGACGAGCGGCCGGATCTTGAGGCCGAGACCGAGGCCGATGAGCACGATCCCGAGTCCGCCGGCGATCGTGAATGCCGTGACGACGGTCGATCCCATGCTCTCCTCAGCCCCGAATGCCCGATCGACTTGCTACGCAGCAAGTCGACCTCACCGCTCCGCCTTCCCGCCCCATTCCCTCACGACCCGCGCCCGTTCGATCCGGTCGAGCCCCGGAAACGCGCGATCCAGGAACGTGCGGCCGTACAGGGCCACCGAGTCCCACTGCGCGAACACTTCGTTCCCGTACTGCCGGTTCAACGAATCGAGTGCGGCGATCCCCGCGACGACCTCGCCGACCGGCGGGAAGCCCACGACGCCCTCGTAACGCACCGTGTCGAGCGGGCTGTTCGCCGTGAGGTCGAGCGCCAACTCGATCGAGCGCGTCTTCGGGCCTCCGCGTGCGAAGTAGATCTTCCCTCGCCCGTGCGGCACGCGGACCGGCTCGTCGTCGATCCCCGCCTGCTCCCACGCGCGGTTCGCCGTCGAATCGTTGCCGATCCCGAACTGGACGACGAACCCGCCCTTGTAGCTCGCCGTCGGCCCGACGCGGTAGATGACGACGCCGTCGTAGTACGCGCCGCGCGCCAGGTGATAGAGCCGGTCGGCGCCCAGCGGCGACCACGCGCGATGCGCCTTCACCGTGAACGGCCCCTTCGTCGTCGTGAACTCGACGAGGAAGCTGTCGGGTCCGGCGGTGGAGAGCGGGAGCGCGGACGGCAGCGGCTGCGTGGTCGCCAGTGCGGCGACGAGCAGGCTCGCCCATGCGAGCTTCATTCCCGGCCCCTGCCGGAAATCGAGATCGAGTGGATCGCTGCGCCAGGGGTGTACTTCGTGGTCTCCCGGCTCCCCTCCGGGAAGTCGCCCGTGTCGTTCAGCCGGAAGACGTAGGCCAGGGGGGAGTGCTCGAACTCGATGAACTGGCGCGACTCGATCTCGGAGCGGACGATCCGCATCGTGCGCCCGTAGGTACGCTCGACGTCCGGGATCAGGGCGCCGGGGTGAATGCCCTCGGGCGTTCGGAACGCGGAGCTGTGCGCTTCAATGAACTCGATCCGTTTCGACTCGTCGATCGGCGCCGAGCGATCTTCCTCGCCGGCGAACAGCGTCAGCGCCGCGTCGTGGCCGAGCGTCACCGCCACGAGCGCCGCGCCGTCGCCGTCCGACGTTCGCTCGAACGTCGCCAAGGGAATCGCTCCCCGCGCCTGCGCGATCGTCATGCCGAGTTCGATCCGGCCGATCCGGCCCGGAAGGATCAACAGCGAGTCGGGGATCCCTGCGACGGTGGCGATCTTGGCGGACACGGCGCTGGAATCCCCTGCGCCGAGCCGTTCCGCGGATCGGCTCGTGCAACCTGCAGCGGCGAGCAGCGCCACCGCAACGAGGCCTGCGGCCAGGACGGAACGATGCTTCACGGAGCCCCCCTTCTCACTTCACGAACATCGCGTCGCCGTACGAGTAGAAGCGGAAGCCTTCGTCGACCGCCTGCTGGTAGGCCGCGAGCACGTGCTCGCGCCCCGCCAGCGCCGACACCAGGAACAGCAGCGACGACTTCGGCAGGTGGAAGTTCGTCACCAGCGCGTCGACAGCACCAAAGGTGTACGGCGGAGCGATCAGGCGGCCGGTCCAGCCGCTTCCGGCGGCCACGATCTCGCCTGCGGCGCGGGCCGCATCGTCCAGCAGCGAAGCCCCGGTCTCGAGCGTGCGCGTCACCGTCGTGCCGACCGCGATCACGCGCCCACCCTTGCCGCGCGCCGCACGCAACGCAGCCGCCGCGGCCTCCGGGATCTCGTACCACTCGGGATCGAGCGCGTGCGCGTGCGGATTCTCGACGGTGACCGGCTTGAACGTGCCGGGCCCCACGTGCAGCACCACGCGCGCGGTCGTCACGCCCTTCGCGGCGGCGGCGGCGAGCAGCTCGGGCGTGAAGTGGAGCCCCGCCGTCGGCGCAGCGATCGCCCCGGGCACGCGGGCGAACACGGTCTGGTAGCGCTCGCGGTCGGCCGTGGTGTCTGCGCGACGAATGTACGGCGGAAGGGGCACGTGGCCATTCGCCTCGAGCAGCGAGGTCCAGTCCTCCGCACCCGAGGCGATCGCGAGCGCGTACAGCCCGCCCTCGGCAGCGCGCACGGTCAGGAGCGCCCCGCCGGGCACGACGCGCACGTTCCGCCCGGGTTGCAGCGACCGTCCGGGTCGGGCCATCGCCCACCACGCGCCGTCGTCGCCGGGGCGCACGAGCAGGATCTCGATCTTGCCGCCGGTCTCGGGACGCTCGGCGAACAGGCGCGCGGGGATCACGCGCGTCTCGTTGAGCGCCAGCACGTCGCCTTCGCGCAGCAGGTCGACGAGATCGGGAAAGCGCCCGATCGTGGTCGCCCCCGTGCGTCGGTCGAGCACCATGAGGCGCGCGTCCTCGCGATGCTCCGGGGGCGACTGGGCGATCAGGCGCTCGGGAAGCGCGAAATCGAAATCCGAGGTGCGGAGCGCCGAATCCGTCAGCCTTCCTCCCGCCCGAGGAAGCGGTGGATGCCCGCGCCCAGCAGCGCGCCGACGATCGGGGCGACCCAGAACATCCACAGCTGCTCGATCGCCCAGCCGCCCACGAACACCGCCACACCCGTGCTGCGCGCCGGGTTCACCGACGTCTGCGTCACCGGGATGCTGATCAGGTGGATGAGCGTGAGGCACAGGCCGATCGCCAGCGGTGCAAACCCGGCCGGCGCGCGCTTCGAGGTGACGCCCAGGATCACGACCAGGAACATCGCGGTCATCACGATCTCGCAGACGAGGCCGGCCATCATCGAGTAGCCACCGAGCGAGTGCGCGCCGTAGCCGTTCGAGCCGAAGCCCTTCGACACGTCGAAGCCCGCCGTGCCGCTGGCGATCACGAACAGCACGCCGCCGGCCGCGATGGCACCCAGCACCTGGGCGATCACGTAGGGCCCGATCTTCGCCATCGGGAAGCGTCCGCCCGCCCACAGGCCGACCGTCACCGCGGGATTGAAGTGCCCGCCCGAGATGTGACCGACGGCGTATGCCATGGTGAGCACGGTGAGGCCGAATGCGAGCGACACGCCGAGGAGGCCGATCCCGAGTTCGGGAAATGCGCCGGCCAGAACCGCGCTGCCGACGCCACCGAGAACCAGCCAGAACGTGCCGAAGAATTCCGCACCCAGTGCCTTCATCGTGTTCCTCCGTGGAATGGGAGCTGCGGGGACTAGAACAGTTTGCCCTGGTCCGTGGGCGGCGTGAGTCCGAGGTGGGTGTAGGCGAGCGGCGTGGCCACACGGCCACGTTGCGTGCGCTTGAGGAATCCCTCCAGGATGAGGAACGGCTCGTAGACGTCCTCGAGCGTGTCGGGCTCCTCGCCGACGACGACCGCGAGCGTGGACATGCCCACCGGTCCGCCGTCGTACTTCTCGATCAGTGCCAGCAGCAGGCGCCGATCCATGTCGTCGAGGCCGCGCTCGTCCACGTCGAGCAGGCGGAGCGCGCCGGCGACGGCGACGGCATCGAGCCGGCCGTCGTTCTTCACCTGCGCGAAGTCGCGCACGCGGCGCAAGAGCCGATTCGCCACGCGCGGCGTCCCGCGCGAGCGCCGCGCCAGCTCGGTCGCGCCGGCATCGTCGATGGCCACGCCCAGAATCATGGCCGAGCGCCGGACGATCTTCGTCAGCTCGGGCACCGCGTAGTAGTCGAGACGGAGCGTGAGGCCGAAGCGCGCGCGCAACGGCGCGGTGATCAGCCCCGCGCGCGTGGTCGCGCCGACCAGCGTGAACGGCGGCAGCTGCAGGCGCACCGAGCGCGCCGACGGGCCGCGGTCGAGCAGGATGTCGAGTGCGAGGTCCTCCATCGCCGGGTACATGTACTCCTCGACGACGGGATTGAGGCGGTGGATCTCGTCGATGAAGAGGACGTCGCGCTCGGCGAGGTTGGTGAGCAGGCCCGCCAGGTCGGCCGGCCGCTCGACGACCGGGCCCGAGGTGTGCGTGATCTTCACGCCCAGTTCGTGCGCGAGGATGCCGGCGAGCGTCGTCTTCCCGAGCCCCGGGGGCCCGACCAGCAGCACGTGATCGGCTGCCTCGCCGCGCGCGCGCGCCGCGGTAAGGAACACGCCGAGCGACTCGCGCGCCGTCGCTTGCCCGACGAAGTCGGCCAGCTCGAGCGGGCGCAGGCTCATCTCGAGCCCCGCCTCCTCGGCGTGCAGTTCGGGATCACTGAGTCGGTTCGACGGGTCGACCAGGGGCTTCTCGTCGCTCATGCCGGCATCCTATCCTACGATCGGGACGCGGCGGCGGGTTTCGGGATGCTGAAGGCGAGCGCGCGGCGCACCAGGTCCTCGACCGACGTCGCGGGCCCCTGCTCCATCGCGCGGCGCACCTGGTCGATCGCGCCGGCGCGCGTCACGCCGAGCACGACCAGCGCCTCGCACGCATCCTCGAACAGGCGCCCGGGCAGCGGGCCGACCGCGGGGCCGTCGTCCGTGGCCGCCGCTCCCTTCTTCCGTCCACGCGCGGGGCGCTCGTCCGTCGCCGCGGTCGCCCCGCCCGCGCTCGCCACCAGCGCCGGCGGCATCTTGTCGCGCAGGTCGATGACGATGCGCTCGGCGGTCTTCCGCCCGACGCCGGCGATACGCGTGAGCGTCCCCAGGTTCTCGTCGACGATCGCGCGTGCGAACGACGCGGGCGCGAGCCCCGACAGCACCGCGAGCGCGACCTTGGGCCCCACGCCCGAGACGCCGAGCAGCAGCTCGAACAGTCGCTTCTCGTCCGCGGTCGAGAACCCGAACAACAGGAGCGCGTCCTCGCGCACGTGCAGGTGCGTGAGCAGCGTGACCGGCTGGCCGACCGCCGGCAGGTCCGAGTAGGTGTGGAGCGAGTGGGCGACCGCGTAGCCGACTCCGTTCACGTCGACGATCGACGCCTCGGGCTCGCGCGAGACGAGCGTGCCGGCGAGCCGCGCAATCATCGGGCTCGCCGCGCGCGCGCGAACGCACGGGACAGGTCGATCACCTCGCCGCCGACGCTGCGCGCCGTGCGCGTCAGAGCCGCCCCGGCCCCGACGCCCGCCGCGCCCGAAGCCGCGCTCATCCGCGCCGCCCCCACCGCACGCCGCACGCCGCACAGCGCGACCGCGAGCGCATCGGCAGCATCCGCCGCCGGCACCGAAGGCAGCGCGAGCAGGCGCTGCACCATCGCGGCGACCTGCGGCTTCGACGCGGCACCGTTGCCGGTGACCGCGAGCTTGACGGCGCGCGGCGCGTACTCGCCGATCGCGATGCCACGCCCGGCGACGAGCCACAGGACGAGCCCGCGCACGTGGCCCAGCACCAGCGTGGAGCGCACGTTCTTGGCGTGGAACGCCTGCTCGACGCCAACCAGTGCCGGCCCGTGTTCGTCGAGCACGGCCGAGATCCCGCGGCCCAGCACGACCAGCCGGTCGGGCAGCGTGCCCGCGCCGGCGGCGATCACGCCGTGCGCCACCGGCGTGACGTCTGCGCCAACGACACGCACGACGCCCCAGCCGGTGAAGCGGCTGCCGGGATCGATGCCGAGGACGATCATCGCGCCTCCCTGGCGCACGGGGAGCACACGCTAGGCCTTGGCCTCGGCTTCGCGCTCGGCCTTGGCGGCGGCGACGACCTTGTCGGCCAGCTCGCGCGGCACCTCGTCGTAGTGATCGAACTTCATGCGGTAGGTGCCGCGGCCCTGCGTCAGCGCGCGCAGGTGGGTGGCGTACTTGTAGAGCTCCGACTGCGGCACCAGCGCCTTGATGCGCTGGGCGTGGCCGTCGGTCTCCATGCCGAGGATCTTGCCGCGCTTCGACGACAGGTCGCCCATGACGTCGCCCATGAACTCCTCGGGGATGCGCACCTCGATCTCGTTGATCGGCTCGAGCAGCGCCGGCCCGGCTTGCAAGGCGACCTCGCGGAAGCACTGGAGGGCTGCGATCTTGAACGCCATTTCCGACGAGTCGACGTCGTGGAACTTGCCGAAGAACAGCGCCGCCTTGATGTCGACGACCGGGTAGCCCGCCAGGGGGCCCGCGTGCAGCGCCTCCTGGATGCCCTTGTCGACCGCCGGGATATATTGCGTCGGCACGACGCCGCCCTTGATCTCGTTGAGGAACTGATACCCATTCCCCGGGTTCGGCTCCAACCGCATGTGCACCTCTCCGAACTGGCCGCGTCCGCCGGTCTGCTTCTTGTGGCGGTACTCACCCTGCGCGATCTTGCGGATCGTCTCGCGGTACGGCACGTGCGGCCGGAACAGCTCGACCTCGACGTGATAGCGCGACTTGAGCCGCTCGACGGCGATGTCGAGATGCAGGTCGCCCATGCCGCACAGGAGCGTCTCGTGCGTCGACGGCTCGATCACCATCGCCAGCGCCGGATCCTCTTCGTGCAGCTTCTGCAGCGCGACGCCGATCTTCTCCTCGTCGCCCTTCGACCTGGGCCTGAGGCCCTCGGCCACGACCGGACGCGGGATCTCGACGCCCGCGAGCACCACCGGGTGTGCCTTGTCACACAGCGTGTTCCCGGTGTGCGAGTCCTTGAGCTTAACCGCCGCCGCGATGTCGCCCGCGACCACACGGCCCGCCTCCTTGCGCTCCTTGCCCACCAGGTTGTAGAGCGTGCCGACGCGCTCGGGCCGGCCCGTCGTCGCATTGAGCACGTCGTCGCCCGCCTGCACCGATCCCGAGAACACGCGGAACACCGACAGTTCGCCCAGGTGCGCCTCGCTCATCGTCTTGAAGATGACGGCCGAGAACGGTTCATTCACGTCGGGGTGCCGCGCCTCGGCGTCCTCCGTGCCGGGCTTCACGCCGACTTCCTCGGGATGCTCGTCGGGGGGCGGAATCAGCCCGACCATGTCGTCGAGCACGTCCCGCACGCCGATGAGCGTCGTCGCCGAGGCGGCGAACGCCGGGATCAGCTTCCCGCTGGCGACGCCCTTCTCGAGCCCGTGGATCACCTCGTCCTCGGTCAGCGGCACGCCGTCGAAGAACTTCTGCATGAGGGCCTCGTCGTTCGACGCGGCCTCCTCGACGAGGACATTGCGCGCAGCCGTCGCGGCCTCGAGCATGTCGGCCGGGATCTCCTGCTCGACGTCCTTCGCCTCGACTCCCCTGCCCTGCGTCACGTAGGCCTTCATGTGCAGCAGGTCGACGACGCCACGGAACGTGTCGGCCGAGCCGATCGGCAGCTGCACGGGCACGACGTTGGCGCCCAGGCGATCGTGCGCGCTCTGCACCGCCTTCACGAAGTCCGCATGCTCGCGATCCATCTGGTTGACGACCACGAGCGTGGGGATCTTGTGCTCGTGGATGTTCTCCCACACGATCTCGGTGCCCACCTCCACGCCGGCCGACGCGCGCAACACGAGCACCGCGGCGTCCACCGCGCGCTCCGCCGAGTAAACCTCGCCGACGAAGTCCGCGTAGCCAGGCGTGTCGATCAGGTTGATCTTCACGCCCTTCCACTCGAACTGCGCGAGCGCCAGGTTGATCGTGATCTTGCGGTGGATCTCGTCGGGCTGGTGGTCGAGCACCGTGGTGCCGTCCTCGACCTTGCCGAGGCGATTCGAGGCCTTGGCGCAGAACAACATCGCCTCAGCGAGCGAGGTCTTGCCCGCGCCGCCGTGGGAGAAGAGTGCGATGTTGCGGATCTGGTTGGTGGTGAACTCTTTCAAGCGGCACCTCCCGGGCGGGCGTGCGGACGCACTGGAATGCGGGGGCCCGGGGGCGTCTCCGGGTCGCCGGCGACGGTCGCTGCGGCAGGCGGGGGACGCGCCTAACCTGTGAAAGCAATGCAATCTAGCACGGCGCGACGGGCAGCGTCAACGCGTGCCGCACGGCCGTCGCCCACCACGGCAGCGGTTGCCCGCGTGCGCCGCGACCGCTATCCTTGTGGGAGTCGATCACCCCCGCCGCCCTGGAGATCCTTGATGCTGCGTCCGGCCACCGTCGCCCTGTGTGCCCTTCTGCTTCTGCTCCTGCCCGGCCTGTCCCTGGCCCAGGGCAAGGGCGATCCGGCCAAGGGCAAGGGCGTCTTCATGAAGAACTGCATGGTCTGCCACAACGCGGACGGTTCCGGCGGCAAGAAGCTGACGGCCACCGGCAATCCCTCGCGCGACTTCCGCGACCCCAGGTTCTGGGACACGCGAACCGACGCGCAGGTGCGCGAGACCATCAACAAGGGCGTGGTGAAGTCGGGCATGATCGCCTGGAAGGGTATCCTCAAACCGCAGGAGATCGAGGACGTGATCGCCTACATGAAGACCTTCGCGAGGAAACCCGACGCCGCCAAGCCTGAAGGCGGGAAACCTGCGGCCGGCTCTCCAGAGGCACGGCGCACCCTCGCGCCCGCGCCGAACTAGCGCGTGACCTCCCCCCGCTTCCACGCCGCGCTCGCGGCATCGCTCTGCTGCGCCCTCCTGGCCGGCCCCGCCCGCGGCCACGACGACCTGACGCCCCACCGCGAGGCGATCGCCGCCGCAACCGCGCTCGCACCCGACGATGTCGACCTGTGGCTCACCCGGGCCGAGCTGGCGCGACTGGCTCGCGACTTCCCCGCCGCGCAGGCCGCTGTCGAGCGTGCCGCGGCGCTCGCCCCCGCCTCTCCTGGCGTCGCCCGGTCGCGCGCGGCGCTCGCCCTCGACCGGGACGATTTCGCTACCGCGCGCACGATCGTGGATGCCGCCCTTGAGCGCGGTGCGCTGTCGGCCGCCGACCACGCCGCTCTCGAGTTTCTCGCCGCCCGCATCGACATGGCGCAGGCGCGCCCGGCCGACGCGCTCGGCGCCTACGATCGCGCGCTGGCGATCGCGCCGCGCGTCACCGCCGATGTCTTCCTCGACCGCGCCACGGTGGCCCGCGCGCATGCCGGTCCCGCCGAGTCCGCGCGCGGCCTCGCCTTCGCCCGCACGCGCCTGCCGCACGACGGCGCGCTGCGCGACGCACTGGCGCGCGATCTCGTCGCGCTCGGGCGCGACGACGAAGCCCGGATGCTGCTGGCAGGCTGGAGCGCGACCGGCGAGGCCGCCGCGACGCGCACGTCCGCCGCCGCCCCGGTCCCGGATCGCACGCTCGCCCCGACGCTCGTGGCGCGCAACGCGTCGTGGCGGTGGTCGACGCCCGGCTCCGCCCCTGCGGGGAGCTGGAAGACGCCGTCCCCGGCCGACACGACGTGGCCCGCGGGGCCCGCCCCCCTGGGATTCGGCGACCCGTCCATTGTCACCACGATTCCCATGGGCCCCACCGAGAGCGAGCGCTATACGACGAGCTACTTCCGCATCCTCTTCGAGGTGCCGGATGCGCCGGCCGCGTACACCGCGCTCACCCTGTCGGCGTTCTACGACGACGGATTCGTCGCCTACCTCAACGGCATCGAGATCGCACGCCGCGGCATTCCCGCCGGGCCGGTCTTCTACAACACGTTCGCAGCGGATCACGCGGCCACCGGCTACGAGACGATCAACGTCAACGCCGCGCTACCGCAGTTGCTGCAGGGCACGAACGTGCTCGCCGTCGAGGTCCACCAGACGACGAGCACGAGCAGCGACCTCGCCTGGGATGGCGAGCTCGTCGCCACCAGCGCGCCCGCCAGTGTCGTGCGCGGCCCCTACCT
Organism: Candidatus Eiseniibacteriota bacterium; assembly: GCA_031431875.1. Lineage (GTDB taxonomy): Bacteria > Eisenbacteria > RBG-16-71-46 > RBG-16-71-46 > DASYSL01 > JANPEF01. Next base: position 1,174 of record JANPEF010000012.1, on the reverse strand, counting down.
GCAGAACGGCAGCTCCGACGCGATCACCGTGCGCTGGCGCACCAACGTCACGACCGACAGCCGTGTCTGGATCGGCCCCACGCCGGGTGCGCTCCTCCTTGCGGGGACCGATCCCGTGGCCACGACCGAGCACGAGGTGCGGGTCACCGGGCTCACGCCCGGGACGAACTACGTGTACGCGGTGGGATCCTCGGCCGCCGTGCTGGCGGGCGACGACTTGAGCCACGCGTTCCGTACCTCGCCGGTGCCCGGCGATGCGCATCCGACGCGTATCTGGGTGCTCGGCGACTCGGGTCTGCCGGGCATCGCGCAGAGAAGCGTGCGCGATGCGTACACCACGCTCACGGGCACCACGCCGACCGACGTCTGGCTCATGCTCGGCGACAATGCCTACCAGGTCGGCAGCGATGCGGAGTACACCGCCGGGTTGTTCACGCCCTACGCCACCTTCCTGCGCAGCCATGTCCTGTGGGCGACGCGCGGCAATCACGATGGGCTCTACAGCGGCGTCGGCAACGACTACTACGACCTCTTCACGTTGCCCACCGCGGGCGAGGCGGGCGGGGCGCCGTCCTCGACCGAGGCGTGGTACTCGTTCGACCACGGCGACATCCATTTCGTGTGCCTCGACTCCGAGGGCTCGCTGCGCACGCCGGGCAGCCCGATGCTCACCTGGCTGGCCGGTGACCTCGCGGCCACCCAGCGCACGTGGACGATCGTGTTCTTCCACCACCCGCCGTACACCAAGGGTTCGCACGACTCGGACAACGTGGGAGACAGCGGCGGGCGCATGCGCGACATGCGCGAGAATGTCCTGCCCATTCTCGAGGCCGCGGGGGTCGACCTGGTCCTCTCCGGGCACAGCCATTCCTACGAGCGCTCGTCCCTGCTCGACGGGCACTACGGCACCTCGGGCACGCTGACCCCGGCCATGATCCTCGATGCCGGCGACGGCGATCCCGCCGCCGGCGGGGACGGCGCCTACACCAAGCCGACCGTTGGCGCCGCGCCCCACGAGGGCGAGGTCTTCGCCGTCGCCGGAAGTTCGGCGCAGGTCTCGGGCGGAGCGCTCAACCACCCCGCGATGGTGACCTCGATCAACGCGCTCGGGTCGCTGGTCGTCGAGATCGACGGCCCGCGCCTGGCCGCCTTCTTCCTCGACGACGCGGGTGGG
>JANPEF010000011.1:0-64508 GCA_031431875.1 Candidatus Eiseniibacteriota bacterium | reverse complement strand
CCTACTTCTTGAGGAAGCGCGCGAGCCAGGCGTGGACCTCGGCGTACCAGAACACCGCGTTGCGCGCCTTGAGCACCCAGTGATTCTCGTCCGGGAAGTAGACCAGTCGCGCCGGCACGCCCTTCCCCTGCAGCACGTTGTAGCACTCGAGGCCCTGGTCGATGGGCACGCGGTAATCGAGCTCGCCGTGGACGACCAACATCGGCGTGTTCATGCCCTTCGCGAAACGCGCCGGGTTCCAGCGGTCGATCTGGTCGAGGCCGTCCCACGGCTCGCCCCCGAACGCCTTGTGCCGGCCCTGCGTCATGTCGCTGGCGTACTGCGCCTGCGTGTTGTAGACGCCCGCGTGGTTGACGATGCAGGCGTAGCGATCCGTGTGCGCGCCGATCCACGACACGAGGTAGCCGCCGTAGCTGCCGCCGGTGATTGCCATGCGCTTCGCGTCGATGTACCCGGTCGCGATCATCGCGTCGGTGCCGTTCTCGATGTCGGTCATCGGGTAGTCGCCCCAGTGCCCCTGGATGCACTGCGCGAACTCCTGCCCCCACGACGTGGAGCCGTGGAAGTTGACCATGAGGACGACATACCCCGCAGCGGCGAACGCCTGCCCGTTCCAGCGCGGGTGGAAGTGGTCGCTGAACGCGCCGTGCGGCCCGCCGTGGATCAGGTGGAGGAGCGGCCACTTCTGTTTCGCATCGAAGTTCGGCGGCAGGATCACGTACGCCTGCACCGAGTCGCCGCGCGCGCCCTCGAACTCGAACTCCTGCACCTCGCCGAAGGCGAGGCCCACGAGCGATTTCTTGGTGAACGTGGTCGCCACCTTCGCGCCCCCGCTCGCGGTCGCCGTCCACACCTCGGTCGGCTGCCCCTGCGTCTGGTTGGTGAACCACAGCGTTCCGCCCGCGACGGTGAGGCAGTGCGAGTCCCCGCTCGGCATCACCGCCTCAGGGGTGCCGCCGGTCGCCGCCACGCGCCAGACCTTGGTACGCGCAGCGTCCTCGGCGATCAGGACGATGCGGCCGGGGCCGTCGAACTCCCAGCCCGAGGCGGAGCGATCCCAGCCGGCGCACAGCTCGGTGTGCACGCCGGACTTGCGGTCGTAGCGCATGAGCTTCACGCGGTCGGCGTAGAAGAACGGCTCGGTCTGCGCGCCGTAGACGATCGCGGCGCCGTCGGGGCTGTAGCGCGGGCGCTGGTCGTCGGCCGGATGGCCGGGCGTGAGCAGCTTCGCGGGACCGCCGGCGGTCGGCACGGTGAACAGGCCCCAGCGCACGTGCGAGTGGGGCGGCGCGCTGGTGTCGACGGTGAACGCGATCTCGGCACCGTCGGGGCTGATGTCGTACTGACCTTCGGGATCCTGCCAGTCCCACCAGCGCGTCGAGTCGGGCGTGAGGTCGGTGAGCAGGCGCGTCTCGAGGTCGAGCACGAACAGGTGCGGCACCTCGCCGGTGTCGAGCCACGTGTCCCAGAAGCGGTAGACGCGGTCCTCGGTGACGTGCGCCTTCACCGGGTTCTTCTCCCGCACCTCGAGCTCGGCCTTCGTCGCCTCGAGCGTCAGGTGGCCCTTCAGCACCGACGAGAGGAACGCGATCCGCTTGCCGTCCGGAAACCACCGCGGGTCCATCGCGCCGAGCGGCAGGTCCGTCACCTTCTCGGCCTCGCCACCTTCAAGAGGCAGGACGTGGAGCTGCGGCTTCTCGGTCTTCTCCTTCTTGCGCAGGAACGCGACCCGCGTACCGTCCGGCGAGACCCGCGGCGCGCTCGCCGCAGTGTCCGGCGCGGTGAGCGCTCGCGGCTCGAATGCGCCCGTCGCCGAGACCATCCACAACCGCGTCTTCCCCTCGTTCTTCTCCAGGTCGTACGTGGTCACGGGCACGATGGCCCAGGTCCCGTCAGGGGCTGCGGACGGCGCCCCGACCCGGGGTATGGCCCACAAGTCCTCGGCGGTGAACGCACGGCCGCCGTTGCGCGCGGCGGGATGGACGGTCTTGAGGGCAGGCGTGGTGACGGGCATGCGAGTCTCCGGAGAGCGGGGCCGAACACGACGAGGCGATCGAGAGCGCAGTCTAGCAAGGGGAATCGGCCGGGGGAAAGCTTCCCCCGCCGGGGCGTTTCAGGTCGAACCTCCGGCCGGGCACCGGCCGACCGGGGGCGATCGCATTCCGGGGAGACCCCCCGGCGGGGCTTTCTAAACCGCGCCGATCCTGTTAGTCTTGAGCGTCTGACTGCCCTCCAAGGCTCCCGCTACCGACGATCTCTCCCTGAGGATTCCAATGCACGAGCAGCCCATCGATTCCGCCACCTCGTCCGACGACGTCTCGTCGGACGCCGTTCAGTCGTCGTCTCCCGCCGCGGAGACGCCGGCTACCCCCGCTCCGGCCGAACCGGCATCCGTGCCGCTGGCCGACGACGACGCTCCGGCGTCGAGCGAGTTCGCCGCGATGCTCGCGGCGACCGACGCAGGGGGTGCGGCCGCGGGGAAGGAAACGAAGGTGGGCGACAAGGTGAAGGGGAAGATCGTCTCCATCACCACCGACGCGGCGTTCATCGACTTCGGCGGTCGTGCCGAGGGCGCGCTCGGGATCGGGCACATCAAGGATGACGACGGCAACGTGACGAAGAAGGTGGGCGACACGATCGACGCCACCGTCACCTCGATCGACGGACAGGTGACGCTCGCGCTCGTGGTCAAGCGGGTCGACGCGAACCTGCAGGTCCTCATCGACGCCCAGAAGAGCGAAACGCCGGTCGAGGGCCGGGTCAAGGGCACGAACTCCGGCGGCTTCGAGATCATGCTCGGCGGCGTGCGCGGCTTCTGCCCGTTCTCGCAGATGGACATGGGCCCGGTCGGCGATGGCTCGCAGTACGTCGGCCAGACCATGCAGTTCAAGGTCCTCGACGTGGCCGAGAAGGGCCGCCGCGTCGTGCTGTCGCGCAAGGCGCTGCTCAAGGGCGAGCGCGCGAAGCAGGCCGAGGATGTGCGCGGCGGGCTGGCTCCCGGCCAGTCGTTCGAGGGCGCGGTGACGCGGCTCCTGCCGTTCGGCGCATTCATCGACATCGGCGGCATCCAGGGGCTCGTCCACGTCTCGGAGATCTCGCACAAGCGCGTCGGCGATCCGTCCGAGGTGCTGCAGATCGGCCAAAAGGTCCACGTCAAGGTCCTCAAGCTCGAGCACCTGGGCGAGGGCAAGAAGGAGCGCATCTCGCTCTCGATCAAGGCGGCCGAGGCCGATCCGTGGTCGACGCTCGAGACGCGCATCAAGGAAGGCGACGTGGTCAAGGGCCCGGTCCTCCGGGTCATGGACTTCGGCGCATTCGTCGAGATCTTTCCCGGCGTCGACGGCCTCGTGCACGTCTCGCAGCTGGCGCGACGTCGCGTCGTCCACCCCAAGGACGTCGTCTCGATCGGACAGGAAGTGGAAGCCAAGGTCACGCGCATCGACCCCGCGGCAAAGCGCATTTCGCTGAGCATCGCCGCCCTCGAGGCGCCGTCGTTCGACGAGCCCGCCGGCGGCTACGAGATGGTCGGCGAACGCGGTGGCGAACGCGGTGGCGAACGTGGCGAGCGCGGAGAGCGTGGAGGTGGCGGCGGCGGTGGCGGTGGTAGCCGCGGCGGCCGTGGCGGCGCTGGTGGTGGCGGCGGCCGGGATCGTGGCGAAGGCGCTCGTGGCGATAGCCGCGGCGGTGGCGCCGGGCGCGGCGGTGGCCGCACGGGCGGCGGCGATCGCGGGGGCGAGTTCCGCGGTCCGCGGGGCGGCTTCGGCAGCGCCAGCAGCGGTCCGCGCACCGAGGTGCGCTGGAGCTCGAGCCAGAACGAACCGCGCGGCGACGGTCCCCCGGCCGACAGTGTGTTCGCGGATGCATTCCGCCGGGCCCGCGAGCGCCAGGCGAAGGAAGAGGAGTAGAGCCGGACGGATACCGAGGCGCGGCCCGACGGGTCGCGCCTCGACCGTCTCCATCCCATGTTCATCACCACCACACCCGAACTCGTGTCGCTCGTCGCCGAGCTGCGTGCCCACGGCACGTTCGGCCTCGACATGGAATTCCAGCGCGAGCGCACCTACCGGCCCAAGCTGCAGCTGGTCCAGGTCTCGCTCCCCGACCGGCCCCTCCTCATCGATCCCCTCGCCCTGCCCGAACTCGGTCCGCTGTGGGACCTCGTCGCCGATCCAGCGGTCGAGAAGATCGTCCACGCCGGCGCCCAGGACATGGAGATCGTGTTCGCCCGCTCGGGCCTCCTGCCGCGCAACGTGTTCGACACCCAGGTCGCCGCGGCGCTCATCGGCATGGGCGACCAGATCGGGTACGCCAACCTGATCGGGCGCATGCTGGGCAAGCGCGTGAAGAAGGGCGAGACGATTACCGACTGGTCGATCCGGCCGCTGTCCAAGGCGCAGGTCGACTACGCGCTCGACGACGTCCGCTACCTGCACGACCTCAGGGCCGGGCTGTGGACCCGCCTCACCGAGCGCGGCCGCAACGAATGGTTGCGCGAGGAAGTCGTGCACTACGAGGACAAGGAGACCTACGAGCGCGACCCGCAGACGCTGTGGCTGCGGATCTCGCGCATGCGCTCGCTCGACCGCCGCGGCCTCGCCCTCCTGCGCGAACTCGCGATGTGGCGCGAGGAGGAGGCGCAGCGTCGCGATGAACCGCGCGGCCGCATCGTGGCCGACGAGACGCTGGTCGAGATCGCGCGCCGCTCGCCCAGGAAGCCCGACGACCTCAAGCCCCTGCGCACGCTGCACCCGCGGGAGCTGGCACGCTCCGGCCCCGGGCTCGTCGAAGCCGTGCGGCGCGGGCTGGCCGTCGCCGACGACGATTGTCCGCGCCTCGACCCGGTGCGCGCCGAGGACGATCGCTTCTCGATCACCGTCGACCTGCTCGAGGTCGTCCTGCGCGCCCGCGCGCTCGAGCACGAGATCGCGCCGTCCTACCTCGGCACGCGCGCCGACCTGGCCGCGCTGATCGACGCCGTCCGCGAGGGCAAGGACGGCAAGGACAGCCGCCGCCGCCGCGAGCACGCGCCGCTGCTGCTCGCCGGCTGGCGTCGCGACCTGATCGGCGACGAGCTGGTCGCCTTCCTCGAGGGACGCGCCACGCTGCGGATCGACGCCGACACCGGCCACGTCCACGCCGAGCCGCGCTGAGCCCGGACGGCGCAATCGTGGCTGCCTGGCTGTTCAAGACCGAACCCTCCGAGTTCTCGTTCGACGACCTGCGCGCGAAGAAGGTCGTGCGCTGGGACGGCGTGAGGAACGCCACCGCGCTCATCCACCTGCGTGCGGTGAAGGTGGGTGATGCGGTCGTCGTCTATCACACCGGAAACGAGAAGCGCGCCGTCGGCCTGGCGAAGGTCGTCCGCGCCCCCTACCCCGATCCCGCGCACGACGATCCGAAGCTCGTGGTCGTCGACCTCGCAGCCGACGCCGCGCTCCCCGCGCCCGTGCCGCTCGCCGCGTTCCGCGCCGATCCGCTGCTCGCCACGACGGACCTCATCCGCATCACGCGATTGTCGATCGTGCCCCTGACCGCAGCGCACCTGAAGCGCGTGCGGGAACTGGCGACCGCCGCAGCTCGCTGACGGATTCCAGTCGTCGCGACCGGCCCGATCGTGGCTGCCGACCTCGAGGTGAACTTCTGGCGCCCGGCGTGCGGAACGAGGCACCGGGCGGAACAAGTCCGCCCGGCACCCGTTCGCACCGACTCACTTGCGAGCGGATCCGCCTGCCCTCGACTCCTGCAGCCGCTCGACCGCGGCAGCCGCCGCGTCGGCGTCCCCGGAGCGCGCCGCCGCCTCGACGGCGTCGATCCGGACGGCGAGATCGCGGTCGAGCGGACGCGACAGCCGTTCGCGGACGAGCTTGATCGAGACGTGATCGCTCAGGGCTCCCGCGCGATTGCGCGCGGCCGTGTCGAGCACGAGCTGGCGGGCCCACAGTTCGATGTGATCGAGATCGACTTCGTGGCGCGGCTCATAGCGCAAGGCGAGGTCGAGCCCGCTGCGCGCCACGGCGATACTCGCCTGGCGCGTCGCCGCCGCATCGTGGCCGCCCGACGCGGCCACCAACACAGCGACGCGGGCGTCCATTTCAGCGGCGATCATCCCGGGGGCGCCCTGCGCACGGAGCGCGCTCCACGCGGCGTCGACGTCGGTGACGAGCGCCGCCACGACGGCCCAGTCTCCGGTCCGCGCGACGCGGAAGATCTCCTCCGTCGCCTCCTCGATCCGTTCGAGCTCGACCGGGGTCGACCCGGATGCGGCATCGATCGGGATCGCCAGCGCGAGCGCCTCGAGATTCCCCCCGGATCCGGTCGAGAACTCGCCATACCCCGGGGCGAACGTCTTGTCCTCGAACGATCCGTCCATGTGCAGCTCGCGCGTGACCAGCGCACCCACGACCGGACCCACCGGGCCCGCAACCGTGACCCCGGTTGCAGTCGCCGTGACCTCCTCGAAGACGAAGCCGCAGATGTTCTCGGGGCGCCACGCATCGCCGGCCCGGGGCGCCGCCGGCATGATCATCGCCATCGGGCCATCGCGCCCGGCGAGCCACGTCCCGTCCGTGTCGGCGACGCGCCCATCCTCGTAATTGAAGACGTCCTCACCGAGGTACCACACGGCACCCTGGTCGTCCTGGGCGTACCAATCGATCGCCACCTCCTCGATTCGCCCGTCGATCCACGCGACGTACTGGGACACCAGCGCTTCCACCGTTCGGCCATCGGCGCTGATCGACCGGGTGCGCGAGAGCAGTGTCGCCTCGACACGGAAGTCCGCCCCGTCGACTTTTCCGAGTAGCAGCGTGCGCTCGAGACTGGCGATCGGGAACAGCGGATTCGTCACGGCCGTCGGACGCGCGAACGTAGGGACGTAGAGATCGACGCGCTGTTCGAGCGGTGCCGTCGGCAGATCGCCGCAATCCCCGCCCCCCGGGACCGTCGGTCCGCGACCCTTGGCGGGGGCGAGTCCCAGATCGGCACGATTCATCGTCAGCGGACTCTCGGAACAGCCGGTCGCACCCGTAATCAGGGCTGCGACGAGAAACGTGATTCCAGCAGCTTTCATGGTTTCCTCCTGCTTGCCTCGTGGTGGATTCCGCCCGGGCAATGGCGCTTGCGAGCCACTCCGGCACAACCGAGATTGCGCCCACGAAGTGAGAGGACGATGAGACTTTTCGCGATCGGGCTGGCGGGCCGGGAACGCCCTCCCCTATCCTCGTCGTATGCGCATCCTGGTCGTCGAAGACTTCTCTCCACTGCGCAGCTCCATCGCGCGGGGCCTCCGTGAGGCGGGCTTTGCCGTCGACGAGGTCGCCGACGGCACGCAGGGCCTGGCCTTCGCCGAGACCGGCGCCTACGACGCGATCGTGCTCGATGTCATGCTCCCCGGCATGGATGGTCTCACCATCCTCGAGCGACTGCGCGAGCAGCGCTGCCCGAGTCGTCTCCTCATCCTCACGGCCCGGGACGCGGTTCGTGACCGCGTCGCCGCCCTCGACAACGGCGCCGACGACTACCTGGTCAAACCGTTCGCGTTCGCCGAGCTGCTCGCCCGCGTGCGCGCGCTGTTGCGCCGTCGCTACGAACAGACGTCCCCCTGCGTGCGGATCGGCGACCTCGAGATCGACACCGTCGCCCGCTCGGTCCGCCGAAAGGGCCGGGTCATCGAGCTGACGGCGCGGGAATACGGAATCCTCGAAGTGCTGGCCGCGCGCCCCGGATCGGTCATCACCCGCGAGGAAATCGAGGAACGCGTGTATGACTTCGCCAGCGAGCACAGCAGCAACGTGGTCGACGTCTACGTGGGTTACCTGCGCCGCAAGCTCGAGGACGGAGGGGCCACCCGCGTGATCCACACGCGACGCGGCATGGGCTACGTCCTCGCCGAGCACGAGGAGGAGTCGTGAGTTCGATTCGCGGGACGCTTCGCGCAGGAATGATCCTCGGGACATTGGCGGCGTTCACTGCGGCGGGCTTCGCGACGGATCGGGGGGTGCGCAGCGTGCTCCTCGACGATCTCGATCGATCGCTGCGGGAACGCGGCCGCTGGGTCGCCTCCACGGTCGAGCTGGCGGAGGAGGGCCTGGAACTCGGCTTCGTGGAACTGGAGATGGGCGATTTCGGGCCGGCGGGCGGAACGAGCTTCCTCGAAGTGTGGCGTGTCGAGGCCGGGACCCTCTATCGCTCGCCGAGCCTTGCGGCGGTGAAGCTGGCGCGACCGCGCACGGCCGTCGGCGAGGAGGTCATGGGATTCGAGCGGATGGAGGACGGTCGGCGATTGCGCACCTACCACGCGCGATTCGTCGCCCGGGTCGACCCCGATCTCGGGCCGATTCCGCGGGGCCCGGTCGTCGAACTCTCCCTGGGCCGCGACCTCTCCGGCGTCGAGCGGCTGATGAGCCGCCTGCACGTCCTGTTCGTCGTCATCGGCCTGGCGGCCGCGCTTCTCACGCTCCTGATCCTCAACGGCATTGTCGGACACAGCCTGCGACCGCTCGATCGACTTGCCGGCGAGATCGACGCGCTGCGCGCCGACGATCTCACGCGACCGCTGGGTTCGCCGGGCGCACCCGACGAACTCCGGCCGGTCGTGCGCCGGCTGAACCAATTGCTCGAGCGGCTCCATGCGGCTTTCGAGCGGGAGCGGACGTTCAGTGCGGACATCGCCCACGAGCTGCGGACGCCGCTCGCCGGGCTCCGTAGCTCGCTCGAGGTCGAGCTGTCGCGTCCGCGTGCCGCTGAGCGCTACGAGGAGACCCTGCGCGAAGCGCTCGCGATGACCCTCCGCATGCAACACCTGGTGCACACGCTCCTGCAGCTCGCCCGGCTCGATGCGGGGCTGGTGACCGCCGAAGCCGCGCCGACCGACGTCGCGGCGCTGACGCGCGACAGCCTGGCGCCGCTGCTGGCGCGGGCGGTGGCGCGGCGCCTGGACGTTCGGCAGTCGTTCGCAGCGACCGCGCCGGTGCTCACGGATGCCGCACTCCTCGGGACGGCGATCCGCAACCTGCTCGACAACGCGATCTCGCATGCGGACCCCGGCGGGCGGGTGAGTGTCGACGTCCTCGCCGCGCAGGATGGCGTGATCCTGCGCGTCGCCAACACCGGCGCGACCGTTTCGCAGGCGGAGATTCCCCAGCTGTTTGCGCGCTTTGTCCGCGGCGATCGGGCGCGGGGCGCCGACGGCGGGCACCACGGGCTGGGGCTTTCCCTGGTGCAACGGATCGCGGGAGCCCTCGGCCTGGGCGTCGAACTGCGATCGGAGCCGGGCGGCGAGTTCATCTGCACGCTCGAGGTGCCGCGCGCGGGCGTCCCGCGGAAGCTCGAGCCGATCTCATGATCCTCTCATCCGGGGTGGTCATCCTCGAGTTGAAGGGAGGCGCCCCATGCGTCCGATGCCACTCACGATCCTGACCGCGCTCTCATTTCTGGCCATCTCCGTGCCCGACCCGGCGCGGCCGCAGGCCGCCCCGCAGCCGAGCGAGCACGCAGCCTCGTTTGCGGCGGCGGACTACGTCACCGGGGTGGACCACCCGTACTTTCCCCTCCCGCCAGGAACCGTGTTCCGCTTCGTCGAACAGCAGGGCAAGCAGGTCAGCGAGATCGAGACCCTCGTCCTCGCCGAGTCCCACGGGATCCTCGGTGTCGCCTGCGTCGCGGTCCGCGAGCGCGTCCACGAGAAGGGAAAGCTCACCCAGGAGACCGTGACGTGGTACGCGCAGGATCGGGCGGGCAACGTGTGGATCTTTGGCGAGGATGCGCGGGAGTTCCTGCGCGGAGATCGCGTCGATCGCGAGGGCTCGTGGGAGGCGGGCATCGACCGCGCCGAGCCCGGAGTCATCATGCCGGCCACTCCCGCTCCCGGCATGCCCGACTACCGACACGGCTATGCGCGCGGGATTGCGGAGGATCGGGCGCAGGTCGTCTCGGTGAGCGACTCGGTGATCGTACCGCTCGGCGCGTTTGCCGGTTGTGTGCAGACCAAGGAGTGGTCGATGCTCGAGTCCGGCACGGATCGCAAGTGGTATGCCCGGGGCGTCGGGCTCGTGCGGGCGCGCGCGGCCACGAAGGAAGTCACGGTCCTCGTGTCGATGGGTCCGCCGTGAAGCCGGCGTGGCGACGCCTCACCTGCGGCGGCACGATCGCCATTCTCCTCGGCCTGGGGACCGCACCGGTATCGGCGAAGATCGTCCAGGCAACGCGCACCCGCGGGCCGGGGGTCGGACTGCTGATCGGCTCCGGCTTCGAGATCCAGTCCGACTCCGGGCAGACCGAGTACGGCCTCCCCTTCCTCGTCGAACTCGCGATCACGCCGCGGCTCGCCTTCACTGCGGAACCCACGTGGCTCGCCCTGCGACCGGCGGAGGGCGAGACGCTGCGCGGATTCGACGACCTGGAAACGACGATGAACTACGAGTTCGTCTCCGAGCGACGCTACCGGCCCGCGGTGGCGCTCGAGGCCGGGGTGCAATGGTCGACCGCCAGCCACGAGGAGTTCGGCTCGGGTGGCAGCGACGTGCTCCTCGGACTGCTCGTGAACAAGGAGTTCATTCCGGCCGACGCGGGCCTCGACCTTCGGTACACGCGCGCTGGCCTGCCTTCCGAGGGCTTGCTCCGCGACGACCTGCAGATCTCGCTCGCCGGCGCCTGGCACGCCAGCCCGGTCCTCGACCTGACCGGTGAGTTTCTCGCCGCGCTCCCGGTCGGTCCCCTCCGCGGCGAGGCGCCGGCTCCCGGGGAGGACGGCGACGCAGGCGAGCCGGGCGGTCCCGAAACCGCGTTCGAAGCAACGCTCGGTCTCGCCCAGACAATCAGTCGCTCCCTGCAACTCGACCAGGGAGTCACGCTGAAGTCCGACGGATCGTGGCAGGCGATTCTCGCCTGGGAATGGGACTTCGGGGCGGGACGCTGATCAGCTTTTTTCGATCAGCGCGATCGCGTCGCGGCGCACGATCCCTTCCTCGCTGCGCACGAGCGTGAGCCCGGCGCGCGAAACCATTGTCGCCATCAGCGCCGGAGTCATCGCCGGGAACCGTCCGGCCGACGGGAGCCCCTGGCGCTCCCGCTCGGCGTCGGCGGCGAACTTCTTCCACCCCAGATCCGAAAGCGCGTTGCCGTGGTGGACGATCGCCCGGCCGCCCGGCCGCAGCACGCGGTGAATCTCGCGCAGGTAGTTGAACGTGTCCCACGCGGGCAGATGGACGAACACGTCGTAGGAGAAGACCGCGTCCACGCCGCCATCGGCCACGCCGGCGAGCGTGCGCCCATCGAGCAGCAGCGGTCGGACGCCGGGCCGGTCGCCGAAGCGCTTCGCCAGCAAGGCCAGCATGGTGGGCGCGGCGTCACCGGCGAGCACCAACGTGGCGCGGTCCGCAAGGACCGCCGTGAAGCGGCCGCCGCCGGCGCCGATCTCGAGCAGGGTCCCGATCGGCGTGAGCGGCTCGAGGAACGGCGCGAAGACCTGTTCGTCGAGGTGCGCCACCAGGCGCGCCGCGTCGACGTCCGCCCCGATCACCGCGGGTGTGTTCCACTCGTCCCCCAGGTTGCCATCGGCCCGGCTCGGCCCGCGCGCGTGGTTGCGCGCGTACCACTCCCATTCCTCGACGACGGCGGTGGCGGGAATGAAGCGCCCGAGGGCACGCTTGAGCCACGCCCGGGCCGCGTCGGTGATCGCCATCGGGCGGCTCAGCGCACGCGCACGGCGCGCAGGGATTCCTCGCCCACCGGGGTCGTCGCGCGCACGAAGTAGAGACCGGCCGCCGTGTCGGCGCCACGCGCGTCGCGACCGTCCCACGACAGGGTGCGGCGGCCCGCCGTGAGCGGACCGTCGTGCAGCGTGCGGATGAGCCGCCCGCGCCCGTCGTACACCGCGAGGCGCACCGCGCCGTCGACGGGCAGCACGAGCGTGAACGCCAGCGCACCGCGAAACGGCATCGCGCCCGCGATGCGCAGCAGGCGGCCGTCGAACGGCAGCGGATCCGGCGGATCGAACCCCAGCGGCGCCGTCGGCGTGAGGCGCGTCACCACCGTGGCGGTCGCGCTCGCGGCCGGTGCGATCGTCCCGAAGTCGAAGCCCAGGGCCAGCGCCAGCCGCGTCGGCCCGGCCTCGAGCGCGCCCGAGAGCGGCTGGTCCGCCGCGACGCGCGCCTCGACCGCGGCCTTCGCAGCCACGTCCTGGCTGATCGTCGCCCCGACGGCGAACCCCCGATGGCGGAGGTACTGCGTCGGCGCATCGCTGTCGAACTGCACGAGCAGCCCGCTCTGGTCGCCGGTCGCCGGCTCGAACGTCGCGGCGGTGTCGTCGTCGCCGTCGAGCCACGGGGCGATCACGTCGCGGAACGAAAGCGCCTGCGCCCCGATCGCCCGATTGGTGAACGTGAACGTGCGCGTCAGCGTCACGCTGTCGGGATCGACGCACGAAGTGACATCGAGGTCCCACGTGCCCAGGCGCAGCGGGGCCGTCAGGCATCCACCGGCGAAGTCGGCGCACCCGCGTGGTTGCGCGTTCCGCAGGAATCCCGCGCCGGCGATCCGGCTTCCCGCGTCCGCGTACGGGACGATGTCGGGCAGGTGCGCGTTGCCGGGTGCGCTCGCGCCGAGGACGTCGCCGGACGACGTGAGCACGCTGAGCACGGGCTGGTCGGCCTCGGCCACGGCGGTGCGCGGGACGATCTTGTAGACTTGGCCGCCCAGGTCGCAGATGTAGAGCTCGCCGAAGGCGTCCTCGCCGAAACTCGAGACCTGGTCGATGGTGAACCCCGTTCCCGCCACGAGCTCCGCGTTGCGATCGGTGACGCCGGTCAGCTGGTCCCCGGCAAAGCGGCCGGTGTAGAGCTGCCCGCCGCAGTAGTCGCCGAAGAGGTACGTGCCCTGCAGGTCCGGGATGGCGCAACCGCGGTAGACGTAGCCGCCGGTGACCGAGCAGCGCCCGGCCCCGTGGTCGTACTCGAACGACGGGAAGACGAAGCAGGAGTTCTGCGAGCACGAGAGACAGGGCGTGGTTGTACTGATGCCGTAGGAATGATTGCCTTCCCAGCACTTCCAGCCGTAGTTCACGCCGCGCCCGCGGTCGGGTGCCTTGGCGAAGTCGATCTCCTCCCACGTGAACTGGCCGACATCGCCGATGACCAGGTCCCCGGTCAGGCGATCGAAGCTGCAGCGGAACGGATTGCGCAGGCCGAACGACCAGATCTCGGGCAGGGTGCCGGCGATGCCGACGTACGGATTGGACGGCGGCACCGTGTAGCCGGTCGCACCGCTCACGTCGAGGCGCAGGATCTTGCCGAAGTACGAGTTCAGGTTCTGCGCCCGGTCGCCCGGATCGCCCGCGTCCCCGCCGTCGCCGAGCGGGACGTACAGGTATCCGTCGGGCCCGAAACCGAGATAGCCACCGTTGTGGTTGGTGTACGGCTGCGTCAGGCTGAAGAACACCTCGCCCAGCGAGTCGGCGCGGTCGGGATTGCCCATCGAGACGTGGTGGCGCGCCAGCCGCGTCGTGCCCGCCCCGCCTGCACTCGTGTAGTTGATGTAGAACACGCCGCTGGTCGCGAAGTCGGGCGGGAATGCCAGCCCGAGGAGCCCCTGTTCGTTGCCGGTCGCCAGCGGTGCGGTGGTGAGGAATGGGATCGGCAGGACCGCGCCGTTCTTGTAAATCTTGATCCGCCCGCACTGGTCGGTGCCACGCTGCTCGACGATGAACAGCCGCGAGTCGCCCGGGGGCGAGGTCACGACCACCGGCCGGATCAGGCCGGTGGCGATGCGCTGAACGGAGAGCGTGGTCGTCGCACCGGCTTGAGTGGCGAGCAGACCCGTCGCGGCGAGTGCGGCGAGAAGGGGCGAGCGAAGGATGCGCGGCAGCGGGCTCATGAGCGAAGGTCCTCCCTGAGAAGATGATCGGCCTCCCCGGGGCCGGACTTGCGTCCAGACAGTCTAGCGTTCCGCGGTCCGGATTGCATCGGGCCTGCGGGCGCCTCGCCGCGCCGCCACGGCGTGCGGAATGCAACGCACCGGGCGACTGCGGAGCGTCACGCCTCCTCGCCGCCCGGCAGGAAGCCCTCGGGCAGCGCCCCGAGCGCGGCGCGGAACTCGTCGAACAGGGTCGGGTCCCACCAGCCCTTCGCCTTCTCCTTCTCCATCACCTCGAGCGCCTCGCTGCGGGTCATCGCCGCGCGGTAGGGCCGGCTCGTCGTCAACGCGTCGTACACGTCGGCCACCGAGGCGACGCGGGCGAGAAGCGGGATGTTGTCCCCCATCCGCCCCTCGGGATAGCCCGAGCCGTCGAAGCGTTCGTGGTGGTGATACACGATGGGCATCGCGGCCTCGATCGTGCGCATGCCCTTGAGCAGCTCGCGCCCGGCCACCGGGTGGCGCTGGATCTCCTTGAACTCCTCGGGTGTGAGCTTGCCTGGCTTGAGCAGAACGTCGTCGCGAATGGCGATCTTGCCGATGTCGTGGAACAACCCACCGAAGTGCAGCACCTTCTGCTCCTCGAACGACAGGCCGATCGTCTTGCCCAGCATCTCGGCGTAGTACGAGACGCGCTCGCTGTGGCCCGCGGTGTAGGGATCGCGCGCGTCGATCGTGCCGGCCAGGGCGACGATCACCTCCTGCGCCTCCTCGAACGCGTCGGTGAAGCGCTTGAGGCGGACCAGGTTCCGCACGCGCGCCACCAGCTCCTCGCCGTCGAACGGCTTGCCCAGGAAGTCGGTCACGCCGGCCGAGATCGCGTCGAGCTTGTCCTTGCGCGTGGCGCCACCGGTGATCATGACGACCGGCACGAAGCGCGTGCGCGTGTCGCTGCGCAGCCGCGGGACGACGTCGTGCCCCGAGCGGCCCGACAGGTGCAGGTCGAGCAGGATGACGTCGGGCACGTCGGCCGAGAGGCGGTCGAACGCCTCGTCGGCGGTCGCGGCGTCGTCGACTTCGAACCCCTCGTGGGACAGCAGGTAACGCAGCAGGTAGCGGACCTGCTCGTCGTCGTCGACCACCAGGATCCGCCCGGCGCCGGCACCGGCGCCGCGGTAGGTCGTGGGCTCGAAGTCACGCGTCGGCTGGGCTTCCATGGCGGCTTGCCTCCTCGGGGATGTCGCGTCGCGGGTCGCTCCCGGGCATCCTACGCGCTGGCTGCCGCCGCCGCCAGCGGGGTGCATTTTTCCATTGCGCCCCCGTGGCCGGTGACAGATTATTCAGCTTGATGCATTTAAATGCACTCGGCCGGCGCAGGGGCGCCGGCCGTCGTCGTCTCGGGGACCAGCGGTCTCGCCGCCCCCACGGAGGTCGTCCGCGTGACCAGGACTCGCCGCCTCACCGTGCTCGCCCGGCTGCTCTCGGAGCGCCGGTACACGAGCCAGGAGGCGCTGGCCAGGGCCCTGGCCAAGGAGGGACTGCCGGTGACGCAGGCCACGCTGTCGCGCGACCTCCGCAACCTCGGCGCCGGCAAGCGCCCGGGTGCGGACGGCCAGGCCGCCTACGAGCTGCCGACGCCGGCGGTCGAGGCGTTCGACCGGGCGCGCCAGCGGCTCGACCTGCAGGCGTTCGTCAACGGGGTCGAGGTGGCGCAGAACCTGGCGATCGTGCGCACGCCGCCGGGGCACGCCAACGGCGTCGGGCGGGCGATCGACCTGCTCGGCTTCGACGGCATGCTCGGATCGGTCGCCGGGGACGACACGCTGCTCGTGGTCCTCAAGGACGCCGCGTGTGCGCGGCGCCTGAAGAAGCACCTGGAAGGCTTCGCCGCGACGAACGGCGTGGCTGGAGGATGAGCGCCCCGCCCGTCCACGCCAGGGTCGCCGTCCTCGGCGCGTCCGGCTATGCCGGCGCCGAGTTCGTGCGCCTGGCCGAGTCGCACCCGGGCGTGACCGTCGTCGCCCTCGGCTCGCGCGATGCCGTCGGTCGCGCGGCCGGGGACTTCGATCCCGGCCTCGATCCCCGCGCAGAAGGGCTCGCCCCTGTCGTCGACCTCGACGGGATCGCGACCCTGCTCGAGGACGGGGCCGCCGATACGCTCGTCACCTCCTTGCCGCACGGGGCATGGCGCACGCTCGCCGCAGAACGGCCCGCGCTTGCCGCCACCCCCGCGCGCATCGTCGACCTGTCGTCCGATCACCGGGACGGCTCGGCGGGCTACGTCTACGGCCTGCCCGAGGCGTTTCGGCACTTGCTGACCGGCGCGACGCGGATCGCCAACCCCGGCTGCTACCCGACCGGCGCCGCGCTGGCGCTGCTGCCAGCTGCCACCGCGGGCCTGCTCGCGGGCGACGTCACCGTCGTCGCGATCTCGGGAGCGAGCGGCGCGGGCCGGGCCTCGTCACCGCGCACGCAGTTCGTCGAGCTCGACGGCGGCGCCGCGTTCTACAAGGTGGGCACGGAGCACGCCCACGTTGCCGAAATGGCGCGTACGCTCGCGGCGTTCGGCGCCCCCGGCGCGCGCGTCGCGTTCGCGCCGCAGCTGGTGCCGATGGCGCGCGGCATCCTGCTCACTGCGCAGGCGCCGCTCACCCGGGCGACGACCGAGGGCGAGCTGCGCTCGCTGTATGCCGCGCGCTACGATGCCGAGCCGTTCGTGCGCCTGCTGCCGGCGGGGACGTGGCCCGAGACGCGCGCGGTGCGCGGCTCCAATCGGGTGGACGTGCAGGTGACCACGCTGTTCGACGGCACGACCCTGCTCGCCACCGCGGCGATCGACAACCTGTCGAAGGGCGCGGCGACCCAGGCCCTGCAGAACCTGAACCTCATGCTCGGCTGGCCCGAGACGACGGCGCTGCCGCGCCACGGGAGGGCGTGGTGATCGCGGCGACCGCACCGGTCGTCGTCAAGCTGGGCGGCCGCGCACTCGAGGCGAGCGGCGCGATCGACGGGCTCGCCGCAGACCTTGTCGCGCTGGCCGGCCGGGCGGTCGTCGTCCACGGCGGCGGTGCCGAGGTCACGGCGTGGAGTGCCCGCCTTGGCCTCAAGGCGAGCTTCCACGAGGGCCGCCGCGTCACCGACCCGACGACGCTCGAGGTGGCCACGGCGGTGCTGGCCGGGCTGGCCAACAAGCGCCTGGTCGCCGGGCTGCGCGCCCGCGGCGTCGACGCGGTGGGCCTCGCCGCACTCGACGGCGGCATCGTGCGCGTCGTGCGCCATGCCGACGCGGCGGCGCTCGGCGCGGTGGGCACGGTGACGGACGTGGACGCGACGCTGCTGGCTACGCTGCTCGCGGCGGGCCGCACGCCGGTCGTCTCGAGCATCGGGGCGGCTCGGGATGGCGCGCTGCTCAACCTGAACGCCGACGACATCGCCGCCGCGCTGGCACCGGCGCTGGGCGCGTCCACGCTGGTGCTGCTGTCGGACACGCCGGGCCTCGTGCTCGGCGGCCGGGTCGTGCGCGCGCTCGACCGTGCGGCGCTCGATCGCGCACTCGCCGGCGGCGAAGTGACGGGAGGGATGCAGCCCAAGTTGCAGGCCGCCGCGGCGGCCGTCGATGGCGGCACGCCGAACGCGTGGATTGCAGAGTGGACGGGCGCCGGAACGCTGGCACGCCTGATTGCGGGCGAGGAAGGGCCGTACGGGACGTGCATCGTCGCCGCCATGCCGCCCACCGAGCCGAAGGCAGCGAACGAATCGACGGAGGAATCGGCCCATGGCCGCTGAGCTCGACACGACGACCCCGCTCGCCGCCGCCGCCCCGGGGGCGAACCCGGCGCTGGCCCACGAGGAGCCCGGCCTGCTGGCGCCGGTCTATCCGCTCCCCCGCCTCGCGCTCGCGCGCGGCCAGGGCGCGCGCGTCGAGGATCGCGCCGGGCGCACCTACATCGACTTCACCTGCGGCATCGCCGTCAACGCGTTCGGCCACGCACCGCGCGGGCTCGCCACCGCGGTGGCGAAGCAGATGAAGACGCTCGGCCACGTCTCGAACCTGTTCGCCCACGAGCCGGGCATCGCGCTGGCCCGCGTCCTCCAGTCGGCGACGGGCTACGAGCACGTGTTCTTCTGCAACTCGGGCACGGAAGGCGTCGAGGCAGCGCTCAAGTTCGCGCGCGTGCGGGCCCACGTGGCGGAGAAGCCGGGGCGTGGCATCGTCGCCTTCACCGGCGGCTTCCACGGCCGCACGGGCTTCGCCCTGTCGACGACGTGGAACCCGGCGTACCGCGCGCCGTTCGAACCGCTGATCCCGGGCGTGCGCTTCCTGCCCTTTGGCGACGCGAAGGCGCTGGCCGAGGGCATCGACGAGGGCACCTGCGCGGTGCTGGTCGAGCCGGTGCAGGGCGAGGCTGGCGCGGTCGTCGCGCCGAAGGGCTTCCTCGCCGCCGTGCGCAAGCGCTGCGACGAGGTGGGCGCGCTGCTGGTCTTCGACGAGGTGCAGTGCGGGACCGGGCGCACCGGGCGGTTCCTCGCCGCCGAACACTTCGGCGTGCGGGCCGACATCACCGTGCTGTCGAAGGCGCTGGGCGGCGGGCTACCGCTCGCGGCGGTGCTGCTCAACGCCAGGGCGGCCGAGGGCCTCGCCCCCGGCGTCCACGGCACGACGTTCGGCGGCAACCCGATCGCCACGACCGCCGGCCTGTGGGTGGTCGAGCGCGTGCTCAAGAAGTCGTTCCTCGCCCGCGTGCGCCGCCGCGGCAAGACGCTGCAGGCCGCCCTGAAGGTGATCGTCAACGCGCACCCGAAGAGCGTGAGCGAGTCGCGCGGCCTCGGCCTGCTGGCCGCCATCGAGCTCGCTCCCGAGTCCGTGTTCGGCCCGAAGGACCTGGTCGAGGCGGCGCGCGCCGAAGGGCTGCTGCTGGTGCGCGGCGGCGAGCGCGCCCTGCGCGTCCTGCCGCCGCTCGACGTGGACGAGGCGACGATCGCCGAGGCGATCGCCTGCCTCGACCGTGCCCTCACCCGCCTCGAGGAGACGAAGACCTCATGACCACGAAGCCCGTGAAGAAGGTCGCGCTGGCCTACAGCGGCGGACTCGACACCAGCGTCATCGTGCACTGGCTCAAGGCCCGCTACGGCTGCGAGGTCGTCGCCTACTGCTGCGACGTCGGCCAGGGCGGCGAGCTCGACGGCCTCGAGCCGCGCGCCCGCGCGCGGGGCGCGAGCGAGGTCGTGGTCGAGGACCTGAACGACACGTTTGCCCACGACTACGCCTTCCCGACGCTGCGCGCCGGCGCACTGTACGAGGGGATCTATCGCCTCGGCACGTCGATCGCCCGGCCGCTGATCGCCGCGCGGCAGGTCGCCGCGGCGCGGCAGTTCGGCTGCGACGCGCTGGCCCACGGCTGCACTGGCAAGGGCAACGACCAGGTGCGCTTCGAGCTCACCTACATGGCGCTGGCGCCCGACCTCACCGTGCTCGCGCCGTGGCGCGATCCCGACTGGGGCATCGTCTCGCGCGAGGATGCGCTCGACTACGCGACGCAGCACGGCCTGCCCGTGCCGATGAAGAAGTCCGACCTGTTCTCGCGCGACGCGAACCTGTGGCACATCTCGCACGAGGGTGGTCCGCTCGAGGATCCGGCCGAGCCGGCGCCCGAGAGCATGTACCGCCTCACCGCGTCCGCCGCGGATCGCCCGGCGACGCCCGAGCGGGTCACGATCGGATTCGAGCAGGGCTGGCCGGTGTCCGTCGATGGTCGCACGCTGGGGCCGGCCGCGCTGGTGCGCGTGCTGAACGTTCTCGCGGGCCGCCATGGCGTGGGCCGCGACGACATCGTCGAGTCGCGCGTCGTGGGCATGAAGTCGCGCGGCGTCTACGAGACGCCGGGTGGCACGGTGCTGGCCGAGGCGCTCGAGGACCTCTGTCGCCTGACGCTGACGCACGACGTGCTGCGCACGCGCGCCGAGCTGGGCCCGCGCTTCGCCGACCTCGTGTATCGCGGCGAGTGGTTCGCGCCGGTGCGCGAGGCGCTGACCGCCTTCGTCGACAAGGCGCTGGAGCCGGTCACCGGCAGCGTGCTGGTCGAGTTGCACCAGGGCCGCGCCCGCGCGATCGGCCGCTCGAGCCCACGTTCGCTCTACGACGCGGGACTCGCCTCGTTCGACATGACCGGCTACGAGCCGAAGCACGCCGAAGGCTTCATCTGCATCCTCGGCCAGCCGCTGGCGAAGGCCGTGCGAGCGGCCGCCGGCGCCGCGGACTCGGGGGGAACCGGAGAGGGGGGAACGAACGGTGGCTGAGACCTCCGTCACCCCCCGGATCCGCCGCGCCACCGTGGCCGACATCCCCGGCATCGCCGGTGTGATGGCGGGCTACGTCGAGGACGGCTCGCTGCTGCCGCGCTCGACGGGCGAGCTCTACCGCTCGGTGCGCGAGTTCCACGTCGCGCTCGACGCGGACGATCGCGTCGTCGCCTGCGCGGCCCTGCGCGTGCTGTGGGACGACCTGGGCGAGGTGCGCTCGCTCGCGGTTCGCCCCGAGGCACACGGGCAGGGCCTGGGCCGCATCCTCGTCGAGCGCGTGCTCGACGACGCGCGCGAGCTGGGGCTGGGCCGCGTCATCGCCCTCACCCGCGAGGTGAAGTTCTTCGAGCGGGTGGGATTCTCGGTGGCGCAGCGCGAGTCGATGCCGCGCAAGGTGTGGACCGACTGCGTGGCATGCCCGCGCCGTCATGCCTGCGACGAGATCGCGGTCGAGATCGAGCTGGCGCCCGGCGCGATCGAGCGCGCCCGCGAGACCGTGCGGGCGTGGAGCGTCCCGCTCGTGGCCATGCCGCCCGGCCACGCGCCGGCCATCGCCGATGCCGCCGCCGTCGGTCCACCCGTCGGTCCACCCGTGAAGGAGCCTGCGTGAACCACGTCGTTCCGGCGCACCTGATCGACCTCATCGGCCTGGACCGCGCATTCGTGCTGACGCTGTTCCAGCAGGCCGAGCTGTTGCGGGCTCACCGCCGAACGCGGCATGCGCCCAGGCCGCTGGCCGGACGCACGGCCGCACTCGTGTTCCACAAGCCGTCGCTGCGCACGCGCGTGTCCTTCACCGTCGGCATGCACGAGCTGGGCGGCGATGCGATCGACCTGGGCATGGCCGAGGTCTCGGCGCACGGCCGCGAGAGCGTTCCCGACGTGGCGCACGTGATCTCCGGGATGTGCGACGCGATCGTCATTCGCACGTTCACCCACAAGCTCGTCACCGACCTGGCCACGCATTCGACGGTGCCGGTGATCAACGCGCTGACCGACCACTCGCACCCGTGCCAGATCCTGGCCGATCTCTACACGCTGTGGCGCGCGGGACGCGACCTCGACACGCTCAAGGTGGCGTGGGTGGGCGACGGCAACAACGTGCTCCACTCGTGGATCGAGGCGGCGACGATCTTCGGCTTCGCGCTGACGTTCGCCACGCCCGACGGCTTCGAGCCCGACGGCGGCCTGTTCCTCGCCGCGGAGTCGCGCGCCAGGGGCGGCATCCGCCGCGTGCGCGATCCCAAGGAGGCCGCGCGCGGCGCCGACGTCGTCTATACCGACACGTGGACGAGCATGGGCCAGGAGGACGAGGCCGCGTGGCGGCGCGTGTCGTTTGCGGGCTACCAGGTGAACGAGGCGCTGATGGCGCTGGCTGCGCCCGATGCCCTGTTCATGCACTGCCTGCCGGCGCACCGCGGGGAAGAAGTGACCGACGCCGTGATGGACGGCCCGCAGAGCGTGATCCTCGCCCAGGCCGAGAACCGCCTGCACCTGCAGAAGGCCGTGCTCGCCGAGTTGATCGCGGCGAACGAGGCGCGGCGGCGGGCGCCGGCAAATGCTGCCGCGGAAGTGGGCATCTCACCCGCTGGACCCGGGGCCAGGTCAGTTCTCTGACGAGGGCTCAATCTGGCGTCGAATGAACTTGTCGAACAGTGGAACGGCGAACGAGTACTTTCCCCACCTGTTCTTGTAGACGAGCCCAGCATCTCCAAGCGTTGCGAGCATTTGGCTGACATGACTCGCGGTAAACGCCTTTCCCGGTCCGGACTTCGACGTCTCCACGATCTCCTGAACGGTAAACTCCCCCGCTGCAGACTTCAGCGATGCAATTACTCCCAGCAGGTCGCGCTGACGATCCGTCGCCTTGGCCCATCGGCCCGCGAAGAAGTTCGAGTCGAGCTTGCGGAGCAACGCCCTCACCGGGATCTCGGGAAGCGGCTGACCCGAAGCGGCGCTCGCAATCCAGATGTCATAGCATTCGCGACATACAAACTGAATGAAGTACGGGTAGCCAGCGCTGAGCTCGGCGATAGCGCTGACGGCATCGTCGGAGAGCTTGATTGGATGATTCGCCATCGGTTCTCGAATCGCCTTCTCGGTGTCTTCCTGATCGAGCTTGTCGAGATTCACTACGTTGAACATGCGCTCTGAGAACGTTCGCGCTTCAACAAGCTTGGGAAACAGCGTCGGAAGTCCCGTCAAGGCAAGCATGAATGGCACACCCTTGCGCTGGATCGACTGGAAGACGTCCAGGAGCAACGACATCGGATACTCACCCCTGGCGGCATGATCGGACAGATTCTGCGCCTCGTCATAGGCGAAGACGATGCCCCGACTCCCGGCACCCTGGATTTGGGTCCAGACGAACTCCAACACGCTCTTGAGCTTGTCCGAGACCAGTCCTGGAGTTGCGGAGTAGATCGAGTGCAGCAATGGGTAGTCCATCGCCCGCTCGAACGGCTCTTTGACTGCGCCAAGTCCGATCTTTGGTCGCGCCTCCCCGCGGATGCGGAACGACGAAGTCGCCAAGGAGAGATCAGTCAGAAGACGGAGAGCAATGCTTTCCTCATCGAGACTCGCGGACTCCGAGAGATCAGTTCCGACCCACTGCCAGCCCTTCTGCAGTGCGAGTGGCTTGAAGGTCTCCAGAAGGACCGTCTTGCCAACCCCACGCAGACCGGTGAGGACGAGATTCTCGAGAATCACCTTCTGCTCGAGGAGCCTCAAAAACTCGAGCTTCTCAGCCTCGCGGCCGGCGAGGTAGGGCGGCATGTGTCCCGCTCCCGGGCGGAACGGGTTGGAGAACTCCTGTCGTAAGTTCATGTCGATTCACCTCCAAGGCTATTTTTAGCCATTGGAGTAAATCTAACTCACGACACGATGAGACACCAGAGACAAATGAGCCGATGTTGGTAGGTTTACTAAATTTAGCCATCCGCGAGCCACGGGCTAACACTTCAAGAGTGTCATCCATAACGTATTGTCACGCAACATTTTATCACGATGGCCACGCCTTCCGATCGAGGATGACCCGCGCGCCGCGACCCCACGTCCAGTAGGCCCACGCCCACTCGAACATCACGATCACCCGGTTGCGGAAGCCGATCAGCCACACGATGTGGATGAAGACCCACAGGAGCCACGCCGGGTAGCCCGAGAACGTCCGGCCGCCCACCTGCGCCACCGCGGCCCGCCGCCCGATCGTCGCCATCGTGCCCAGGTCCTTGTAGCGGAACGACCCCGTCGGCTCGCCGCGCACGCGCCGCACGATGTTCGCCGCGGCTTGCCTCCCGCCCTGGATCGCCGGCTGCGCCACGCCCGGCAGGAACCCCTCGCCGGCCGGCACCGCCGCCAGGTCCCCCACGACGAAGATCTCCGGGTGTCCCGGCACCGACAGGTCCGCCGCCACCAGCACGCGCCCCGTGCGATCGAGCGGCGCGCCGAGGTCGCGCGCCAGCGGCGACGACGCCACTCCCGCAGCCCACAGCACCGTCCCCGCCTCGATGCGGCGCGATCCGTCGAGCGTCACTCCGACCGCGTCGACGCTGGTCGCACGCGCGCCGAGCACGAGTTCCACGCCGCGATCGGCGAGCAGGCGCGCCGCGTCGCGCGAGCTCACCGCGGGGTACGCGGGCAGCACGCGGTCCGAGCCGTCGACGAGCAGGATCCGCGCACTGGCCGGGTCGAAGTTGCGAAAGTCGCGCGCCATCGTGTGCCGTGCGATCTCGCCGATCGCGCCGGCCAGTTCGACGCCGGTCGGGCCCCCGCCGACGATGACGAAGGTGAGCGCGCGCCGCCGCTCGGCCTCGTCGCGCGCGGACTCGGCGCGCTCGAACGCGAGCAGGATACGGCTGCGCACCTCGAACGCGTCCTCGATGTCCTTGAGCCCGGGCGCGAACCGCGCCCACTCGTCGTGGCCGAAGTACGAGTGCGTCGAGCCCGTGGCGACGATCAGGAAGTCATACGACAGCGGCCGCGCTTCAGGCGCCTCGATGGTTGCGGTGCGGGCGGTCGGATCGATCGAGCGCCCCTCGGCCAGCAGGACGGTCGCGTTGCGCTGGTGCCGGAGGATGGAGCGGATCGGCGCGGCGACGTCGGGCGCGGACAAGCCGGCGGTGGCGACCTGGTAGAGCAAGGGCTGGAAGACGTGGTGGTTCCGCCGATCGACCAGCGTGACGCGCACGGGCGCGCCCGCGAGGGCGCGGGCGGCGTAGAGACCGCCGAAGCCGCCGCCGAGGATGACGACATGGGGAACGTTCATGGCGCAAGCAAGCTAGCACACGCATGCCAGGGAACGAACGAAGGGGCGGCCCCGTTGCCGGAGCCGCCCCTGGTTCGATCTCGCTCGGTGTGCATGGAGCTGCACACCCTAGCGCTTCGCGCTGTTACCGGTACTGCGCCTTCACCTTGCCCCACGTCGAGCTCTCGGCGGGCACCGGGCAGTTGAGGTCGATCTTGCCATCATGCCGGAAGAGGTAACCCGGAATGAGCACGCTCGTCCGCCACGTCAGGCCACCGGTGAACAGGCCCGGACAGGGCTGGCCACCCGCGAACGTGAGGTTGTAGAGCGAGCCGCTCGTCCAGCTGATGTCGCCTTCCGCATTTCCGACCTGGAACTGCGTGAAGTCGTTCGTCTGGACGATGAAGCGCGTGAAGTTGCCCTTGAGGAGCAGGGTGCCGTCGATGAACGTCGACGGGGCCGTGCCGTTGGGCGGGTTGATGCCGTAGTTGTGATCGGGCGAGAGGTCTTCGTAGACCTCGATCGTGCCGCCCGAATAGTTCGTCGTGTAGAACTGCAGCCCCGGGGCGCCAATGGTGCTCGTGCCCTGCGACGTCAGCCCGTACAGGTAGATCGTGTATTCCTTTGTCGGGTCGCTCGCATCGAGGAAGCCGAACGGCGCGTCGAACTTGCTGACCGTCCCGACCCCGCTGAGCGCGTTGCCGAGAGGCTGATTGTTGAACGTCGAGCTGGGAGGACCGTAGAGGAAGATCGGATCCCAGTCGATCGAGGGGCCGGCATGGGCCGTCGCGGCAAAAGCGAGAGCAGCCAGCCCGGTGATGATGCGCGTTTTCCAGTGATTCATCGGTGCACCCCCATGAGCT
Source organism: Candidatus Eiseniibacteriota bacterium (assembly GCA_031431875.1). GTDB lineage: Bacteria > Eisenbacteria > RBG-16-71-46 > RBG-16-71-46 > DASYSL01 > JANPEF01. The sequence continues at coordinate 39,254 of JANPEF010000011.1, read as the reverse complement.
TCGGATCGCTCCGAAAGCAACGACTACTTGCGATAGTTGGCCTTCAGACGACCCCACGACGCATCATTCACGGGGACAACTTCCTCCACGAGAACCTGGCCGTCGATCTGGTGCGCGTAGCCCTGCGGAATGTTGAGCGCGTTCGAGGTGGCGCCGGAGAAGGTCCAGCCCGAGCGCTTGTTCAGCGGGATGTTCGCCAGCTGCGCGCCGCCGGTGGCCTGATAGTTGGCCTCGAAGCTGCCCGAGTTGTCGACCGTGTTGAACACGAAGCGGAAGCTCGAGAGCGTGCCGGCCAGCATGTGCGTGCCGTCGTTGAACGTCGGCGGTGCGGTCGCGTTGGGCGGGTTGATCCCGTAGTCCGCGAGCGTGCCGAGCGTGCGCGAATCCTCGTACAGATCGAGGGCGCCGCCCGCGTAGTCGACGATGATGAAGGGGCCGACCGACTGGCGATTCACCGCGGTCAGGCCCGAAATCACGTAGGTATACTCGTTCACCAAAACGTTGAACACGAGGGGCGCATAGAGAACCGGCACCTCCCCGAGGCTCACGTAGCCAGCGCCCAGCTCTCCGAACTGACCCGGATCGGGATTCGGCGACTCGTAGTCGAACCCGACATAGTCGAAGAGAATATCCGTGGCGCCGGCCGCCGGAGCGAGCCCAGCGTTCAGGGCGAACATTCCGAGGAGGAACGCGATCGCCGTTTTCTTCATGAAGCACCTCGATGGCCGGCGGCGACGGTTGACCCGACGCACACGCGACGCGGCTGAAAGGAAAGGGACCCATTGAGAACCATCGGCCCGACGGGGGAAGGAGCCGGGACCAACGGAGTCCACCACCACAGGACGTGAAAACGTCACATCCGAGTGACGGGAACCCCGGGAGGAGGAGCCGGGAGAATCGTGACAGATCGTGGCGCGTCACGCAACCGAAAACTGCGTGCCCGCTTGGGCTTGCGTGATCAGGCCCCGGCAGGAGCCGCGGCCAGCCAGTCCCGTGCCTCGGTCACCGCGGCCTCGAATGCCAGGGCCCGCCCCCCCTCGGTGGCCTCGGCGAAGGCTGGACCACCCAGGGCCGCCATCACCCGGGCCGCTCGGACGTCGCGATCGCGCTGCTCGATGGGCACCAGTGGCGAGCCGATCGCCTCGCGAAGTGCTTTGGCCGCACCCGCATAGCGCGCCGCCCGGGAGAAGTCGTCGCCGCTCTCGGCGAGCGCGGAGGCGGCCTCGAGCGCATAGGCCCCCTCGCGCTTGGCCGCCACCTCCTGGACCAGGTCGAAGGCCTCGGCCAGCTCCCCGCGGGCCTTGTCCTCCTGGTCCAGCCCGCGCGAGGTGATCGCCAGGTCGGCCAGAGTCAGGGCCATGTGCTCCCGGTCCCCCACCCCTCGCATCAGGTGCAGTGATTCCGCATAGAGCGGCTCGGCCTCGTTCCAGTTCCCCTGGAGGAGCGCGAGATAGCCCAGGTTGTGCAGCGTGACGGCGATCCCCCGCGCCTCGCCGATCTCGCGGTAGATCTCGAGGCTCGACAGCCCGAACTGCCTCGACTCGCCGAGTTCACCGCGGAATGCCGCCAGCGTGGCCCGCGCTGCGAAAGCGCGCGCCACCCCCTTCTTGTCCCCGAGCGCCTGGTAGATGGCGAGGCTCTCGTCGATCGGCGGCGCCGCCGTCTCGAGGTCGCACAGGTACAGCGCGAGCCCGCCGGCGCGCACCAGCGCCTTGCCGCGCGCGGGGTCGGGCGTGGTGTCGCCCGCCTTCGCCTTCGCCGCGGCCTGCACCTCGAGCGCGCTGGTCAGCGCGCGCAGGCCGACGACATAGCGCCCGCGCGCCGACCAGAAGCGCGCCACCGCGCCGGCCAGCCGCACGCCGCGATCCGGACCGCCCGGCAGCGAGCGCGAGGCGGTGAGCGCGGCGAGCAGGTTCTCGCCGTCGGCATCGAGCCGGGCGAACCACTGGCCCTGGCGCGGACCGGTGAGTTCGGTCTCGGCCTGCTCGGCCAGCCCGAGGAAGTGCGCGAGATGGCGATCGCGCAGCGCCGGCTCCTCGTCGGTCTCGCGCAGGCGCTCGAGCGCGAACTGGCGCACCGACTCGAGAAAGCGATAGCGCGGCCGGTCGGGCACGGTGCGGTCGACGACGGCCAGCGACTTGTCCGCCAGCAGGGTCAGCAGGTCGAGGACGTCGAACTCGTCCGCGTCCGCCTCGACCACGGCGACCGCTCCCTCCAGCGACCAGCCGCCGGCGAACACGGCGAGCCGGCGGAAGAACGCCTGCTCGTGCGGGGCGAGCATCTCGTAGCTCCACTCGATGGTGGCCCGCAGCGTCTGCTGGCGCGGCAGCGCGCTCTTGCTCCCGCCGGTGAGCAGGCGGAAGCGATCGTCGAGCTTGGCCAGGATCTGCTCGACGCCGAGCACGCGGGCGCGCGCCGCCGCCAGCTCGAGCGCGAGCGGAATCCCGTCGAGGCGGCGGCAGATCTCGCCGACGATCGCCGCGTTCACGTCGGTGAGCGCGAAGTCGGGCACCACCTGCCGCGCCCGCTCGACGTAGAGCCGCACCGCTTCGAAGCCCTCGAACGCGGCCGCCCCGCCGGTGAGCTCCGCGCCGGGCAAGCCGAGCGTGGGCACGGGGTGGACGGTCTCGCCGTCGACGCCAAGCGCCTCGCGACTGGTGGCGAGCACGGTCAGCTCGGCGCAGGCGCGCAGCAGGATGCCGACCAGCGCGGCCGCGGGCGCGAGCAGGTGCTCGCAGTTGTCGAGCAGCACCAGCGCGCGCCGCCCACGCAGGCGCTCGAGCAGCGCCTCGGTGAGCGAGCGCCCCGGCTCCTCGCGCACGTCGATCGCGGCGGCGACCGTGGCCTCGAGGCGCGACGCATCCCGCAGCGGTGCCAGGTCGACAAACCACACGCCGTCCGGGTACTCGGCCAGCGCACGCGAAGCGAGCTCGAGCGCGAGCCGGGTCTTGCCGCTGCCGCCGAAGCCCGTGAGCGTGAGAATGCGCGTCTTCGCCAGCAGCACCCCGCACGCGACGAGCTCGGCGTCGCGGCCGACGAAGCTGGTGAGCAACTGCGGCAGGTTGTTGGCGATCGCGGCGGCTTCGCCCGCACGGAGCGCGGCCGCGCGGCGGATGCCGAGCACGTCCTCGATCTCGACCCGCAGGGCGTGGATCGAGTCGGGCCGCCGCGCCATGTTCTTCTCGAGCGTGCCGGTGAGCAGGGTTCGAATGCGCGGCGACAGCTTCTCGGGCAGGCGTTCCCACGCCGGCTCCTTCTCCAGCGTGGCGCGCAGCATCTCGCCCACGTTTGCGCCGGGGAACGCGGGCACGCCGGTGAGCGCCTCGTAGAGCAGCGCCCCGAACGCGAACACATCGGTGCGCGCGTCCTGCGCGCCGGCGACGATCTGCTCGGGCGACATGTAACCCGGCGTGCCCTCGGCCGAGTCCGAGCTGCCAGCACTCGTGCCGCCGACCATGGTGACGGGGGCGAGCGGCGCCATCGTCGCGCCGTCGGGCGATTGCGTGAGCGCATCGAGATCGACGTGACCACCGGCCTGCTCCACCTGCTTGGCGGCACCACCCGCGCGGCGTCCCATGGCAAGCCCGAAGTCGAGCACCTTGACCCGCCCGCGCGGGCCCAGCATGACGTTTGCCGGCTTGAGATCGCGGTGAATGACGTCGCGCTCGTGCGCGGCCTCGAGCGCCTCGGCGATCTGCGCCGCGATGGCGAGCGCCTCCTCGGGCGGCAGCGGACCGTCGGCGATGCGATCGGCGAGCGAGCGCCCCTCGACCAGCTCGAGGACGAGGAACTTGGTCTCGCCCTCGCCTTCCTCGAAGCCGTGGATGGTGGCGATGTTCGGATGGTTGAGCGCGGCGAGGTGCAGCGCTTCCTGGCGGAAGCGGACGAGCCGGTCCGGGTCGCGCGCGAACTCGCGGGGCAGCAGCTTGAGCGCCACGTCACGGTTGAGGCGTGCGTCGTGCGCGCGGTAGACATCGCCCATCCCGCCGGAGCCCAGGCGGTCGACGACGACGTACGGCCCGAGCGCGGTGCCGCGATCCATCATGGGACTCCGGGGTTGGGACCCTGCGCCCCGATCCGCGGGCAGGCGGAACGCGGCGCCTCGTCAGTCTAACGGTCGGGCCGTCGCGGACACACGCAGAAGTCGCGTGCGCTATGGGCCGGTTTGAGCAACCATGGTGCAATGCTTTCCCGCCGCGTTCCCCCCCGCCCCGTTCCCCCCGGTCGCAGCCCCGCGGCCGTCGCGCTCGTGCTGGTCGCCCTGCTGTCGGGCTGCGCCTCCGATCGCGGGCCCGGCGAGCAGGCGGTCGCCACGGTCGAGGCGGCCTACGCGCAGGTCCGCCCGAAGGCGCGCGCCCTGGCGCCGGAACGCGCCGCCGTGATCGAGGCGGAACTCGCGCGGGCGCGGACCGCGGCGAAGGAGGGGGACTGGGTCACCGTCTTCACGGCGACCAGCGCGCTGCCCGCCGAGATCGAACGCCTCTCCGAGGAGATCAGCATCCGCACCGAGACCTCACGCGCCGAGTGGGACTCGACGAATGCGGCGATCGCCGCCCGGCTGCAGGACGTCGACGCCGCGATCGAGCGCCTGACGCCCCCGGCGCCGCGGCCTGCCGGTGTCGGCATCGACGACGTCGCCCGGGCCCGCGACGAACTCTCGGCGGCGCGTGTCGCCTGGTCCCAGGCGATTGCGGCCCGCGAGCGGGGCTCCTACGACGACGCGCGCCTCAAGGCCGGCGAGGTGCAGTTGCGCGCCCGGCGCGCGCTTTCGGAGATTTCCGCGGAGCCGTAGCCTGCGGCGCCTTTGCTGCCGCCGCGTCCCGGCCGGCGATCGCCGCCTCGACCTCACGCCATTGCGCCGCCGACAGCTCGAGCTCGCACGCCTTCACGTTCTCGTCGATCTGCGCCTCGCTCGTCGCGCCGATGATCGCGCTCGACACCTCGGGGTGGCGCAGCACCCAGGCCAGCGCGACCTGCGCCGGCGTGCCCGCACCCGACTTCGCGCACCACGCGGCAAGGCGCTCTGCGGCGGCCACGTTCTCGGGCGTCAGCGCCTTCTCCTGGGTGAGGAAGTGCGCGAACTTGGACGCCGCGCGACTGCCGGCCGGCGTCGCACCACCGGCATACTTGTTGGTCAGCACGCCCTGCGCCAGCGGCGAGTAGACGAGCAGCCCCACGCCCCACTTGCGGCACAGCGGCACGTGCGCCTTCTCGATGTGACGATCGACCAGGCTCCACCGCGGCTGGCTCGAGACCATGACGTCCCAGCCGCGCTTCAGCTGCAGCTCGAGCACCTGTCGATCGAGCGGCGCACTGCGGTCGTAGTTCGAGTAGCCGACGTAGCGCACCTTGCCGGCGCGCACCAGGTCCTCGCAGGCGCGCAGCGTCTCCTCGAGCGGCGCGTCCTTGTCGGGCGCGTGCAGCTGGTAGAGGTCGATGTAGTCGACGCCGAGGCGCCGCAGGCTCTGCTCGCACGCGTCGAAGATGTGCTTGCGCGACAGGCCGGCGCCCAGCGGCCCATCCCACACCCGTCCCATGCACTTGGTGGCGATCACGACCTGCTCGCGCGGCACCCCGGCCAGCGCCTTGCCCAGCGCGCGCTCGGCCTCGCCGCGGACGTACACGTCGGCGGTGTCGAACGTGTGGATGCCGCGCTCGAAGGCGTGGCGGACGATGCGCGTGGTGGCGGCGTCGTCGACCGAACCGCCGTACGTGGTCCACGAACCGAGCGAGAGGGCGGACACCTTGAGGCCGCTCCGGCCGAGGCGACGAACGAGCATGGATGTCTCCCGAAGGGAAAGCGTGGGGTGAGCGGGAATCGCGTTCCCGGCAGGATCGGCCTGCGGGAGCGCGCGGTCAAGTCGCGGACGCCGCCGTTCGGCGCGGGCCGCGCGGTACGGGCCACACGTCGCGAATCTCCGCGGCCACCTGCGCCAGCGTCGAGGCTACGGGCGAGTTTGCGCGCCAGGCGAGGACCACGGTGCGCGCGGGCTCACGCGGCGCGAAGCTGCGGATGGTCAGGTCGGCGTGGGCGCGCTCGGCCTCGACCGCGATCTCGGGTAGCAGTGTCACGCCGGCCCCCCCGGCGACCATCTGCACGAGCGTCGGCAGGCTGGTGGCGCGGTAGCCCAGTTCCTGGGCGCCGGCGCCCGCGCAGTAGGCCAGCGCCTGGTCGCGGAAGCAGTGGCCGTCATCGAGCAGCAGCACGTGCTCCCCGGCGAGCTCCGCCGGCTTCACCGGCGCCTTGCCGCGGGCCAACCCGTGGCCGGGCGGCAGGGCGAGGACGAACCGATCGACGCCGACCTCGGCCAGCGCGAACGCCTCGACGCTCGCGACTCGCGCCAGCAGCGCGCCCTCGAGTTCACCGTGCGCCAGGCGAGCGAGCAGCACGTCGGTCTTGTCCTCGATCCACACGAACGCCGCGCGCGGAAACGCCGCCCGCAGCCGCGGCGCCGCCAGCGGGAGGATGTACGGCCCGATCGTCGGGATGACGCCGATGCGCAGGGTGCCCGCGCGCGGGTCGCGATGGCGCTCGGCGGCGGCGGCCAGGTCGGAGACCTCGAGGAGGACGCGGCGGGCGCGGGCGACCAGGTCCTCGCCGGCCGCGGTGATCAGCACGCCGCTGCGGCCGCGTTCGAACAGCCGGGCTCCGAGCGTCGCCTCGAGCGCGGCAAGCTGGGCCGACAGCGCAGGCTGCGAGACGGCACAGCGCTCGGCGGCGCGACGGAAGTTGCGCGCATCGGCGACGGCCACGGCGTACTGGAGCTGGCGGAGGGTGAGCGCGATCGGGGTCAGGTTCATGATCGCCTGAGACTATCACAACCATACAAACGATGTCTTGGCCGGAAGACGCTCCCGCGGGCGATGCTTGCGCCATACCCTCGAAATCGAACCTGCGGCCCGCTGCTGGCGGTGCCGCACCGGGCCGTCCGGCTGGCTCCCCCCGCCGGACGGCCTTGTTCACTCCCGCCGGAGCGCGACGATCGTGAAGTCGTCGTCGTACTCGACCGCCCCCGAGAACTCGCGGGTGAGCAGGACGATGTCGCGGATCAGCTCGGGTGCGCTCCGCCGGCGCAGCCGGGCCGCAACGGTTGCCAGCCGTTCCGCACCGAAGTCGCTGCGCGCGGGATCGGCGCACTCGACGACACCGTCGGTGTAGAGCACGAGCAGGTCGCCGGGTCCCAGCCTGGTCACCCCCTCCTCGTAGCGCGCGGCGGGGAACACGCCGAGCAACGGCCCGCCGCGCTCCAGCCATTCCGTCGCGTTGCCGCGGACATCGCCCGCCGGATCGCGCACGACGAACGGTGGATTATGCCCCGCGTTGACGTAGGCCAGCGTGCCACTCGCCGGGTCGAGCCGCGCCACGAACGCCGTGACGAACACGACCCCGGCCAGCGAATCGGGCAGCGCACGGTTCACATCGGCGACGACCTCGGACAGCGACCCGCCCGCATCGAGCCGGCTGCGCAGCAACGCACGAAACGCGGCCATGACGAGCGCTGCGGCGACGCCCTTGCCCGCCACGTCGGCCACGACGAGCGTGAGCCGGCCGTCGCTCGACGGAATCGCGTCATAGTAGTCGCCGCCGATGCGCAGCGTCGGGATGCAGCGGCCCGCCAGGTCGTAGCCGGGAACCACGGGCGGCTCGGTCGGCAGCAGGCGCGACTGCACCTCCTGGGCGAGCCGCATCTGCGACTCGAAGCGCTCGCCCGCGAGCAGGCGCGCGTGCAGGACAGCGTTCTCGATCGCGATCCCCGCGGCCTCGGCGAAGAATCCCAGCGTCTCGACGTCGGTGTCGACGAACGCGTCGAGCCGATCGCTCTCCAGGTTGAGCGCACCGATGACCCGGCCGCCGCGCACGATCGGCACGGCGATCTCGGAGCACGTGCGAGCGCGAGCCTCGACATAACGCGCATCGGCGCGCACGTCGGGCGCGCGGACCACCTCGCCCTGGAGGATCGCATGCCCGGTGATGCCACCGCCGTGGTTGAGGACCGGATCGCGCCCCCGCGGGCCCGAATCGTAACCACGGCGTGCAAAGCTGGCGATCATCGGCCCGGCCGGGACGCCGCGGTCGACCACCAGGCCGTCGCGCAGCACGAAAATACCGCCCGCATCGAACGCGACGACATGGCCGGCGGCGCAGAGCAATCGTTCGAGCACTTCGTCCAGCTCGAGCGTGCCATGCACGCTGCGCGAGACGTCGAGCAGCAGGCCGACGCGGGTTGCGGAATCCAGGCGGGATGAATCGAGGTCGGGGTGCATCGGCTTATCTCCCTCGGGTCGGGCCGCGGACGGGGATGCCCGCGTGCCGACGAGGGTAGGCTCGCCCCGGCGGCGGCGACAAGATGGACGGGGCAAGGTTTGACGCCGAGCGGACGAATCAAGCGTCAATTCCACGACAGCCGGGGATCGGGCGCAGTCGTCCCCGTCCCCGCTACCAGCGTTGCAGCACCAGCTCCGTGTACAGCCCGTCGACATCGTTCGGAGAAAGATCGGATTCGGCCGGGCGATACAGGGTGGGAAGCGCCAGCGGGCGCATCACGCCGAACTGCGGCACGGGGCCCGCGATGCGCCGACCGTCGACGCGCAGGCCGACGGTGCGGAGTCGCGGGAAGAATCCGGCGGTCGCCTGCGGAACACACTCGAGCAGCAGTTCCCAGTCGCTGGCGTACTGGACGTGGGCGAGGAAGAGCCCCCGCTTCCACGGGCTCCTGACCGCGATCGCGTGGCACGAGCGGGTGCCCCGGCGAATCAGGACCTGCGCGGCGCGCGTGTCCACCATCTCCACGGCGATCCGTCGGCCGGCCGGATCCAGCGCCGCGGCGATCGCGGCGAAGTCGGTGGTGACCTGCGCGCCGGGCCAGGCGACGAGGTCGGCGATTCGCGCGATCGGCGGCAGCAGCACCTGTCGATCCTCGAGCGGGCGGAAGCCGAGCCCGCGAAAGATCTCGTGCGCCCGGGCCGACGCGCTCAGGTTGACGATGGTATGCGTGCGCAAGCCGAGCACGGGAAGGAGCAGCTGCAAGCTCGACGCCCGGTAGTCCTCGCGCACGACCCAGCTCGACAGGTTGCAGAATCGCCGCAGCGTCCCGCGCACGTCGCGCGCGCTGAAGATCGTGCCGAGGAATCCCACGGCTTGCCCGCCGTCCTCGAGGAGGTAGCCGCGGGTCGGCTCCTCGACGGGCCACGGCGGGTCGAACAGCATGCGGCGCCAGTCCTCGCGTGTCATCGCGGAGTTGGCGAAATCGAGAAGCAACGGGTGGATCGCAGCAAAATCCGCCGGCATGGCTGCGCGCACGGTCGCCATGGTGCCTCAGCGCCTCGTCGTCTTCTGTCGCTCCGAGTGCAGCGACCCGGTGGAGACGAGGACCTTGACCGGAACCTTGTACGACTCGAGGCGGGCCCGGCAGTGGGCGCGGACACGCTGTTCGAGGGCGCGTGGTTCGGTCGGCCCGCGCGGCACGACGCGCGCGACGACGACCTGCCCGGTGAACGGGTGCGCTTCGCCGAGGACCGCAGCCTCGGCGATCTCGTCGAGTTCGAGGATCACGCCCTCGACCTCGGCGGGATAGACCTTGCGACCGCCGACATTGATGAGATCCGAGACCCTTCCCAGGATGCGCAGGTACTCGCCATCGACCTCCACCGCGTCGCCGGTGATGAACCAGCCGTCGGCGGTGAACGGCGAAGGCGCGTTCAGGTAACCGAGGATGCTCGACTCGGCCTTGATCTCGAGCCTGCCATCGACGACGCGGGTGGCGAAACCATCGCCGCCGACCTTCACCCACAGCGAGTCGTTCGCTCGCGACCTCGAGCGCAGCGTGCCCACCTCGGTGATGCCGTACTTCTGCAGCAGCGTGGCCTGCGGAAACACACGGGCCACCCGGTCGAGCGTGGCCTGCGGCATGACCTCGGCGCCGTACGTGATCCAGCGCAGCGACGAGAGATCGTGGCGCAGGTGGGCCTCGCTCAACAGCAGCATGGCGAGAAAGCTGGGCGCGGCCGGAAGCACCTCGACGCAGTGGCGCTCGATCGTGGCGCAGACGCTTTCCGGCGTGCGATCGGCGGGAATGATCGCCGTGCCACCGTTGGCCAGGACCTGCAGCAGCGTGTCGACGCCGCCGATGTGGTCGAAGAGCAGGAACAGCAGGGTTCGCCGGCCGCGGCGCCGGGTCCGGTACTTGCGCAGCAGCCTCTCGCCGTCGTGCACGGAGGCCTTCGGCTCGCCGGTCGAGCCCGAGGTGAAGAGCACGAGGCCCGGCACCCCGCGGGCTCGCAGCTCGGCGTAGAGCGGATGCGCCGCGACGACTCCGGTCGACTCGATCCGCGCCTCGTCCCCCCCGTCGCCGGACGCAGTGACGCGCCACTCGGCCTGCGCGAGCTCGCGCAGCGTGGGATTGCGCGTCCCCGGGACCGGGGCGAGCGGCACCGCGATCGCACCGGATTCGAACAGGGCAAGGAGCATCGCGATCGCCGACGCCGAATAGTCGGCCTCGAGGGCGACAACCGCGCCGGCGCCGATCCCCGCAGCGGCGAGGCGGACCCGGGCTGCGGCGATCGCCGCGGCGAGCGCGCGATACGTCACCGCACGATCGCGATCGACGATCGCTTCCCCGTCTGCGAACTCGCGGCTGACTTCGGTCAGGAAGTCGAGGGGCACTACACGCCCCCGAGGTAGACCACCTGCCCCGTGACGAAGTCGCTTTCCTCCCGAATGAAGAAGTCGATCACGTTCGCGATGTCGCGCATCTCGCCGAGCCGCGGCACGGCCTGGCGGGCGAGCAGCGCCGCGATCTTCTCCTTCGAGACGGAGCGGATGAGGTCGGTCTCGACCGGGGTGGGTCCGACCGCGTTGACGGTGATCCCGTATTCGGCCAGTTCGCGGGCGAGGACGCGGGTCAGGCTCTCGACCGCGGCCTTGGACGCGGCGTACACGGCCTCACCCTCGAGCCGCAGCGGCGTCGCCACGGTCGCGAAGTTGACGATACGGCCGGGGCGCTTCGCGGCGATCATCAGGCGCGCGCCCTCGCGGCAGGCGAGAAAGGTCCCGAACACGTTGGTCGAGAAGATCGACTCGAGCGTCTTCATGGGCGTCAGCAGGACGTGGTTCATCGAGGCGATCCCGGCGTTGTTGATCAGCACGTCGAGCCCGCCGTAGTCGCGTCGGACTTCGTGGAAGACACCGCGCATCATCGCCTCGTCCGCGACGTCGGCACGGAAGTGGCGGTAGCCGGCGAGCGTCCAATCGGGCGCCTCGCGACTCACGCCGACGACTCGATGGCCCTGCGCGACGTAGTGCTCGGCCAGGAACCGGCCGATGCCCTTGCGCGTGCCCGTGATGAAGATGGTGCGCGACTTCGTCGTCACGGCTGCGCGAGGCACGAGCCGATGTAGGCGGTCAGCGTGCCCACCGTCCGGAACGGGCTGTTCCGCTGCGACATCGCCTTCTCGTCGGTCAGCGACAGCGACACGCCGAAGTCATCCTCGACCTGGCGCTCGACGGTCATCACCAGCCGCACGAGACCCAGCGAGTCGACGGCGCCACCCTCGCCCAGCAGGGCGGTGTCGGCGGCCGCTGGGATGGCGGTTCCCTCGCTCGCGTTGTGCGCGGCGATGGCACGGGACACACTCTCGGCGATGGACTCGGCGGTGATCGCGGGCGGCACTCGTTCCCCCTCGGGGTTCAGGATGTGGAGCTTCGGAGAGAGCCGATCGTAGCAGACCCTGCGGCGCGATTCACGAGGTCCCGAAAGGCCGCCACGCCGCCGGCGTGGAACGCCTCGACAAACCCGGCGCGCCCCGACAACGTGAGCGCGTTGGCGTAATCGCGCGCCGCGCAGGCGTGCACGAAGTCGTCGACCTTCATCGCGGTCTCGTAGAGCAGGATCCACTCCAGCAGCTCGGGCATGATCGCGGTCACGTCGCACCACGCGTTGGCCGGAACGCGGCTCCAGATCTCGTAACCCAACACCCGGGTGTGCGGCCGGTCCCACCCCTCGAGTGCTTCGGCGAGAATGCGGGCGAGCAGCACGTGATCCGCGTGGATGTCCGTGATGAACGGAACGAAGATGAGTGCCGGATCGACTTCCTCGAGGATGCCGCGAAGTCGCGTGACGAGTTCGGGCCGGTAGACGAACGCCTGGTTGTCCTCACGCCAGAAGATCGTGCGGGCGATCCCCGCGGCGCGGGCGACCGCGGTCGCCTCGTCGAGCCGCACCTGCCGGCGGACCGCCTCGGGCTCGTCGACGAAGGCGGCCGAGGCCGAACCGTCCGTCGCCTGGACGACCGTCACCCGCGCGCCGGCCCGGGCGAGCAGCCCGATCGTGCCGCCGCAACCGATGATCTCGTCATCGGGGTGCGGGGCGAGAACGAGCACTTCGGCGCCGGCGTACTCACCGGGCACGAGCTCGCGCGGGGCCTGCGCGGGCACCCCCGCGGCGGGCCCAGGCTGCGCCGCGAGCCAGGCGTCGCGGATGCGGCCGAGGTCACGGTGCTCCCGGTCGAAGCGCGCGTGGTGCGCAACGGGATCGGGAAACGGTCGCTCGGGGGCGAGACCGAACACACCGGGCTGACGACGCGCCCACAGGATGTGTTCGCTGCCGAGTCCTCCCAGCGAGGCTCGTTCCACCGCGAAGCCGAGTTGCTCGAGCATGCCGCGCAGCCGTCGCACGTCGTAGGCGCGCCTGACGGGACGCGCGGGATCTCGCGCGGGCGCCGGGGTGCGGCCCAGGCGGCGCAGCACCTTCGGCCACTGCTTGGCGAGTTTGCCGGCGACGTAGCGCGGGTCGGCGAGCGCGAGCGGGCTCCATAGATTCGGCGCGGTCACGAGCAGTCGGCCGTCCGGCGAGAGCCAGCGGTGCATCTGCTGCAATGCCCAGCGATCCCAGGACAGATCCTCGAGCAGGCCCGCCGCGACGATGACATCGAACGAGCCCGGTGGCGGGCGCGTGCCGTCGGCGAGCGCCGGCTCGCGCGCCTGAATCACGCCGGCAACGACGACGTGACCGCGCGCGCGCAGGGCCTCGGAGATCGGGATGGCGAAGGGACCGAAGACGAGAATGCGGGAAGGGATGACAGGAGGGAACGCGTCGAGCAGACGCAGCAGGTCGTCCGGATTCGTTGCGGCACGCACGCGCGGGACCCTACTCTCGGTCCCGCGCGCCTGTCAATCCGCCCGAGCCCGCAGCGGCGACGGGCCGTTCATTCTATTCGCGGTACTGGTGCTTGATCCCGCCCCAGGTCGCAGGTACGGCGGCCGTGGGAATGAAGCCGAAGACCTGGATGCGGTGGTTGTACGTGTCCGCCACCCAGACGTTCTCGTTGGCGAGGGCGAGCACGGCCCAGTTGTTGTAGAACTGGCCCGGGGCGCCGCCGTACGTGCCCCACTCGGTGAGGAACGAGCCGCCCGGCGTGAACTGCTGCATGCGATTGTTCAACTGGTCGCAGACGAAGAGATCGCCCTTCGAGTCGAAGCCCATCCCGACCGGATTCTTGAACTGTCCGGGCCCGCTGCCGGGCAGGCCGAACTGCGTCAGGTACGCTCCCGCCCCGGAGAAGCGCTGGATGCGGTGATTGAACTGGTCGGAGACGAGCACGCTTCCCGCGCCGTCGACTGCGATGCCCCAGGGATGATCGAACTGGCCGTCGCCGGTTCCCCCCGTGCCGAAGCTGCCGAGGAACACTCCGTTCAAGTCGAACACGCTCACGCGATTTCCGTAGTACTCGACGACATAGAGTTGCGACTGGTCCGGCGAGATCGCCAGGTTCGTCGGGTACCACAACTGCCCCGGGCCGGTCCCCAGCGTGCCCCACGCGGCCAGCGGTGCGAAGGCGGACGAGAATTTCTGGACCCGGTGGTTGGACTGGTCGGCGACGAAGATCGAGCCATCCGCCGCAATGGCGATTCCCCCGGTCACGTGGAACTGTCCGAGGCCCGTCCCGCTGGCGCCGAACTGCGCCTGGTATGCGCCGTTCTCGTCATAGACGAGAACCCGGTTGGTCTGCCCGGCGGCGATGAACACGCGCCCGTCGGGATGCTGCACCATCTGGTGGATCTCCCACCACCGGCCGGCGCTCGGAATCGAGTAGAGATAGGTCGGCGGCTGGGCCGCGGCAGGAACGGCGAATGCGACGCAGCAGAGCAGGAGAAATCCCAGCTTCCCGAGCACGATCATTCCCTCCAGAGACAGAGCATGATTCCCGAAATCCGTAACGAGTCTACTCCGGCCAGCCGTCGGCGGAAGGCTAGAGTTTCCGCTCCGCCGCCGGTCATCGTGAATCCGAGCACGGGTCGCTGGTCGCGCGCCGCGAGTTCGGCCCCATGAGTCGAGTGCGATCGGCGTGCGGCTGCCCAGGCACGGGATCCCGGGTGCGAGCCGCTTGACAGCCTCGGGCCGCCGCCGCATACTTTGTTCGTCGTCTGAACAAAGATGGATTTCGCCCATTTCACGCGGTTCTCGGGGGTGTCGGGCGCCGAACCTCGCCCCAGCCGGAGGCATGCCGTGACGCCGAGACACACGTTCCTCCTGCTCGCCGCGGCTGCGGCGCTCACCGTCGCGATGGCCGGCTGCGGTCACGACACCGCGGACCTTGGACTCGCTCCAGGAAATGCCGATCCGATCGTCTTTCTCGACGCGTATGGCGACGGAGTCGGCTACCAGGCGTTCGCCGGATCGAAGGTGACGGCGGTGACGGTCGACGGCACCGTCTCGCACCTGGGCACCTCCTCCCTCAAGGTGAGCGTCCCGGGGCCCAGCGATCCGGCCGGCGGCTACGCCGGCGGCGCGTTCACGACCGTGCAGGCCCGCGATCCCTCCGGCTACAACGCGCTGACCTTCTGGGCCAGGGCCAGCCGGACCGCGACGCTCGACGTGGCCGGACTCGGCAACGACAACACGGGGACCTCGAAGTACGAGGTGCGGTGGGCCGCGATTCCCCTCACGACGGCCTGGACCAAGTACACGATCCCGATCCCCCTGACCGGAGTGCTCCGCGCCGAGCGAGGCATGTTCTTCTTCGCCGAGGGTCCCGAGGCGGGCTCGGGCTACACGTTGTGGTTTGATGACATCATGTTCGAGACCGTCGACACCATCTCGAACCCTCGGCCCGGGCTGCAGTCGCGTCTCGTCGGCGCCTTCGCCGGGGCGTCCTTCCCGGTGCAAGGGACGCGCACGACGTTCGACGTCGGCGGGGCGAACCAGATCGTCGAGCACATGCCGGCCTGGTTCGACTACGCCACGTCGGTCGACTCCGTGGCGCAGGTCGACCAGGGCATCGTCCGGGTCTACAGGGCCGGCCGGACCGAAATCACGGCCCGCCTCGGGACCATCCCCGCGGTCGGTGTGCTGACTGTGAACGCTTCGGCGCTGCCCCCCGACGCGGCGCCGGTTCCAACGCGGCCGGCGGCCGACGTGATCTCGCTGTTCAGCAACTCGTACGTGAACCGGCCCGTCGACACCTGGTCGGCAACGTGGGATCTGGCGGACGTGTCGGATGTGCAGATCGCCGGCAACGACACGAAGGCCTATTCGAACCTCACGTACGCGGGTATCGAGTTCACGTCGCTGCCCATCGATGCCACCGCGATGACCCACGTCCATCTCGACGTGTGGGCCTCGGGCGGGGCGATCTGCCGGATCAAGCTGGTCGATTTCGGGGCCAACGGCGTCTTCGGCGGCGGCGACGACCGGGAACAGGAGTTGAGCTTCAACGGCGGGACCACCCCGGCGTTCCGGACCGGGGTCTGGTCCGACCTCGACATCCCGCTGGAGAGCTTCACCGGCCTGACGACGCGTGGCCACGTGGCGCAGCTCATCCTCTCCAGCGACGCGAGCACCGTGTACGTCGACAACGTCTACTTCCACCGATGATGAAGTCCGGCTTCCTGGGAAAGCGAGCGCGTCACTCCGGTGCCGCGCGGCGGCGGCGCCTCTCCGACTCGGTGCTGCGCCGCATCTGGCGGGAGGGCGAGATCTCGCGCGCCGAGATCGCCCGCCGGGCCGAGCTCTCGCGGTCGACGGTTTCCGAGATCGTCGACGGCCTGCTGCTCACCCGGCTGGTCGCCGAAGTCGGCACCGGTCCCTCGCGCGGCGGCCGCCGGCCGATCGTGCTGCGCTTCCAGGACGGTGCGTGCGTCATCCTGGGCGTCGAGATGGGCGCGACGCACATTGCCGTCGCGCTCACGGACCTGCGGGGGCGCGTGCTCGCGTGGGAGCACCGCCACCATGCCGTGCGCACGGATCCCAGGGGAACCCGCGCGCTGATGATCGAGCTTTGCCAGGACGCGCTGGCCGCGGGAGCTGACGAGTCGCAGCGCCTGGTCGGCATCGGCGTCGCCGTGCCCAGCCCCGTGGACCCGACGGACCCCGACCACCTGTCCGAGCTCGTGCTCCCCGCGTGGTCCGGACGCGGCGGACTCCAGGTCCTCTCACAGCGCTTCGGCGCACCGCTGATGGTCGACAACGACGCGAACCTCGGGGCGCTCGCCGAGCAGTGGTGGGGAGCGGGCCGCGGCATCGACGACTTCGCCTACATCAAGCTGGCGACCGGCATCGGCTCGGGCCACATCATCGCGGGCAACATCTACCGCGGCGCCAGAGGCACCGCCGGCGAGATCGGTCACGTTGCCATCGACCCGCACGGCGCGCTGTGCATCTGCGGCCTGCGCGGCTGCCTCGCCACACTGATCGGTGCCCCGGCGCTGGTTGCCCGCGCCCGCGAGTTGCTCGCGCGTGATCCGGACAGCATGCTTGCCGACACCGAGCCCACGATCACCGCGATCGAGGACGCGGCACTTGCCGGCGACCCGATCGCCCTGCAGGTCGTGGTCGAAGCGGCGGAGAACCTCGGCATCGCCGTCGCCGACGTGCTCAACCTCCTCAATCCCGCCCGCGTCATCCTCGGCGGCGGCATCGCGCGGCTCGGCGAGATCCTGCTCGAGCCCCTGCGCGAGACGGTCAGTCGCCGCACGTTGCTCAGCGCATTCTCGGCCTCGGCGATTCAGGTCAGCGAGCTGGGCCCGCGCGCCGGGGCCATCGGAGCGGCCACGCTCGTCCTCCAATCGGCACTCGCCGACTCCCGTCACTTCAATCTCGCCACACCGACCGCGGAGATCGCATGACCGCACGCAGGGGCGACGCTCGACCCTGGCTCCTGTTCGCCCTCCTCCTCGCGCTCACCGGCTGCCGCAGCGGCGCCACCGACCCGGTGCCGCTGGAGTGGACCCTCGCCTGGCAGGACGAGTTCGAAGGAGCTGCGGGCCAGTCCCCCGACCCGGCGCGCTGGCGCTTCGACATCGGCACCGACTGGGGTAACCAGCAACTCGAGTACGACACGGCGCGCCCGCAGAACGCGTCGCTCGACGGTGCGGGAAACCTGGCGATCATCGCCCGCGAGGAGAACTACCTCGAGTCCGAGTACACGTCGGCGCGGATCAACACGCGCGGGCTCTTCGAGCAGGCGCGCGGGCGGTTCGAGGCACGGATCAAGCTGCCGATCGGACAGGGCATCTGGCCCGCGTTCTGGGCCCTCGGCAACGACTTCGGCACGGTTGGCTGGCCCACCTGCGGCGAGATCGACATCATGGAGTACCGCGGCCAGGAGCCGAACGTCATCCTCGGCACCATCCACGGACCCGGCTACTCGGGCGGCAACTCGGTGGGGACGCGGTACACGCTGCCGGGCGCCAACTTCAACGACGACTTCCACGTCTTCGCGGTCGAGTGGAGCGAGAGCCGGATCACCTGGTTCGTCGACGACGTCGTCTACCGCGTGCTCACGCCGGCCGACCTCCCCGCCGGCGGGCGTTGGGTGTTCGACCATCCCTTCTTCATGATCCTGAACGTCGCAGTCGGCGGCAACTTCGTGGGCCCGCCCGATGAGAGCACGGTGTTCCCCCAGACGATGCTCGTCGACTGGGTCCGGGTGTACCGGTCCGGGTCGTGATCGCTGCAGCGCCGCCGCCCCCGTGGGCGCGCCTCGCGTTCGCGCTCGCCGCGCTCGGGGCGGTCGCCTGCGCCCGCGACGTACCGCGGGCCCCGGCCGGGGTGCTCGTCGTCTCGCAGGAACAGCAGGCCTCGTGGATCCGCAACTTCAATCCGCTGACCACCGCGACGTCGGCCCGCTGGCCCA
Organism: Candidatus Eiseniibacteriota bacterium; assembly: GCA_031431875.1. Taxonomy (GTDB): domain Bacteria; phylum Eisenbacteria; class RBG-16-71-46; order RBG-16-71-46; family DASYSL01; genus JANPEF01. The sequence goes on along the minus strand of JANPEF010000011.1, from coordinate 21,122 downwards.
CGCTGGCCGGGATCTACGAACCGCTGTACGTGTTCAACAGCCAGCGCTCCGAGTACGTGCCGTGGCTCGCCGTCGGCCACGCCTGGACCGAGGGAAACCTCGTGTTGCAACTGACCACGCGTGACAGCGTGCTGTGGTCGGACGGCCGGCCGTTCGACGCCCGCGACGTGGCGTTCACCTTCGACCTGCTCAAGCGCCATCCCGCCCTCGATCGGCGCGGCCTCTGGGGCTTCCTCTCGGCGGTCGATGCAGTGGACGAGCGCACCGTCGCCTTCCGCTTCCAGCGGGTGTTCATCCCCGGCTTCGACGAGATCGTCGCCCAGCAGATCGTGCCCCGCCACGTGTGGAGCACGGTGGCGGATCCGGTGGCCTTCGCGAACGAGAACCCGGTCGCCACCGGACCCTTCACCGAGGTCCGCGTCTTCCAGAACCAGGTCTACGAACTCGGCCGGAATCCCCGCTACTGGCGCCCCGGCGAGCCGCACTTCGACGCCATCCGCTGCCCCGCCTACCCGTCGAACGATCGCGCGAACCTGGCCCTCGTCTTCGGCGAGGCCGACTGGGCCGGGAACTTCATTCCCGCCGTCGACCGTGTCTTCGTCGGTCGGAACCCGGAGCATCATCGCTACTGGTTCCCGCTCACCGGCAGCAGCATCTTCCTGTACGCCAACACGAGGCGCGCGCCGTTCGACGACGTGCGCGTGCGCAAGGCGTTCAGCATGGCGATCGACCGGACGTTGATGGTCGACGTGGCGCTGCACCATTACTCGCGACCCGCCGACGCCACGGGCCTCAGCGACGCCTATGCCGCGTGGCGCGACTCCGCGGCCGTCGCGGCCGGCGACTGGGTTCGCCACGACCCGGCCGCCGCCGGGCGCCTGCTCGACGCGGCGGGCCTGGTGCGCGGCGCGGACGGGATGCGCCGTCTCCCCGACGGCAAGCCCCTGCGCTACGAGGTGCTGTCGGTCGCCGGCTGGTCCGACTGGGTTCGCGCCGCGCAGGTGATCGCCCGCGACCTGCAGTCCCTCGGCGTCGACGCGACGGTGCGCACCTACGACTTCAGCGCCTGGTTCCAGCGCGTCCAGGAGGGGAACTTCGACCTCACGCTCGGCTGGTCGTTCGAGGGTCCGACGCCCTATTCGTTCTACCGCTGGCTCATGGCCTCGGCGACGGTGAGCCCCGTCGGCGTCGCGGCGATGGGCAACTGGCACCGCTACGGCAGCCCCGCGGCCGACCGCGGGCTCGCCGCGTTCGAGCGCGAAGCCGATCCAACGAAGCAGCGGGCGCTGTGCGTCGAGTTGCAGCGGGTCTTCGTCAGCGAGGCGCCTGCAATTCCGCTGTATCCAAACCCGTCGTGGGCGGAGTACAACACGAGTCGATTCGATGGCTTCCCCGCGGCGGACCATCCCTACGCGGATCCGTCGCCGAACAAGTTTGACCGGGGCGAGCTCTTGCTCGTCCTCACCACCCTCACGCCACGCTAGGAGGCGAGTTTGCCCTACATCCTCCAGCGACTCGGATTCTACGTGTTCGCGGCGTGGGCGGCGCTGACGCTCAACTTCTTCCTTCCGCGCCTCATGCCGGGCGATCCCGCGACGGCGCTGTTCGCCCGCTTTCGCGGCCGCCTCGCGCCCGAGGCCATGCTGGCCCTGCGCGAAACCTTCGGGCTCACCGACGCGCCGCTCCTCGTCCAGTACGTCACCTACCTCGGCCACGTGCTGCGCGGCGACTTCGGCATCTCGATCGCCTACTTTCCGTCACCGGTGTCGCAGGTCATCGGCACCGGCCTCGTGTGGACGGTGTTCCTCGCCGGCACGGCGCTGATCGTGAGCTTCGCGATCGGCACGCTGCTCGGCGCCGTCGCCGCCTGGCAGCGCCGCGGCTGGCTCGACACCTGGCTGCCTTCGACGCTGGTGTTCATCGGCGCGTTCCCCTACTTCTGGCTCGCCATGCTCGCCCTCTACGTCCTGGGCTTCACGCTGCGCTGGTTCCCGCTGGGGCACGCCTATGGCGACGATCTCACGCCCGGCTTCACCTTCACCTTTCTCGCCGACGTGGTTCGCCACGCCGCGCTGCCCATCGGCACGGTGGTCCTGGCAACGCTCGGCGGCTGGCTGCTGTCGATGCGCAACACGATGATCGCGGTGCTCGGCTCGGACTACGTCAACCTGGCCCGCGCCAAGGGCCTCCCGCCCTCGCAGGTCATGCTGCGCTACGCCGCGCGCAACGCCCTCCTGCCCAGCGTCACCGGCTTCGGCATGGCGCTCGGGTTCGTCCTCGGCGGATCGCTGCTGACCGAGATCGTGTTCTCCTATCCTGGCCAGGGCTACCTGCTGGTGCAGGCGGTACGCAACCAGGACTATCCGCTCATGCAAGGCATCTTCCTCGTCATCACGCTCGCCGTGCTGGGCGCGAACTGGCTGGTCGACCTGGCGCTCCTGTGGCTCGATCCGCGTACCAGGGAGTCGTCATGAGCGGCCCGCGCGCAACCCGCGCCACAGGCATCACCGCCTGGTGGCATGCGATCCGGCGCGATCGCAAGGCGTCGATCGGCGCGACGCTGATCGCCGGGTTCGTCCTCGTCGGGATCGTCGGCCCGTGGCTCGTCGGCGCCCCGGATGCGCTGGTCGGCGTGCCGCTGCAATCACCCTCGGGGGCGCACTGGCTCGGCACGAACGGGCAGGGCCAGGACGTGCTCGCCCAACTTGTCGTCGGCACCCGCGTCTCGCTCGCCATCGGCTTCGCGGTCGGCCTTGCGGTGGTGCTCATCGGGGCGCTCGTGGGCGTCACGGCTGGCTACTTCGGCGGCCGTGTCGACGCGCTCCTCTCGGTGATCTTCAACGTGTTCCTGGTCCTGCCGGGGCTCCCGCTGGCCATCGTCATCGCCGCCTACCTGCCATCGGGGCCGCTCACGCTGGGGTTCGTGCTCGTGGTCACGGGGTGGGCCTGGAACGCGCGCGTGCTGCGCTCGCAGGCTCTGGCCCTGCGCCGGCGCGACTTCGTGGCGGCGGCGGTCGTCGCCGGCGAGTCGCCGTTCAACATCATCACGCGCGAGATCCTGCCCAACATGATGTCGCTGCTCGTGGCGCAGGTGATCGGCAGCACCGTGTACGCCATCGGCGCCCAGGTGGGCCTCGAGTTCCTCGGCCTCGGCGACGTCTCGGCGTTCACCTGGGGGACGAACCTCTACTGGTCGCAGAACGACTCCGCGCTCCTGACCGGGGCGTGGTGGACGTTCGTGCCCACCGGGCTCTGCGTCGCTCTCGTGGGCTTCGGCCTGACCCTGCTCAACTCCGGCTTCGACGAGATCACGAATCCGCGGCTGCAGATGGAACGGGCATGGCGCGCCCACCTGGCGGCCCGGGGTCGGACCCCGACGCGTTCGACGCCCGTGGTGCGTGACCGTGACTGAGCCCCTGCTCTCCGTTGGCGACCTCTGCGTCGACTACGTCACCGATCGCGGCCTCGTGCGGGCGGTCGATGGGGTCTCGTTCGACGTGGGACGGGGCGAGATCGTGGGCATCGCCGGCGAATCGGGCAGCGGCAAGTCGACGCTGGCGCAGGCGATCCTTCGCATCCTGCCATCCCCCGCGGTGATCTCGCGCGGCCAGGTCCTGCTCGAGGGGCGCGACCTCCTCGCGGCCGATGAGGCGGAACTCCGCGAGTTGCGCTGGAAGCGCGTGGCGATCGTGTTCCAGAGCGCCATGGACGCCCTGAATCCCGTGCTCACCGTGGGGGAGCAGATCATCGACACGATGCTGGCGCACGACTTTGCGTCGCGCGGCGCGGCGCGTGCCCGCGCCGGCGAGCTCTTCGCGATGGTCGGCATGCCGCCCGACCGACTGGACAGCTACCCGCACCAGCTGTCGGGAGGCATGCGGCAGCGCGTGTGCATCGCGCTGGCGCTCGCGCTCGAGCCCGCGCTGCTGATTCTCGACGAGCCGACCACCGCGCTCGACGTGATCGTCGAGCAGGAGATCCTGGTCCAGATCCGCGCGCTCCACCAGCGGCTCGGCTTCTCCGTGTTGTTCATCACGCACGACCTGGCGCGCATGCTGCAGTTCTCGGATCGGGTGGCGGTGTTCTACAGCGCGCGGCTGGTCGAATTGGGGCCGGTCGCCGGGTTGCGCAACTCGGCACGGCACCCGTACACGCAGGGCCTGCTGCGCTCGTTCCCGGGAATCCACGACACGGGACACGACCGGGTCGGCATTCCGGGCGCGCCGCCGAGCCTCGAGAACCCGCCGGCGGGGTGCCGGTTCCACCCACGTTGCCCGCTCGCGATCGAGCGCTGCCGGGTGGAGACGCCGGAGTTGCGCGAGTTCGCTCCGGGCCACGTCGCGGCGTGCCATGTGGCGAAGTAGCCGCCACCCGGCCGACTACATCGCGAGGTGGATGTAGGTGCGGATCTCCCACTCGCGCCCGTTCCCGCCCGGCGCACTCGGATCACACACCGTGTTCCCCGCCGCGTCGATCACCGTCCCGGGGCAGTAACGCGGCGAGTACACATCGAGCGTGCGCCAGAGTCCTCGCATGCCCAGGCGCGTCTGCGGATTTCCGAACCAGCGCGGCATTCCCAGGGTGTGCGAGAGATCGCCCATGAGCTGCACGGGGAACGTGCTGTTGCCGTCACGGTGATAGTCGTACGGTCCCCAGTCGTTGAACTTCGCGTAGGTCCCGAACGCCATCTCCTTGTACGCGATGCGGCCGTCGAGTCCGTAGCGGTGGATGAGACGCTGGCTGTCGCCGTTCGGCTCGCCGGTGCCGGCGTAGGCGGTGGCCGCGATGCGCATGTCCGGCTGCGTCTTCGAGATGACGCGGGCGCGCAGCTCCCACAGGTCGCGCGGCGGCGTCGCGGCCGGGAACGCGAACGTCGTCGAGCCATCCCCCAGGATGCCGATGGCGGCGTCCATCGTGGTCGGCAGGTGGCGGAAGATGAAGCCGAGGCTGGCGGCCACCTTCGCGTCCTCGCGCAGGTCGTTGTCCCACGCCCACATCCACGTGCCCGGTGTGGGATCGTAGCCGATCAGGATCTCGGCGGCCACGGTCTCGCGGTTGCTGCGCACGGCGAACGGATCCTCGAGCACGTTGCGCGGACGGCCCGGCGAGGGAACGGTCGACGGCACCGGTCCGATGATCGGCTTCTGCCACAGGAAGTTCGGCCCGACCTGGAACTTGCCCAGGTTGTAGGCCGCGCCGGTCAGGAAGTTCGTCTGGTTGCCCGAGCCGGTGTCCTTCAGGTGCCAGCCGGTGTAGGTGATCGTCGCGGTCGGCCCGCCGTCGGCGACGAGACCCATGCGGGCGCCCTGCGCGTACCAGTTCCAGCGGCCCTGCTGCATCGTCACCTTGGCCTTGGCGCCGAACGTGTCACCGTCGATGATCCGGTCCTCGAGGACGCGATAGGTGCCGTCGGGGTTCTCCTCGGCGATCTGGAAGGTGTCGCCGACCTTGGTCGAGCCGGCCCAGATGCCACCGACCTCGACGCCCCACGGGCCGCGCTTCGTGGCCAGGCCCAGCGTGGCGCGCCGCGTGGGCGGAATCGGAATCGCGGCCGAGCTGGTGGCCGACGATTGCGAAGCGAGCTCGTTGCTGTACATGCCGGTGGCATCGATGTTGCCGATGCGACGGCGATACTTGAGCATGACCAGCGGGTTCGCGCCCCACCACACCTGCGGGCCGAACGCCAACTTCAGCCCGTCGAACGTCTTGCGTCCGGCGATCTCGAAGCCGACCGGCGCCTCGCCGTTGTAGATGTCGACGTTTTCGCCGTAGTTCGCCTCGCGGTACAGGCCGAAGAAGTCGCCCTCGTAACCCCAGTGGTAGTGGCCCGTGCGATAGAAGGCATCGAGCTGGAACCACGGCTCTTCCCACGAGATGCCGGCCTGGTAGACCTTCGTGCGCTCGATGCCGTTGAGCTGGACCGGCTGGCCATCGATCTGCGCGATGCGCGGCCGGCCGCGGTTCTCGTAGAAGATCTCGTTGATCGCGTTTCCCGGCACGCTGCCCAGCACGTTGATGGTCACCGTGCCGGTCACGTTGGGCGCCGGGCGGGCTTCGATCTCGGCGTAGTACGACTGCATCTGGTCGAAGCCCAGGAACGCCGGTGGCGGGTCGGTCGGCGCTCCCGTCTCGGGCGTGCTGATGTTCACGCCACCCGTGTTGACGGTCTCGAACTGCAGGCGCAGGCTCTTGACGCGGATGCGCTTCAGTTCATCGACGGCACGACTGGCACTGCTGCCGCGCGCCTCGAGCGCAACCGACGATGGCTGGATCGCGTCGAAGTGCGCCGTGATCGCGGCGAGGTCCGTCGCGGGCGCGTATGGCGGCAGGCGGAAGGCGCGCTGCAGCGCGAAGTAGGCGGCACGCGGGTAGAGCTCGAACAACCCGCGGCTGTCGACCGGTCCCTTGGCGCAGATGCCCCACCACTCCTCGTTCATGTTGTTCTCGCCCTCGACGAAGTCCTCGACGTACCCGCCGTTGGGCCACGAGGCGTGCGTGTCGTGGACGTCGAGGCGGCTCTCCTGGCCGTACTTCCACCAGCCGTCGCTCCACTGGAAGACGAGGCCGCCGATCGCGTTCCCCACCTTGCCCTTGCCGCTCGACTGCTCGTAGATCTCGCGCCACTGGCCGATGAGGTAGTGCGCCTGCGCCACCTGGTCCTCGCGCATCTCGCGCGCGTTCCAGGCGTCCGCGCCGAACTCGGTGAAGAGCACGGGGACACCGAGCTTGTCCTTCACGACCTGGAACAGGTCGCGCGCCGAGATGCCGCGATAGACGTTGGTGCCGAGCACGTCGAGACCCTTGCACTCCTCGGCGATGAGGTCGATGTACTGGAGGTCGCCGTTGGCCATCGCCACCGGGCGCCGGGGATCGCGCGCCTTGACGCCGTCGATGATCTCGCCGTACAGCGAGTACAGATAACGGGCGCGCGCCGTGTCGCGTTCGCCCTTGGGCAGCGCCTCGATCTCGAACGACGACCAGGTCAGCCCGTAGTTGTTCTCGTTGCCGAGCAGCCACATGAGCAGTCCCGGGGTGTCCTTGAACGAGTCGACCAGGGCGTAGATCTCGGCCGACACCGCGGCGCGCAGCTGCGGATTCGAATAGTCGGTGTTCGGCAGCCAGGTGCCTTCGAGCGTGTAGCCGTAGCGCGCCATCGGGTGGTTGAGCACGGTGTAGATGCCGTACTGCTCGTGGATGTAGCGCACCCAGCGGGGCGGAATCCCCACGTACATGCGGATCGCGTTCACGCCCATCGCCTTGAGCAGCGGCATCTCGCGGGCGAGCCCGGCCTTGATCAGGTCGTCCGGCTGGCCCCAGAAGTCATAGGAGTAGTTCTGGCCGATCGGAACGTAGTCCCAGTTCATGCCGTGGACCATGAAGTCGCGGCCGTCCACCTGCAGCCGCGAGCCTGCGGAGTCGTTCACCACGCGCACCGTGGACACGGCTGAAACCGGTGCGGGCGCCCCCTGGGCGCGCGCAGCCGGAGGGGCAAGGACCAGCCAGGTGGACGCGACGGCGAGGTGCAGCCCCGCCCGGGAGATCAGGGAACGAATCGAGCTCACGGCATCCTCCTCGAGGCGTGGGACGGGTCGGCGACCAGGAGCGAGCCGGCGGCGACGACGTCGCGATACCAGTACGCGCTCTCCTTGGGAATGCGTTCCTGCGTTGCGAAGTCGACCCAGTAGAGGCCGAATCGCTTGCTGTAGCCGTGCGCCCACTCGAAGTTGTCGAGCAGCGACCAGGCGAAGTATCCGGCGAGCGGCACGCCGTTCGCCAGCGCCCGCTGCGCCGCGCGGAGATGGCTGCGCAGAAACTCGATGCGCCGCACGTCCGCAACCTGTCCCGTGGCATCCGGGCCGTCGGCGTAGGCCGCACCATTCTCCGTGATGTAAATCGTCCCTGGATGGTACTCGCGATCGATCCGGACCAGGAGATCGTGGAGTCCGTCGGGTTGAACCTCCCAACCCATGTCGGTGAGTTCGCCCTCGGGCACGGTGCGCACCTGGACCGGCTCGCCGTCGGCGCCGGCCCGCACGGTCACCCGGCTGTAGTAGTTGATGCCGAGGAAGTCGAGCGGCGCGGCGATCGTCGCCATGTCCCCTGGACGCACGAACGGCAGTTCCCCGGCGGCCAGGTGACCCCGGCGGACCCGGTCGGCCACCACGTCCGCGGGATAGTCGCCGCGGAACAGAGGATCGAGGTACCAGCGATTGAGCAGGCCGTCCACGCGCCGCGCCGCATCGACGTCGGCCGCGGACTCTGTCGCTGGCCGCGCCGGCGTCAGGTTGAGCACGATCCCGACCTCGGCCCCCGCTGCGTTCTGACGCAGCGCCTGCACGGCGAGTCCGTGCGAGAGCAGCAGGTGGTGCGCGGCGCGCAGACCCTCCGCCGGATCGAGGTGTCCCGGGGCGTGGTGTCCTTCCTCATGGCCGAGCGTCGCGATGCACCACGGTTCGTTGTGCGTGACCCAGTGGCGGACGCGATCACCGAGGCGCCGGGACACTGCAGTCGTGTAGTGGAGGAACGCGTCTGCAGTCCTGCGCGAGCCCCAGCCACCACGGTCCTGCAGCGCCTGCGGCAGGTCCCAGTGGTTCAGCGTGACGAAAGGACGGATTCCTGCGGCGAGCAACCCGTCGACCAGCGCGTCGTAGAAGTCGAGGCCGGCGTCCGAGACCCGGCCCCGGCCGGTCGGCAGGATCCGCGGCCAGGCGATGGAGAAGCGGTAGGCGCCGATCCCCAGCCACTGCATGCGGCGGATGTCCTCCCGCCACAGGTGGAAGTGATCGCAGGCGATGCCCGGATCCGATCCGTCGGTGATCTTCCCGGGCGTCGCGGCGAAGCGATCCCAGATCGACTCGCCGCGTGCGCCCTCGTGAACGCCGCCTTCGATCTGCGCGGCGGAGGTGGCGACGCCCCAGAGAAAGCCCTTGGGAAACTCGTGCATGAGCGGACCGATCAGTTGGCGGACGCAGGAGCGTTCGCAGGGTAGAGGTGGCAGCGAACGCTTCGGTCGTCCACGTCCCGCGGTGCGGGATCGGTGGTCCGGCAGGAGTCGAACGCCTCGGAACAGCGCGGCGCAAAGGGGCACCCGACGTCGCCCGCCGGGGCGACGTTCTCGACCGCACGCGCCGTGGTCGGCGCGACTCCGTCGACCTCGGCGATCGAGGCCAGCAGCGCCCGGGTGTACGGGTGCTTCGGGTCCTGCACCACCGCATTGCTCGGACCGTCCTCGACGACACGACCGCGATAGAGGACGAGCACGCGATCGGCCAGGTAGCGCGCCGATGCGAGATCGTGGGTGATGAGCAGGATGGCGAGTTGGCGTTCGCGCTTGAGACGCAGGAGGAGGTTGAGGATCCCCATGCGGATCGAGACGTCCAGCATCGAGGTTGGCTCGTCGGCGACGAGCAGGTCCGGTTCGACGGCGAGCGCGCGCGCGATGGCGACGCGTTGCCGCTGCCCGCCCGAAAGCTCATACGGGTGCCGGTCCGCGAACTCCTCGGCCGGCTCGAGCTCGACCGTACGCAGGAGGTCGGCCACGCGGGAACGTACCTCGCCCTCTGTCGCCCGGCGGTGGCGCAGCAGCGGGCGGGCCAGGTGATGGCCCACCGTGTGCGCGGGATTGAGCGATCCGAAGGGATCCTGGAAGACCATCTGGACCCGGCGGCGGTAGCCGAGGGAGGCCTGCCGGGGCTCGCGGACGAGCACATCCTCCCCGTCCAATCGGATCTCGCCCCCGTCGGGAGCATCGAGGCGGAGGACCAGGCGGGCCAGGGTGCTCTTGCCACTCCCGGACTCACCGACGAGGGCAACAGCTTGTCCCCGATCGACTTGGAAGCAGACATCCCGGGCGGCGACGGTCCTGGAGCCGCGGCCGAAGTAGCCCCGCGGGGGGAAGGTCTTGCCGACGCCCCGCAGTTCGAGCAGGGGGGGCCGAGGGGACTCACGAGTATCTGGCCGCACCGATTTCCCTCCCCGAAAGAGACTTTGTTCGCCTGCCGAACATAGTGTATTCTGCCCTCGGTCCTGTCAAGCCTCCGTCTGTCCCGGGCGAAGCTCCCAGGTCCCGCCCACAATTCCGAAGAATCTCAGACATCCACTTGCACATGGATTGCGGCGCGACCACGGGTCGGCCGAGGAGGATCGGATGAAGCAGTTTCTGGCAAGTCTCTCGCTCCTGGGGACGATCGTCTTCGCGTCCGCCACAGGTGCATCCTCGGCAACCGCTGCGAATCTGCTGGCCAACCCCGGTTTCGAGACCGGCGCGGGCTCCTATAACGGCTGGTTCACGTTCGGAGCCGGCGTCCAGCTCTCGCTCCCGGGCGGCGACAACATCATCCGCACGGGTGGCGCAGCGTCGAAGACGTTCGGCGGATTCATCAACTGCCCGGGAGGCCAGTTCAATGTCGGGGGCTTCGGACAGGGGTTCACCCCCACGGCCGGAAAGACGTACACCCTCAGCGGTTACTCATACATCGCCGCCGCCGACCCCATCCCGGGCACGACCACCTGCTCGAAGAACCGGATGCTCGCGAAGATCGCGTTCTTCGACGCGGCCGTCGGTGGCAACGAGCTCTCGTCGAACGAGGTCGTGATCGGGGACGGCAACGCGATCACCGGGCAGTGGAACGCGTTCTCCGTATCGGCCCTCGCCCCCGCCGGCGCGGTCCGCGTCGAAGCGCTGTTCCTCTACCTGCAGCCGGCCTGCGATGGCGGCGCGGTCTTCGTCGACGACACCTCGTTCGACGAATCCGCGACGGTCGTGCAGCCCAACGTGCTCGCCAATCCGAGCTTTGGCACCGGCCTCACCGGTTGGACCACGTTCGGCAACGTCTTCCCCGAGGCGCAGGTGCCGGTGCTGCGCACCCCGACGGGCAGCGCCAAGCTGTTCTCGACCTTCGCTCCCGCCGCACCGTCGGGCCTGTTCCAGACGACCGCGGGGTCCGAGAACCAGCTCTGGGAGCTCGACGTGAACGCGCTCACGTCGTGCCGCTACAACGACCCCATCACCGGAACGAACGACAATTACGTTCTCGCCCGCATCGTCTACAAGGACGCCGCGAACGTGGAGATCGGCACCGGAGAAACGGTGATCCTCGACAACACCGCGCCCCTGGGGACGTGGACCCGGCACACGGTCACGGCGGTCGCCCCGGCCGGCACCGTGACGGCGTCCGCCTACATCCTCTTCTTCTCGCCCACGCTGCAGGGCGGCGCGATGTGGATCGACGACGTCGGCTTCCGCAACCTCGGGACGGTCGACGTGGCGTCGGCTCCGGCGCACGCCATCGAGCTCGCGCAGAACGTGCCGAACCCGTTCTCGGGCACGACGCGGATCAGCTTCACGCTGGCCAGCGCGGGCAAGGTGGACGTCACGGTCCATGACCTGGCCGGGCGACGGATCGCGAACCTGTACCAGGGATCACTCGAAGCCGGTACGCACGTGGTGTCGTGGAACGGCCGCATGTCGAGCGGAGTTGCGGCGGCGACGGGCATCTACCAGTACGTCGTGACGACGCCCGCCGGCCGGCAGTCGCGCCCCATGCTGCTCCTGCCGTGAGGTGAGCATGGCCGCCTGCCGCAGGGCATCCTGCGCCACGAAGATCGAGGATGCGCCCCGGGTTTCCCGGGGCGCATTTCTCGTGCGCCCCGCGCGCGACCTGAGAGCGGCACTCGGTGCGGTCCTCGTGCTCGGCGTCGTCGCTGGCTGCGCCGGCGCACCGAAGCCGGCCACCTCCGCCTCCGTGCCTACAGCCGTGCCCGCAGTCGTGCCCGCCTCCGTGGCTGCGGGCGCGACGGCCTTCGCCCGCGAGGAGCCGTTCGTGGTGCGTCCATTCCGCCCCTTCGACGGCGAACGCTGGATCGGCAACGCGGTCGCCTACGGTCCCCACCGCGACGGGCAGCGCCCGGGCGGCGCCTCTCCATCGCGCCGCGATCTGCGCGAGGATCTCGACCTGATGGCGAAGCACTGGAGTCTGCTCCGCGTGTACCAGGCGCAGGGCCCTGCCGAGAGCCTGATGGTGATCATCGATGCGGAGCGCCGCCCGATGAAGGTGATGCTGGGCCTGTGGATCGATCCCGTGGACTCGATGGCGAACCAGCGCGAGATCGACGCCGCGGTGCGCCTGGCCCGGCAGTACCCGGCGATCGTCCTCGCCGTCTGCGTCGGCAACGAGACACAGGTGTCCTGGTCCGGGCATCGCAGCCCGCCGGCCACGCTGATCGCCGCCCTGCGCCAGGTCCGCGCGCGCACCAGCCTGCCCGTGACGACGGCCGACGACTTCAACTTCTGGAACAAGCCCGAGAGCGGCGACGTGGCGCGCGAGGTGGATTTCGTGACGACCCACATGCACCCGCTGTGGAACGGGATCCAGCTCGAGGACGCGGTGGGGTGGACGGAGCGGACCCTCGCCTCGATCCGCACGGCGCAGCCGGAACGGCCCGTGATCCTCGGCGAGGTTGGCTGGGCCACGCAACGGAACGACCTGGGCGACCAGGGCAAGTTGATGAAGGGCCGGCTCGGCGAGGCGGAGCAGAAGGTCTTCTTCGACGAGCTCAACGCGTGGGTCGAGCGCGAGCGCATCCCGACGTTCGTGTTCGAGGCCTTCGACGAGAACTGGAAGGGCGGCGGCGATCCCGCCGAGGTCGAGAAGCACTGGGGCCTGTACCGCGCCGACCGGACGCCGAAACCGGCGCTGGGCGGAGCGCCGCGGCCATGAGCACGGAGCGCCCGGAGGCCCCGCCGCTGCCGACCGGTGCCTTCACGTCGCTCGATGGCGAGCCATACTACCGGATCGCCGGCTTCGACCGGATGCCGCCGTTCCTGATGAGCATCCCCAGCGACACCGACCTGTGGATGTTCCTCTCCTCCGCCGGCGGACTGGCGGCCGGACGCGTCGATCCCGACGGCAGCCTCTTTCCGTACGAGACCGTCGACCACCTGCACGATGCGCATCACCATACGGGCCCGATCACGCTGCTGCGCGTGCGACACGGCGCCGGTGAGGGCGTCCTGTGGCAGCCCTTCGCCGAGCCCGCCGGCGAGAACCAGCAACTCGAGCGCAACCTCTACAAGAACGTCCTCGGCAACCGCATCGTGTTCGAGGAGATCCACCACGGGCTCCAGCTCGGATTCCGCTACCGCTGGTCGGCCGGCGACGAGTTCGGCTGGGTGCGCACCGCGGTCGTGTCGAACCTGGGCGCGGCCGAGGTCTCCGTCGACGTCCTCGACGGACTGCGCAACGTCCTGCCGCACGGCGCTCCGCTCGCGCTCTACCAGCAGTCGAGTTCGCTCGTCGACGCCTACAAGCAGACCGATCGCGACCCGGAAACGGGGCTCGTGCTGTTCTCGCTCACCTCGCGGATCACCGACCGGCCGGAGGCCGCCGAGCACCTGCGTGCCAACGTCGCGTGGACTTTCGGGCTGACGCGCCCGCGCATCGCGCTGTCGCTCGACGCGATCGCGGCCTTCCGCCGCGGCGAGCCGCGAGTCGAGCCGCCGCTTCTCACCGGGCTGCGCGGCAACGTGCTCGCGCACGCCTCCTTCACGCTCGCCCCGCGCACGCAGCGGCGCTGGCACCTCGTGGCCGACGTTGGCCTCGGCCACGTCGAGCTGGGCGCGCTGCGGGCCCGCCTCGCCTCGGGCGAGGATCTCGACCGAATCATCGAGGAGAGCCTCGACCGCGCGATGGAGAACCTGCGGCGCATCGTCGCGAGCGCGGACGGGCTCCAGCTCACCGCCCACGCCGTGTCGACCGCGCACCACCAGGCGAACGTGCTGTTCAACACCATGCGCGGGGGCGTCTTCGATCACGGCCACGACGTGCCCGCGGCGGACTTCGCAACCTACCTGCACGCGCGCAACCGGCCGCTGGCCGCGCGCCACGAGGAGCGGCTCCGCGCGCTGCCGGCCACGATCACGATCCGCGAACTCGCTGCGTGGTCCGCAGCGAGCGGCGACGCCGACCTGGAGCGCGCGAGCCTCGAGTACCTGCCGCTCTACTTCGGCCGCCGCCACGGCGATCCGAGCCGGCCGTGGAATCGCTTCCGCATCGAGGTCCGTGACGAAACCGGCAGCCGCGCGCTGCGCTACGAGGGCAACTGGCGCGACATCTTCCAGAACTGGGAGGCGCTCGGCCTCAGCTTCCCGGGCTTCCTGCCGGGGATGATCGCGCGCTTCGTCAACGCATCGACCACCGACGGCTTCAATCCGTACCGCATCACGCGCGACGGCATCGACTGGGAGGTGATCGATCCGCACCACCCGTGGAGCGGCCTCGGCTACTGGGGCGACCACCAGATCGTCTACCTGTCGCGGCTGCTCGAGGCGCAGGAGCGCTTCGCGCCCGGCACGCTCGCCGCACTGCTCGATCGCGCGATCTTCAGCTATGCCGACGTGCCCTACCGGCTTGAGCCTTACGCCGCGATCGTCGCGGACCCGCGCGCGACGATCACTTTCGCCACCGACGTCGCGGCGCGCGTCGACGCGCGTGTCGCGGCGCTGGGCAGCGACGGCAAGCTGGTCACCGACGGCGACGGGGCGGTGCTGCGCGTCAACCTGCTCGAGAAGCTGCTCGTCCCGGTGCTGTCCAAGCTGTCGAACCTGGTGCCCGACGGCGGCATCTGGATGAACACGCAGCGGCCCGAGTGGAACGACGCGAACAACGCGCTCGTGGGCGATGGGCTGTCGATGGTCACCGTGTACCAGCTCCGCCGGCACCTCGGCGTCCTCGATGATCTGCTGGCGCAGCGCGCCGACCTATCGTGCCCGGTCTCGGGCGCGGTCGAGGTCTGGTTTCGTGCGATCGGCGGCATCCTCATCGCGCACCGCGGACTGCTCGCCGTGCCGACGCTCGATGATCGAGATCGGCGCCTGGTGATGGACGCGCTGGGCCGCGCCTTCGAGACCTATCGGACGAGGGTCGACCGCCACGGGCTCGGCGCGCCGACGCTGCTGCACTCTGGCGACGTTCTCGCACTGTGCAGCCTGGCGCGGGAGTGGATCGATCACGCGATCCGCGCCAACCGCCGGCCCGACGGGCTCTATCACGCCTACAACCTGCTGGCGCTGAGCGCCGTGGGCGACACGGGCGACGGGGCCGCCCTGCACCGTCTCGACGTGATGCTCGAGGGACAGGTCGCGGCCCTGGGTTCGGGGCTCGTCGACCCGGCCGAGGCAGTCACGCTGCTCGAGACGATGTTTGCCGGCCCACTGTACCGCGCCGACCAGAAGAGCCTCCTGCTCTACCCTGAGCGCGCGCTGCCCACGTTCCTCGAGCGCAACGTGATCCCCGAGGCGTGCGTCCGGAGCGTGCCTCTGCTGGCCGCGTTCGTCGCCGCCGGCGAGCGATCGATCGTGGCCAGAGATGCGCAGGGCGCATGCCGCTTCCATGCCGACTTCACGAACGCGCGCGAGGTGGCGGCAGCGCTCGATCGGCTGGCCGCACAGGAGCCGTGGCGCGACGCAGTGGCACGGGATCGCGCGGCGGTGCTCGACGCGTTCGAAGCGGTGTTCCACCACCACTCGTTCACCGGTCGCTCGGGCACGATGTACGGCTACGAGGGCCTGGGCTGCATCTACTGGCACATGGTCGCCAAGCTGCTGCTTGCCGTGCAGGAGCTGGTCGGGCGGGCGAACGACGCGGGCGCGGCACCGGACGTCCGCGCGGCGCTCCGCGAGGCCTACGAGCGAATCCGTGGCGGGCTGGGGTACGCGCGCACGCCCGCCGAGTACGGCGCATTCCCCACCGACCCGTATTCACACACGCCGCGTCACGCCGGCGCGCAGCAGCCGGGCATGACGGGCCAGGTGAAGGAGGAGATTCTCACGCGCTTCGGCGAGCTCGGCGTGCGGGTCGAGGGCGGCCTCGTGCGCTTCGCGCCGACGATGCTCCCGGCCGGGGAGTACCTGGCCGAGGCTTCGACCTTCTCGTGCATCGACGTGGCCGGTGCGGCGAACGCGATCGCAGTCCCCGCGGGGTCCCTCGCCTTCACGTTCTGCCAGGTGCCCGTCGTCTACGAGCAGGGCGAGGGCAACGGCACGATTCGCGTCACCATGCGCGGCGGCGCTGCCGAGCCCCGCCCGGGCGACCGGCTCACGATCGAGGAGAGCCAGGCGTTGCTCGGGCGCAGCGGCGAGATCGTGCGGATCGACGTGCGCGTGACTGCGCCGGACCCTCAGCGCAGGTAGACGACGCGGCGGCTCTGCACGCCGCTGTCCGTGCGCAGCCGGTACAGGTAGACACCCGGCGAGACGCGATTCCCCGCGTCGTCCCGCCCGTCCCACACCGCCTGCTGCTCGCCGGCCACGACCGTGCCCGATGCCAGTGAACGCACGTGCCGACCGGCGACGTCGTAGATCGCGAGGTCGCGCTCTCCCGGAGCAGGCAACACGTAGCGGATCGTGGTGCTGGCGTTGAACGGGTTCGGCCACGCGCGCGCGACGTCGCCGACAGCCGCGTCGCCCGCCGGGTCATCGGGCACACCGACGATGCACGGCGGATCGAAGCACGGCTGCTTGAACGTGAACGCCTCGAGGACGACCTCCTGCGTGGTCGTCGGCGTCCCGGCGGCCCGCCACAGGTTGACGTGCACGCGTGGGATCTCGGGTCGCGGGATGTGCGGCCCCGCATAGGTCCACGCGCGGATCAGGCTCCCGGGGGACTCGTCGTTCGGCCCGCCGCGCCAGCTGCGGTACTCGACGCGATCGGGCATCCAGAGGAACGCGTGGCTGGTGCGCTCGCCCGGGCTGAACGTCGCCGGGAAGCGATGGATGTTCCCGGGATAGTCGTACGGCTGGGCGACGAACTGGCCGAGGTCGCTCGCCGGGTTGCCCCAGCGGCTGAACTCGACATCGATCTCGTTGTAGGGATTCCACCACAGGTACGCGCCGTCGTAGCACGGCCCGTACTGCCAGATGAAGAGCCCGAAGACGACGCTCGGATGCAGCGTGTCGAGGTCACCGACCGTCGTGAAGATATAGTCGCCGTAGCCGAGGACCTCCTCGAGCACGGCCTCGGTGCTGTACCACTGGCTACTGACCTGCTTCACCGTCAGGTGCATCTGGTCATTGAGGTCGACCCACAGGTTGGCTGTGCCGTCGGAGAACAGGTTCGGTCCGGGGCCGTAGAATCCGGGTCCCTTGACGCGCCAGTTGCGGCCGCTGAACGCGACGGAGCGCCCTCCTGGAAAGTCGCCCCACTGCGCGGCGGCCAGCGGCGGCGGCCCCAGGTCCTCGAAGCGCACCTGGTCGAAGAACACGTCGGGCGTCGCGTCGGTCGGGCCCTGAAGCGCGCCGAGCAGGATGCGCACCGCCACGGTGCCGGCGGGCGCCGGCGCGCTCTCGACGGAGAAGTCCTGGATCACGTCGAGCGGCGTCGACGAACCGGCAACGGTGTGCGACTCGTAGCTGATCAGTCCCCCGCCCGAGTTGCGCCACTCGATGTTGAGGATCGCCTTCGCCCCCCCGGTCAGCGGCTTCGCGGGCGAGTGCCAGCCGCGCACCGACGCCGCCCAGCGCCGGCCCGGCGTCGTGGTCTGCTGCTGCCAGTAGCCTGCGACGTCCCAGTTGCCGGTATTCGGGCCGGTGATGCGGGCGGCCCTGGCGCCGTGCGGCGCGTTCGTCGTCGAGCCCACCGGACCGAACTGGCTCCAGCCCCCGAAGACCTGGCCGGCCGAGCCGACCAGCTCGAAGCTGGGATTGGCGAGGATGCACTGGGCTCCGGAGTCGCGGACCGCGACGAGAACAAGCCCGAGGGTCAGAAGGGCGGCAGGGACCGGGGGACAGGACATTCGTGGCTCCGAGATCGAGGATGCAGGTCCCCTGCCCGTGGAGAGCCGGTCAGGTGGGATGCGCGTGGATTACCCACATATTAGACCCTGTCCCGCCCCGACGCCACCCCGAGGCCGAGTGGGCCGTCGATCGCGACGTCGACGGCAGCGAGGATGTTGCGCCCGATGACTCCGGAAAGGAAACACCCTACACTGCGGCCGAATCTCCGATTCCTTTCCCGCGACCCCATGGAGCGTGCCCATGTCCGCATCGCTGCGGCGCTTCACCCCGGGCCTGCTGGCCCTCTCCGCCCTCCTGCTCCTGGTCCTGCCCGCGATCGCCACCGACAACACCTGGCCGCGCGAGATCAAGACGGACAAGGGCGTCTTCACCGTGTACCAGCCGCAGCCCGAGAAGTTCAGCGGGAACCTCCTGCAGGGCCGCGCTGCGCTTTCATTGCTGGGTCCCGGCAAGTCCGCCCCCGTGTTCGGCGTCTTCTGGTTCAATTCCCGCGTCGAGACCGACCGCGATGCGGAGACTTCGGTCGTCCGCGACATCGTCGTCACAAAGGCCCGCTGGCCGGAGAGCTCGGCGAAGGGCGAACAGGAGCTCTCCGCCTACCTGACGACGCTGTGGAAGGACCTCGTGCTCCCGATCTCGCTCGAGCGGCTCACGGCCTCGCTGGCCACGGCCGAGCTCGAACAGCAGAGCCTCGAGGGCCTCAAGCAGGATCCGCCGAAGATCGTCTTCGTCGAGGAGCTGGCCGAGCTCCTGCTGTACGACGGCGAGCCGCGCGGCGTGGACATCCCGAACTCGAACCTGCAGCAGGTTGCCAACGCAACCTTCGCGGTGATCAAGGACAAGTCCAGCGGCACCTACTGGCTGGGCGGCGGAGAGTTCTGGTACAGCGCCCGCGATCCGAAGGGTCCGTGGACATCCGGCGCGAAGCCACCGGAGACGATCACGAAGCTCGTGCCGCCCGACACCTCGTCGGCGCCCGCGCCCGCAAAGCCGCCGCGCATCGTCGTCGCGACCGAGCCGACCGAGTTGATCGCGACCGACGGGAAACCCTCGTGGACGCCGATCGGCAAGGGCGAGCTCCTGTACATCGCGAACTCGGAGACCCCCGTCGTGCGCGAGGTCGCTTCGGACCGCGTGTTCGTCCTCATCTCGGGTCGCTGGTTCGCGGCGCGCGCGCTCGACGGGCCGTGGGCCATCGTGCGCCCGGACCAGCTCCCGGTGAGCTTCAAGGACATTCCACCGGAGTCGGACCTGGCCGGCGCACGCGTCTCCGTCGCGGGGACGCCCGAGGCCGAGGAGGCGATGCTCGACGCGCAAGTCCCGCAGACCGCGGCGATCGATCGCAGCACGGCGAAGTTCGAGGCGAAGTACGACGGCACGCCGCAGTTCAAGAGCGTCACCGGCACGAAGGTCGAGTACGCGACCAATACGTCGTCGCAGATCCTTCGCGTCGACGGGAAGTACTACGCCTGCGACAACGCGGTGTGGTTCGTCTCGGGATCGGCCACCGGTCCGTGGGCGATCGCCGACAGCATCCCGAGCGAGGAGATCAAGAAGATCCCGCCGTCGGAGCCCGTCTACAACGTGACGTACGTCACCGTGTACGAGTCGACCCCGAGCGTCGTCTACGTCGGCTACACCCCGGGGTACATGTGGTCCTACCCATGGTACGGAACCCCGATCTACGGCACGGGCTGGCACTATCCGCCGTACTGGGGGCCGGGCGGCTACTACCCCTACCACCCGACGTGGGGCATGCACGTCGGTTACAACCCGTGGTACGGCTGGTCGATGGGATTCAGCTACAGCGTGGGCTTCATGTCGGTCGGCATGTCGTTCGGCGGTGGCTACGGCGGCTACTATCGTCCGGGCTATCCGCCGGGGGGATACTATCGTCCGCCCGGTTGCTACCCGCCCGGTGGATATCGTCCGCCGTATTACCCGCCGGGTCATCGGCCCGGGTATGGCGGTCCGGGTTACGGCGGGCCCGGCTACGGACACCCCGGCGCACGGCCCACTCCCTACGGCGCAGGTGGCGCCGGCGTGGCGACGCGCCCGGCGAACAGTCTCTACAACAATGCCGGCACACGCGATCGCGTCGCGCCCGCGGCGAAGCAGCGCGACGCAAGCCGGCAGAAGGCCGACCGCGTGGCGAAAGGACCCAACAACGTCTACGCCGACCGTGACGGCAACGTGCACCGGCAGACGTCCGACGGCTGGCAGTCGCGCGACAACGGGCAATGGAAGTCCTCGCAGGGCGGCGCAGCCACGCGGCCGTCGCAGCCGGCGGCGGGAACGCGTCCCGCGACGCCGAGCACGCGTCCGGCGCAACCGAGCACGCGTCCCGCGCCCGCGAACCTCAATCGCGACGCGCAGGCGCGCCAGCAGGGCGCGAACCGGTCGTCGTACGGAGGGTCGCGCGGCGGATCGGGCTCCAGCGGAAGCCGCGGTGGCGGAGGCCGCGGTGGCGGTGGCCGTCGTTAGACGCGCAGGTTAGTCGAGGACAATCACCCGCGCGGTGCGCCGGACGCCGCCCTGCGCCAGGCTCACAAGATAAATCCCGGAAGGGAGTGAACGTCCCTCCGCGAGGTTGACGACGTGCCGCCCCGCGCCGCGCGACCCGACCTCGAGCTGCGCGACCCGGCGGCCAGCAACGTCCACGAGTTCGAGTCGGGCCGGCCCCGCCACCGGCAGCACGAACGTGACCGCCATGCGGCCCGCGACCGTCGGATTCGGGCGGACACCCTCGAGCCTGAGCGTGAGCGTCGCAACCGCGGGGACGTCCACCGAAACGGGCGCGATCACGTGGTGGACGCCCGTGGCCGAGATGCTCCCGAAGAGTCGACCATTGCCCTTGTATACGGCGGTGATCGCACGGTCGCCCAGTCGTGGCGCCACCATCGCCAGCTGCGCGACACCGCCCGCCACCGGCGCGATGCCGATCAGCGTCGTGCCGTCGAAGAAGCGCACCGAGTCCGTCACCGTGCCGTAGCCCGGCGCCGGAATCGAGACGGTGGCCGTCAGGGTGATCGGCGATCCGAGAGCCGCCGGATTGGGCGTCGGCACGATCGCCGTGCGCGTCGGCACGAGCCCCAGCAACAGCGAGGTCGTCGGAAAGTTCGAGTCCGCATTGGACGTTGCGAGGTCGAGCCGGCCGTCGTTACTGACGTCCCCGATCGCCACGAAGTTTGGGCTCGGCGCGGTTGCGTAATCGAATCGCTCCCCGAACCCGCCGACGCCATTGCCCAGCAGGACCGAGGTCGTGATGTCGTCCTGATTCGCTGTCGCGACGTCGAGCCGCCCATCGCCATTGACGTCCGCGATCGCGACG
>JANPEF010000010.1:0-45958 GCA_031431875.1 Candidatus Eiseniibacteriota bacterium | reverse complement strand
CATGTTCTGGCTCGATGCGCGCATCGTGCCGTCGTCGGTCGCCGCCGAGCGTGCGGCCGAAGCCGGCGTGATCACGTTTCGCATCGACCAGATTCTCGAGGCGCCGGGACGCCGCGACGCGGAGGTGAAGGCGATGGGTCGCCTGCTCGACGACGCGGTCAAGCTGGCCCGGCGGCGGGGCTACGCCATCGTGCTCGCCCACCCCGATCGGGCGAGCCTCGACGTGCTCCGCCGCGAGGTGCCCAAGCTGCGCCGTTCCGGCGTGCAGTTCGAGCCCATCTCGACGCTCTTGAAGCCGCAGGCCTTCTAGCCCCTCGCCGGTTCAGCAACAGATCCAGGGCCGGGATCCCCGACGACTTTCGCTGGCACGGGAAATGCGTGGGGAAAGAGTGCTGCAGCGCGCTTTGCCTGCGGGCCGGTCGGGCGTATCCTGCGCACGGCCGGTCTCGCCCGAACTTCCTGCGCACTTTCATCCTGCACGGCCCTCCCCCGGGCCGCGGAACGGGACTCGCCGACAAGAGCAACGCGACCCGGACGCGCATCGAATGCATCCCGCGGCTGGATTGTCCTCGCGTCACCGTCATCCCTGACCGAATCGATGCCCGACTTTCAATCAGGAGCAATCCCATGCACGCCTTGAGCTCGCGAGTCCTCCGTTTCCGCCTGTTCCTCCCCGTTCTCGTCTTCGGCGCGTTCGTCGTCGCCACGCCTGCCGCCGCCGCCATCCTCTCCTACACCACGACCTTCAGCGGTGCGCTCGAGTCTCCGCCCAACGCCTCCCCGGGAACCGGCACCGCCCAGATCGACATCGACACGAACCTGCTCACGATGACCGTCGCCGCGAACTGGAGCGGTCTGCTCGGCAACACGACCGTGGCGCACATCCACGCCCCGACGGCGGTGGCCGGCACGGGAACGGCCGGCGTGGCAACGACGACTCCGACCTTCCCCGGCTTTCCGGCCGGAGTCACGGCCGGCGTCTATAACGCCGTCATCGACCTGACCCTGGCCTCGAGCTACAACGCCGCCTACGTCACGGCCAACGGCGGAACCGTGGCCGGGGCGCGAGCCGCCCTGCTGCAGGCGATCGCCGACGGCAAGTCGTACTTCAACATCCACTCGAGCATGTTCGGCGGCGGCGAGATCCGCGGCTTCTTCGTCCCGAATCCGACCACGCCGGCGACGCCGGAGTCGTGGGGCCGGATCAAGAACACGTATCGCTGAACATCGCTTCCCCACACCCGGAGGAATCCTCGATGTCCATGAATCCCGTACGGATCGCGTTCGTCGTCCTGACCTGTTGCGCGGCGATTGCCGTCGACGCGCCGGTTCGCGCCCACGAGGGCGCCGGCGGTCATGACCATGGCGCGCCGACGAAAGCCGCGGCGAAGCCCGCGACCGACCCGGCACACGACGCGATGATGGCCGAGATGATGAAGAACGCCGTTCCCGGCGCGGAGCACAAGGAGCTCGCGAAAATGGTCGGCACGTGGAAGGCGAACATGAAGTCATGGTACGCGCCCGGCCCCCCCGAAGAATCGGTGGGCACGATGGTGAACACCATGACCCTCGGCGGTCGTGTGCTCGAGGGCCACTTCACGGGGACGTACGCCGGCATGCCGATGACGGGCGTGAGCCTGATGGGCTTCGACAATGCGAAGAAGCAGTACTGGTCGTTGTGGATCGACGACATGAGCACCGCGACCATGATGCAGACCGGCGCCGCGGCGAAGGACAAGGGGATCGTCCTGACCGGGATGATGGACGGGATGGACGGCAAGCCCATGGCGTGCACGTCGACGACAAAGATGGTCGACGCGAACAAGCACGTCTACACGATGAGCTCGAACATGGGCGGGCAGGACGTCACCATGATGGAGATCACCTACAGCCGCTGAGCTGCCTCTGCGGTCGTGGGAACGGCGCGCCCGGCCCCCTTGCCGGGCGCGCACCCCGCGGCTATCCTCGGGGGAGCCGTTTCCCCTGACGCAGGAGTCCGCGCCCCATGAGCTCGACGCAAGCCACACCCAACGCCGCACCGGCCGCTCCCGGCAAGCCCGGGCTGCGCCGCCAGTTCGTCTCGTTCTACGGCCTCAAGGTCGATCCCGCGTGGCGCGCCCTGCCCGACACCGAGAAGGCGCGCGGTCGCGAGGGCTTCATCGCCGCCTGCGAGGCGTTCCGCGCCGAGGACGGTATCCTGGTGCCGTACTCGCTCGTCGGCGTCCGCGGCGACGTGGACATCCTGCTGTGGCGCATCCACTACGAGCTCGAGCCGCTGCAGCGCCACGGCGCCGCGCTCATGAAGAGTGCGATGGGACCGTACCTGCGCACGCCGTACGCCTTTCTCGGGATGACCAAGCGCTCGACGTACGTGGACCACATCCATCCCGGCCACGAGGACGAGCGCCTCACCGTCGTGCCCGGCACGCAGAAGTACTGCTTCGTCTATCCGTTCGTGAAGATGCGCGAGTGGTACGGCCTCGACGCCGCGGCGCGCGGCCTGATGATGCGCGAGCACATCCACGTCGGCACGACGTACCCGTCGGTCAAGCTCAACACGACGTACTCGTTCGGCCTCGACGATCAGGAGTTCGTGCTCGCCTTCGAGAGCGACCGCGCCGACGACTTCCTCGATCTCGTCCAAGATTTGCGCGAGACCGGCGCGAGCCGCTACACGCTGCGCGACACGCCGACGTTCACCTGCGTCCGCGGCACCTACGAGTCCGTGCTCGACACCGTCGGATGAGGCGGACCCGCGTTGTCGGGATGCTCCTCGCGCTGCTGTTCGCGTTCCTCGCCGGTCCGGCGGGGGGACAGTCGCCCGCGCCCGCCGGGGCCCGGCAGGCGGCGAAGGACCTGATGCTCCTCCAGTCCTGGATGACCGGCTCGTTCTCGAGCCGGTCGCAGGCGTCCCGTGACACGTCGTATCGCGACCTCCGTCTGCACGTCGCCCCGATCTGGCCCGCCATGAGCGCCGCCCACTGGTTCTACGTCGAGCAGGCCGCCGCCGGGCACGAGAAGACGCCCGAGCGCCAGCGCGTCTGGCGGCTGAGCCTGCGCGACGACGGTCGCTACGAGATCGCCGATTTCACGCTGCCTTCGCCGTCGCGGGTCGTCGGTGCCTGGAGCGAGCCGGTGGAGAAGCGCCTGGCGCGGGTCACGCCCGACTCGCTTCAACAGCGCGAGGGCTGCACGGTCTGGCTGCGCAAGCAGCGCGACCAGTTCGCCGGCGGAACCGAGGGCAAGGGATGTACGGCGGAGCCGGGTGGCACGGAAGGCTCCGCGTACTCCACGTCGGAACTGCAGGTGCGTCCGGATCGGCTGATCCTGCTCGACCGTGGCTGGGATGCGGGCGGCAAGCAGGTGTCGGGAGCGCAGAAGGGCGGCTCCGAGTTCGTGCGCATGAAGGACTCTGCGCGCTAGAGCGGAAGAGTACTCGCCCGGACCAACCCTCCAGAATTCGAATGGAAAAACCGAGGGCCTCCGTGACGAGGAGGCCCGCGGTTTTCGTGCTCGAGGTGCAGTGCTATCGAGGAGGCTCTGCCGGTTCTGGAACTACTCGCCCGTCATCTTGCGGCCGGTAGCGACGGTGCCACGACCGCTGGCGACGGTGCCGCGACCGCTGGCGATGCTGCCTCTACCGCTCGCGACGTTGCCCTTGCTCGTGATCTTCTTGTCGGTCGGGGTCGAAGTCTTCGCGACGACCTTCGGGGTCAGCTTCTTGGAAGTCATGGCTGGTGTGCCTCCTCTTGAGAGTTTCGGGCGAACCCGCCGGCCTCACCTCGAGTGAAGTGCCGGGATTCGAAGACTCCTCATTGCAGCCGGCGTGCCATTCTGAACCTGAGCCCAGAAGTTCGTGTAACCCCAGTCCAGAAGGCTGTTTGGGGAGCGAAGGGGGGAGAGCATTGCCAGCCACCCCGGGCCCTGTGATCCGGGAATTCCCCAGCCCGCGGAGAAGCTGGGTGGGGAACTCCCCGGGGCTTCCGAGGTGCGGCGATGCTACATCCAGAAGCCCATCCGAATCCACCGCCAAAGCGCGCGTCCCCAGCGCGCGAGCAGGGTGTCCGGGGCCACGTCGATCCGGGCCCGGCCGGTCATCCCGCTGCGCAGGGTCGGGCCGGGATTCGCCACCCAGCCGAGGACCTTGAAGACCGCCGGGTGTCCGGGCAGCCCGGGCTCCCCCTGCCAGGCCACCTCGGTCACCCGACCGCGGAACTGGCGGTCGGGAAAGCCGAGGACCTTGAGCCGCAGGGTCTCGCCCGGGCGGATCCGATCGACGTCGCTCTCGCTGATCCCGACCTCGACCCGGAGGGTGTCGAGCGGGGACACCTGGCAGAACACCTCCCCCGCTTCGAGCCGCACGCCCTCCCGCTCGGCCAGATCGGGCGTCAGGACGTAACCGGCCTGGGGCGCCAATAGCTGGGAGCGCTCGACGTCGCGCTGGGCGGCACCCAGCCGGGCGAGCGCAACCTCCCGATCAAGATCCGCCTCGCGCCGGCCATAGGCATCCATCCGTCCCTCGGCGGCCGCTCCGGCGCCGCGGGCCCGGTCGGCCTCGGCCCGCAGGATCGCCATGCGGGGGGAGAGACCCTCGGGCTCGAACGCGGCGAGGCGCTGGCCGGCGATGACGAACTGGCCG
Source organism: Candidatus Eiseniibacteriota bacterium (assembly GCA_031431875.1). Taxonomy (GTDB): domain Bacteria; phylum Eisenbacteria; class RBG-16-71-46; order RBG-16-71-46; family DASYSL01; genus JANPEF01. The sequence continues at coordinate 41,319 of JANPEF010000010.1, read as the reverse complement.
GAGCGCACCTCGACGTCGCGGACGATCCCATCGATCGCGGTGCGGACCGCGACCTCGCTCCCCGGGAGCACCTGTCCGTCGCCGCCGATCGCGGCCGGGAAGGGAACGACGCCGACGAGGAGGAGCGCGGCGACCAGGCCAAGCACGATCAGGCGCCGACGGCCCGGGGCCATGCGCTCCCAGCGACGGCGACGGGCCGCGAGCGGGGCGAGCGCCCCGACCATCGGGAGTTGGCGATAGAGCTCCGCATTGCGGATGGCGACCGCGAGCTGGCCACTCAGCACGCCCAGTGCCTCGCGGTCGCTCGCGACCGAGAACGCACCGTCATTGAAGGACTCGAGCAGCAGCACGCCGACGGGACCCTGGTCATCGCGCAGGCCGATCACGTAGAGGGCGCGCATCTCGCCCTTGAAGTGCTCGAGCAGGACGTCGCGGCCTTCGTGCCCTTCGTTCGCCTCCACCTCCGAGAGCCGGGCGATCAGGCTCTCGGGCTTGCGATAGCCCAACCACTCGAGAAGGCGGTCGAGGCCGAGCTTCTCGCTCGTGTTCGAGTCGACACGCGAGTGGTCGTTGACGGCACGGATGCGCAGCCGACCGCCGTCGAAGAGCGCGATGACGGCCCGCTCGCGGGACACGATTGCACCCGAGAGGTTCACGGCGGTGATCAGCACGTGATCGAGGTCGAGTGTCGAAGCCAGTTCCCGGCTCACGCGCAGCAGCGCGTCGAGGTCCTCGATGCGGTTCTGGTTCTGCTGGAACAACAGGGCGCGGTCGATCGCCAGCGCGCCCTGGTCGCCCACGTGCTCGAGGAACAGCCGGTCGCTCTCGTCATAGCGCACGCCGCCCGGTCGGCCTCCGAGCGCAAGGATCGCGACGGTGCGGTTCTCGAGGAGAAGCGGGACGAACAGGTCGAGACGCGGCGCGGGGTCGACGTCGGGCTGGTCGCGGATGAACTCGGTTTTCCATTCCGTGTAGGCCTCGGTCGCCTCGGCGTCCACGACGTCGAGGGTCCGGCCCTCGTTCTCGGCGAGGTGACAGAGCGCGAGGTCGGGAAGGTTCGCCGACAGTTCCTCCTGCTGGGCTTCATCCAGCCCGGTGGCGGCGACGAGCTCGAACGCGCCCTCACCCAGGGACAGGAAGACGCAGCCCGAGCGCGCGAGGACGGCGCGGGCGGCGACGTCGAGCACGGCGACCGCCGCCGAGGGGACGTCGTGCGTCTCGACGAGACTGGTCGCGGCCTCGCTCATGGCGAGCACGCGGCTGGTGATCTCCGACATCTGTCCGTAGGCGACGTCGAGCGACGCCTGCAGCTGGTCCCGCTCGGCTTCGAGTCGGGCGATCTGGGAACGAAGTTCGTCGGTCATAGCCAGAAGTCCGCGCGCACGATGCGGGCATAGAACCGCCCGGCGCGTTGAAGGAGGTTGAGAGGCATGGCCTCGACCCGCGCGATCCCGGTCATGCCGGGCCGCAGTGCCCGGTCCGGATTCGCGATCCGGCCCCGCGCCACGAAGTGTTCCGCCTTGCGTTCGGAATCGACCAGCTCGGCTGTCGGCAGTGCGAGGACGGGCCCGCCGCGCGGCGACCAGTCGACGTCGAGAACACGGAAAGCGATGGAGCGGCCCGGCTCCGAGCGCACGCGGAGGTCGACGTGCCGATCGATCCCGAGATCGACGATCTCGCGCTCGCTCGCGACGAGCAGGACGTCGAGCGAATCGGAGCGGCCGATCTCGAACAGGAACTCGCCCGCCTCGACGGTGCGCCCGATCCAGCGGCGCGGCCGCAGCGTGAGCACGTGGCCCTCGCGCGGTGAGACGATGAAGCCGCGCGTGTCGGCGCTGCTCACGGCGGCGGCGCGGGCCCGCGCCAGCGGCAGCGCGGCCAGCGCCGTCGGCTCCCCGGCCGCGGATGCGCCCCGGCGTGCGCGACGGAATCCCGCGTCGCCCCGCTCCTCCTCGGCCCGTCCGGCAGTGGCTTCGCCGCCCTCGCCGGCGACCCGCACGAGCGCGACGACGGTGCCCGCGCCGACGCGTTCGCCGCCGTCCACGAGGACGTCCTCGACGCGTCCGTCGTGGGGCGCGACGATCTCCCGCCGATCGGGCGCGGCAAGGGTCGCGGCGACCTTCACGCGATGCGGCAGCGGCACGAGCAGGGCGCCGACGACGAGGACGACGATGGCCAACGCCGCGGCGAAGTGGCGCTGCACGAGTCCGCTCTTCTCGAGCGCGAGGTAGCGCGCGCCGCCGTACAGGCGCTTCCACAGGCCGCGCGTCGCGTAGAAGAACAGGATGGCGAACAGGCCGAAGCCGACCTCGCGGAAGTTCCCGACGAGGAAGCCACGGATGAACAGCAGCGCGGCGATCGAGTAGAACAGCGAGTAGACCATGGCCAACGTTCCGTAGGCGAGGAACGCGCGGCGCTCGTGGCGCGTGATCCGCTCGAGTTCGACCGGCAGGCGCAGGACGTGGCGCCGGAACAGGTCGCCGACGTACTTGAACGAGCGTTCGCGCAGGTCGGGGATGTCGAGCCAGCTCATGAGCACGTAGTAGCCGTCGAGCTTGATCAGCGGGTTGTAGTTGAAGATCAGCCCGGTCATGCCCGAGAAGAGCATCACGCGGAACGCGAGATCGTGGAGCAGCACGTCGGGCGGCGTGCCGACCCAGATGAACGTCGACGCGGTGAAGAACAGGATCTCGACGTACCCGCCCGCTAGCGCGACGGCGGCACGCTGCCAGCGGCTCTCGAAGAAGTAGATGTCCGAGACGTCGCAGAACATCCCGGGCATCAGGTACATGAGCATGAAGCCGATGCGTCGTGGCTGGCCCCCGAAGTGCTTGCACGCCAGGCCATGCCCGAACTCGTGGGCGACGACGACGCCGAACAGGATGAACCACAGGAGCAGGATGCCGAGCCAGCTCGAGTCCTGGAGCGTGAACATCGTCGCGAGCCCGACGGCGAGCGCATCGCGCCGCTCCCACAGCAGGCCGCAGGCGGCGAAGAACGCGAAGACCGATCCGATCACGAACCAGCGCTCGAATGCGATCCGCGCCACGGGGTACACGAAATTGAATGCGAGCGTCGGGTCGACGACGCCGAACTGGATATTGAAGATGTTCTTCATCGACTCGGGGGCGAACTTGTTGCGCGCCGCGCGGGCGCGGGCGCGCTGCATCTCGTTCATGCTGAACGACTCTTCGAGGAAGCCGCCGCGGCGCAGCTCGTCCACGCGTTCGTCCACCCACTCGAGAGGGAAGTCGTACTGCGGGTAGCTCTCCATGAGCGCCGTGCCGACGGCGGTCGCCCCCCGCGCCCCGTCGAGGAGCTCGCAGATCTCGTGGGTCAGCCGATCATGGCGGAAGTAGATGTTGCGCAGCGGATCGTGGATCGTCCACGCCACCTCTCCCGATTCGAGGAGCTGGCGCACCACGAGGTCGCGCCGGAAGCGCGGGTACGGACGCTCGGCCGGCATCGGTGGGCGGGCCTAGCGCGCCGCGTCGACGAGCCGGGCAGTGACCCGGCTGCCGGCGGCGGGAGCGGGCGCGCTGCCGGCGGCGACGAGGTCGCCGGGCACGAGACCCGCCAGGATCTCGTAGCCGTCGGGCCGGCTGGCGCCCAGTTCGACCGCGACGCGGTGCGCCTGCCCGCCGTCCACGCGCACCACGAACAACTGGTCACCGCTCCGTTCGAGATGGGCGCCGAGCGGCAGGATTGCGCCACTCGCGATCGCGCGCCCCGCCGCCGCGCCGGCGGAGCCGACCGCAGGGAACTCGGCGCGCACGCTCGCGCCCGCCAGGCCCGGCGCCTTTGCGCTTGCCTCGATCTCGACGCGGAACCGCGCGGTGACCGGATCGATCACCGGGCTCACGCGACGCACGCGGCCTTCGACGGGATCGACCGCCGCCTCGGTCGCGACGAGCGACACCGGGTCGCCGGCCTTGATGCGACCGTGCAGCGCAGCCGGGAGATACAGGTCGGCCTTGAGGCGCGAGGGCTCGGTCACGCGGAAGAGGATGTCCTGCGCCTTCACGGGACGGTGCGCTTCGGCGCGCACCTGCCACACGATTCCCGCCACCGGCGCGCGCAGCGTGCGCCGCGCGAGGGCGAGCCGGGCCAGCTCGAGATCGGCCCGCGTCGCCTGCGCCTTGGCCCGCGCCGCATCGAGTGTCTGCCGCGAGATCCACTCGCCCTGGGCGCCCTTCTCGGCCCGATCGAGCTCGGCCTGCGCCTGGGCGGCGAGGGCGCCGACGTATTCGACCTCGAGCGCCTGCTCCTCGGAGTCGAGCCGGGCGAGCGGTTGGCCGGCGCCGACGCGCTGCCCCTCGACGGCGAGAACGGTGCGCACGATCCCGTCGGAGCGGGCGATCACCGGCGCGTCCACCGCGGGCTCGAGATAGGTGAGAAACGCATCCGAGCTCCCCAGCCCGGGCCGCACGGCGACCACATCGACGGCCGAGTCGCCGCCCGCATCCGGGGCCGCTGCACCCTGCGGGGTCCCCCGGGAACAGCCGGAAACCAGCACGACGCCCAGCAGCAGGGCAAGCGACACGGCATCGACACGGCGCGGCTGCGGCATCTCCGAACCTCGGGCAGGAGGAGGAATCGCGGAATGGGGCCGGGGTTGCTGTTCCATTTTGAAGTGCGGACCGCCAGGACGAAGGGGTCGGCAGGCATGGTGCCCCCGGCTCTGGGGGCTGTCAAGCGATGCCCTGACGATTGTGTACGGCCAGCTGGCGGAAAATCGGCTGTTGCGGGACAAAGGGTTACGCGGCGGGCCCAGGCGCTTTCGGGGCCGGAACCGCCCCGTACACAATCGTGCGGGCAGAAAGCAAGGGATTGGCCCCGAGCCACGCGCCCGGGGCCAACCTGGAGGTCCTGCGAGGAGACTTCGCTGCGGAGTGGAGCGGGCGGAGGCGCCGGGGTCACGGGTGTCACGCGCTGAAGTAGCGCACTCCGCCACACTCACAACGTCCGACGCATCCAACGTCGGCACGCTATCGTTGGGTGCAGGGGTTGTGCCACACTGTGTCCAGCCCCGGTCACGAGTTCGAAGTCCTTGCTGGACAATGCTTTGAGGCTACACCCCGGTCTTCGGGCACCCCTGAAGGCGTCCTGTCAGGACCTCCAAGGGTGCAACCCGCACGGCGCGAATGCCGCAACTTGCAGACGGACCGCCACGGGCGTGCCCCGTCGAGGAGAGAAACCCCATGGATCTCAACGCCGGATTCGTCCAGCCGATGCGCGACGAGCTGACCCGCATCGGTTTCACCGAACTGCGTACTCCCGCCGAGGTCGACGCCGCGCTGGGCGGAAAGACCGGCACCACGCTCGTGTTCGTCAACTCGGTCTGTGGTTGCGCCGCCGGCATGGCGCGGCCCGGGATCGCCCAGGCGCTGGCAGGTGCGGGCGTCCGACCGGATCGGCTGCTCACGGTGTTCGCGGGGCAGGATCGCGAGGCGACCGCGCGCGCACGCGAGCACTTCGCGGCGGCGGCGCCGTCGTCGCCGTCGATAGCCCTGCTGAAGGACGGCGAGCTCGTCGCCTTCGTGGCGCGCCACCAGATCGAGGGGAAGAACTCCGCGATGGTGGCCGAGCAGGTCGTCGCCGCGCTCGAGGAGCATTGCATTTCGACCGCTTAGGGCGCGGCTGGAATGATCTTGCGTTCTCCGGACCTCAGCGGCTTCAGGCGTGCGCGCGGCGCGCCGATGATGTCGGCGTCGGGCGAGCCCGGCGCGTTCCCCCCGGGCGCGTCGTGGCGTCGCTCCCTGGAGGCCCCATGACCGAGACCAAGATCCGCAACTTTCCGCGCTCGCTGCCGCTGGCTCTCTCGGCGGTGGCGCGTCTCGTGCCCGGCTATCGTGGCTACGCCGCGAAGGAGGACCGGCGCGAGGAGGACCGGCGCCTGCGCACCCAGGTCGTCCGCTGCCTGCGCGACGCATCGCATGATCTCCATCGGGCGGTGCGCGGCGCCCGCTTCGAGGGCACCCCACCGGGACTGGCGCGGCTGGGAGAGCTTTCGCTCCGCCTCGATGCCCTCATCGCCGACGTGGTCCATGCCGCCGCCGACGATCCCGGTTTCTTCGCTCCGGGCCGCGTCGACGAGCGGCGCCTCGAGCTGCTCTACCGGGCCGACATCGCGGTCGCCGAGGCGGTGCATGGGCTCGGCGCCGAGGTCGAGGCGTGGATCGCGCATCCGGATCTCGATCCGGCCGGCGGCGGCGCCTTCTCCGGGGTCGAGACCGCGCTCGATTTCGCCACGATGGCGTGGCGTGCCCGGCGGGAGATGCTCGACGGGGAGTGAGCATTCGCGCGGGGCCGCGGCGGGTCAGCCGAACGGTTCTGCTACATTCCCGGCATGTCCCTCATCCATCGAGTCGCCTCGGGCATCGCCTGGGGCCTGGCGCTCGTCGGCCTGTTCAGCGTTATCCTCATCATGTTTCTCGTCCGCCCGTTCCTCGATCGCGGCGATCCCGATCGACGGCGCATGGGGCGCTGGCTCCACGGCTTCGGTGTGACCATCCTCCGCCTGCAACCCTTCGTCCGGGTGCACTTCGACGTTCGCACCACCGCTCCCTACAGCGAGCCCTGCGTGGTGGTGGCCAACCACGAGTCCGACTGCGACGTCTACGCCAGCAGCTGGCTCGCGACCCTCGGCTGGAACATGAAGTACCTGTCGAAGAAGTCGCTCTTCGACGTGCCGGTCTTCGGCTCCGGGATGAAGCTTGTGGGAGACATCTCGGTCATCCGCGGGGATCGTCGCAGCCGGCTCGAGGCGTTCGAGCGCTGTCGCTGGTGGCTGGCGAAGGGGATGCCGGTGCTGTTCTTTCCGGAGGGAACGCGCTCCCGCACCGGGGAGCTGGCGCGCTTCAAGGACGGCGCCTTCCGCCTCGCCATCGAGGCCGGCGCGCCGATCCGGCCGGTGGTGTTCGCCGGAACGCGCGACGCGCTCCCGCCCGGTGAGTCCCTCTTCCGCCCAGCGCACATCGGCATTCGCGTTCTCGACCCGATTCCCGTGGCGGGGCTGACGGTCGACGACGCCGGCGAGCTCGCCGCGCGCGTGCAGGCGCTGGTGCTGGCCGAGCGTGACGAGATGCGTCGCACGCTCGGCCGTTCAGGCGCGGGCCCTCACTCCTGATCGGTCCAGATCTGGTTCATGTTGGAGAGCGCCGTCGGGTGGCGGCGCAACAGGTAGACCGACATGCCCGCCGCGGCAAGCAGGTTTGCGACTGCGATCGTCCACAGGCCGAGCGTGCCCAGGATGGCGCGCCCGATGGTGAACGCGAAGACGAAGAAGCCGGTCTCGAAGATCACGAACAGGAACAGGATCGCCACGCCCACCGTCGGGAACCGCTCGAACTGCACCGCGAGCCACGACGCGATGAAGCCGACGCCGAGGAAGGCGAGGAAGTGGACCGCGGTGTACCACGCCACCAGCTCGGGCTGGATGGGGACGGCGGTCGGGTCGGTCGCGCTACGGAACAGCACGGCGCCGAGCATCGACGGGGTGTAGAAAGGGCGTTGGGCGAGGAGGTCGAGCACCAGATACCAGGCGGCGACGAGGCCGGCACCGATCATCCCGGCGAAGAACCCGTCCTCGAGGACCTGCGTCGTGACGGAGCGAGGGGCCGTCGCGGCGGCCGTTTCTGCGGTGGACATGTCCGCACCTCCATGACTCGGCCGGCCCGGGAAGGGACCGGCGCGGTCGGCAGCGAGTGCACCTATCCTAGCAGAGGGCCTGTCCCGTGCGGATGGATCGCCCGGTAACGCCCTGCCGCATCGACTCTTCCGGAGAAACGAACCGTGCCCAGGACAAGCCGTCCCGACGCCGACGCCGCGGCTCTCACCGACCCCCAGGAGCCCGCCGAGTCCACGTCTCGGCCACCGGTTGGAGCGGTCTACCTCGCCACGGCGGGGCTCCTCGTCGGGCTGGTGCTGCTCGGTGCTTCGGTCACGAGCGAGCTGGTCCGGGCGGTGGGCCCGGATCCGCTCCGTGGATTCCTCTGCGCGGCCGGGGTCGCGGTCCTGTGGATCGGCGTGGTCACGCTCGTCGTCGCGGGGTTCTCGCCGAAGCCGCTGGCCGCGCGCCTGGGCCTCGCGGGTGCGCGGCTGTCACGCCGCGGCTGGTGGGCCGCGATTCTCGGCGGGCTCGCCCTGAGCCAGGCGACCGATCTCGTCCTGCAGCTCTCGGGCACCGGACGCGGACCGGCGCTCGGCTTCATGATCGAGGCGCTGGGCGGGGCCCACGGTCGCGGGCTCGCGCTCGCGCTGTTGATCGTCGGCTTGGGAGCGGGCACGGTCGAGGAGCTGTTCTTCCGCGGGTTCGCGCAGCGCCGCCTCGTGGCGCGCTACGGCGGTCCGGTCGGCATCGCGATCGCCGCGGCGCTCTTCGCGCTGGCGCACGGGGATCCGCGGCACGCGGCGTTCGCATTCTGCTTCGGCGTCTTCGTCGGGGCCGTCGCCCGGTGGAGCGACAGCACCGCACCGGCCATTGCCGTGCACGTGGTCAACAACACGGTCTCCGTGCTCACCATTGCCGCGGGCTTCGATGGGCTCGAGACGCGCCTGCCGCGCGTCGTGCTGGCACTCGCGGGTGTGGCCCTGGCCGCGGTCGCGGTCGCGAGCCTGCGCGTGGTCAGGCGCGAGGCCGCGGAGTGGACGCCGCCGACGGGCCTCGGGTAGGTTTGCTCCATGACCCACGCACAGCCGCACCCGCCTTCGCCTGCGCCGCGCGTCCCCGGCTGGGACGCCCTGCGCGAGTTGTTTCCCGGCGATGCGGTCGGCGGGGTCATGCTCATCGCCTGCGCCGCGCTCGCCATGGCGTGGGCGAACTCGCCGTGGGGTGCGACGTACTTCGCCGCGTTGCACCACGAGGTGGCGTTCTCGCTCGGGCCGTTCGCGCTTCGCCTCTCCCTGCTGCACTGGATCAACGACCTGCTGATGGCGGTGTTCTTCCTCGTGATCGGCCTCGAGATCAAGCGCGAGTTCGTCGCCGGCGAACTGGCCGACCTGCGCCGCGCCGCTCTGCCCATCGCAGGCGCCCTCGGCGGGATGCTCGTGCCGGCGGCGATCTACGCGGGCTTCAATGCCGGCGGGCCGGGCGCGCGGGGCTGGGGCATCCCGATGGCGACCGACATCGCCTTCTCGCTCGGCGTGCTCGCGTTGCTCGGGCCGCGCGTCCCGCGGGGGCTCACCGTGTTCCTCGCCGCGCTCGCGATCGTCGACGACCTGGGCGCGGTGAGCGTGATCGCGATCTTCTACACCGCGAAGCTGGACCTGGCGGCGTTGTTCGTCGCGCTCGCCATCGTCGTCGGCCTGGCGTTCCTCGCCCGGCTCGGCGTTCAGCGCCTGGCCGTCTATCTCGTCGCGGCGCCGGTGCTGTGGGCCTTCATGTTCGCCTCGGGTGTGCACGCGACGATCGCCGGTGTGCTGCTGGGCTTCGTCATCCCGATGGGCAAGGCGGGGGACCCCGACATCGCGGACTCGCCGCTGGAGACGCTCGAGCACAGGCTCAAGCCGTGGATCACCTGGCTGGTCATGCCGCTCTTTGCGCTGGCCAACGCCGGCGTGGCGATCAGCGGGATGACGGCGAGCGCGCTGGCCCAGCCGATCACGGCCGGTTGCGCGCTGGGGCTGCTCGTGGGCAAGCCGATCGGCATCTTCGGGGTGGCCTGGCTCGCGGTGCGCAGCGGACTCGCGGCGCTGCCGCGCGGCGCTGACTGGGGCAAGTTGTGGGGCGTGGCGATGATCGCCGGCATCGGCTTCACCATGTCGCTGTTCGTCGCCTCGCTGTCGTTCCGCGGCAGCGACGGCGGCGAGGACCTGGCGAAACTCGGCGTGCTGCTCGGCTCGCTGGTCTCCGGTGTCCTCGGCACGTGGGTGCTGGGACGCGCGCTCAAATCGGCGAAGCCGCCTTCCGTCGACCCCGCACTCGTCCTCGTGGTCGTGGTCGTCGCCTCGGCCTGCCTGGGGCCGCCCGCCGTTCACGCGGCGGCGGCGGCCGCGGAGCGGCCCGTGACGCTGTCTATTGCCGAGCGCGATTCGCTGCGCAGCGCCTACGAAAAGGACCGCGTCGACACCGATGTCGCATTGCGCACGAGCCCGACTTCAGCCCTCGGGGCGATCGCGCGCGTGCCCTTCGGCCAGCCGTCGCGGGCGCTCATCGTCGGCGCGGCGTCGACCTGCGACCTGGTGCTCGACGACGCGAGCGTGCGCGCCCAGCACGTGCGCATCACGGTGGACGGCGATTCGTTCCACGTCGCTGTCCTCGACCCCGGCGCGACCTTCGTCGCCCATGCGGCCGGCGGGCGCGACACGACCAGCGCGACGCTGCCGCCCTCGTGGATCGGCGTGGGCCGCTACCGTGTGCGCCTGTCGCACCAGAACGCGCCCGCCTTGATCGCCTGCGATCCCGACGCGCCTGCGAAGGCTGCGTATCCGGGGTCGGCCTGGTGGCCGATCGACTTCACATACCGCTTCGTCGTGTCGCTCGAGCCGGATCCCACACCCGACACGCTGTGGATCGAGTCGACGAACAGCCCGCCGCGCGCATCGCTCCGGGCCGGCTGGTTCCGCTTCGTGCTGGGCGGGCGGGAGCGGAAGCTCGCCGCCGTGCGCCTGCTCGAGCCTGGCGTCGGTCCCGACGATCTCTCGGTGTTCTTCCGCGACGCGACCAGCGGGAAGGGCTCGTACGGCATGGGGCGCTACGTCGATCCCCAGCCGTTACCCGACGGGCGGTACGGGCTCGACTTCAACCTCGCGTACGACCCGAACTGCGCGCTCTCGCCCTACTACAACTGCCCGGTGCCGCCGGCCGAGAATCATCTCGGCACGGCCGTTCGCGCCGGCAGCGCCGACCATCCGCACGCGGACGGGGACCGGTGAACCCGGCCATGGACGCCGCGCGCAATCGCGTCGTCGCCGCCGCGCTGCTCCTGGTCGAGGACGGCATGACCGTCGGCCTGGGCACGGGTGACACGGCGCGGCGTTTCGTCGCGGCGCTGGGCCGGCGCGTGCGCGACGAGTCGCTGCGCATGCGCTGCGTCGTCACGTCGAACGCGACCGAAGTCGCGGCCCGCGCCGCGGGGCTCGACGTGTGCGCGCTGCCCGAGATCGCGTCGCTCGACATCGCGTTCGACGGCGCCGACGAAGTGGACCCGCAGCTCGACCTGATCAAGGGCGGCGGCGGGGCACACACCCGCGAGAAGATCGTCGCTGCCTCGGCTGCGCGTTTCGTCGTGCTGGTCGACTCCTCGAAGCGGGTCGATCGCCTGGGTGCCTTTCCGGTCGCGGTCGAGATCGTGCCCGAGGCGGTGGCGCTGGTGACCCGCCGGCTCGTTTCCCTCGGTGCGGCGTCCCGGCTGCGGTATGCTTCGGGGGCAGCCGACGGGCCGTGGATCACCGATCTCGGCCACCAGCTCCTCGATGCGCAGTTTCCGCCCATCGACGATCCCGCGTCCCTCGCGGCTGCGATCGACGCCATTCCCGGCGTTGTCGCACACGGTCTCTTCGTCGGCATGGCGTCCAGCGTGCTCGTCGCTGAGCTCGAGTCATCCGCCGTGCGCTCCCTGACACGCACGCTCTGAAGCGTCGCTGTCCCTGGAGGCACCGCATGCGCCCGACCCCCGCCCACGCCCTGAGTCGATTCGCGATCCCGCTCGCTCTGGCGCTCTTCGTCTTCGGTTGCGCCACCAATCCCGTCACCGGCAAGCAGGAGCTGTCGTTCATCTCCGAAGCGCAGGAGATCGCGACCGGCCAGGAGAGCCGCGCGGCAGTGGATGCCGAATACGGCTTCTACGCGGACGCCCGCTGGACCGCGAAGGTCGACTCGATGGGCAAGGCCCTGGCCGCACGATCGCATCGGCCGGGCCTCCCCTGGGAATTCCACGTGGTCGACGATGCGGCGGTCAACGCCTTCGCCGCGCCGGGCGGATTCATCTACGTCACGCGCGGGATCCTCGCGCAATTCAACGACGAGGCGCAGCTCGCCGGCGTGCTCGGTCACGAGATCGGACACGTCACCGCGCGTCACTACGCGACGTCGGCAAGCCGCCAGCAACTGGCCGGACTCGGGCTCCTCATCGGCAGCGTCGTCTCCGAGTCGATCGCGCGCTACGGAGAGACCGCCTCGCAGGGGCTCGGCCTGCTCTTCCTCAAGTATGGCCGCGACCAGGAGAACGAATCGGATCGCCTGGGTGTCGACTACTCGATCAAGGCCGGCTACGACCCGCGTGAAATGCCGGCGACCTACCACATGCTCGCCCGCATCGATGCGGCCGCGGGCGCCCGGCTGCCGACCTACCTGTCGACACACCCCGATCCGTCGTCGCGCGAGGCCACCGTGCGCACGCTGGCGACCGCGCAGGTCGGCGCGCGCACCGACCTGGTCGTCGGTCGCGACACGTACCTGCGGCGGCTCGACGGCCTCGTCTACGGAGTCGATCCGCGGCAGGGCTACTTCGAGGCCGGGCGGTTCTATCACCCGGAGATGAAGTTCACCATGGACTTCCCCACCGGCTGGCAGACGCAGAATGCGCGGAGCGCGGTGACCGCCGTGAATCAGGCGCAGAAAGCGGTGATGCAGGTCTCGCTGGTCGCGGCGGGAACGCTCTCGCCTTCCGCTCTCGCGCAGAAGCTGGTCGCCGACGGCCAGGTGACGAGCGCTGACGGGCGCGCCGAGACGATCGGCGGCTACGCGGCGTGGAGCGGCTCGATCGGGGTGAAGGACGAGCAGGGGCAGGCCGGCCGGCTGGCGCTGGTCCTCCTGCGGCAGAGCCCGACGGTGATGTTCCGCATGCTCGGTCAGGTCGCGCCGGGATCCGCGCCAGAGCAGGCGTTTCTCACCTCGTGCCGCTCGTTCCGCGGGCTCACCGATCCGGCGCGGCTCGACCCGACGCCGGCCCGAATCCGGATCACCGCGGCCCCGCAGGCCGGCACGTTCGGCCAGATCGTCTCGGCGATGGGGGCCCAGGGCCTCTCGGTCGGGGAAACGGCGATCCTCAACGGTGTCGAGGTCGGCGATGCGATCGCGCGTGGCCGGCTGCTCAAGACCGTCGTGCCGGCGAAGCTGCGCTAGCGAGCGCGGGACCCTAGTCGTCGTCGGGATGCACCATCGGCGCGCCTCGTCCGAGCAGGACGAAGCGCGTCGTGCGCTGCTCGCCACCGGCCCGCACCCGCAGGAAGTAGACGCCGCCCGGGAGCACTCCCGCCTCGCTCGCCGCGGGATCCCACGTCAGGCTGTTGCGTCCCGCCGGCAGGTCGCGGTCCGCGAGCACCCGCACCCGCCGCCCGGCGAGATCGAAGATGTTGACCTGTACGCGCGAAGCGCGAGGCAGTGTCACTCCATAGGTCATCGAGCCGCGAACGGGGTTCGGCATCGGCGTCGACAGCGCCAGTCCGCCGGCCGGGCTGTCCGGCACGCCGACCAGGCTCACCACCGTGCCGCTGGCACCCGCGTTGTTGGTGAACACGGCCGGGCCGGCCGACAAGGCGTAGTCGGCGGCGTTGTTGGTGCTCAGCGCCGAGGCGGCACCCAGGAAGCGCATCGCCTGGCCCGCATCGGTCGGCAGGGGATCGCCGAACGCCGGCCCGAAGTTGCCGTCGGCATCGTTCGTCGTCGAACCGGTCGTCGCACCGGTGTAGGCCGCGCCGCCCCAGCTCACGCGCCAGTAGATCAACCCGCCGTCGCTCTCGAACGTCAGCGATCCCGCCGCGATGTAGGTGTCCGGAATTGGCGTGACGAGGGTGAAGTCGGGCGTGATGGAGGGATTGGTCGCGCTCGCGAAGCCGGCGGTGGCCAGCAGCACCCGCGACCCGGCGGCCGAGCCGGAGACGTTGGTCGGGATCGTGTGCAGGACGATGGGGTTTGCCCCGGCCGCATCGTGCGCGACCAGCCGGGCTGCCGACACCAGGTTCTGGTTGCCGGAGCGCATCCGGACCTGGACGGCCTGCGGGGCCGTCGAGCCGTCGACGCCGGCGATGATCTGCTCGACCTGCATGAAGTGGAAACTTGCCGCGGCAGATCCGGCGGAGGCGAGGTTGGCGACGGTCAGGGCCAGAACGAGCGGGGTGCGAAGGCGGATGTTCAAGCTGCGGCCCTCCTCAGGATTCCGGGATTGGGTGCCGGGAGCGGGGGGTTCCCTCCAGATGGCTCGCCGGGGGAGGCAGGGCCGCTCCGATGCTACGCCCACCGCAGGAGCCGGGCAAGCGGGGCGCGCGCGCCCGTAAGTCGTGGCCGAACCGCTCGTTGACATCCGGCCCCCGGGGTGGATATCCTCCCGTGTCGGTCTTTTGGTTTCGCGCGCCGGGCTTCGCGCCCTTTGCCGCATCCGGGGGCGGGGTCCGGCGCGCGTGTCTTCCGGCTGAACTGTCGCCGGTCCTCTCCCCGTCGTCCCGGGTACTCCGATGCCGCGTAACGATCTCTGGAAGTCACTCCTCGTGGTCGGGGCCGTCCTGCTGTCGCTGTGGACGCTCTGGCCCTCGTTCCAGTTCTACCAGCTCCCGCGCGAAGAGCGCATCGGTGCGCCCAAGGACACACCCACCGCGAAGCTGCGGGACAAGTCGATCCCGCTCGGGCTCGACCTCCAGGGGGGCATGCACCTCGTGCTCGAGGTCGACCGCTCCAAGCTTCCGCCCGAAGAGGCGGCGGGGGCCGTCGACCGCGCCATCGAGGTCATCCGCAACCGCATCGACCAGTTCGGCGTGGCCGAGCCCATCATCCAGAAGCAGGGCGAGGATCGCATCGTCGTCCAGCTCCCGGGCCTGTCGGATCGCGAGCGGGCGAAGGACCTGATCGGCCAGACCGCGCTCCTCGAGTTCAAGCTGGTGCGCAACCAGGACGAAGCTGCCGCCCTGTTCACCCGCCTCGACGCCGTGCTCGCGGCCAAGGCACGGGCGGGCCAGGTGCAGGTGGACACCGCGCTGGTCAACCGCGCGATGTCGTCGCTGTTCCTCGATTTCCAGGCCGGGGGGGCGTTCATCGGCGTGGCCGACGTTCCGCGGGCGAACGAGCTGCTCGCCGCGGTCGGCCCGGATTCGGCGCTGTCGCGCGACACCCAGCTCCTGTGGGGTTCGGAGGAGGGCTATGCCGGCCGCACCGGCCGCTGGCTGTACGCGGTCAAGCGCGAGGCCGAGATGACCGGCGGCTCGGTCTCCAACGCGATCGCCAACCCTGACGACCAGAACCCCGGCGGCTGGATGGTGAACATGCGGCTGGCCGGCAAGGGGGCGTCGGACTTCGCGCGGGTCACCGCGGCGAACGTCAACCGCCAGCTCGCCATCGTGCTCGACAACACCGTCCGCTCGGCCCCGCGCATCGATGAGCGGATCCCGGGCGGCGAGGCGCGGATCTCGGGCTCGTTCGATGCGAAGGATGCGAAGGACCTCGAGATCGTGCTCAAGGCCGGTGCGTTGCCCGCGCCGGTGTCGATCGGCGAGGAGCGCTCGGTCGGGCCGTCGCTGGGGCAGGACTCGATCGACGCCGGCTTCAAGGCGGCCGTCATCGGCACGCTGCTCGTGATCGCCTTCGTCATCGTCTACTACCAGGGATCGGGACTGATCGCGATCGCGGCGCTGCTGCTCAACATCCTGTTTCTCTTCGCGGGTCTCGCCAGTCTGGGGGCCACGCTCACGCTGCCCGGCATCGCCGGAATCGTGCTGACGATCGGCATGGCGGTCGACACGAACGTCCTCATCTTCGAGCGCATTCGCGAAGAGCTGCGCAACGGGAAGACCGTCCGGACCGCCATCGAGGTCGGTTACGACCGGGCGTTCCGCACGATTCTCGACGCGCACGTGACGACGCTGATTTCCTCGGCCTTCCTGTTCCAGTTCGGGACGGGGCCGATCAAGGGCTTCGCCATCACCCTGTCCATCGGCTTGATCGCGAACATGTTCACCGCGGTGTTCTTCACGCGGATGATCTTCGACCTGATCACGCATCGCCGGTCCCTGACCCGGCTCAGCATCTAGGCCGCCGAGCCGGGAGGAAACGACATGGCCGACAAGACGCAGACCCAGACCCAGCACAAGTTCTTCTCGCTTCTGCCGACCAATCCCAACATTCCGTTCATGAAGTACCGAAAGTACGCCTACATGGTCTCGGCGCTCCTCATCGTGGCGACCATCGGCTGGCTCATCGTCAAGGGACCGCGGTACTCCGTCGACTTCACGGGCGGCACGCTGATGCAGATCCAGACGGCGCGGGTCCTGCCGACCGACGAGGTCCGGAAGGTGCTCGACGAGGTCGGCTTCCGCGGTGCCGAACTCCAGGCGGCCGGCGCGGGCGACGAGCTGCTCATTCGCCTTCCGGTCCAGAAGGTCGATCCGTTTCCGCAGATCGCCCAGGCCCTGCTGGCGCGCTTTCCCGACTCCAGTCCCGAACTGCGGCGCGCGGAGACGGTCGGACCGCGCATCGGCGCCGAGTTGCGCGACAAGGCCTTCTGGGCGGTGATCCTCTCCATCATGGGTATCCTGCTGTACGTCGGGCTGCGCTACGAGTTCAAGTTCGCCGTCGGCGCGATCATCGCCATCTTCCATGATGTGTTCGCCGCCTTCGGCGTGCTGATGTTCATGCAGCGCGAAATCTCGCTCACCGTCGTCGCCGCCCTCCTGACGCTGGCAGGCTATTCCGTGAACGACACGATCGTCGTCTTCGACCGCATCCGCGAGCGGGGGAAGACCCTGCACAAGCTGTCGCACGAGGACCTGATGAACACGGCGATGAACGAGACGCTGTCGCGGACGCTCATCACCTCGATGACCGTGTTCCTTGCCACGCTCGCCCTCTACGTGTGGGGCGGCGAGGTGATCAACGACTTCGCGTTGTGCATGCTGGCCGGCGTGATCTTCGGCACTTACTCCTCGATCTATGTCGCCAGCGCCCTGGCGCTCGACATCTGGATCTGGCTCGACAACCGCAAGAATGCCGCACGGAAGTCCAAGGCGGCCTGAGCCGCCGCAGGGAACGAGGGAGACGCACTTCATGACGAAGCGGATGCAGGGACGATCGGTGCGCGGGGCCGCCGCGCTGCTCGCCGCAACGGCGGCGGGGCTCGCGGTCTTCGCGCTCGGCTGTGGCGACAACTCGGGAAACCCGACCGGCTACGTGCCGGAGGGGCAGGCCACCGGGGCGATCCTTCTCACCGACGTGCAGCCGCTCGACGCGGACACGGTGCAGGTGTTCGTCAAGATGCTCGTCGTTGCGCCGCCGCCGTCCGACGGGTTTCGTTTCTATGTCAGCCCGAACGACGAGGGCTTCCGCCCCGCGACCGAGGCGCCGATCCCGGCGAACACCACGTTCGATTCAGGGTGGAGCCGCTTCGAGTCCTCGCTCGACGGCTACGATCCGACGACGACGTCGATGAGCCTGATGGCGCGCGGGGCCCGCGGAGGCATCGAGTCGAGCGCCGCGTCGGTCACGCCGGTCCGCACAGTCTTTGCTGCCGATGCAGTGACGCTCGCTCGCCGCGATTCGATCTCGTTGGTCTCACCTGACAATGACTCCACGATGGTGGCGCTGGAGTTCCACTGGACACCGCTCCCCGGGGCGAAGAATTATTTGCTGGAGGCACTCAACGCCTCGACGAAAGAACTGGGCATGCTCGTCTACTACGACGAGGCGATGGAGCCGGTCCGGGAACTCGAAGCGTCCGTATTGCCCGGGGTTCCCTATCGGTGGCAGGTCATCGCCTATGATGCAGGTGGCCGCGCGATCGGCGTTTCCCAGCAGCGCGTGGTCAGGCTTGCGCAGCCGGATGACGCGGTCGGGCGCAACACGCGGCGGTAGGGGCGGGAACGCGGCAGCGCTGATCGTTCCGCGGTGGAGGACTTTCTCGACGGCCCGGGGGCTTCGGCTCCCGGGCCGTCGGCGATTTCGGACGAACCCCTCCCCGAACGTCGGGTCGATCCGACGGCGAAGCCTTCGCCCCGTCCCGGGCGGGGCGCGCGGCACGCCCCGGGATGATCGGCGAACCGGATGCCGCACAAGTGCTTGCCCGCGGCAGTCTCGATGCGGTCGCGGGCGACCAGGGAGTGGCACGAAGCGTGGTTTGAGTGAGCATCGCCGCGATCGATCTTGATCGCGTCCGCCCGGACCGCCGGGCCGTGCTCCTCCACTCCGTTCGCGAGGCCGTTCCCATGAGATTCCTCCGCCGTCCGTCCACTCCGCCCGTCGCGCCGCGCTCGCGCCGCCCGGCGCCGGGGTTCGTCATTCCGCTGCTGTTCTCGCTCGCCGTGGTCTGTGCCTTCACCGGTTGCGGCCGGGGCACGAACAGCCTCGACCAGGTTCTCTCTCCCAGCACCACCGGCCTCGAGCGCTCGAACCTGGCGCCGGGCGTCGGCGCCGGATCCGCACCCGCCGTTGCGGGCGGGGACGGTCTCGATCCGCCCGCCGAAGTCGCGGCGGTCACGTTCGGCGTGTCGACGCTGCAGCTGTGGCCCTACACGGGCACGTCGTTCGACGGAACGCCGTCGGACCCCGTGAACCTCCTGTTCGTCGGCAACGCCGACCCGGTCGCGATCCGCGATGCGCTCCTGTCCCTGGATGGCAACCGCAGCGCGGCCGGCTTCCCGCCCGTGCCTCCGTTCGACGCGAAGTGGTCGGATGCGATCGGCGACGCGCAGACGAACTGGGTCGAAGGCGAAGGCTGGACCGGCAGTGCGATCCAGTTGCAGCTTGGCGACTACGAACCGCTGCGTGTGCACCTGCGCCTCTTTCGCACCGGTGCGCCGTCCGGCGGCGGGGGCACCTGGACGGTGGGCGCGGCGCACTTCGAGGTGATGATTCCGGGCACGGCCGATCACCAGGTTCTGAGCTGGGAGCTGGCCGAGCAGGTGGTCATCGCCGACCTCGTGCGCAGCGGGTTGCTCGATTCCGCGACGCCGCTGTCGCAGACCGGGATGCTGCACGACGCCCCGACGTTCCGCGAGATTCCGCCGTTCATCTACAACGCGCTGCCCGCCGAGCTGGTCGGGCTCGTCGGGGGCCCGCCGCAGCCGGCTTCCGCGGGCGTGGGCATCCCGACGGACGGGCGCGCCACCGTGCTGCACCTCGCCGGTCGTGCGCCGCGCGCGGGCAACCGCAGCCAGAGCTTCACCATCACGTACGACCAGGTCGTGCCGCGACCGTTCTGTGCCGACGGACCGACCGATTGGATCCACGTGGCGGGGCCGGTGCGCTTCGAGAAGACCGCCGTCGTCGACGACCGTGGTGGCTATCGGTTCGACTCGAAGTACTCGGGACGCCTGACTGCGACGCCGGTCGACGTGACGCAGAGTCCGCCGATCCCGGCTGGGGCGTCGTTCGAGGCGATGGTCGGTGAGCAGCAGAAGGGCGCGGTCTCGGCCGGCGGCAGCGACGTGACGGCGCTCTCGCGGCGCCTCATCCCGGGCGCGGGCGGCACGGAAATCGCCACCATCCAGCTGCGCGTGGGCAGCAACGGCGCGAAGCGCTACGACGTGCACACGCGCTGCCAGTAGCGGTCGCGATCAGGCCTCGGGTTCGGCGGCCTCGATGTCCGGGGCCGCCGAACCGGACTGGCGCAGCAGCAGGCTCAGGTGCGTGCGCTGGATACCGAGCAGCGCAGCCGCACGGGTGCGGTTGCCGCCGGTGCGGGCGAGCGCTGCGGCGATGTGGTCGCGGCGAAACACCTCGACGGCGGCGCGCAGGTCGAATTCGGGCGGCGTGGCTTCGGTGCCGGATTCCGGGGGGGATCCAGGTGCGCCGGGCGCGTCGCCCGATATTTCGACGGGCAGCAGGTCGGGAGTGAGCCACTCGTCGGGCGCGAGAACGACCATGCGCTCGATCGCGTTCTTGAGCTGGCGCACGTTGCCGGGCCAGTCGTGGGACTCGAGGCGCGCGCGCGTCACCGGATCGAGCACCATCCCCGTGCGCTTCGCGTCGCGGGCGTAACGGGCGACGAAGCGGTCGGCCAGGGCAGCGATGTCCTCGCGCCGCTCGCGCAGTGGGGGCAGGTGGATCCCGATCACGTTGAGCCGGAAGTACAGGTCCTCGCGGAACCGTCCCGCGCGGATTTCAGCCGGCAGGTCGCGGTGCGTCGCCGCGACGATCCGGCAGTCGACCCGCAGGGTGCGCGTCCCGCCCAGGCGCTCGAACTCGCCCGTCTCGAGGAAGTGCAGCAGCTTGGCCTGCATCTTCGCGCTGATATCGCCGATCTCGTCGAGGAACGCCGTGCCGCCGTGGGCGGTCTCGAGCCGGCCGATGCGCCGCGAGATCGCGCCCGTGAACGCACCCTTCTCGTGGCCGAACAGCGTCGACTCGATCATCTCGTCGTTCACCGCGACGCAGTTCACGTAGACGAACGGGCCGTCGGCGCGGTCGCTCTTGCGGTGCACGTACTCGGCGACCTTCTGCTTGCCCGTGCCGCTCTCGCCGGTGAGCAGAATCAGGGCCTTCGAGCGGGCCGCCTGGGCCGCGGTCGCGAGCACCGCGTTCATGCGCGGCGAGGCGACGACGAGATCGCCGTCGTCGTCCTCGTCGCGCTCGACGCGGGCGCGGTGGACGGAGGTGAGGCGGCGCTTCTCGATCGTGCGGTCGAGCACCGCGCGCAGCAGGTCGAAGTCGGCCGGCTTGAGCAGGAAGTCGGTCGCGCCCGCGCGGATCGCCTCGACCGCCGACTCGATCGAGCCGTGCGCCGTGAGGACGATGACGTCGGGCGCGCTCGCCAGCGTCTCCTCGTCGCCGCGCAGGCCGCGCAGCAGGTCGAGCCCCGAGCCGTCGGGCAGTTCGAGGTCGAGCAGCAGCAGGTCGAAGCGGCGGGCGCGCACCGCCTCGCCGCCGGCCCGCACGCCCGCGGCTTCCTCGACATCGTGCTCCCAGAAGCGCAGGCGCTCGGCCAGGGCGCGGCGGAGCGCCGGGTCGTCGTCGACGATCAGGATGCGGGCCATGCGGCTTCCTCCTCGGGAGCGGGGGTCCACTCGTTGAACTGACAGACGAATCGCGCCCCGCCATCCGAGGGCGCCTCGATCACGACCGTGCCGCCACAACGGTCCATCCAGGCGCGGACGACGGCGAGCCCGAGCCCGAGGCCTGGCCCGGCGGCGCCCTCGGTGCCCGACGCGGCCGCGGATGCCTCGTGCGCGGACGTCCGACGTCCGCGGCGGAAGCGCTCGAACACCGACTCGCGGTCCTCGGGCGGAATGCCCGGGCCGTGGTCGCGCACGGACAATTCCTGGCGTCCGCCCGGCACGCGGCGAAGCGCGACCGTGACCGCGGAGCCCGGCGGAGAATACTTGAGTGCGTTCTCGGTGAGGTTGATGACGATGCGGGCAAGCCCCTCGCGCCGGGCTGCCAGCGCCGAAAGCTCCCCGGGCAGGTCGGCGACGATCGCAACGTTCCATGCCCGGGCAATGGGGCCGAGCGTGGTCAGGGCCGCGGTCACGATCGGTCCGGCCACGACGCGTTCGAGCTCGGGTGGCGCGGCATCGGTCTCGAGGCGCGCGATCTCGAGCAGGTTGTTGACCAGGCGACCCAGGTGGCTGGCGGCGCCGCGGATCACTCGCACGTTCTCGGCGGCGGCCTCGGGTACGGGACCCGCGACGCCGTCGAGCACGTTCTGCGCCGACCACAGGATCGACGTGAGCGGAGTTCGCAGGTCGTGCGCGACCTGCGACAGGAACTCGTTCTTCTGCCGGTCCAGCGCGTCGCGCTCCGCCCGGCGCAACGACTCCTCCGCAGCCCGCCGCACGAGGTTCAGGCGGTCGAGCGCCCGGCCGGCATCCTCGCCGACGGTCGCGAGGAAGGCGAGGTCCTCCTCGACGTAACGCCGACCGCTGACGCGCGGACCCAGGCGAAGCGTGCCCGTCTGCGCGCCGCCGGCCGCCAGCGGCTGGACGAGCACGGTCCCGTCCGCCTGATCCACCGCGGGCCATTGCCCGGGTTCGAGTTCCACCTCGGGTCGACTCGTCGCGCCCGCGAGCGCGCGCATCCGGGGCTCTCCGGCGGGACCATCAAGCCCGACGAGGACGCGCGTCGGCTCGAGGGCGGCGCGCACGCACGCCTCGAGGCGAGCCCCGAGCATGGCGGGATCGGCGACATCGAGGAGCTCGGCGCGAAAGCGCGCCGCGCGCTCGTGGTGGTCGGTGCGCAGCTTGAAGAACGCGCGATCGATCCACTGCCCGAGGATGCGCCGCGTCGGCGTGAACAGCGCCACGGCGGCGCCGGCGGCGCCGATGCGCAGCAGGTCGATCACCGCCAGCGGCCCGGGCGAAGGGCCGCCGAGAAAAACGGCGAGCAGGAGGTAGGTGACGGTGAGCAGGGCGGCCATCGACCCGTAGAGCAGCGAGCGGCGGATGATGACGTCGATGTCCATGAACTGGTGCCGCGCCACCGCGATCGCGTACGACACGGGAACGATGCCGGCGCACAGGCGTGCGATTTCGAGCGGAATCAGCGGTGCGCGACCGAGCGCCGCCGGCAACGCGTAGAGCAGGCCGAACGGAAACGCCCCGACCACGCTGCCCCAGGCGACCCACTTCACTTGCTGGCGTTCGCGCGTGAGCACGGCACGCCGGGTCGCGCTCGCCAGGTACCCCGAGCCGCACAGGACGAGCAGGGCAAGGAAGCCGCTGGCCAGTCGCGTCGCGATGATGAAGCGTTCGTAGGCCGCGGGTCCGCCCCGCTGCGCGTAGAACACGAGGCCGCCGGCTTCGAGGGCGAACAGGATCGCGGCGAGCGCGCCCATCGCGAACACGAGCGACTCGCCGCGCACGTGGGGATCCGGGCGCGGGAACAGGAAGGCGATGCGCAGGAAGAGGACCGGCGTGGCGACCAGCGAGGCCATCCGGATGAGCGGGGCCACGAGCGCGGCCGGCGACGTGGCGCCCGGAAAGTGCACGGCGCCCGAAACGACCGCGAGCCCGTAGCCCAGGCTGGCCCACAGAAAGGTCCGCGCCGGCTCGCTCTCGAAGCGCGACGCGAAGATGAAGAAGCACGCGGACCAGAACAGGAGGGCGGTGGCGAACGAGACGAACAGGTGGAACGGCGTGTAGGCGCGAACGACGCGCACGTCGGTCGAGCCGGTCGCAGTCTCGACGCGGACCACGCCCCCCGGGCGCGTCCCCTGGACGCGGAAACGTGCCTCGGCCTCGCTCCCGACCGTCACCCCGTCGATTCGGCCGCCAGTTGCGAGCTGCGCGGCCGGCCACTGCGCCGGGTCGGGAGCGCCCACCCGGCCGTGGTCCCGGGCGCACACCAGGCCGAGGGCGAGAGCGGCGAGGCACAGGGCATGCACCGGGCGAAGTCGGGGGATTCGGGTCAGCTGCGCCTCCTCGTCGGGGGTGCCATGATCGCACGAAGGGGACCCTGTCCGGGACACGCAAACTCTCCCTGGGGACGCTGAATTCCGGCACATGCCCGGCGGGGGCGGCGGGTAGACTCGATGCGGACGCGGAGCTCCGCGCGCGGCGATCGCCGACGTGGGCCTCCGCCTCGTGTTCGGAGCCTGCGTGCGCCTGCCCCGTCCGACCCGATCCGCCCTCGCCCTCGTGCTCCTCGGAGCGCTGGTCGGCCCCCTCGCGCCCGGCCGGGCGGCTGGCGCACCGGGCGAGCCGGACCGCGCCCGCTTCGGGATCGCGCGCCTCAAGTACGGCGGCGGCGGCGACTGGTACGGCAACGAGACCTCGCTGATCAACCTGCTCGCCGCGGTGCGCGAGCGCGGCGTTCCGATCGCCGCCGGCGAGGCGCCGGTCGTCACACCCACCGACGACGAGCTGTTCAATCACCCGATGCTGTTCATGTCCGGCCACGGCAACGTGAAGTTCACGGCCACCGAGGTGGAACGCCTGCGCCGCTACCTCGACGCGGGCGGGTTCCTGTGGTGCGACGACGACTTCGGCCTCGCCGAATCGTTCCGCCGCGAGATGAAGCGCGTCCTGCCCGAGAACGAACTCGTCGAGCTGCCGTGGTCGCATCCGATTTTCCGCTCGCCCTACGCATTCCCGCGCGGCCTGCCGAAGATCCACGAGCACGACGGCGGTGCTCCCAAGGCGTTCGCCGCGTTTCGCGATGGTCGGCTGTGCGTGCTGTTCACCTTCGACACGGACCTCGGCGACGGACTCGAGGACGCCGGTGTCCACTCCGACCCGCCGGAGAAGCGCACGCAGGCGATCCAGATGGCGGTCAACATCGCGCTCTTCGCACTCACGCAGTAGACGATTCGGGGTCCGGCCATGATCGCTCAAGACGCCTCCGCACCGCTCGCCGCCCGGCTCGACGCCGGTCGTCGTCGCTGGTTCGTGCACACGCTCGTCGCCGGCACCCTTGCGCTCGCCGCCGCCGCCGCCATCGCGCTGTTGGTTCTCGCCGGGCTCGCGATCATGCTGGCCCGTGTCGCCGAGGCGCCGCTGGCGCTGGCCTCGCTCGGCGCGGCGATCGCCCTCGGCCTGGTCGCCTGGTTCGTCGTGCGGCCCCTGCGGGGGCAACCCTCGCGCAAGGGCTTCGCACTGGCCGCCGAGACGCGCTTCCCCGAACATCGTTCGCTGCTGGTCAACGCGCTCGAGCTGGCGCCGGCCGCGGCGGGCTCGGGCAGTCTTGCCGCCGCGCTCGTGGCCGAGGCCAATCGCCGCGCCGGCGGCCTCGACCTGGGGCCGTTGCTGCCGCGCCCGGTGCCGCGTCCCGCCCTGCTCGCTCTCGGCGCCGCGGCCACCGCATGGGCGCTCGGCTTCGCGCTCGCGCCGGGGCCGTTGGGCGGCGCCCTCGATCGCCTGTTCCATCCCCGTGCCGCCGCCGCCACACTGGTCACGCTCAGCGTCGAGCCGGGGGACGTTACGCTGCCGCCCGGCGCCACGCTGTTCGTGCGCGCCAGGGTCGACGGCACCGGCCGCGCGCCGACGCTCGTGTTCGAGCATGGTGGCCAGAGCGATCGCGTGCGCATGGAGCCCGCCGCGGCGGACGGCCGCTTCGAGGCGTCGGTGCGCGGCGTCGCCGAGCCCGGCACCTACCAGGTCGAGGTGGCCGGCGTGAAGTCTCCGCTGTACGCGGTCGCGCTCGCCGGCCAGGCTGGCGTGGTTTCCTTCGACCTCACCTATCGCTACCCGGCGTATACCGGCCTGCCCGCCGAGAGCCGCTCGGCCACGCGCGGCGACGTGACCGCGCTCGACGGCACCGAGGTCGAGGTGGTGGTCAACCTCGATCGCAGCGCCAAGTCCGTGCGCTGGACGCTGCCCGCCCGCCCGCCGGTCGCCATGCGCGCGCTGTCGCCGCGGCGCTGGACCGGCACCTTCACCGTCGGCGCCGCCGGCCCATGGACGCTCGCCGCCGACGTCGAGACCCGAACGGTCGAGGCCACGTACAACGTGCAGCCGATCGCCGACCAGCCGCCCATGCTCACCGTCATCGAGCCCGCGGGGGACCTCGACCTGCCCGCCGGCTCGCGCATCCCGGTGTGGACCGTCGTGTCCGATGACTTCGGCGTGAGCGACCTGACGCTGGTGGCGAAGCCCGAGGACGGCGCCGTGCTGCGCACGCTGCTGGCACGCTGGCCCGAGAAGCCCCGCGAGGCGAGCGTCGGCGCCGACTGGGATGCCGCGCCGCTGGCGCTGCTGCCGGGAAAGAGCGCGACGTTCCACTTCGAGCTGCGCGACAACGACGCGGTGGGCGGGCCCAACGTCACGGTGAGCCGCAACTTCACGCTGCGCTTCCCGCTGCTCTCGGAACTGTTCGAGGAGCTGGGCCTGGAGCGCGAGGAGACGAAGGTCGCACTCGAAGAGGTGAAGAAGGAAGCCGAGGAGGCCGTGCGGCAGAGCGAGAAGCTGGCGCGCGACCTGCAGAACGAGCGCCAACTCACGTGGGAGAAGAAGGAGGCAGCGCGCGAGGCGACCGAGGCGCAGAAGAAGGTTACCGAGAAGATCGCCGAGCAGGCGGCGCAGTTGCAGGAGCAGGCGGCGAAGGCGGCCGAGCACGAGGCCTACGACCAGCAGCTCCTCGAGAAGATGCAGGAGCTGTCGAAGCTGGTCGCCGAGCTGCAGAACGAGGACCTGAAGAAGTCGATCGAGGACATCAACCGCCGGATCGAAAAGACCGACCCGCGGCAGTTGCAGCAGCAGATGAAGGACCTCGCCCAGCAGCAGAAGGAGATGCTCGAGGGACTCGAACGCTCGATCGAGCTGATGAAGAAGATCCGCCAGGAGGAGCAGGCACACGAGGTCGCGCAGCGCGCCAAGGAGCTGGCCGAGCGGCAGAAGGAGCTGAACGACAAGGCCGAGAACAAGCCTCCTGCGGACGCCCCGCAAGCCGAGAAGCTGGCCGCCGCGCAGCAGAAGCTCGAGTCCGCGGCCGACGCGCTCAAGCAGCAGCTCGAGGAGCTGGCGAAGGAGCTCGAGGCCAGGGAGCAGGAGTCGATGCAGCAGTCGGCCGAGAAGCTGGAGACCGAGGTCAAGCCGCAGATGGACCAGGCCGAGCAGAACCACCGCCAGTCGCCGCAGAACAAGGGCGCGCAGAAGAAGGCGCAGCAGTCGGGCCGGCAGGCGCAGCAGAAGCTCGAGCAGATGGCGCAGCAGCTGCAGGAGTCGGCCGAGGACATGTCGAACGAGGAGAACCAGGCCGCGGCCGAGGCGATCAAGCGCTCGGCGCAGGACCTGGTCGACCTGTCGCGCGCCGGTGAGCAGTCGTTGGCCCAGGCCGGCGGCGACGACGAGCGGGCGGAGCGCCAGGAGGACCTCAAGGAGGGTGCGTCGCGCGTCATCGAGGACCTGCTCGAGACCGGCAAGGACACGCCATACCTGAGCCCCGAGGCCACGCAGCAACTGGGCAAGGCGATCAACGCGCTCGAGCAGTCGCGCGACGCGTTCGCGCAAGGCAACCCGGGGCGCGGCAAGCAGGCCGGCGAGTCGGCGGGCGAGGCGCTTGATCGCGCCGTGCTGTCGCTGCGCGAGTCGGCGGCCGCGTGCAACAAGCCGGGCTCGAAGCCGGGCAGCGGGAAGGACGGCAAGAGCGCGCGCGAGAAGATGCAAGGCCTGGCCGGCCAGCAGGGCGAGATGAACGGCGAGACGCAACGCCTGGCCGAGCGTCTGGCCCAGCAGCAGCGCCTCGCCGCCGGCGACCAGGCGACGATGGAGCGCCTGGCCGCCGAACAGCGGGCCATCCGCCAGGGACTCGAGGAGGCGATGCAGAGTGCGAGGCCCGAGGACAACCTGCTCGGGCGTCTCGAGCCGACGAAGGACGACATGAAGCAGGTCGAGGAGTCGTTGCGCAAAGGCGAGCTTGATCCCGCGACGATGGCGCGCCAGGAGAAGATCCTCTCGCGCATGCTCGACGCGCAGCGCAGCCTCAACCGGCGCGATTTCGACGAGAAGCGCGAGTCGCGCACCGGACTCGCCGTGCCGCGCGCTGCGCCGGCCGACCTGCGCGCCGGCCTGCTCGAGCGCGAGCAGCGCGCGCGCTACGACCTGCTCCGCGCTCGGGCCGAGAAGTATCCGGGCGAGTACCGCGCGCTGGTCGAGGCCTACCTTCGCCGCCTTGGGGCCAGCGAGTGAGCGGTCGCCGTCGCAGCGGGCTCGCCGCGAACTTCGCGCTCCTCGCATTCGTCGTGCTGCTTGCGGCCGCGCCGCACCCGAGCGCCGCGCAGGGCGTCGAGCCGCCGCGCGTGCGCTCGATCCTGATCGGCAATGCCACCAACTTTCCGTCGACCGAGCCGAGCCTGCTACCCTTGCCCGACGAACAGTTGCTCGAGCGCGCCCGCACGCTGCTGCGCGGCGGGCAGTCCTCCGCCGCCGACCGCACCATCACGGATCTCGAGACACGCCACCCGGAGGATCTCGACGTCCTCCTGGTCCGCGCCGAGTTCATGCAGCGGCAGGAGCCCGCACCGGCTGTCGCCCGGTTCCTCGACACGAAGGCAAAGCAGTCGTCGGTGGCGAAGGCGCTGCGCGAGCGTCCGTTCCGCGCCGGTTTCTGGTCCCGCTTTGCGGCCGACTCGTACGCGGCCGCGGGGAAGGTGCCCGTAGCGCGCGCGCGCGCGCTCGAAGCCTGGGAGCGCAGCCCCGAGCAGGCGTCGTGGGCGCGCGTCCGGCTCGAGCAGTGGAGCGACGGCAACCGCGAGGCGCTGGCGAAGGACGTGGCGAAGCTGGCGACGAAGGATCCCGCGCGTACCGACCTGGCGCTCGAAGCCTCACGCCTCGAAGCGCTGGCCGGCCGGCCGCGGCCGGCGGTCGAGCGCATCGTGCGGGCCGAGGCACGGGGCGCGAACCGCGCCGTGGCCGGTGGCGGCGAGGCGGACGCGATGCCCGCGGGCTCGCTGCTGTGGCAGCTGGCGCTGTCGCTGCGTTCGCGGGACGACGTCTCGGTGCGCGGGGCCGACTCCGCGCTCGTCGCGCTGGCGCTGGGTCCGTACGATCCGGAGTTGCGCGAGCGGGCCGTGGCGCGGCTGTTCGAGGACCGTGCGCGCGGCGACCGGGGTCCCGGCGCGGAGTGGATGGAAACGAGCACGCACTTCCTCGGGCTCGACGCGACGTCCTTGCGCACCGCGCCGAACCCGTCGACCGCGAAGACATCCCCGCCGCCGGATCTCGAGAGCGCCGAGCGCGAGCGGCTGCGCGGGCTCGAGGGCGTATGGCGCGGGCTGCCGGGCGGACCCGAGTCGGTGCGACGTGGGCTCGACCTGGCCGATCGGCTCGAGCGCGTCGGCGAGGCGGAGGCCGCGCTGCGGGTCGCGCGCGATGCCGGGGCGATGGCCGCGCGCACGCCCGGCGCGACGGACGATCCCGAGGTCGCGGCGCGGCTCACGCTCGCCGCGGGCGAGGAGGCGCTGCGCCGCGGGGACCTCGGCGCGGCGACGCGAGCCTACGATGCGGTGCGCGACGGTGACGGTCCCGACGCCCTGCGGGAAGACGCGAACTTCCAGGCCTGCGAGGCGCGTTTCTTCGCGGGCGCGTTCGACAGCGCGGGCGGCGGCTACGATGCGTTCGCGCGCGCCTACCCGGGGAGCGCGCATGCCAACGATGCGCTCGAGCGGGCCTACCTGATCGAGTCGGGCGGTCCCGGCGCGCCCGGGCTCGCCGCGTTCGCCGACGCGTCGCGGCTGGCGCGCATCGGTCGAACCGACGAGGCGCTGGCCCGCGCCCGCGAAGCCGAGACGGCATCCGTCGGCGGCCCCGCCTGGTCCCACGCCGGGCTGCTCGTCGCCAGCCTGCTGGAGACGAAGGGCCGGCTCGCCGAGGCCGCGGCGAAGGCGCGCGCTGTCGCCGAGACCGTGCCCGACGATCGCCTCGCGCCGACCGCGCGCCGCCGCGCCGGTGACCTCCTGCTCGCCGGGGGCGACCAGCCCGGAGCGCTCACGCAATACGAGGAGCTGCTCGATCACTATCCGCGATCGTGGCTCGCGCCCGAGACGCGGCGTCGCGTGCAGGCCCTGCGGGCGAAGCAGGGGGGGACGCCGTGAGCCATGTCACGCGCCGGAGGCGCGTCTCCTTCGCGGTCCTGCTGCCGATCTTCGGCATCGTCCTCGCGGCCGCGCCTGCCGCGGCGAAGCTGCTCGTGCCGATGGACGCGTCGCAGACCGATCACCTCAAGGCCTACGGCCTCGCGTTCTGGGCACTCGAGCGCGGCGGCAAGCTCGATTGGCTGCTCAACTATCGCGGCGGCTCGTTCCTCCTGCCCGACGACGCGGCGCTCGAACGCGAGGCGCGCATCCGCGGTGTGAAGACCGAGCCCGCGGGCCCCGCCGAAGAAGCCGCCATCCTCGCCACGATCGAGGACGCGAACATGGAGAAGGTCGTCCTCGAGAAGGCGCCGCGCATCGCCGTCTACGTTCCGCCGAACGCCGTGCCGTGGGACGACGCGGTGCGCCTCGCCCTCGACTACGCCGAGGTGCCATACGCCACGCTGTGGGATCCCGAGGTGCTCAAGGGCGACCTGCAGAAGTACGACTGGCTCCACCTGCACCACGAGGACTTCACCGGCCAGCAGGGCAAGTTCTACGCCGCCTACGCCGGCGCCGACTGGTACCGTGCCGAGAAGGAACTGCAGGCGACGACGGCCCGTTCGCTGGGCTTCGCCAAGGTCAGCGAGTGCAAGAAGGCGGTCGCGCGCACGATCAAGGAGTATGTCGCACGCGGCGGGTTCCTCTTCGCCATGTGCTCGGCGACCGATTCGTACGACATCGCACTGGCCGCCGAGGGCGTCGACATCGTCGACGTGCCGTACGACGGTGATCCGCCGGATCCGGCGGCGCAGCGGCGCCTCGACTACTCGCGCACGCTCGCCTTCCGCAACTTCACGCTGTTCACGGATCCCTACGTCTACGAGTACTCGGACCTCGACGTCACCAACGACGCGGTGCCGCGCGGGCGCGCGTCGTTCTTCACGCTGTTCGACTTCTCGGCGAAGAACGACCCGATCCCGACGATGCTGACGCAGGACCACACCAACGCCGTGCCCGAGTTCCTGGGCCAGACCACCGGGTACCGCAAGGGCTTCCTCAAGCCGGGCATCACCGTGCTCGGCGAGACCGAGGGCACCGACGAAGCGCGCTATATCCACGGCAAGTTCGGCAAGGGGACGTTCACGTTCCTGGGCGGCCACGACCCCGAGGACTACCAGCACGCGGTGGGCGACCCGCCGTCGAACCTGTCGCTGCACAAGAGCTCGCCGGGCTACCGCCTGATCCTCAACAACATCCTGTTCCCCGCCGCCGAGAAGAAGAAGCAGAAGACCTGATCGCGGCGGCCCGGGGGATCGCGGGTCTCCTTGACAGGGCGGCCCCGCGGGTGTGCAATCGGTCCAGCACCGTCTGAACCCCCGCGCGAGGTCACATGCCCACTGTCGTCCAGATCTGCATCGTCGTCGCCACCCTGGCGCTCGTCGCCGTGGCGATCGTCCTCATCCGCGCCATCACGCAGTTGCGCTCGACGATGGCTCAACTCGAGCGCAGCATGGCGCAGCTCGAATCCACGATCCCCGAGATCGAACGCACGGTGATCGAGGCGCGTGGCGTCCTCGACACGCTCAGCCAGGTGGCCGGGCGCGTCGACGGGCTCACCAAGGAATTCGCCACGACCGGGTCGAAGCTCGCCCGCGCCTCGTCGCTCGTGGTCGGTGAAGTGGTCGAACCGGCGCTGCAGATCGCGGCGCTCGTCAAGGGAGTGCGGGCGGGTGCCTCGGCGCTCGCCGGGACGTTCTTCAAGCATCGGGGCGCCGACACGGCGGCCTCGCACAAGGGAGGAAACCACCATGAGTGACCAACGTGCCGATACTCTTCTCGCCTTCCTGCTCGGCGCCGCCGTCGGCGCGGGCGTGGCCCTGCTGCTCGCGCCGCAGAGCGGCGAGGAGACGCGCAAGCAGATCGCGGACAAGACGCGCCGGCTCGGCGACGATCTCGACCACAAGCTCCAGGGCGTGAAGGAAGAGGTGAAGGCGCACAAGGGCGACCTGCAGAAGGCGCTCGTGGCGGGGAAGGACGCGTTTGATCGCGCCCGCCAGGCGGGGGACCCCGCGCCGAGCAATACGGCGATGTAATCTTGCCGGCATAGCCGGCAAGGGCCGTGACGTGCCGGCTTGGCCGGCACAAGAGCGAGAAGAAGCAGCGGAAAGCCCCCGGGGTCACAGCCCCGGGGGCTTTGTCATTTCATGGCTTCGCCTACATGGCTTCGCCTGAATGGCTTCGCCGACATGGCAGCGTCCGCACCGCATCGCGGTGGGCGAACACCACGTCGGGATACTCCTGAAGCAGTTGCAGGTAGCGCGGGCCCGGCACGAGGCAGGCCCGCGCCTGGGCGAGAAACGCCTCGATCGCCTGCAGCGTGAGTGGCGTCTCGTGGCGGACGGCGTCGTCCATCGCGGCGTCGAGGTCGGCGACGAGCTGGCCGAGCGAGCGCAGCCACGCCAGCGTGGGGTCCTCGAGCACGGCGGCGTACCAGGTGCCCAGGGCCATGCGACCGTACAGGCGTTCGCGCTCCCGGCGCTCGGCTTGCAGCAGGGTGGCCTGCAGGGTGAGGAGGGCGGGACGGGCTGCTTCGAGGGTCTGGAGGGTCATGGTTTCATTCAGATGCAACCAGGGCGCGGGTCGATGCAGCAGAAAGGGGGCGGCTCCGTAGCGGAGCCGCCCCCTCCTGTTCAGCCTTGCTCCAGTGTGCGGACTACTTGGCCGCCGGATCCTTCATCAGCATCTCGCGGCGTTCCTTCAGCCGCTTGAGCTCCTCGGGATTCAGGACCTTGAACTCCACACGTCGGTTCAGGGCGCGGCCCTTCGCCGTGCCGTTGGTCGCGACGGGATTCTTCTCGCCGTAACCGGCCGAGGTGAAGTTCCCGGGCGTCAGGCCCGGGCAGTTCGCGCGGGCCCAATCACCGATGGCCGCGGCGCGCTCCTCGGACAGGTTCTGGTTGTAGGCGTCGCCGCCCTGCGAGTCCGCGTGGCCGCCGACTTCGATCTTCAACGTCGGCCACTGCTGGAAGATGGTGCAGAGTTCGCGCAGCGCCTGCTCCGATTCCGGCTTGATCGTCGACTTCGCCGTGTCGAAGTAGATGTTGCGTGCCGTGATCATGCCCTTGTCGAGGAGCTCCTGCTCCTGGACCGAGATCTCGATCGGGCAACCCGTCACATCGACGCGGGCACCGGTCGGAGTGTTCGGGCACAGGTCGATTCCGTCGTAAACGCCGTCGCCGTCGGTGTCGGTCGGGCAGCCGTTCGCATCGACGCTGGCGCCACTCGGCGTGTTCGCGCACTGATCGAGGCCGTCGCAGACGCCGTCCTTGTCGCTGTCGACCGGGCAACCGTTCGCGTCGACCTGGCAACCGGCCGGCGTGTTGGCGCACTGATCGACTCCGTCGTTGACGCCGTCGCCGTCCGAATCCATCGGGCAGCCCTTCTCGTCGACCTTCGTTCCGGCCGGCGTTCCCGGGCACATGTCGACGCCGTCGCAGATGCCGTCGCCGTCCGAATCGATCGGGCAGCCCTTGGCATCGACCACGCAACCGGCCGGCGTGTTCGGGCACTCGTCCTTCTTGTCCCCGACGCCGTCCATGTCCGTGTCGACCGTCTCGCTGGTGCCGCCGAGCGAGAACTGGATGCCGCCGGTGTAGACCAGGTTGTGCTGGCTTTCGTCCGGCGCGGTGCCGGGAGCGGTCTGCTCCTCGTCCGTGAAGTTGAACATCATGTCACGGGCTTCGAGGCGCAGCGCGACGCGGGGCGAGAAGTGCAGCTTGAAACCGCCACCGAAGTTCGGGCCGCTGTAGCTCTCGTCGCCCGCGTTCTCGATGTCGATCTTGTGGCTGCCGTAGCCGCCGAAGATGTACGGATTGACCGACGAGCTGGGCGCGAGGTTGATCTGCAGGTCGCCCGCCATGTGCGTGAAGTCGGCGCTGACGGGGCTGCCGGCGATGCTCTGGACGTACGATTCCGTCCCGGCGCCTTCCTGCGTGTCCGTCGAGCTCATGCCGTAGGTGCCTTCGATGGCGAACGTCTTGCCGAGGCCGAGGCCGACCTTGCCGCCGTACATCAGCTTGTCCTGCAGGTTGATGTCCTTGGCCCACGTGGCGAAACCGGCGTACGGGGTCAGGTTGACGTGGAAGCCACCCACTTCAGCCTGGCTGGTGTGGGGCGTACAGAGCACGAACCCGATCGCCGCGATGAAGAGCGCGGCGAGGCGAGCGCGGATTGAGCGCATTCAGTCCTCCTCGGTTGAATCTCCAGGGGTTCGCCCATCGAGGGAGACGACGTGCGAACCTGTGGCCTCGGCTTCCGTGCGAGTGCGGCGCCAGGCCCTTCGAAAAGTCGGGCAACCCGCACAACGTATGGGAGTGAACTCGCAGCAGTCAAACGGTTTATCGAAAGACGGCCGAGCGAGTTCGGGCGCGCAGTCGTGGACGCGGCCGGCTCGGCCGGGAGATACTGTCCGGGCACCCCCGAACATCCGCCGGATTCGGCACTTAACCGAGGATCACCTATCAACTTGATCGGAGTACTTTCGCGCGGTGGGATCGTCCTGATTCTCGTCGCGATGCTGTCACCGGGAGCCCAGGCCGACGTTCGCATCGACATCCGCGAGAGCGCGTGGTCGGCAGGGCAGACGCCCACGGCCCTCGAGACGCTGGTGCGCACGTGGGTGCAGGGACCGCGGCGACGGCTCGAAAGCCAGCTCGTCGGCGCGGTGAGCGACAGCGTGCTGCGCGCGACGAGCTTCACGCAGATCGATCGCCTCGATCGCGACAGCTCGTACTTCGTGCGGCCGGCCGAGCGCGCCTACATCCCGGTCGCCTACGCGCCGGGGCGAGCGCAAAACGCCGCGCGCGCGGCCACGATGCGTGCGGCGCTGGCCGCGGGCACGGCGCCGAAGGACACGCTCGCTCCGGTGCGCGTCGTCGACCTGCCGCGCACACGCCGCATCGCGGGGATCGAGTGCCGTGGCGTCCTGCTCGAACTGACGTTTGCCTACCGCGACAGCGCGATGAACCCCGAAGACGACCTCGTGGGGATCCTCGCCGACACCGTGTGGCTCGCTCCGTCCGACTCCCCGGCCGGGGAACTCGGGCGATTCGAGCGCGACCTGGCGCAGACGACGGGGGGCGACAGCCTGCTCGCGGCCGGCAATGCGGTGCAGGTCGCCGGCCAGCGCGGGCTGGGGCTGGTCGCCCTCATCCAGCGAAAGCTGCGGCAGCAGCCCGGGACGGTCCTCGCCTCCCACTTCTCGAACCTGCTCAAGGGGTTGCCGCGCGGCCTCGCCGGGATCGAGCGGCTCCCCGACGGCACGGCGATCATCCAGCGGACGATTCGCGAGGCGGTGGCGGTCGACGCCACGCCGATTCCGGCTGCGCTGTTCGAGCCCCCGGCCGAGTTCCGCCGTGTCGAGCGGGGCGGTGGGACAAGGGCCGCCGCGCCGCCGGGAGGAAAACCCGGCACTCGCCCTTGACCGGAAGGGGCGCGCCGTGGAGAATCGGGCGTGCCCCTCCTACCCAGCTCGAACGCGTGCGAACAGGCGCCCCGGCCCCGGCCGACGCGCCTGTTCGTCCTTTCCGGCCCGACTCGCCGCGGGGACCGATGATTCGCGCCATCATCTTCGACCTCGACAACACGCTGACCGACTTCATGAAGATGAAGGGCGCGGCGATCGAGGCCGGCCTCGACGGCATGGCCGACGCGGGGCTGACCGTCTCGCGCGACGTGCTGCGCGAACACATCTGGCGCGTCTACACCGCCAGGGGCATCGAGTACCAGCAGGTGTTCGACGATGCGCTCGCCGCCGCCGCCGGGAGCATCGATCCGCGCGTGCTCGCCGCGGGCATCGTCGCCTACCGCCGGGCGCGCGAGTCGACGCTCGTCCTCTATCCGCATGTGCAGTACACGATGCTCGGCCTGCTCAAGCGCGGGCTCAAGCTCGCCGTGGTCAGCGACGCCCCGCGCAACCAGGCGTGGCTGCGCCTCGCCTCGTTGCAGCTGCACAACGTCTTCGACGTGGTCGTCACGTTCGAGGACACCAACGCGCGCAAGCCCTCGCCCGAGCCGTTCACCAAGGCGCTCGAGCGCCTGGGCGTCACCGCCGACCAGGCGTTGATGATCGGCGACTGGGCCGACCGCGACGTCGTCGGCGCCGCACAGGTCGGCATCCGCACGGTGTTCGCGCGCTACGGCGACACGTTCGGCACCGTCGAGTCGGGCGCCGACTACGACGTGAACGACATCATCGAGCTGCTCGACGTGGTCGACACGATCAACGGCCGTCCGCTCGAGGTGCGACCGGTGGTCGACAACGTGCTGCCCGCGGGCCCTCCCGCGCCGCGACCGCCGGGGATCGTCCGCGAGCGCGGCGGGGCGGGAGAGTCGCGGCCATGACCGCGCCCCGCCTCCTCGTCCTCACGGTGGCCCGCATGCGTGCGGCCGACGCGGCGGCGACGGCTGCGGGCACGCCCGTCGCGACGTTGATGGAGCGCGCTGGCGCGGGTGCGGTGCAGGCGATCGAGCGCCACTATGGGCGCATGCACGGCTGGCGCGTCGCGGTCGTCGCGGGCAAGGGCAACAACGGGGGCGATGGGCGCGTCGTCGCGCGGCTGCTCGCCGCACGCGGCGCGCGTGTCACCGTGCATGCGGTCGGGGAGGGAGCGGCCGACCTGGCGCCCGAGCTCGACCTGGTGGTCGATGCGCTGCTGGGCACCGGCAGTCGCGGTGCGCTGTCCGCGCCGTACGCCGCCGCCGTCGCGGCGATCGCCGTGGCGCGGGCCCGCAGCGCGCGCGTCGTCGCGCTCGACCTGCCCAGCGGGCTCGATGCCGACACGGGGCGCCCATGGGTCGACGGCGGTCCCTTCGTCCGCGCCGACCTGACGGTTGCGTTCGCGCACCTCAAGCCGGTGCACGTGCTCGTGGCGGGACGCGAGCCGTGCGGCGCGATCGCGGTGGTCGACATCGGCGTCGAGCCCGGCGACGACCTGGATCCGGAGCTGTCGAGCGACGCCATGATCGCCGGGCTGTTGCCGCAGCGCGCCGCCGACGCGCACAAGAGCGCGTGCGGCCGCGTGCTTGTCATCGGCGGCTCGGTCGGGCTGACCGGCGCGGTGGTGCTGGCGTCGACGGCGGCGTTGCGCGCCGGCGCCGGGCTCGTCACCGCGGGCGTGCCGACGAGTCTCAACGACGGGCTCGAGGCGGCGATGATCGAGCCCATGACGTGGCCGCTGCCCGAGTCGCCGGAGCGGGCGTTGTCCGAGGCGGCCGCGCCGATGGTGCTGGCCCGCGCCGGACAGGCGCAGGTCGTCGCTCTGGGCCCCGGCCTGTCACGATCGCCCGAGGCCGCCGCGCTGGCACGGCACGTCGTGGCTGCCGCGCACGCACCGATCGTGCTCGACGCCGACGGCCTGAACGCGTTCGCGGGCCACGGCGACGCGCTCGCGCAGCGCGTGGCCGGCATGGCGCTGGTGGTCACGCCGCACGTCGGCGAGATGGTGCGGCTCACCGGGCTCGACGCGGCGACGATCGAGCGCGACCGGCTGACGCTGCCGGCGCAGATGGCGAAGCGGTGGAACGCGGTGGTCGTGCTCAAGGGTGCGCCGACCGTGACCGCTTCACCCGATGGACGGACGACCGTCAATGCGACGGGGAACCCGGGACTGGCCACGGCCGGCACCGGCGACGTCCTGACCGGAGTCCTCGCGGGATTCGTGGCGCAGGGCCTTGCGCCCTACGATGCGGCCCGCGCCGCCGTTCACGTTCACGGCCTCGCGGCCGACATCGCCCACGCGCGCGTGGGAACCCTTGCCCTGGTGGCCGGCGACGTGACCGCTGCGCTGCCCCAGGCGTTGTGCCGGCTGCAACCTGCCGGATCGCGGTCGGACCTCATCCCCCTTCCCCAGGCCCGGATCGCCCCAGCGCCTCCGGACGGATTCCGGAACGAGTAGAGGAGAAACGGACGTGCCCACGATGAAGCGCAGCAAGCCGAAGTCCCGCCCCACTGTCGCGGTGAAGAAGGCCGCACCCATCAAGGCCGGCCCGACGCCGGGCGTGCACAAGATCGCCCCGCAGACCGACGCCGCACGCCGCCTGCGCCAGGAAGTGATCGAGCGCGCCGATCGGCACCAGGTGCAGGTCGTCAACCTGTGGTTCACCGACATCGTCGGTCAGCTCAAGAGCTTCGTCGTGCCGCGCCACCAGCTCGAGGAAGCGCTCGAGGAGGGCCTGGGCTTCGACGGTTCTTCGGTCGAGGGGTTCGCGCGCATCTACGAGTCGGACCTGCTCGCGGTGCCGGATCCGTCGACGTTCGCGATCCTCCCGTTCCAGGTCGACGGCCAGGTGGCCTGCCGCCTGATCTGCGACATCCATCATCCCGACGGCAAGCCCTACCAGGGCGATCCCCGCTGGGTGCTGAAGAAGAACCTCGAGGCGCTGTCGGCGAAGGGCCTGACCATGTACACGGGTCCCGAGCTCGAGTTCTTCTACATGAAGTCGCCGACCGATCCGACGCTGCTCGACGACGCCGGCTACTTCGACATGATCGACGACAACCTGGGCACCGAGCTGCGCCAGAAGACGATGGCGGCAATGGCCTCGATGGGCATCATCGTCGAGTGCGGCCACCACGAGGTCGCTCCCAGCCAGCATGAGATCGACCTGCGTTACTGCGAAGCGCTCAAGATGGCCGACCAGGTGATGACCTATCGCTACCTGGTGCGCGAAGTCGCGCGCCGGCACGGTGTGCACGCCACCTTCATGCCGAAGCCGATCTTCGGCGTCAACGGCTCGGGCATGCACGTCCACCAGTCGATCTTCGAGGGCGGCAAGAACCTGATGTACGAGAAGGGCGCGCCGTATCACCTGTCGAAGTTCGGTCGCGCCTACACCGCAGGCGTGCTCAAGCATGCGCGTGAGCTGGTTGCCGTCACGAACCAGTGGGTGAACTCGTACAAGCGCCTGGTGCCGGGCTACGAGGCTCCGGCCTACCTGGCGTGGGGCCAGAAGAACCGCTCGGCGCTGATCCGCGTGCCGATGTACAAGCCGGGCAACGAGAAGGCGACCCGCATCGAGGTGCGCTTCCCGGATCCGGCCGCGAACCCGTACCTGGCGTTCGCCGTGCTGCTCGCGGCGGGCATGGCCGGCGTCAACGGCAAGTACGACCTGCGCGCGCCGTTCGAGGAGGACGTGTTCCACCTCAGCGCCGACGAGCGGAAGAAGGCGCAGATCGAGGAGCTTCCGGGCTCGCTCGACGAGGCCGTCAAGCTGGCCGAGAAGAGCGACCTGGTGCGCACCTGCCTGGGCGAGCACGTGTTCGGCAAGTTCGTCGCCAACAAGCGCATCGAGTGGGATCGCTTCCGCATCCAGGTCACCAAGTACGAGATCGAACGCTACCTGTCGATGCTCTAGGACACACGGCTTCACGGCGGGGGCGGGCCTCGCGGCTCGCCCCCGTTTGCGTCTCACCCCTCTCCCACCGGAGTCCCCGCCGCCGCGCCGGGTGGCCGTGCTGGCGCGCAACGCGCTCGCTGCGTATGACGTCACGATCGATCGCCTGACGCTGCTCGGCCGGCACCAGAACCTGATGTTCAAGCTGGTCACCACCGACGGGCGGCGCTATGCCGTGCGCGTCAACCTGCCGGGCATGCGCAGCGAGCTCGACATCGCCTCGGAGATGACG
Organism: Candidatus Eiseniibacteriota bacterium; assembly: GCA_031431875.1. Lineage (GTDB taxonomy): Bacteria > Eisenbacteria > RBG-16-71-46 > RBG-16-71-46 > DASYSL01 > JANPEF01. The sequence goes on along the minus strand of JANPEF010000010.1, from coordinate 2,268 downwards.
TGGCTCGCCGCGCTCGAGCGCGACACAGACCTCGTCGTGCCGCGTCCGCTGCCGACGCGGGACGGGCGGCTGATGACGGTGGCCACTGCCGAGGGTGTGCCCGAGCCGCGGGCGGTCGCGGTGTTCGACTGGATCGACGGGCGCACGGTCGGCGACTCGCTGGGCCGGCCGGTCGCGCGGCAGATGGGGGAGGCGCTGGGCCGGTTGCAGGACCATGCGGATCGCTTCGTGCCGCCGGCGGCGTTCACCGACCTGCGGCTCGACAGCGCGTGGGTCTTCGGCAAGGAGCCACGTGCGCTCGCCGAGACGGGGACCGACGCGCTGTGGACCGACCAGCGACGGGGGCTGGTGCGGCGGGCGGCGGCGCACACCCAGGCCGTGATCGACGCGCTGCATGCCGATCGCTCGGCGTTGCGCTTCCTGCACATCGACCTGCACTCGGGCAACGTGATGCGCATCCCGGACGGGCTCGCGGTGCTCGACTTCGACGACAGCCAGTGGGCGCACCCGGCGCAGGATGTCGGCATCCCGCTGTTCTACTTCTGGGTGCGCGAGAACGGGGAGCGCCTGGTCGCGGCGTTCCTCGAGGGTTACGCGTCGGTGCGCGGGAACGCGCCCGATCGGCGCTTGCTCCACCAGTTGATCGCCGGGCGGCAACTCGACCTGCTGGCCTTCATCCTCGACCGGGGGTTCATTCCCGCGGCCGAGATGCCGGCCTACATGGAAAAGGTCGAAAGGCGCCTGACCGTGCTCGAATCGCTTGTCGAACGCGGCTGAGCGCGCGATCCTCCCGCGCATGGACTCCCTGCTCGAAATCGTCCGCCGGCCCTGGCCGTGGTGGATCGTGGGCCCGCTCGTCGGGCTCGTGCCGGCGGCGCTCCTGCTGCTCGGCAACCGGATGTTCGGCGTGTCGTCGAACCTGCGGCATGCCTGCGCCATCCTCGCGCCGAGGTCGGCCGCCTTCTTCGACTACGACTGGCGAGGCAGCGCCTGGAACCTCGCGTTCGCCGGCGGCATCCTCGCGGGCGGATTCGTCGGCGGCGTGCTGCTGGCCGGCGCCGAGCCCGTTGTGCTGGTGCCGCCGGAGCTGTTCTCGTGGTCGAGCCTCGCGACGCCGCAGGGCCTCATCGTGCTCGTGGGGGGCGGCTTCCTCGTCGGCTTCGGCACCGCGTGGGCGGGCGGCTGCACGTCGGGCCACGGGCTCACCGGGATCGCCGACCTGCAGCTTCCTTCGCTGCTCGCCCTCGTCGCGTTCTTCGTCGGTGGGATCGTCACCACGTGGTGGATCGTGCCGCTTCTCCTGCCGGGCGGCGGCTCGTGACCACGGCTCGGCGCACCGGGCTCCTCGCCTACTTCGTCGTCGGCCTCGTCTTCGGGACGGTGCTCACCAAGGGCGAGATCGTGTCGTGGTTCCGCATCAACGAGATGTTCCGCTTCGCGGGACATCACATGTTCGGCGTGTTCGCGTTGGCGATCCCCGTGGCGATCGTCTCCGTGCAGTGGCTCAAGCGCTCGCACACACGCACGCTCGAGGGCGAGCCGGTGCGCCTCGAGCCCAAGACGATGGGAAGCGGCATCCGCTACGCGGCCGGCGGCGCGCTGTTCGGTGCAGGCTGGGCCCTCACGGGGGCGTGCCCGGGCCCGCTGTTTGCGCTCGTCGGCGCCGGTGCAGGAGGCGGCGTGATGCTCGTCGCGATCGCGGCGGCGCTGCTCGGCACGTGGACGTACGGCGTGCTGCGGCCGCGGCTGCCGCATTGAGTGCCGTGCGCAGGCTCGAACTCGTGCTCGAACCCGCGGCCCTCGCGGTCGTGCGGCTGCCGGCGGACGCGCCGGTTCCGGCCTGGGCCGGGCTCGACGCGCCGACCAGCGCGGCCGCGGTGAGCGTGACCCGCACGGCGTTCGAGCTCTCGATCGTGGCCCCGGCCGAGCGCTTCCCGCCGGACGCGCGCGCCGAAGGCCCGTTCCGCGCCTGTCGCGTCCGGGGCGCGCTCGACTTCGCGCAGGTCGGCGTGATCGCCGCGCTCGCCGCGCCGCTGGCGGCCGCCGGCATCCCGATCTTCGTCCTGTCCACGTTCGACACGGATGTTCTGCTCGTCCCCGCCGACCGCATCGCTGCCGCCGTGGGCGCGCTCGAGGCGGCCGGGCATCGCTTCGTTCCCGCGTGAGCTTTTCCCTGACCCCCGAGGTTTCCGTGCTCGCTCGGATCCGTCTCCTCGTTCCCGCCGCCGCCCTCCTCGCGGCGCATGTCGTCATCGCGCTGGCCGCTCC
>JANPEF010000009.1:0-12312 GCA_031431875.1 Candidatus Eiseniibacteriota bacterium | reverse complement strand
CCTGCTCGAGAATGCGATCGCTGCCCTATGGTCGAGGGGAGTGACGTCCTTCCACCCGGAAGTCGGCTCGCGGCATCCATCGTCTGCGAGGACCCCACGGGCCCGGACGATTGCTCGCTCGAAGGAGTCCGCGATGTCCATCCAGCTACGATCCAGACAGGTCCAGGCCCCGCTCGCAGTGCTGTTGCTTCTCACTGCGGTCGGTTGCGCCAGCATGAACAACAAGGAGAAGGGCGCCATCATCGGTGGCGCGACCGGCGCCGCGGCCGGTGCGGTGATCGGCAACCAGACGGGTTCGACGGCGCGAGGCGCGATCATCGGCGCGGTCGTTGGCGGTGCGGCCGGCGCGATCATCGGCCACCAGATGGACCAGCAGGCCAAGGAGCTGCAGCAGAACATTCCCGGCGCCACCGTGTCACGTGTGGGCGAGGGGATCGCGGTCGTCTTTGACTCCGGTCTGATGTTCGACTTCGATTCCGATGTCGTCCGCGGCGATGCGCGTTCGAATCTCGATGCGCTCGCAAGCAGCGTCGACAAGTACGACAACTCGAACCTGCTCGTCGTCGGCCACACCGACGGCGTCGGTACCGCGTCGTACAACCAGGGACTTTCCGAACGCCGCGCCGCCTCGGCGGCCAGCTACCTGATGAGCAGGAGTGTCGAACGCGTCCAGACCAAGGGCCGCGGCGAGACCGAGCCGATCGCGACCAACGAGACGGAAGCCGGTCGGCACGCCAATCGCCGAGTCGAAGTCGCCATCTATGCGAGCGAAGCCGCACGCGAGGCGGCCAAGCGGCAGGCGGCCGGAGGCTAGAACCGGGTCGACACACTGGAGTGATGCCCACTCGCCCGTGTGGGTCATCTCTCCGGCAAGCCAACTGATGTTTGCACAATATGTTACGGATGAGGCCGCCGGCCGGACTTCCCCCCGGTGGCCCGCGCACGATCGCGTGCGCAGAAGGAATTCCCCCACGCCCCCACTGCTTGGCGCATCATCTCGGCGGCCCCCCGCAAGGTCCCGGATCCTCGTATCCGTATCGCGCTTCGCACGAGACCTGCATGCACTTCGAGCCCTCGATCCAACTCCATCGCCCGGCCCCTGGCCGACTCGTGTTCATTTTCGCGCTCGCAGGCCTCCTGCTCGCGATCGGAGCGCGCTCTGCGGCCGCGCAGCCGGCAGCGGCGCTGCGCTTCACCAGTGAATTCCGCTGGTTCGACAGCGGGCGACTCGCTCATGACCTCGTCCACGCGGACTTCAATGGCGACGGACTCGGCGACCTTGCGCTCTCGCATCCCGACGACGACGGCATCTCGATCCTGCTTGGCGCCCCGGGCGGTGGATTCCGCTCGCGCGTCGGATTCGCGGCGGGGCCGGACCCGCGCGACCTCGCCGCGCTCGATGCCGACGGCGATGGGCGCCTCGACCTCGTCGTCGCGAATTGCCGAGCGGGAACCGTCTCGATCCTGCGCGGCGCGGGCAACGGGACGTTTGCACCGCCACGCGCATTCGGTGTCGGCGCGGATCCGGCGGGCGCGCTCGCCGGTGATCTCGACGGCGACGGCATCCTCGACCTGGTGCTGATCGTCGGCGCCGGGCGCAACACGGCGCTGTTCCTGCGCGGGCGCGGCGACTTCGCGTACGACGCGCCGACGACGATCCGCGAGGGCGCGGGCCCACTGCAACTGGTCGTCGTGCGCCTGCCCGGGGTGCGTCACGAAGGGCTGGCGGTGGCTGATGCGGACGGCAGGATCGAAGTCCTCGCGGTGACGCCGAGCGGACACTTCCACCGGGTCGACGAAGTCTCGATCGGGGCGGTTCCGGCCGGGCTGGCCGCGGCCGACGTCGACCGCGACGGCCACGTCGACCTCGTGGTCTCGGTCGGCGCAGGCAGCGTGGTCGAGGCGGAGGAGCAAGGCGGCGTGCGCATCCTGCGCGGCACGGCGAGCGGGAAGTTCGGGCCCGCGCTCGCGTTCGACGCCGACTTCGTGCCCGCCGCGCTCACGGTGGGGGACGTCGACCTCGACGGCTGGCCCGACGTGCTGTCCGTCGATCGGCGCGGCGGCGGGATCGGGGTGTTCCGCAACGATCGCTCCGGGCGGCTGCTCGGTTCGCCGCCGCACGCGGCGCGCCTCGGCGCGGGCAAGTTCGCGGTCGACGACTGGAACTGCGACGGACGCCCCGACCTCGTCGGACTGGAACCCGGGGGGCGCGGTGCGGTGCTGCTCGCGGGTCGCGGTGACGGCAGTTTCGGCGAGGCGACCGCGCTCAGGCTCGACTTCGGGCCGGCCGACCTGTGGCTCGGCGACCTCGACGGCGACGGCAGGCTCGATGTCGCGGCGCCGGACCGCTTCGCCGATGGGCTCACGGTACTGCGCGGCGACGGCGCCGGTGGGTTTGCCGAGTCGGGCCGCGTGACGTATCCCGTGGGCTTCTCGCCGACGCGCGTGCACGGCGCTCGGCTCCTGGCCGCGGGCGCCATCGACCTCGTCGTGGCGCACGCGACCTACAGGGGATTCCTCTCGGTCGCCCGCAATCCCGGGGGCAAGGGCGCGCTCACGTTCGCGCCCGACGACACGGTCGATGTCGGCGGTCGCCCCGTGGCGCTCGTGGTCGGGCAGGTCGACGCGGGGGGGGGTGAGGACGTGATCGTGGCAATCGCCGGCACGAGCACGGTGGCCGTGTTGCTTGCCGACGGCGCCGGGCGCCTGCGCCTTCACGCGACGCTCGAGACCGGTGTGGGCGGACTCGCGGCGCTCGCCTTGGGCGACGTCGACGGCGATACCCGCACCGATCTCGTGGTCGCCGCCGAGGGCGCACATTCGATCAGCGTGTGGAAGGGTTCGGGCGGTGGGGATTTCACGCGCGGGCAGGAGTGGCGTACGGGATTGCGGCCGCTTGCGCTCGCGCTCGCCGACCTCGATGGGGACGGCGATCTCGATGTCGTGTCGGGGCAGGGCGCGGCGTATCCGGCCGGCGGTCTCGTCGTCGTCTACCCGGGGGATGGCAACGGCGGCTTCGGCGGCTTCGCCACGGCAGCGACTGCGCGCGTGGGGGCCGAACCGCGCGGCCTCGCTGTCGCGAACTTCGACGGCGTCGGCGGGCTCGACCTCGCGGTGGCGAACGCGGGTGCGTCCACGCTCACGATCCTGCCGGGTGGGGCCGCGGGAACCCTCTCGTTCGGCGCTCCGCTCACGCTCGGCACCGCGGCCGCGGCCGACGCGCTCGCCGCCGGCGATCTCGACGGCGACGGGCGCATCGATCTTGTGAGCGCGGGTCTCGTGTCCGATCGCATCGGGGTGCTGCTCAACCGGACCGGCGATCCCACCGAGTCCGCGCCCGGGGTGACGCTGGACGTGATGCCCGGCGCCTGCCCAAACGTGCTCGATCCCGCGGCGAACGGCCTGCTACGCGTGGCCCTCGTGAGCGCGGGCGCGTTCGACTTTGCGGACCTCATCGTGTCCTCGGTGCGCCTGGCGGGCGTGCGCGCCGGGCACGCCACGCTCACGTTGCGCGACGAGAGCGGGCCCGTCGATGCGTGTGGGAGCGGCTGTCCGTGCGATGGGCGCACCCCGGATGGTGTCTTGGACGCGGTGTTCGAGTTCGATGCGCAGGCGGTCGCGGCCGGCCTGGTGGCGGCGCCGGCCGGTGCGACAACGGCCGTCAAGTTCGAGGCGCGCCTGCGTGGCGGTCGCGTGATCGAAGTCGCGGATTGCGTGATCCTCCCCGGAGGAGGAGCGCGTCTTCCGGGCACCGATGCCACGGTATTCGCCGCGGCAGGAGTCGTGACCCCGAACCCCATGCCGCGCGGCGGCACGATGGAGTACGCCTACGAGATCCCCACCGGCGGCGCCGCGATCGAGATCGCGCTCTACACAGTCGCGGGGCGGCGGATGGCGACGCTGGCGCATGGGCCTGCCGCTGCGGGCGAGCACGCGGTCACATGGGCGGCGCGCGATGACGCCGGTCGCCCGTTCGCGGCGGGTGTGTACTACCTGCGCGTCACCGTGGCGGGTGCCCGCACGACGGCGCGGGTGGTCGTCCTGCCGTGATCTTGCTTCGCCACTTCATGCAGTGAATCGTCACCACCAACGCCCCACCACCAACGCCCCGAAGAGATCGCTCAGCACGATGGCTTGCCGGTCAGCGTATGACGAGCAGCTTCGTCGTCGAAGAGGCGACCTGCGTGCGCAACTGGACGAAGTAGATCCCCGCGTCGAACCGGGCCACGTCAAGTGCGAGCTCGTGGGCACCGGCGCCAAGCGCCGCCTGTTCGAGCGGTCGCGCCACCTCACGGCCGGCCACGTCGACGATGCGGAGCGTCACCCGACCCGCCGTCGGCAGGTTGAAGCGGACGTGCCCTCCGGAACGGGCCGGGCTGGGCCAGGCAAAGAGTCGGATCGCGGCGGGGTCCAGGTTCACGTCCTCGACCCCGACGGGGCTGTTCGGCGACTCGACGAAGACATGGGTCCAGTAGTTCTGGTAGAAGCCGATCCCGTGATGCGTAAAATTTGCATTCTCGATGTTCAGGCGGTGCCCCGGGCTCAGGAGCCAGGCCGAGAACGCAGACGACGCGGTTGCAAAACCACCTGCAATGTTCTCGCTCGCGCTCACGAACGTGATGTTTGCATCGTGGATCCGGTCGGCAAACGTCTCACCGCTGGGGTTCGTGTGGCTGAAGAACCCGCGCGTGACCATGTCCTCGGTGTGCGCCTGCGCGACGTCCGCGAGCCGCTGATCCCAGCCCAGCGGGGGACGGCCGAGCGATGCCCGGTGGGTGTTGACGAGGGTGACCAGCTGGGCAGCCTCGGGGTCGGCCGGCAGGGATGCCCGTGCGGCCACCGGGACGAAGGCCAGGGCAAAGACGGCCAGAGCCGTGCAGGTCGCCCGATGGACATTGTGAAACGCGGGGGGAATTCGGATGACGACCTCCAGGTCGGGGGGATAGCTCCGTTCACCCAAGCCTCAAGCATCGATCATGCCGACAACACGTTGCGCCACTTGGACTGGACCACCCATGTCAACGGTTGCACCCGCGACGCCTCGATTGAGATTTTTTGTGCGGCCCATGAAAATTCCTGATTGACTCCTGCTGTTGCAGATCTAAACTCCCTCCTCAGTTGCAACACCGAGCTCCCCTCGGGCTTCGACACCTCGCATATCGGCCAGTATCTCCCCCCTGTTTCAAGTGCCAGACGCCATCCACCGCACCCCCCTGCGCAGGGATGACGAATGGATTCCCCGAGTCGCTCGCTGCTGGATTCCTCCCCGGATCCGGGCCCAGGCGGCTGTTTCAACATCCAGAGCCTCGACAGCCACTACGGTCCGGAGCAAAGCTTTCCCTTGAGTCCCCAAGGAGTTGGACATGAGCCGATGTCTTGCAGCACTGCGAACGCTTGGCACACGCTTCTTCGGTGTCGCGAGCGTCCTCCTGCTGCTCGCTGTCCCCGCCATCGCACAGAGTGCCTCCCTCACCAGCGACAAGGGCGATTACCCACCGGGCGCGACCGCCGAACTCACCGGGGCTGGATTCCAGCCTGGCGAGACGGTGACCCTGCAGGTGCTTCATGCGGATGGGTCGCCGAGCAACGGTGCGGATCATGATCCCTGGTATGTCGTCGCGGACGCGCAAGGCGGATTTGTCACGACGTGGCACGTCTGCGAAGACGATTGCGTCGGCGAGGAGCTCCGCGCCACGGCGATCGGACAGGCTTCGGGCATTTCCGGATCGTGCCTGTTCACGGACGCGCCCTGCGTTGGCGCGGCGAATCTTGACCAGGCGCGCAACGGGGGGCAGGCCGGACCGGTCAGCCCCGTCGATATGCAGAACGGCAACCTCGGCTCCCAGCAGTCGCATTACGTCGAGGGGCAGTCCGTGCCCTACCGCGCGGTCCTGACTGACCTGCCGATCGGTGAGTCGCTCACGATCACTCTCGGGTTCGACATCAAGCACAGCAATCGGCATGCGCTCGACTACCTGACGCACTACAACCGCATGCAGCCGCACACCTACGCGAGTCACATCACGCCGGAGACCGTCGACCCGCTCGTCGGGCTGGTCGGCTTTCCCGTGACCTTCTCGACGTTCCCGATTCCGGCGCCCACCAGCGTGAGCTCGCCGGTGCTGGGGCAGCCCACCGCGAGCTTCAACGCCCTGCCGGCTGCCGAGAGACTCATGACCCTGTACGGCGGCACGATCACTGCGATCGTGTACCTCAACCAGGGGAACCTGACGGCTGCCCAGTCGGAGGCCCAGGTCAACGTCACCTTTACGCCCACGAGCAACAAGGCCGTGCTGGCGTGGGGCGGTCACATCGGAACGCGCCTCGACTGGGGCTTCGTCGCTGGCGTTCCGCGCTCCGCCGGTGGCATCAGCGGCTCGCCGTATCACATGCGGCTCAAGTCGTGGATCAACAACGACGATCCGCCGTGTCTCTCGAACCTCGGCAACCAGGATCGATCCCTGTCGGCCGATGCGGTTGTTCCGCCGCCGACCTGTGGAATCACGGGCAGCGATCTGGTGTGCTGCGGCACGACGAACAGCTACTCGGCCGTCACGGATATCCTGACCGCGACCTACCTCTGGTCGCTCACCGGGAACACCTCCGGGGCTTCGATCTCGGGAAGCAACACCGGCTCGAGCGTCCAGGTGCTTGCAGGTTCGGGCGGTAACTACACCGTGCAGGTCGCGATCACAGCGAATGGGTTCACCACGACCTGTTCGCTGCCAGTCACGGTCCGACCCGGCCAGCCGGTCTTTGCGGCGCTGCCGCCGCCGAGCACCATCGAGTGCCCGGCGACTCCCGCGTTCGCAACCCCGTCGGTCTCGGACATCTGCGATCCCGCGCCGGTCCTGACGTTTGTCGACGTGCGGACCAACGGAGCGTGTCCGGCCGAGTACACCGTGACGCGCACGTGGACGGCTGTCGACGCGTGTGGCGCTTCGGCGACCGCTTCGCAGGTCATTCAGGTGGAGGACAACGCCGCCCCGGTGCTTGCCGGTGTCGGTGGCCCGCAGACGATCGAGTGCCCGGCTTCGCCGGCGTTCTCGAGCCCGTCCGCGTCGGATCTGTGTGATCCGAACCCGGGTCTCTCGTTCGTCGACGTACGCACGGCGGGCAACTGCCCGGCCGAGTACTCGGTGACGCGGACCTGGACGGCGGTCGACAACTGCGGCAACACCGCGGTTGCCAGCCAGACGATCACGGTTGAAGACAACACTGGCCCCGTCATCTCCTGCCCGTCGGATATCGCCGTTGGCGAGTGCGACGCGACCGTCAGCTTCGTGGTGAGCGCCACGGATGACTGCGACGGCGCGCCGACCATCGTCTCGGTGCCGCCCTCGGGCACCACGTTCCCGGTCGGTGAAACGATCGTGACCGTGACGGCGACGGACGCCTGTGGCAACACGACGACCTGCACCTTCAAGGTGAAGGTGACCAGGCTGCCGACGGGAGTGGTCGCTGGCCCGAGCGAAATCTGCCAGGGCGAGTCGACGCAGCTCTGCGGACCGGACGGCAACTTCAGCTACAGCTGGACCGGACCAGGCGGACTGAACGCAGGCACGAAGTGCATCACCGCAACGCTGGCGGGCACCTACAGCCTGGTGCTCACCGACAACCTGACGGACTGCGTGGGGCTCACGATTATCCATGAGCTCACCGTGAATCCGCGTCCGAGCTGTGCGATCGTGGCCAGCAATGTCGCGTGTGACCGCGCGACGTACTGCGCACCGGACGGCAGCTACATGTACCTGTGGACCGGTCCGAACGGCTTCTTGTCGACGGAGCGTTGCATCACGGTGACCGGAACGGGCGACTATAGCCTCGCCCTGACCGATCTCGTCACCCGGTGCGCGAGCTCGTGCGTGCAGCACTTCGACCGGACGCCGTGCTTCGAGAACTGTCCGCGGACCGTCGGCTTCTGGGGTGCGCAGTGCGACAACCTCACGAATCCGGCCTCGCGGTACACCAATGCGCAGTTGCTCCAGATCATCACGTGCATCGACACCAAGGCCGGAATCTTCTTCCCCGGCAGCGGCACGCTGATGGACAAGTTCTGCGCGATCATCAAGAACAACAAGACCGACCAGCGTTCGCAGGCGAAGCGGCAGTTCGCCGCCCTGCTCGCGAACATCTGCGCCGGCGAGTTGAGCCTGACGCCGCCGAACGGCAACCAGATCTTCATGGATCTGGATACGCCGGTCTCGTGTGGTGGCCTGGGTGCGACCACGCTGGGCCAGCTGATCGCCGAGGTGGATGTTGCGCTGCTGACGCTCGAAGGCCTGCCGATCAAGAACGCGGCGGTGAAACAGGAGTACAGCCGGATCATCACCTGCCTGGATGCGCTCAACAACGGTCGGATCACCGACTCCACTTGTCCGCTTGGAACGCAGGCCATCAGTGCGCTTGATTCGCACTCGGTGAGTGCGCCGCTGGTCGGAGACGACAGCGGTTCCAGCGCGGATGATGGTTCGTCGGCGGACATCGAGTCCGCCGGTGAGTTGGTTGAACTGTACCGTCCGTGGCCGAATCCGTTCACGAACAGCTCGCGTATCGCCTACTACGTTGCAACGGAAGGCGAGCGCACCCAGATCGGCGTCTACAACGCGGCCGGTCGTCGTGTGCGGGACCTGACAAGCGGATTCCAGCCTGTCGGGCGGCATGAAGTGATCTGGAACGGGACGGCCGACGATGGTAGCCGCGTGCAGCACGGCGTCTACTTCGTCCGGATCGTCGTGGCGGGTGTTCAGCGCAACATGCGGCTGATCTACCTGCAGTAGTTCGGAGTGGACCGCGACGGCTCGCCGTCGCGGTCCGGCATCGTTGGGCGGTCCCGTCATGCTCCGTGGCGGGACCGTCTGTTTTGTGGGGGGGGGTGCATGCGTTTGCGACTCTATGTTCCAGGGATCCTCTCGATTCTGCTGGGTGGCGGTGGCGACTCCTTCGCCCAGTGCACCTATCCGGCGCTGTCGAGCGGAACCGCTCTGGCCGCGGTCGCCTCGCCGACGCATGCCTCGTTCAACCAGACCCAACGGTTCTGGAGTGCGGTCGCGATTCGCTCCGCGCCGGCCGGGGACTGGAATCTCGCGATCTACCAGTCGACGGACGTCGCGCCCGCGTGCGTGAGCACATTGCTCGGGAGCTCAGCCGGAACAAGTGGCGTCGATCTCGTGGTGGGGGACTTCAACGTCGGGCATGACGCCCTCGGTGTGCACTACGCGGTTCCGAGCCGCGCGCTCGGGTCCGGCGACGCCGTCCTCGAGTGGGACGACGGTGCGAACACGCTCCTCGTCAACGCCCCGCTCGTCGAGCGGACGACGGGATCCGCCGACGTGGTCGAGGTCTGGGACGTCGCGCTGTCGGCGGGCGTCACCTACACGCTGCATTTCGCTCCAGTCGGCGCGAGCCTGAAGCTGCTGCTCTTCAAGAGCGGCGCCGGGGCGTACTGGGCGGGCCGGAGCGCCGCGTTGGTGGAGGCCGCGACGACGTCCACGTTTGTCGCGCCGAGCACCGGGTTCTACGGTCTCGCGGTCGTGAATGACGACGGTGCGGCGGGCTCGTACCGGCTCGGCGTGGGTCGTTGTGACGTGCCGGTCATGCTCACCGCGGGAACGGCGGTGACGACGAACTCGGCCGAGAAATACTACGAGTTCAACCAGGTCTCGACGTTCTGGACGGCGCTCGGCGCGCGGGGCACGGCGGACTGGAACGTCGAGGTCCACGAGACGGCGACCGGGGGCTCGTGGCCAGTCTGCTTTGCGGACCTGCGGGCGAGTTCCTCGCTCGCCACGCCGGCCGTCGATTTCGTGGTCGGGAACTTCAACGCGGTGTTCGTCGGCACGTACTACGCGCGGCTCTTTCTCGAGGGCGGGCTGGGCTCGGGAACGGGGACCTTCGAGTGGGACGACGGAACGGACATCCTTGACGTCGACGCACCGGCGATCAGCGGCGCAACGGGTCCGACCGATGTGCTCGCGGTGTGGGACGTGTACCTCGACGAGGGCACGGCCTACCAGTTCACGCTGGATCCGGGGGGAGGCGCGATGAAGCTCTTCGTGTTCCGCCCTCGGCCCGAGACGGGCTGGGCCGGGCGGGCCGGCGCGGCGTTCGGGATGGACGGCTCGGCAGTCCCGGGCACGTACGTGGCGGAGACGAGCGATTGGCACGGCGTCGTCGTGACCAACGAATCGGGCGGGAGCGGGACCTACACACTTGGCGTCCGCTCCTCGCTGGTCGCCGTGGACGACCCGATGCTGCCGACCGTCAGCGAGCTGCAGCGAATCGCGCCCAATCCGGCCCGCGGGGCGATGAGCTTCCGGTTCGCCCTCCACCAGTCGTCGGCTGTCGCGTTCGACGTGGTGAGCGTGACCGGGCGCATCGTCGCGGAGACGTCCCCCCGGGAGTGGGCTGCCGGTCGCTGGACGTACGGATGGGATGGCCGAGACCGCAGCGGTGAACGGCTGGGGGCCGGAGTCTACTTCGTCCGCATGAAGGTCGGCGGGCGCGTGGTCTCGCGGCAGAAGGTCGTGCGGCTGGACTGATCCTCGTGGCCGCCCGCCAGCGAGAACTCCCTGAGGCGTTGGTTCGAGGATCCGTGCTCGATGGTGGAGTCAGCGGAGGAAGATTCCAGAATCGCGCTTCACCGACTTGCCATCTCGGCGGGGGTGGCGTTCGCTCGTCCGCCACCGGCAGGCTCCGATCGCGTGATGCCGCAACGACCTGGAGCTTCGCGCGTCGGTCGACTCCGGCTTGGTCCCGATCTTGCGCTGTTGTCCCCGTGGAAGGCCGGTGTCGGACGTGGCCCGGTCGACACGCACTCCCTCAGGAGGATCGGACATGAGTGACTCAGGTGGATCGGGCGTCAACGCCCTGGCAATCGTCGCGATCGTCGTCGTCCTCGCCGGTGCAGGCTACTGGTTCTACAGCAATCAGCCCAGGCCTGCGCAGAATGTCGATCTGAAGAAGGTCGAAGTGAAGGTCGAGCTTCCGAAGGCTCCCCCCGCGGACCCCGCGCCGGCACCCGCGCCGAAGTAGCGACACCGTGGTCGGGGTTCGCACCGACGCCCCGGCGGGCGCGACCTGCCGGGGCGATTTGGTATGCTGCCCGCACCTGCCCGACCCGCGCCCGACGGTCCGGGACGAACGCATTCCGACTCTTCGGATGGAGCCTTGGCCGTGACCCCATTGCTCTTCAGCAACGCTCGCATCTTCGACGGCGTGCACGCCGAGTGTCCCACCGGCATGTCCGTGCTCGTCGTCGACGGCAGGATCGCCGAGGTCTCGGCGCAACCCATCGCCGCCGCCGGCGCCCGCACGATCGACGTCGCCGGCCGCACGCTTATGCCCGGCATGATCGATGCGCACGTGCACGCCTACGCCAGCGACGTGTCGGTGCAGCGCATCGAGGGGCACGGCGCTGCGTACCGCGCCGCGCACGGCGTGCGCATGCTCGGTCACGCGCTCGACTGCGGCTTCACCACGGTGCGCGACGTGGGCGGCGGCGACCATTCACTGTCGCGCGCGATCGCCGACGGCCTGGTCCGCGCGCCGCGCTACTTCTATTCGGGCAAGATCCTGTCGATGACCGGCGGTCACGGTGACATGCGCCTGACCGAGCAGCGGCCGCACGACGACGGGGGCTGTGCCTGCGGCGAGGTGAACTCGTTCGCCCGCATGGCCGACGGCGTCGATGCGTGCATCCGCGGCGCGCGCGAGGAACTGCGCCAGGGCGCGCACTGCCTCAAGATCATGGGCTCGGGCGGCGTCGCCTCGCCGACCGACCCGATCTGGATGAACCAGTACCGCGAGGACGAGATCCGCGCCATCGTGCAGGAGACGGTCGAGCGCCGCAGCTACGTGACCGCGCACTGCCACCCGGCGAGCGCGGTGCGTCGCTGCGTCGAGTTTGGCGTCCGCTCGATCGAGCACGGCACGCTGATCGATGACGAGACCGCACGCTTCGTCGCGGCAAAGGGCGCGTTCATCGTGCCGACCATGGCGACGATCTTCGCGCTGATCGAGCTGGGGAAGACGCTCGGCTTCCCGGTCGAGAGCCAGGAGAAGATGAAGATCGCGCACGAAGGCGCCCTGGCGGGCATGGACCGCATGCGGCAGGCCGGCGTGAAGGTCGGCTTCGGCACGGACTTGCTGGGCGTCACCTACACGCGCGAATGCACCGAGTTCACGCTGCGCAGCGAGGTGTTCTCGCCGCTCGAAATCCTGCGCCAGTGCACCTCGACCAATGCCGAGATGATGCAGATGACGGGGCAGATCGGCTGCGTTGCGCCGGGAGCCCACGCGGATCTGCTGGTC
>JANPEF010000008.1:0-91119 GCA_031431875.1 Candidatus Eiseniibacteriota bacterium | reverse complement strand
GTCGCCTCCCACGAGACGTCCGTGCCCAGCGCGTTGCCGACCAGGCGGCGCCAGCGGTGCGGCTCGGCGTAGACCGCGACGGCGCGGGCCATGGCTTCGAGCAGGGCCGGGCCGGTGTGCGGGCGGAACAGGAACGCGGTGCCCTCGAGCGTGTCGCCGTCGAACTCGCGCAGCGAATCGACGAGTCCGCCGGTCGCATGCGCCACCGGGATCGTCCCGTAGCGCAGCGCGCGCAGCTGCTGCATGCCGCCCGCCTCGAGCCGCGACGGCACCAGCAGCAGGTCGCTGCCGGCGAGGATGCGCCGGGCCTGGGCGTCATCGAACGCCAGGCGCACGGAGACGTGCTCGGGCGTGCGGCGCGCCGCGTCGCCGAGCATCGTCTCGAACTCGGCATCGCCACGACCGAGCACGGTGAGCCGCACGTCGAGCGCGCGCAAGCCGTCGAGCGCGTCGCGCACGACGTCCATTCCCTTCTCGGCCGTCAGGCGCGCGATCAGTCCGACGATGGGGCGGTCCCAGCCACGCTCGGCGGGATCGGTCGGCCAGCCCGCGCGCTCGGCCAGCCCGCGACGGCACGCCTCCTTGCCCGCGACCGCTTCCGCCGAATAGCGCTCGGCGATCTCCAGGTCCCCCGCCGGATCCCACACTCGCGCGTCGATGCCCGGGACGACGCCGAGCAGGTCCTGCGCGCGCGCCGCGAGCACGGACGAGAGCGGCCCGGCGATCGTCTGGTCCTCGAGCAGCTCGGCGGCGAAGCGCACGCTGGGGAACACGATGCGATCGGCGTGACGCAGCGCCAGCTGGTTGATGGGCAGCGTCCCCTGCAGGGTCGCGTGCGTGCGCGGGTCCTCGGCATCCTCGGGCAGGCCCAGTGCCGCGATCGTCGAGGCGGCGGCGACCGGCGCGTCGTTCCAGTCGAGCACGGTGAAGAGCGCGCCGGTGCGGGCGAAGTGCGCATCGTCGGCGTCGAAGCGGCGCAGGAACGCGGGGACCCACGCGGCCGCGGCGTCGAAGGCGTGCACCAGGTCGACGCGATGATCCATCAGCCGCAGCGCGGTGAGCACGGCGCGGGCGAAGAATGCGCCGCGCGCGGCCCGCGTCTCGGGTTCCGCATCGGCGCCCGCGGCGGAACCGAACCCGGGGGCGTCGAAGAACCGCCGCTCACCGCGGTGCTGCACCAGGTAGACGTCGAAGGGTTGCCCGGGCCGGCGCACGCGGATCAGCGAGGCGCTCTCGTTGCCGTCGCCCAGCGGCACGGCGAAGCCGGCGAGCACGGTCTCGCGCTCGGCATCCGGCGGGATCGTGAGGTCGCGATGGGCGGGCAGGAACAGGGCGATCTCGTGGCCGCGGCGGGCCAGCGCGTCGGCAAGCGCGGCCACGACCTCGGCGCGGCCGTCCTCGCGCGCATAGGGCGCGCATGCGTTGGCCACCAGGGCGAGGCGCAGGGTGTCGCTCATGCGGGGGACCTCCGTGTCGGGTCGATCAACGCACCTCGCGAAGGAAGGCGGCGGCGTCCTCGGGCGGCGTGGGGTTGATGTAGAACCCGCTACCCCACTCGAAGCCGGCGATCTTCGTCAACTTGGGCATGATCTCGATGTGCCAGTGATAATACTCGTGGTCGATGTCGCGATACGGCGAGGTGTGGATCACCAGGTTGTACGGCGGCATGTCGAGTGCGGCATTGAGGCGCAGCAGCACGTCCTTGAGCACGCCGGCGAGTTCACGGTCCTGCTCCATGCCGCCCGTTTCGTACACGGGCAGGTGCTTGCGCGGCAGGATCCAGCACTCGAACGGGAAGCGGGAGGCGAAGGGAACGATCGCGGCATAGTTCGCGGTGGCGCGGACGACGCGGCGGCCATTGCCCTCGGTCATCTCCTGCTCGACGATGTCGCAGAACACGCATCGTTCCTTGAGCGTGAAGTAGGCGCGGGCGCCCTCGATCTCCTCCTGCACGGCCTTGGGCAGGATCGGCGTGGCGATGAGCTGGGCGTGCGTGTGCTCGAGCGACGCACCCGCCGCCTCGCCGTGGTTCTTGAACACCAGGCCGTAGCGCAGGCGCTTGTCGTTGCGCAGGTCGGCGAGGCGAGCGCGGAAGGCGCCCAGCACCTCGGCGATGCGCTCCTCGGGCAGGTCGGCAAGGTCGGGCACGTGATCGGGCGTCTCGATGATCACCTCGTGCGCGCCCACGCCGTTCATGCGGTCGTACAGCCCCTCGCCGCGGCGGGCCAGGTCCCCTTCGACCATGAGGGCGGGAAACTTGTTGTCACGACGCGCACCGTCCAGCCCGGACCGTTGGCGTGACCATGGGCGCGGTGGGCGAGCACCTCGGGCGGCGTGGCATTCTCACGGCCGGCGCAGAACGGGCACGAGGCCTCGGCGCGCTTCGGTTCGACCCGGGTCGTGAAATCCGACGGCTTGTGGCCCCGCTCGGTCGAGATGATCACCCAGCGACCGATCACGGGGTCCTTGCGCAACTCGGGCATCAGGTCTCCGGCAGGCGTCAGAAACGAAAGGGCGGCAACAGGTTCGCCGGCAGACTACGGGGATCGGCGGGTGCGGTCAAGCCAGGCCGGACCGGCGCTCCGAGGCCAGCCGGCGGAACAACGCCTCCTGCGCCTCGCCGAACGTCTGGCTGCGGCGGGAGCAGACGATGCGCGCCGTCGTCACGAACTTCTCCACGTCGTAGGCCGCGACGCTCGTTCCATCCCACCACGCGAACGCGGGCAGTTCCTTCGGGCTCGTCACCGCTCCGCCGACCAGGTTCGCCGCCGGTCCGACGACCGCGCCGGTGGTGAGCAGCGTGCCGATCGCGGTCTTCACGTGGTCGCCGAGGAAGGCGCCGACCTTCGACTCGCCGGTGTCGTGCACGCGCCCGTCGATCGAGACGCGCACCGTGCCGTAGTTGTTCTTGAGGTCGCTGGTCGTCGTCAACGCGCCGAGGTTCGTCCACGCGCCGATGATCGAGTGCCCGACGAAGCCGTGGTGCCGCTTGTTCCCGTACCCCTGGAAGATCGATTCCTCGACCTCGCCGGCGACCCGGCACAGCGGACCCAGGCTCACGCCCCCGCCCAGCTTGCCACCCAGCACGTGCGTGCCGGCGCCGATCCAGCATGGCCCCGCGACGTAGGAGTGCGGTTCGATCAGCGCATCGCGCTCGACGACGATCGGGCCGTTGGTCGCGTCGAGCACCGCACCGGGTGAGACGCGCGCCGTCGGATGGAGCGCGATGGCGCCGGGCGCGACCAGGTGCGCCCCCGGCATGAGCGCCGGATTCTCCCGCGGCGCCAGCTCGGCGCCATGCACCGCGCGCACGGCGAGCTCGCCCTCGACCATGAGTTCGTGGTGGTTGTGCTTGAGCACGTCCCAGATCGCGTCGATGAATGGTGCGTCCGCCACCGCGTCGACGAAGTCACCGATCTTCCGCGCCGCGGCGTCGGTCCACAGCGCGGGCTGGCGCAGGACCTGCGCGGTGCGGCCGGCGGCGTGGGCGAAGGCGAGCACGCGGCGACCGCAGGTATAGCGACGCCCGCCCTCCTGGCCGAGGATCTCGTCGATCCACCGCTGGTCGGCAAGCGCACGGCCGTTCACCCACAGCACGTCGCCCTGGATGCGCAGGTCGGCGAGGGCGGCCAGCGGGCCCTGTTCCTCGGCAGACGCGGCGAGCACGTCGTCACGGCCGACGAACGCGAACTGTGCCTCGGGAAAGTGCGCCTTCAGCTTGTCGGCGAGCGTGTGCCCGCCGATCCGCAAGTCCCACACCGGCCTCGTCGCGGCCAGCGGCCACAGCGCGCCGTGGGCGCCATCCTCGAACAGGACGACGACGCTCGGGTTCATCGTACCGTCTCGCTGCGGAACGCCTCGGGCCAGCCTTCGGCACGCGCGCGCTCGACCAGGCGCAGCGCGGCGTCGGTGTCGAGGCAGCCGCCGGCGCGCACGCGGTGGAGCCCACCCGCGCTCGCGACGCGGACCGGCACGCCGAGAAGCGCTGCCGCCTCGGCGCGCACGCGCTCGGCCCGCGCGGCATCGGAGGTGACGGCGAGCTGCGCCTCCCAGCAGCCGGCGCTGGCCGCGGGCACAGGCACGGCCGTGGCCGGGACGGGAGTGCTGCTCGCGTCGATCGTGGCCGCGCCCTCGGCCGGCGGTAGTCCGCCCGGATCCGGCAGCGCGGCGACGAGGCGCTTGCCGAGGGCACTCTCGCCCTCGGGGTAGACGTGCGCGCGACGCGTGGCACGCGAACGGCCGGCGGTGTCCCACGGTGCGGTCACCGCGCCGGTGCCGCGGGGCAGCGAATCGGCCGGTGGGGTCAAGACGTCCGGGCTGGGACGAGCCACCGGGGGCGCGGCCGCGGGCGGTGCGGCCCCGCGCCCCGCGCAACCGGCGAGCACGGTGGCGAGGGCCGCGGCAACGAGCAGCACGCGCGCAGACTTCACGAGGCGACCTCATCGTCCGGCGCCGGCGTCGACCATCCACGCTCCTCGAGCGCGGCGACCGCCTTCCGCACCTCGTCGACACGATCGGCCGGGCAGACCAGCGTGCCGCCGGCGTGTTGCACGACGACCAGTCCCTTGCCGCCGAGGACGACGACCGGACGATCACCACCGCCGAGCACCGTGCAGTCGTCGCTGTCGATCGCGACGGCGCGCGCCTCGACGACGTTGCCGCGCGCATCGCGCGGTCGCCGGCGCGCCCACGCACCCCACGAGCCCAGGTCGTCCCACGCGAACGACGCATCGATCGTCGCCGCATTGTCCGCCTTCTCCATCACCGCGTAGTCGACCGAGATCGCCTCGAGCCCGGCGAAATGGCGCTCGAGCGCGGCGTCGAGGGCGGCCTTGTCCCCCGCCGCGGCAGCCGCGGCCGGCGTGGTGAACGCGTCGAGTCCCTGCGCCAGGGCGGGCCGATGGCGGGCGAGTGCTGCGAGCAGCGCGCTGGGTCGCCAGACGAACATGCCGCTGTTCCAGCGGAAATCGCCGCTCGCGACGTAGCGCTCGGCGGTGGCGAGGTCGGGCTTCTCGCGGAAGCTCTTCACGGTGTGCGCGCGCTCGTGACCGGGAATCGGTGCGCCCCGCTCGACGTAGCCGTAGCCCACCTCGGGCCGGTCGGGCTGGATGCCGAAGGTGACCAGGCGATCCTCCTCCTCGGCCACGGCGCAGGCGAGGAGCAGGTCGCGGCGAAAGACGTCGAGGTCCGGCACCAGGTGATCGGACGGAAGCACGATCATGGCGTCGTTCGCGCCGGCAGCGCGGGCGAGGATCGCGGCGAGCCCGACGGCGGCCGCGGTGTTGCGGCCCACCGGCTCGGCGACGACGTGCGCGCGGTCGCCGACGAGCCGTCGCACGGGCTCCAACAGCTCGCGCCCGGTGAGGATCCACGTGTGCGCGGAATCGACGACGCCGTCGAGCCGCTCGAGCGTGGCGGTGAGGAGGACGGTTCCGTCGGCCAGCGGCAGGAGCTGCTTCGGCCGGCCGGGGAGGCTCATCGGCCAGAAGCGCTCGCCGCGACCGCCGGCAAGGACCAGCGCGGATCGCATGGGGGCACTGTAGGCTGCCGCGCGCCAATCCTCAAGACCCGTGCGCGCCGTGCTATCGTGCGACGCGATGAGCGACGACCTCCGAGCCCGGCTCCGCCGCACGCCCCTGCTGTTCCATGCGGCGAAGACCGTCCAGGCCGCACTCCTCGCCACGCGACGCGCGACCTGGTGCGCGACCCGGGGTGCGGCAATCGCGCGCTATCTCACCGCAACCGCTCCCGGCGCGCGCGGGCTCACCCTCGGTGCCGGGCACCACCCGCCGGCGGGCTGGCTCGCCACCGACCTCGACCCACGCGTCGCGCCGGGCGTCCTGTTCCTCGACGCGACGCGCCCGTTCCCATTCCCCGATGCCTCGTTCGATCGCATCCACTCCGAGCACATGATCGAGCACGTGCCGCTTTCGGGCGGCCGCGCGATGCTGGCCGAGGCCCACCGCGTGCTCCGCCCCGGCGGCCGCCTGCGCCTGGCCACGCCCGACCTCGCGCGGCTGGCCGGGCTCGTCGCCACGCCCGGCGCCGATGCCGCGGGCGCGGCGTACGTGCGCTGGATCGCAGCCACGTTTCCCGCCGACGGGGTCGAGCCGCGCGCGGTCGACGTGCTCAACCACGCGATGCGCGCCTGGGGCCACGTGTTCCTCTACGACGAGACGACGCTGCGCGCCGAGCTGGCGCGCGCCGGCTTCACCGAGGTGACGCGACACTCCCTGAACGAGAGCGCTGATCCCACGCTGCGTGGGCTCGAAACGCACGCCCAGACGGTGGGCGGCGTGGAGCACGTGACGTGGGAGACGATGGTGCTCGAAGCGGTGCGAGCGTGATCCGCCTCGAACGCTACCCGCTCGCCTGGCTGGCCCTCGGCGCTGCCGCGATCGGCGGCTGCATCGCGCCGTTGCTGCCGATCCCGCACGTCCAGCCCGACAGTCTCGCTTTCGAAGCGATCGCCCGCTCGATTCTCGCGGGCACCGGAATCCGTTACCAGGAAGCCCACATGCCGGGGCTCGACCTCTACGCGTTCCGCGCGCCGGGCTACCCGGTGTTCCTCGCCTTTGTCCTTGCGATCGGCGGAATGACCACGCTCCTCGCCATCCAGGGCGCACTCAACGGCCTCTCCGCCGCCCTGGTGGGTGCGATCGCGGGCGAGCTGGCGGGCGCCCGCGCGGCGTGGATCGCATTCGCCCTGCGCTTCGCGTGGCCGGTGTCCTGGGGACATGCCAGCGTCGTCGAGAGCGAAATCCTGTACGAGGTGCTCACCGTGCTCGCCACCTGGCTCATCCTCGTCGCGGTGCGACGGCGCTCACTCGGGCTCGCCGTGCTCGCCGGCGGCGTGACCGCGGCCGCGATCCTCGTGCGCCCCGTGGGACTGGGGCTGGCCGGTGCGATCGGCCTCTGGCTTCTGTTCAAGCAGCCCCGCGCGGCCGTCGCGTTCGGCGCCGCGGCTCTCATCGCCTGGGCGCCGTGGCCGGTGCGCAATGCGCGTGTGCTCCATGCCTTCGTGCCCTTCACCACCAACGGCGGCGCCACGGCGTGGGCGGGCACCACCGACGGCGACGTCCTGCCGGCCTACCTGTGGATGGGAGAGAACCTGTCCCTGGGAGAGATCGGATTCGACCGCCACTATCGCGCGCTCACCCTGGAGCGGATCCACGATCACCCGGCGCATGTGGCGGCCGCGGTGGCGCAGCGCGCCTTCATCTACCTGGGCCCGATCCGGGGACGCGATGCGGACCTCTGGGTGCATCGCTTTGCCATGATGGCGGCGCTCGCTGCGCTCGGGCTCGCCTGGTCCCGCCCGCGCGTGCTCCTGCCCGGCCTCATCTGGCTGGGACAGGGCGCCGTGCTGGTGCCGGTGTACCTGATCTCGCGCTATCGGTTCCCGACCGAGTGGTGCGTCGCGGTGGCCGCCGCGATCGGGCTCGTGGCCCTGGGCAAGCAGTTGGGATCGCGCCGGGCCGGCCTGGTCGCCACGGGCGCTCTCCTTCTCTCCCTGCTCGGCTCGCTGGCGCTCGCCTGGCGGGGCTGAACCGCCCTCACCCCGCCGTTCGCAGGACCTCGTGGATCGCGGCAGAAACCACGTCCGCATGTTCGTCGGGCATCTCGGGGTACAGCGGCAGGCTGATGCACTCGCGCGCGATGGCTTCGGTGTGCAGCAGCTCCTGGCGATCGAATCCGTACTTCTCCAGTACCGGCTGCTGATGGATCGCCAGCGGATAATGCACGGTGGTTTCGACGCCGCGCTGCTCGAGTTCGTCCCGCAGCCAGTCGCGGCGCGGATGGCGGATCACGTAGAGATGGTGCACATGGCGACCGTCCTTGGCCAGGGCGGGACGGGTGACGCCCGCGTCGGCGAGCAGGCGATCGTAGCGCTCGGCGAGTGCGATGCGCCGGCGCGTCCACTCCTCGAGATGCCGCAGCTTCACCTGCAACACCGCACCCTGGAAGCTGTTCATGCGGTAGTTGTAGCCCACGTCGACGTGCAGGTACTTCTCCGCCATGGCATGATTGCGCAGCATTCGGCACGTCGCCGCCAGCGCAGGATCGTTCGTGACGACGGCGCCCGCCTCGCCGTAGGCGCCCAGGTTCTTGCTCGGGTAGAAGCTGTAGCAGCCGATGGTGCCCAGCGAGCCGGCGCGTCGACCGAGGTACTCGGCTCCCTGCGACTGGGCGCAATCCTCGACGACCGGGATCCCGTGCTCACGGGCGATCGCGAGGATGGGGTCCATGTCGGCCATCTGCCCGTAGAGATGCACGACGATGATCGCGCGCGTGCGCGGCGTCACCGCCTTCTGCAGCGCCGCCGGATCCATGGTCATCCGCGACGGGTCCACGTCGACGAACACCGGTCGCGCGCCCGTATAGAGGATGGGCCACGCGGTGGCCACGAAGCTCATGGACACGGTGACGACCTCGTCCCCGGGGCCGATGCCGAGCGCGCGAAGGGCGACGTGCAGCGCGCTCGTGCCATTGTTCACCGCGATGCAGTGGGCGACGCTGCAGTAGGCCGCGAACTGTTCCTCGAATGCGGCGACCGCCGAGCCATTGGTGAATCCGCCGTCGGCGAGCACGCCCGCCAGGGCCGCGTCGATCTCGGGGCGAATGGTCGCCAGCTGTTGCGCGAGGTCGAAGAAGGGAACCTTCACCGCCGGGCGCGTACCAGGGTCGTGAACCACGTCGCTCTCCTATTTCTTGATGCCGAGGCCGAGAAACACGAAGGGGCGGAGCATGCGCCACCATCCCGTGAAGGGCTTGATCTTGCTGTACTCGACTCCGCGGACTCCCGGATAGGTCTTGGTGACGGGGACCTCGCAGGTGCGGAAGCCGAGCTTGTAGGCCTTCCAGTGGACGTAGTACTCGAACTCGTAGTCGTCGAGCCACTCCTGCGTGATGTCGACCTCCGGGTGATCGAAGATCGCCAGGCGATAGGCCCGGAAGCCATTCGTCAGGTCCGTGCACGAGCGGCCCATCGACAGGCGAAACCACGCGCTCAGCAGTTGGATCGCCGCCCAGCGGAATGCCGGCAGGTGCGGACTGGATCCGCCCGGGAGAAACCGGCTGCCCTGCACGTAGTCGGCCCGATCCTCGAGCAGGGGCGCCAGCAGACGCGCGATCTCGGCCGGGTCATCCTTGTTGTTCCCCGCCATGACGACCATGAACTCGGCGCCCCGGGAGCGCGCCTCACCGACCACGCGCTTGAGGCAGAAGCCGATGCCGCGCCGCGCATCATTCCGCAGTGGTTCGATCCCGGCGGCACGCAACAGATCGGCGCCGCCGTCGGAGGAGCCGTCGTCGACCGGCAGCCACAGGTCGACCGGCGCCTGGCCCAGCCGCGGGACCAGGAGCGCCAGCTTCCCGCGCTCGTCGTGGAACGGGAACGTGGCGACGACGCGCGGAGCCCCGCTCAATCCGCCACCTTGCGCAGGAACCTCGCCGGATTGCCGACCCAGATCTCCCCGGCGGGAACGCTCTTCGTCACCACCGCCCCGGCGCCGATCATCGCGCCCGCGCCGATGGCGATGCCGCACAGGATCACCGATCCGGATCCGATCGAGGCGTCGTCCCCGATGACCGTGCGCTCGAGCGTCCAGTCGACCTCGCTCTGCAGGGCGCCGTCGGCGTTGGTGGCGCGGGGCACCATCGTGTTGGTGAACATCACGCCATGACCGACGAAGACGCGATCCCCGATCTCCACGCCCTCACAGATGAACGTATGGCTCGAGATCTTGCATTGCTTCCCGACCGACGCGCCCTTCTGGATCTCGACGAACGTGCCGAGTCGCGTCCCGTCGCCGACCTTGCATCCGTACAGGTTGACGAAGGCGTGGATCTGCACGCCTTCGCCGAGTACGACATCGTCCGCAATTCGACAGAACTCCATGCACTTCCTCCGCTCGCCGTTCAGACGGATTCGGCGACGACGTTTTTCCGATGCTCGTCGACGAGGAGGACCGAGCTCGATCGCTCCTCGAGGACGAAGTAGAGCGGCCGGTCTTTCACTTCGCCGAGCAGCCGCCCCATGTACTCGCTCAGTGTCGCCAGCATCACGAACATGAACGCGAACATGGTCGATTCGAACATCTGCCCCGTGGCCCAGCCCGGGACGACGTCGCGGGCCAACAGGCGAACGGCGAGCACGTAGACGACGTGAACCGAGCAGATGAACGCAAGCATGAATCCGAGGATGCTCGCGAGACGCAGCGGTTGCGTCGAGTTGGCAACGGTCATGTTGATGGCCAGCCCGACGGCCTCGCCGACACCACGGCCGCGGACGCGTGCCCGGCGAAGTCGGGGCTCGTAGGTGAACGGCTGTCCGCCGAATCCGACGTAGGTGCCAAACGTCCGCAGGTAGCGCAAGCGATCCTTGATGCGCGTGATCGCGTTGACGCTCTGCCGGCTGTAGCCGCGAAAGTCAGTGGAGTTGCGTGGCAGGTCGATGCGCAGGAGGCGATTGAAGTACCAGTAGAACACTCGGGCACCGAGCGAAAGCAGCGGCGACTCGACCGGCCGGTGCGCGCGGATGCCGTAGGCGATACCCGCCCCGGCGCGGCACATCTCGACGACCTGCGGGATCAACTCCGGGGGATCGCTCTCGGGCAGCAAGACAACGACGAAGTCGCCGATGACCGTGTCGAGGCCGGCCGAGATCGCGACATCCCGGCCGAAGCGTCGCGACAGGCGCAGGAGTCGGATGCACGGTTCATCGCGAAGCATCGCCGCCATAACGTCCCACGTCGGGTCCGTCGAACCGTCGTCGACGAGGACGAGCTCGTAGTTGTCGTAGCGCTGCTTGAGAATGTCGACGACTTCGCGCACGAACGCCGCGACGATGTCGGCGTCATCGTGGAGCGGCGCGACCACCGAGACGAAGCAGTCCGTCGACACCGCGGGGGCGCTCACGCGACCGACCGGTCAAGGCCGCTGGCAGCGACCTCGAGGATGTCGTAGATATTATCGATCTTCGCCCCGAGCACGGACGTCAGGCCTGGCAGGCCGGCATCACTCTTGTAAAGCACCGGGCGGCTGTCGTCGACCTCGCTGCGCGGCAGGACCGTCTTCACCTCCCAGAGCGAGTCGACCTGGCGGCACTCGGAGATCGCCGGCATGTAGCGCGCCGCGTCCCGCACCATGTGCGGGAAGTGCGATCGCCGCGGGCGCTCGCGCAGGACGACATCGGGATCGAGCCACGGCTCGTCCGGTCCGTCGTTCCACTCGCAATGCGGCGTGTAGCGGACGTGCGAGAGCGTGTGCAGCCCGCGCGCCGGGAAGGGCATGAGCGAGAAGAACGGCCCGCACATGACCGTCACGCCGCGGTTCGCGAGCTCGGCGGGAACCTCGACGAGCGGCATCTCGGTGAGCTCATGCTTGAGATGCAGGCGGTCGAGCCCCGAGCCGACGAGCAGCTGATTGAGGCGCGAGTAGGTGCAGTTGAACACGGCGGTCGCCTTCGTCCCGCGTTCCTCGCCGCCTCGCCGCCACACGACCGCAATCTCGCGGGGCCCAGATGTGCGCGCGGCGAGAACCTCGGCGCCCAGTTCGACCGTCACCGCCGCGTCGTCGAGTCGCTCGATCATTCGCGCGCGCAGACGCACGGCGTCGAAGCCGATCTCGCGCGCCGTAAACACGTCCTCGATGCGGTCCGGATCGAACATGCGGCGCACCGCAGGCGGTGCCGGCTCCAGCGGTGCGCCGATGCGCTGGCAGAACGTGCGGAATTGCTCAGCGGTCACCTTCGAGCCCACCCGCGCGATGGCGTAAGTTTTCTCGAATCGATCAAAGATGCAGTCGTCGAAGTCGTGGACGAAGCGAGGGAAGTTGATGCGGCACCGCAGGGCTGTCAGTAGCGAGCGCGGGTAGTGATACCCATTGTGCACCCGGGCCTGGTTGGCGTAACTGGCCCGCCCCATCAGATCACCCGACTGCTCGAAGAGGACGACTCGCAGGCCCCGATCGTGCGCCAGATGGTGGGCCAGGCTTGCGCCGAAGAATCCCCCGCCCACGACGACGGCGTCGTACTCGCGGCTGGTCTGCACGATGGGAGTCTCCTGCGACGTGACGAGGGGGGGTGCGGGCAGGCACCGTGCCGGCCGAAGCGTGAGTTTATCAGACCGGACGCGGCTTTCGAAAGCCCCGGGTCATCACCACGAGGCCCGCAGCCGTGAAGACGAAGACCAGCACGAGGAACGGAACGGCGTAGCGGACGTTGGCGAAGAACGGGATGTGCACGAGCGTCCAGAAGATCGCGCCGAAGCCGACCAGCCGGGGAGCCACCCGGTCGACAGCCAGGCGGGCACCCGCGAAGGCGAGGAGGACGGCGACCAGATTGAAGGCCGCGACGAAGAGGCTCGCCGGCGAGGGGCGACCCTCGTCGAATCCGAGATTGAACCAGAGGCGCGGAATCTTGAGCGCCGAGATCTTCGCGTATCGTCCCGGATGCTCACGGATCGTGCGAACCGCTTCGCGCGTGGCCCAGCGGTTCAACTCGACTTCGTCCATGGTCGCGGCGGCCCGCCGCACGCTGTCGGGCACCGCCGGATGGTCCAGCGCCCCCACGGTTCGTCCATCGAAGGCCCCGGAGCCGAAGAGGACTCCCAGACCGCCGATCGAGACGCCCGGGACGAACGTGCGGAACACGAGTGCGTTCCGCGCGATCCACGGCGACATGGTGAGCGTCACGACGGCAGTGACGAGGATGATGGCGCGAACCGTTCCGGCGGGACGAAGCAGCGGCAGAGCCGCGAGACAGGCCACCGGTCCGAACAGTGCGATTTGCGGCTTGCCGAGCGCACAGACACCGAGGGCCAACGAAGCGAGGACCAGGTCCCGCGTTCGTCTCGTCTCGTAGTACTCGACGAACAGGGTGACCCAGAGCAGGAGTGTCAGAATGGTCATCGGCTCCGTCAGGACCGCCACCGTGCTCGTGATGATGGGGGGATAGGTCGAGTACAGCACGCCCGCCCACCACGCAATCCACCAGGAGCCGAACCAGCGTCGAGCCAGGCGGACCAGGAGCAGGAGTGACATGGCATCGAGGAGGATCTGGAAGGCGAACAGAGGAGTGCGATCGGCCCCGAAGACGGCGTCAAAAGCTGCGACGAGGAGGATGTACGACGGGCCGCGCGCAGCCGTCGGCGTGCGAAGCTCTGACCCCTCACCGCCAGAAAAGCCGTGGCCCGCGGAAACGTTGCGCGCGATCTGGTTGTAGGAGAGCTCGTCTCCAGCGAGCGGCCGTCCGAGTTGGACGACGAGCAGCCCGACGCGTGGCGCGACAAAGAGGAGTGCCAGCAGGAGCCACAGGCCCCGGGAAAACGCCTCCGGGGTCGGCGTCAGGACCCGATCGCGCATCCGTCCCTACGCTTCTTTGTGGCACCCGAGGATACGCCGCGCCCGGGGTCACGTGGGACTGCCGCGGAGGCGGGTGCGAGCGGCGCACGGATACCCCAGCAAAAGTCTCTAATCTGCTCCGCGGTCGCCTTTGAGAAGGTAGGTGAGATCATGGAAGTCTTCCCGAAGTCGTCGAAGCAGGAACTCCAATCATGCGCCAGATGGTGTGCCAGCTTCGCACCGAACACTCCCTCGCCCACGACGATCCCGTCGTGATCTGCGCTGGCGTGCTCCATCACGGGCTCCTGCGACGGGAGGGGAGGTTCGGAGTGTGCAAGGGAAGCGTTTCGGCAGCCGGTCGAGTTTATCAGAGTCGCCGGGTGCTTCGGAAGCCCTCGGTCGGTCCGGGTCGGTCCGGGTCGGTCCGACGGCCTCGGGGCCGCCGCGCTCGGCGTGTGCCTTGCGCCCGTGTTGCCGGTCCCATACACGCAGCCCGACAGCATCCTGCGCACGTCGCACGCATGCCGGCCCAGCGCGCGTTCATCGACCTGGGGCGGATTCGGGGACGCGACGCCGCCTCGGGGTGCATCGCTTCGCCACGCTGGGGAGATCGAGGACGGCGAACTCGTCCGGCGCCTCGATCCGTCGGTCGACGTCGCGAGGCCGGTCGGCTCGTGCTAACATCTCGCGCCATGACCGACCACGCTCACGACGACGGCCTCGCAGGTTTCTGGGCGCCGAACGTTCCGGCCGCGCGAACCGGGATCCTGGTCGGCCTCGCGACCCTCGCAGTCTATGCGGCGACCGCCGGGACCTTCGTCGGCTCGCACGATCCCGCGCAGTTTCAGACGCTTGCGCGCACCGGCGGCATCGCCCACGCGGGATACCCCACGGTCGTGCTCCTCCTGCAGCTCTTCGCCCACCTGCCCTTCGGCACGCTGCCGTTCAAGGCGAACCTGTTCTCGGCGGTCTCGGGCGCCGCCGCCGCCGGCCTGGCCGCCTACATCGGCACGCGCCTCACCCGCAGCGCGCTCGCGGGGGCCGCGAGCGCCGCGGCTTTCGCACTCTCCTTCACGCTCTGGGAGGAGAGCACTCACGCCGGCGTCCACTCCTTCACGCTGGCGCTCGACGCGACGATCCTGCTCCTCGCCCTGCGATTCGCCCGGGTGCCGGGGTCGCGAGTTGCCTTCGCCATCGGGGCTCTATTCGGGATCGCGCTGACCAGCCACCTGACCTGCCTCAGCCTCGCCTTCCCGCTGGCGGCGGTCGCGTTCCTCACGGCGCGCCGCGGCGCGCTCCGCGCGAGCTACGTCGCCTCGACTGTCGGCGGCGTCGCCGTCGGGCTGCTGCCGTTCCTCTACCTGCTCGCCATGGACCAGGCGACGCAGCCGATGAACTACCTCGCGGACTCGCTCGACCCGGCTCTCGTCTCGTTCGCCGGTGCGCATCCGTCCCCGCCACAGCGCCTCGAGCGCTTCACCTGGCTCCTGAGCGGGCGGCAGTACCTGCTCGACGGCGGATTCGACGCGCTGGGCTCGCTGCCACGACGGAGCGCCAACCTCATGCTCGACCTCGTGCTCAACGAGTTTCCGTTCGGCACGGCCCTGCTCGCCGCGTTCGGCCTCGCGCTCGTCGTCCTGCGGCGCGATGCGGTCGCGCTCGTGTTGGCGGCCTGGGTCGTCGGCGCGGCCGCGTTCGTCGCGGTCGGCGCGACGCCGCTCATGTCGCGCATCTTCTTCCTGCCCGGATCGTTCGTGCTCGCGCTGGGGCTCGCCGCCGCCGTCGCGGCCCTTCGCCGCCGCGGGGTCGGGCTTGCGGCCGGGCTCGCCCTCTTGCTGGTCGCCGCCCCGCTGACGCGGGTCTGCGTGTCCGCGCCCCCGCCGGGCCTGCCGCGGGCGACCATGATCACGTCCCTGTGGGGCCTCGTCCCCGCCGAGTGGTCTCCCTTCGTGAACGATCGTTCGTGGGACGAGTACGGTCGCGGAGTGATGGCGCGGCTCCCGCCGGGAGCCGTGGTTCTCACTTGCTGGCGGGAGGCGACGGTGCTCCGCTACTTCGTGTTCGGGGAGACGCTTCGGCCGGACGTCCAGATCGCGTATGCCTGCGGTTTCGCTCCGCGCTTCCAACGCATGGCGCGCGAGGCGCAGGCCGCGGGGCGCCCGGTGTTTTCGAGCTACGAACCGGGACCGGCGTTGCTCGGGGAGCACGGCCACGCCGAGCGGATGTGGAGTCACGCCTACGGCGGCCTCTGGCGCGTCACGGTGAGTCCCTCGAACTCTAGGGAGTGAGCTCCGTCGGCAAGCCCTGCGGGAACTCGGCGGCGATCGCCTCCTCGATCCGCTGGGCGCGGTTGCCGGGATCGGGGTGCGTGCTCATGAACTCGGGTGAACCGCCGCCGCCCGCCTCGCTCAGCACCTTCATGACGGCGATCAGCGCGCGCGGGTCGTACCCGGCGTCGGCCATGAGGCGCACGCCCAGGCGGTCGGCCTCGAGCTCGTCGTCGCGCCCGTACTTGAGCGAGACCAGGTTCGCCACCAGCATGCCCATCTGCGCCGCACCCTGGCTCGACGGGTCCGACGGATCGTAGGTCGACAGCACCAGCGCGCCGGTCAGCCCCTGCGTCAGTTGCTGCTTCGAGATCTGCTCGGCGCTGTGGCGGGCGATCACGTGCCCCACCTCGTGCCCCAGCACCCCGGCGAGTTGCCCCTCGGTCGACAGTCGCGCCAGCAGGGCCTCGGTGATGAAGACCGGCCCACCCGGCAGCGCGAACGCGTTGACCGTCCTCGGATCCGCCAGGAGCGTGAAGGTGAACTCGTACTCCGAGCGGGCGGCCGCGGTGCGCTCGACGATACGGTTGCCGACCGCCTGCACGGCGCGCAGGGCGTCGATGTTCCGGCTCACGCCGCCGTAGGTCGCCATCATCTCGGGCACGGCCTGCAGGCCGAGTGCCACCTCCTGCTCGGCGGTGATCGCGATGTGCTGTTCCTCGCCGGTGATCGGATTCGTCGAGCGCTGCCCGAAGTACGAGAACAGGGCGAAGCCCGCAAAGGCAAGGCCGAGCAGCAGGCGTGGGCCGCCGCAGCCGCGGGCGCCGCGGGATCGCTGCGGGCGATCGGCGGCCATCAGCGCGCCTCCTCGGGAACGAAGCGCTCGACCTCGAGCAGTTCGTAGACGCCGCCGGCCAGTGCGCCGAAGACGACGTGCGAGACGAGGACGATCCCGCCCTTGAGATCGAGAAACCACGGGAAGCACCACGCCATCGTTCCAAAATTGATCGCAAAGAGCGCGAGTCCCAGCAGCGCCCCGCCGACGATCCCGACGAGCAGCCCCCAGCGATGCAGGATGAACGCGATCAGCGCGGTGTAGGTCAGCGCCAGCAGCATGTGCAGCCCGAAGGCGACGGCCACGACCCCGGCGTCGAAGGTGGCCGGCGGTGGCAGCACGCCGCGGCCCAGCACCATGGCGGCGGTCATGCGCGCGAACACCCACGGGGTGCCCAGGAGCTGCGCGGTGAGCGCCATCTGCAGGAGGAAGAACGCGACGCCGGCGATCAATCCGGCAATGATGGCGGCGCGCCAGTCGACGAGCTGGCGGAATCCGGGGCGGGCGAGCATGCGACGTTGGTACTCCGCCGCGGGCCGGCTGTCAACCCTTGCGCCGCAGCCCCCGCCGCGCCTGCACCACCTCGGCGTAGACCTCGACCGTCGCATCGACCACGCGGTCCCACGAATAGTGGGCGGCGATGTGGTCCCGGGCCCTCGCCTCGTAGGCGTGGACGGTCGCGGGCTCGGCGAGCAGGCGGCCGAGCTGGCGGGCCAGGTCGTCGACGTCCTTCGAGCGGAACGTCGGGGCGGCGTCGCGCGTGACCTCGACGTTTTCGGGAATGTCCGAGACCAGCACGCAGCGCCCGTACGACAGCGCCTCGAGCAGCACGAGCGACAGTCCCTCGATCGTCGACGGCAGGCACACCGCGTAGGCGTTCGAGTAGAGCTCCTCGAGCGGCTCGCCGTAGACGTAGTCGAGCAGCTTGACCCGCGGACCGGCGAAGCGCTTGATCTGCGCGACGTAATCCTCGGATGCCGCCGAGCCGCCGCAGATTGCGAGCGTCAGGTCGGTGTCGAGCCGCGACCACGCCTCGCACAGGAAGTGCACGCCCTTCTCAGGCACGAGGCGGCCGACGAACAGCACGTAGCGCCCGGCCTCGAGCCCGAAGCGGTCGAGCTTGAGCGGCGGTCGGGAATCCGGCAGCACGGTGCCGTTGGGAATGGTCACCGTGTCGCGTCCGTAGTGCGCGGCGAAGTACTCGCGCAGGGTCTGCGACACGACGATCGTGCGGTCCGGGAAGCGCACGGCCGGCCCCTCGCAGCGCCGCAGCGCCCACTGCGCGAACTTGCCCCACTTCTCGCGCTGCCAGTCGAGCCCGTGCACGGTCACGACCGTCGGGCGCCCCAGCAGGTGCGCCGGCCCGGCGAACAGCGACGGCCCCAGCGCGTGGAAGTGCAGCACGTCGTAGTCGCGGGTCAGCGCGTGCGCGGTCGACAAGGCGACGTGCGTGATGGTGTCCAGGTGCTTGGTGCGCAGGCTGGGCAGGCGCACCAGCTCGATCCCGTGGAACGGCCCGTCCTCGGCCGTGTAGTGCAGGCGGCAGTAGACCGTGACCTCGTGACCCTTGGCCACGAGACGGCGCGCGATCTCCTCGACGTGCCGCTCGATGCCGCCGTACAGCGCGGGAATCCCCTTCTGCCCGATCATCGCGATCTTCATGCGGCCGCCCCCCCGGAGCCCGCGCGCGCGGCGGTAGACGGGCCGCGCGCGATCGCCTGGGACTGCGCGTAGACGGCGAGCATCGCGGCCAGGTGCGGCGCCGGCCCGTAGTCGCGCTCGACCAGGGCGCGCCCGGCGCGGCCCATCTCCTCGGCCCGCGCGCGATCGGTCACCAGCTCGCGCATCGCCTCGGCCAGCGCCGCAGCGTCGTCGGGCGGCACCAGCCGGCCGGTCACGCCGTCCTCGACGATCTCTGGAATCGAGCCGATCCGCGTCGAGACGACGGCCTTGCCGCGCGCGTACGCCTCGTGGATCGCCATCGGCCGCACCTCGTACCACGTGCTCGGCAGCACCAGGCAGGCCGCACCGGCCCACGCTGCGTCGTAGGCCTCGCCGGTCAGGTGGCCGAGGAAACGTACGCGTCCGCGCTGCTCCGGCGTGAGCGCGGCCTCGAGCTCCGCACGCAGCGGCCCCTCGCCGGCGATCACCAGCTCCAACCCGCGTGCGGCGGCGTGCGCGGCGAGGAGCGTGCGCACACCCTTCTCCTCGGCCAGCCGCCCGGCGAAGAACGCATAGTCCCCGCCGCCGTACAGCGGCGTGAACGCGGCCGCGTCGACGAAGTGCGGCACGAAGGCGAGCCGTTCGCGGGCCACACCGAACTCGAGCATCTTGGCGAAGACGAACAGGCTCGGGCAGTGGAACACGTGGACGCGATCGTAGGAGCCACGCCAGGCGTGGACGTACGCCTCGGCCATGCTCACGGCCGACAGCGGCAGCGAGCCCGCATTGCAGCGCCGCGTGAGCGCGTGGTAGAAGCGGCCGCCCTTGCAGCGCTCGCAGGTCTCGCCCTGCGAGCGGAACGTGTAGACCGGGCACAGGTTCTTGTAGTCGTGGATGGTCTGGACGATCGGGACGTCGCGCGCGGCGAGCGCATCGAGGATCGACGGCGAGAGCTGGTGCGCGATGTTGTGCAGGTGGGCGACGTCGGGCTCCGCCTCGGCCAGCAGCGCCTGCAGCTTCGCGCGCGCCTCGTGGCTGTAGATCACCCGCGCGGCGCGGCCCACGTCGGCGAGCCAGTCGCGGCGACCGCGAAACTCGACCGGGCTCACGAAGTGCCGCGACCACGGCGACGGCCGGTTGCGCGGATCGGCCATGGTGAACGGAATCACCTCATGCCCGGCCGCCGTGAGCAGGCGCTCGAGGGCGAACAGGTACGTCTCGGCGCCGGCCTTGGCCCAGCCGTACTTGTGGGCGGCGAGGATCTTCATCGGGCGTCCCCCGCCCCGCCCGCGCGGGCGGCGATCGCTGCGCTGTAGGCCGCGTGCAGGCGCTCCGCCTGCACGCTCCATGCGAACGCGGCCAGGGCCTGCGCGCGCGCGGCCAGGTCGCGCCCGCCCGCGGCGGCGGCGGTCGCGGCGATGGCCGCGGGAAAGGCGTCGATCGCGGCGGCGGTGACGTGCGCGGCCAGACGCTCGAACCCGCGGGCGCCGAACGGCGTGGTCACGACGTCGAGCCCGGCGGCGAGGTAGGTCGGCAGCTTCACGTTCGAGCCCGCGCCGGTGGTGATCGGGTTGAGGCCGACGTCGCAGCCCCACAGCCACGGCAACAGGTCGCTCTGCTCGGGCACGGCGCGCACGCGACCGCCGGCCTCACGGGCAGCGCGGGCGCGAAAGCTCACGCTCACGTCACCCACGATCCACAGGCGCGCCGCAAGCTGTGGCAGCGCGGGCACGACGGTGCGGAACAGGTCCTCGACCGCACGGCGGTTGTGCTCGAAGTCGGTGCCGACGAAGACCAGCCCGCGCTCGTCGGCGGCGATACCGAGCGCGGCGCGCGCGCCCGCTTTCTCCGCGGGCGACGGCGGGCGCAGGCCCGAGGCGTCGAAGCCGTTCTCGACCACCGCGATCTTCTCCGGCGACGTGCCGTAGCGGGCAACGAAGCTGTCGCGATCGGCGGCGCTCACCGCGACGACGAGGTCCGCCGCGGCCAGCGCCTCGCGCTCGAGGCCCTCGAGCCAGCGTGCCCAGCGCGGACGACGCGCCACGGGCGACCCCACGCGCTCGACCCACTCGATCTCGACATTCTGCGATCCGTACACCTTGAGCGCTCCTCGCGGTGCGTGACGCAACAGCGGCGACAGCGGCAGGCTGTCGACCTCGAACACGTCGGCCCGTTCGTCCCACGCCCGGGCGAACGGTCCCGGGAAGCGCCGGTAGCCCTCGGCCGTCGCCGACAGCGGCGCGATCCCCAGCCGCTCGAGCCAGGCGAACAGGGTCGGGTGCCCCGGCCGGATGCGCGCGATGGCGACGCCGTCGCGCTCCTCCCGCGCCGCCGCACGCTCGCGCGACTTGAGCGCGGCGATCACGCCCACGCGGGTCACGCCCGGTCGCCGCGCCAGCTCGCGGTACAGGTGCCAGACGCGCACCGTGTGCCCCATGCGCGGCGGCCAGACGTTGTTGTCGACCACGCCCTGCACGCGCACCCTCAGGATCCCCCACGGCGCGGACCGACGATCCACGCCCGCACGATGCCGAACCCCAGGAGCACCCACGTCGCGACAGCAAGAACGCCGTGAACGAAGTTGCGCTTCCTCAGCGCCATCGCCAACAGGACCAGAGCGGCGAGCGCACTCCACACCGCGAACGCGGGAGAGAGTGCGCCCGTGCCGAGCGCGAGCGCCACCCCCACGAGCACGAATGCAAGCGCCGCCAGGTACAGCCGCTGCCGTGCCAGGTGACGCGCGAAGTACGGCGTGCCCCAGGCGGACCGGAGCAGCAACCCCTGCCCGGCATACAACCCGCTGCCCCAGCGGCGCCGGAACTCGGCGAGGCTGGGCCGCGGTGGACAGTCGTGATCGGCTGCAACCTGATCGAGTGCCTCGAGTGGATGGCCCGCCGCCGCGAGGCGGATGGACAACTCGACGTCCTCTTCGGCCGGCAGGCGCGGATCGAACCCGCCGACCGCCTCGAACGCGCTGCGCCGCGCGATCCACGCGGTGGCGAGCATCTCGACTGCGCCGCCGACGCCACTCTTGTACGAATCCTCGATCGTGCGCACGACGCGCCCGTCCTGCCACTGCCGCTCGCGAATCCTGCCACCCACGCCGCCGAGTTCCGGTGCCGTCGCCAGTCGCGCCAGCGCTGCCGCGACGAACGCCGGCTCGAGTCGCGCGTCGCCGTCGACGAACGCGAGGTACGGCGTGCTCGCGCCGGCCGCCCCGCGATTGCGGTTGGCTCCGGGGGTGTGCGACTCCCCCGCAGCGGGCACGATGACGCGCACCCCTGGCCGCTGTGCCACAGCCGCGCCGGCGCCGTCCCCCGGCGCAAGCACGACGACCGTCTCGAGCGCGACGGCGGCCACGGCGCCAGCCGCATCGATCGCATCGAGGCACGCGCCAAGACCGTCGCTGCGTCCCCACGCGACGACGACCGCGCGGACGATCGGCGCGCTCACGCCCGCCGGACGATCGGCGGCGGCTCGTCCGGATCGCGCTCGTGCGGCCGCGGCTCGCCCCCCACGCCCCGCCCCTCGGCCGCGGACTCGCGGGGCGGCGCGATCGGCCGTGGCGGCGCTCCGACGCGCGGCAGCGCCACCGGCAGCACGAGATTGCGCACGATGCCAAGGCCCTCGAGCGCGCGCGTGAGCCCGCGCCAGAACGCGCGCGGCAAGGACAGCCTCAGCACGGCGAAGAAGGCGAGCATGCCGGCCGTGACGTAGGACCAGATCGTGCCCAGCCCCGCCGCCGCTCCCGCGATCGCGGCCACGGCGCCGACGATGAACCAGGCGACGAGCGCCAGGCGCCCGGCCGAGCGGCGCAGGTGTTCCCCGAACGCCATGGTTCCCCGCGTGCGGCGCAGGACGATGCCCGGCCCGTTCATCTCGCCGCCGGCGAAGCGCGCCATGAACTCGGCGCGCGAGTCGCGCGCGGCACCATGGCGCACGCCGGCCTTCACGTCGAGCGTCACCACGCCGTAACCGGCCATGCGCAAGCGCCCGGTCAGTTCCTCGTCGTCGCCCGACGGCACCCACAGATCGTAGCCGCCGACGGTGTCGACCGCGTCGCGACGCCACAGTGCGACATCGCGCAGGCGGCTCGCCGGGCCTCCAGCCCCGACGCCCTCGACGTCGCGGCGCGTGCCGACGAGCGCGCCCGCGCGCCAGTGCGCCTCGTCGATCCGTCCGCCCACGCCGCCGATGCCCTCGCGCTCGGACAGGACGGCGAGGGCGGGCCCGATGAATCCCGGCTCGAACGCCACGTCGCCGTCGAGCACCAAGGTCGCCGTGCCGCCGGCCGCGCGCCGTGCCGCCTCGCGGGCCGCCGCGCGCGTGCGGGGCGATCCCGGCAGGATGCGCCGGTAGGACCAGCCCCGTTCCTGCGCCCGCGCCTCGGCGGAAGCCGAGTGTTCGCTGGCGACGAGCACGCGCGCCACCGGCGCGATTCCCGCCTCGAGCAGCGCCTGGTCGACGGCGTCAAGCGTGCGGGACAGGTGCGCCTCGTCGCGACAGCCGGCAACCGCCACGCCGAGCGTGAAGCCATGCAACTGTGCCGCGCCCGGCGTCGCCGCCCGCTCGCCGGGTCGATCGTTCCGTTCGTCGTTCATCGGGTCCCTCCACCGGTGCGTCGCCAGGCCCGCTCGTAGAGAACCTCGTAAGCGCTCACCATGCGTTCCCAACTCCATTCCTCACGCGCCTGCCGGGCCGCCTCGTAGCCCAACCGCCGTGCCAGCTCCGGATCGGACTCGATGCGCGCGAGCGCGGCGGCCAGCGCCGTCGCGTCCTCCCGCGGCACGAGGAGTCCGGTCGTCCCGTCGCGGATCGCCTCGGGAATGCCGCCCGCCGCCGCGGCCACGACGGGCAACCCGGCCGCCTGCGCCTCGAGCAGCGCCAGCGGCAATCCTTCCCAGCGCGACGCCAGCGCGAATCCGTCGGCGCCCCACAGGTACGGCGCGGCGTCATGCACCGCGCCCGCGAAGCGCACGCGCGACGCGATGCCCAGCGCCGCCGCCTGCGCCTCCAGCGCCTCGCGCTGCGAGCCGTCGCCGACGATCCACAGCCGGCTCTCGCCGCGCGCGCCCGCCGGCGTCGCGGCAAGCGCCGCCAGCAGGACATCGATCCCCTTCTGCGTCTCGAGCCGCCCGACGAACGCCCAGACGAAGGTGCCCTCCGGCGCGCCCATCGCCGCGCGCACCCGGGCCCGCTCGACGGCGGCGTGCGGAAGCGCCCGGTCGAGCCCGATGGCGTCGACGCCGTTCTCGATCACGCGCCCGCGCTCGGAGTCGAACGCGTAGTCGCGCTCGAGCATCGTCGCGACGGCGCGGCTCACGCAGACGACCTCGTCGGCGCGCGCATGCTCGCGCCGCTTGAGCCACTTCTGGCCGCTCGAGTGCGCGTAGCCGACCAGGTGCTCGGTGACGATCACGGCGCGGACCCCGGCCACGTGCGCGATCGGCACGAGGTAGCGGTCTGCCGCCGGCCAGACATGGTGCACATGCAACACCGCGCTCCGGTGGCGCGACAGGAAGCGCAGTGTGCTC
Source organism: Candidatus Eiseniibacteriota bacterium (assembly GCA_031431875.1). GTDB lineage: Bacteria > Eisenbacteria > RBG-16-71-46 > RBG-16-71-46 > DASYSL01 > JANPEF01. The sequence goes on along the minus strand of JANPEF010000008.1, from coordinate 67,477 downwards.
CACGCGCGGCCGGCCTGCAGCCGGTTCGTGATCTCGTCGAGCCGCTCGACCGGAACGCCAGCGGCGCGCAGGTCCTCGGCCATGCGATCCAGCGCCTTTGCCCGCGGGATGACGACCCACGGCTGGAAGCGCGCGCGATCCATGCGTCGCGCCAGCTCCGTGACGACCTTCTCCGTTCCCCCGTACGTGCGCCCCGACTCGACGAGGAGCACCGGGATCCGCGCCCCCGCCGACTGTGGGTGGGCGAGCAGCGACTCAGGCGTGCGGGCGGAGGAGCTCATAGGCCTTCACCAATTCCACCTGGCTGTACTCCCAGGCGAAGCCCTGGCGGAAGCGCTCCTGATTGTAGGCCCCCATCGATGCGCGCAGCGCCGGATCCTCGAGGAGCCGGTGGATCTTGGCCGCCAGGTCCGCCGTCTCGTTCGGCGTCGCGTAGAGCGCCCCTTCGCCGGCCGAATAGCGGGTCTCGCGCAGGTCGAACGCGACGATCGGTCGCCCCACCGCCATGTACTCGAGGATCTTGTTCATGGTCGACACATCGTTCAGCGGGTTCTTGGGATCCGGGCTGACGCACACGTCGGCGGTGGAGAGGATCGCCTCGACCTTGGCATCCGGGACGCGCCCCGTGAAGTGCACCACGTCGTCGAGGCCCATCTCCCTCGTCAGGGCGACGAGGTCGGCGAACGAGTCGCCGCCGCCGATCAGGGTGATCGCCACGTCGCGCTTGCCCCGCAGCGCGATCAGGTCGGCCGCGGCGCGGACCAGGTGATCGACGCCGTCCTGCGGCGCCATGACCCCGAGGTAGGCGACCAGGTACGGCTTGCCGCGCTTGAGCGCCGGATCGGGTGCCAGGCCGACGAAGCGCGAGCTCTCGGGACCCGAGCGCACGACGAACACGCGCTCGGGGTCCACGCCCCCGCGGCGGATCGCGGTCTCGCGGTAGCTCTGGTTGGTGGCGATCACGAGGTCGGCGGTCAGGTAGGTCAAGCGCTCGAGCCCGCCGAGCGCGGCATACCAGAAACCCTCGCGATTGAAGCGCGCGACGTACACCTCGGGACACAGGTCGTGCTGGTCGAACAGGAACTTCTTCCCCCACAGCTTGAAGATCGCGCCGATGGCGAAGAAGGTGTCGGGCGGGTTGCAGGCGTGGATCACGTCGAAGCCGCGGCCGGCGGCGACGCCGATGGTCAGGCGCAGGGTCTGCAGCCAGCAGTAGAGGAACTCCCACACGTACGACAACGCGCCCTTCGCGGGCGGCGGCGGCTCGTAGCGGTGGATGTGGACGCCCTCGATCTCTTCGTACTCGGCCGTCCACGGTTCGCCCTTGGGGCAGATCACCGAGACCAGCCAGCCGGCGCGGGTCAGCGCCTTCGATTCGAGCCAGACCCGGCGGTCGAACGGCACTGGAAGGTTTTCGACGAGGATGAGGACGCGGCCGCCCGCGCGCTCACCAGGCGAGGCCGACATACTCCCCGCGCGTCACGGACCTGGCATCGACCAGGTGCACCAGGTCGACCAGCGTCTGGCCCTCCGTCATCCACTGCGGCACCTCGCGGTAGGCCGGATGTCCGTTCGCGATGACGATCACCTCGGAGCCGCGCACCACGTCGCGCGGGTCCTTGTGGAACAGGCGATCGAGGTACGGAATCTCGGCCTCGAGGTACTGGCGGTTGGCGCCGACCAGCTTCGCCGCGTCGATGTGCGCATCGTGCAGCGCCAGCGTCCAGCCCTTGCCGACGAGAGCGCCGACGACGCGGACGATCGGGCTCTCGCGCAGGTCGTCGGTCTCGGCCTTGAACGACAGGCCGAGGATGCCGACCTTGCGGCCCGGCGCCTTTGCCCTCTCGACCGCGGCGACCGCGCGCTGCACGTGCAGGTCGTTCGAGCGCAACACCGAGTCGAGCACGGGCAGGTCGAGGCTCCGCTCGCGCGCGCGGTGCGTGATGGCGCGCAGGTCCTTGGGCAGGCACGAACCGCCGAAGGCGAACCCGGGCTTCAGGTAGTACGGCGACAGGTTGAGCTTCGTGTCGGCGCAGAACAGGCGCATTACCTCGTGCGAATCGACACCCTCGCGCTTGCACAGCACGCCGACCTCGTTGGCGAACGCGACCTTGAGCCCGTGGAACGCGTTGTTCACGTACTTGAGCATCTCGGCGGTGCGGATCGGGACGACCGCCAGCTCGCCCGGCAGCGGCGCATAGAGCGCGCGCATGGGCACGGCACTCGCCTCGTCGCCGACACCGAGCACGGTGATCGGCGGGGCGAAGAAGTCGGCGACGGCGGTGCCCTCGCGCAGGAACTCGGGGTTGTAGCAGACGCCGAAGTCCTTCCCGCGCTTACCGCCCGAGGCCTGCTCGAGGCGCGGCACCAGGCGCTCCTCGACCGAGCCCGGCAGCATGGTGCTGCGGAACACGACGGTCGCGAAGTGCGGTTGCGCGGCGAGTGCGGCCCCCACCTCGCCCGCCGCGTGCTCGACGTGCGACAGGTCGAGCGATCCGTCCTCGCGGCTCGGGGTGCCGACGCACACCAGCACGAGGTCGACGCCCTTGACCGCCGCGACGAAATCGGTGGTAGCCGTGAGCCGGCCCGCGCGTGCGGCCTCGGCGATCAGGTCACCCAGGTCCTTCTCGACGATCGGGCTCTCGCCACGGGCGAGGCAACCGACCTTGTACTCGTTGGGATCGACGCCGACGACGTCGTGGCCGAGCTTCGCCAGGCAGGCCGAAGTCACCGAACCGACGTAGCCGAGGCCGAAGACTGCGATGCGCATGCGCTCTCCGGGGGGAAGGAGTGCCGTCACGACGATGCGGCCGTGAACGAGAAGTCAGCACCACCGAGCACGATCACGGTCTCGATCGTGCAGCCGGCGGCCGTTTCGACGATCCATTCGACGACGCCGCAGGCCCGCGGCTCGAGGAACCGGGGTGCCCACATGCCGTCTTCGGCAATGCGCGCCCGCACGCCCGCGGGCGATGAGACGACGCACAGCGCCAGCACATATCCGTCCGGCCACGTCACCTCGACGCGATCCGGCGCGGTGACCCGCGGCCGTCCTTCACCGACGTGCCAGCGGACAACGGCGCGCCGCATCGCGCCCCCGCCCGTGCCGCCTGCTCCGGCCGCCTCGAGCGTGTCGGTCACGTGCACCACGGTCGGGCTCCCGCGCCACACGCGCCGGCGGTGCAGGAGGCCGTCGTCCTTCGCGTAGCCATCATGCGCAGCCGATGCATCGAGGGCTGCGCCGTCTGCGACGGCGATCTCCGTCACGCGCGCCACGCGCAACCACTGGAACAGGCCGCCCGGCTCGGACTGCGACTTGCCCTCGAGCTCGAGCGTGTTGTGGGCCGCGGTCGAGCGCAGCCACTCGCGCAATTCGGGCCGGGCGTGGTACGCGCCGGTGCCCGGATCGACGAGCCGCGGCCCGGCGACGTCGAGCAGGACCTGGAGCGCGTCGGCATGCCCGTGCGCGTACAGCGGTGCGAGACCCATCTCGGCGACGTCGAAGAGCAGGCGCGCCGCGCCGCCTGGCGTGTCCCACGCGTCGAGCACGTAGCCGCCGCGCTGCGTGACGCCCAGGTCCGGCGCGAAAGCGCCGGCCGCGTCGGTGGAATCGTTAGCGGCCCGCGGCGAAAGACCCAGCCAGAACGAGCGCGGATGATTCGCGCCGTGCCCGGTGTCCCCGACCAGGGCCCGGGCCGTCTCGAGGCTCGCCGTGACGCGCGTCGCGAACGGATCGCCCAGCGCCAGCGCCTGCCCCTCGTCGCCGTCGCCCACCGACCACAGCCTTCCGCCCGGCGCAAAGCGCTCGAGCGACGATGCGACCGCGGCCAGGCGCGACCGCACGGCCGCCGGCATGGCCCGCCCGGTGCGTTCGCCGGCCGCCTCGACCGCAACCGCGAAGTCGAGGACGAAGTGCTGGTAGGCGAACGCGTGCTCGCGGGTGACGCCGTCGTCGGTCGTCTGGGCGAGCACGCACTCCTCGAGCACGTCGAAACCGCGGCGCCGCCACAGGTCGCCCTCGGGCAGGAACGACAGCGCGATCCCACCCCACGCCAGCCCGGCCGCCTCGCCGAGGCGATGGTTGTTCGCCGAGGAGAAGCGCGCGTCGTGCGCGTGCACGAAGCGCAACTGCTCGGCCCACGTGGCGAGCACGCGCTCCCAGCGCGTCTCGTCGATCTCCGCACCGGCGACACTGCGGGCCACGACGGCGAGTGCAAAGCCCCACGCGAGCGAACGGATCGCGAACTCGAGCGCGCTCACCCACTGAATCCCGCGATACGGCGGGCACGCTTCGCTCCACGCCTCGATCACGGCGAAGGCGAAGCGGGCGTAGCGGGGATCCCCGGTCAGCCACGCGGCCTGCGCCAGCGGCGCGAGGCAACCGTGCCGACCCAGCTCCCAGGCGAGGCGCGCGTCCCCCACCACGGCCGGCTCGCGATAATCGAGCGTCGGCCCGAAGTCGAGCGGGACTGGCGGCCCGTCGTCGGCGCTGCGATTCCACGGCCACGCTCGCGGATCGGGCCCGAAGGCATAGGTCCGCGCGAACAGCTCGATGCGTCCGACGAGGATCGCCTCGGCCGACGCGACGATGCGGGCGGCCTCGCCCGGATAGGCCTGCTCGAATGCCGCGCGCTCGGCCTCACTCGCGATCCCGTTGTCGCCCGCCCACGGCACGAGCGGGACGGTGGCGGCAACGAGCGTCGCACGGAAGCCTGCACCGGGCGTCGGCAGCGTGGGCACGGGCGCCCCGGCGCGACGCGCCAGCCGCCTGAGCGCGAGCCGCCGCTCGACGCGCCACGCCACTTCGGCGGGCGACATGGAGCGCAGGCGCTGGAGCTTCCAGGCGAGCGAACCCTCCCGCCCGCGAGCGGGCGTGGGTGTGGGCGGATGTTGTTCGGGGGCCATAGCCTGGGGCAAGTCGCCCGTCCTCCGGCGCGGGGCACGAAAGCGGAAAAACAACCGATCGGGATCCGACCTAATGATCGGTCACTGAAGGATTTAGCTTAACACAAGAGGATGCGCCCGGCCATTCCCGCCCGGAGGGTGCTGCGGGAACGGACGGCCTCGATCGGGGGCTTGAAACGGCCGATGAAGGAGACTAGTCTTGATCTTGTCGTCGCAAGCCCTCGGGAATTGCTCCCCGCCGGATCAGCCGGTTGTACTCGGCCTCCGGCGGGGTTTTGCATTGGGGGGAAGCTGTGAAGTCTGAGCCGAGGGTCAAGCGGGCTTGCGTTTTCATCGATGGACAAAACTTGTTCAACGCGGCAAAGCTCGCGTTCGGCTACCGATATCCAAATTATGACCCTCAACTCCTCGCACGCAAAGTTTGCGCTCAGGAGGGTTGGCAGCACCACCAAACCTACTTCTACACAGGTGTTCCCGACGCCAATGCCGACCCAGGGCGTCACCAATTCTGGGTCGCGAAAATGGCCGTGATGGGCACACGAGGCGTACGACTCTTCTCGCGGCCGATGCGGTACAGAAATGAGGCCCTCCGTCAGGCCGACGGCACTGTTTCGAGCTTGATGGTGGGCAGAGAGAAGGGAATCGACGTTCGGATGGCGCTTGATATCGTTCGGCTCGCACGCGAGCGCGTCTACGACGTCGCCGTAGTCTTTACCCAGGATCAAGACTTCTCGGAGGTCGCCGATGAAGTGCGGGCGATCTCAGATGAGCAGGACCGATGGCTCTGGATGGCGTCCGCCTACCCGGTCAGCCCCACATACGACAACAGGCGCGGCGTGAACAAAACCGAATGGCTCAAGCTCCCTCGCTCGTTCTACGACGCCTGCATCGACCCGAACGACTACCGCACAAGACGCTAGCGCACCGGAGCGGCGATCCGATAAACGCGCACCCCCGGAAAGACCCCGATCGGCGCGCCCCACGTGGCTTGAACCCAGCGCTCGAGGCGCCCCTCGGGGTCGAGTTCCTGCGTCCGCGAGACGACCAGCCAGGTCGCTCCGGCCGGGTTGCGCAGGGGCAGGAACTTCTCCTCCATCCGCGCGTCCCGCGCGTACCCCGCCCAGTACACGACCGGCGTCGGTTCGTGGTCGCGCCAGTAGAACTCGAGCGGCGAGAAGTTGCCGGCCGCGATGATCACGTCCTGCGGAGCGACCACCAGCTCGAGCGCGTGCACGGCGCGCTTGAAGTCGTCCTTCGCGTAACGCGCTCCGTGATAGTGGTGCAAGAGCGAGAGGGTGAACAACCCGAGCACGGCCAGGGCGGTGAGCCGCCGGGCCAGCGGTGACAGGGCGGTGAAGCCGGCGGCGAGCAGCACAAAGAACGCCGGCGCGCCGATCGCGACGTAGCGCGGGTTGAACACCTTGAAGTTCGACAGTGCAAAGTACGACACGACGGCGATCGGCACGAGGATCGCCCCGAGGATCACGCCGCGCTCGAATCTCCGCGCGCGATCCGCCAGCGCGACCACGCCGACCACCGCCAGCGTGCCGAAGGTCAGCAGCGCGGCGAGGATGCCGGGCAGGAACGGCACGAGGACGTCGAGCCCGCCGCCCGAGCGCAGGTCGCGCAGGCTCGGGCCCAGCGTGTAGCCCACCGCGAAGACGTAGAACGTGAACGGGATGCCGAGCCACGAGAACGTGAGCTCCCCGCGCAGCGGCGCCCCCGCGGCCTCGGGCGGGCGCCCCGGCACCAGCCGCCCCCACTCGAGCCAGCCCATGCGCTGGACGAAGTGGTAGGCGATCCACGGGGAAAGGGCGAGCCCGACGCATCCGAGGAAAAGCAGCGTCGGCGCGAAGCGACCGCGGCCCGGCGGGCGCGCCAGCAGCAGGGCACCGGCGAACACGGGCACGAGCAGCACGCCGCTCATGTTCGACCAGGTGGCGAGGACGGTCCACGCGACGAGCGCGACGAAGTCGCGGCGCATGCCGCTCCCCCGCCAGTCGAAGAGCGCCGACAGCGCGAGCGCGGCAAAGAGTATGGCAAAGATGTAGCCGCGGAACTCCTGCCCGTACCAGGTGACGAACGGGGAGAGTGCGACGAGCCACGCCGCCGGCAGGGACGCCGCGGGCCCGACGGCGCGGCGCGCCAGCCCCGCGACGACGGGAACGAGTGCGATCGAGGCCACCGCCATGGGCAGGCGCAGGATGAACTCCGACTCGCCGAAGGCGCGCATCCAGAAGTGCGCGAACACGGAGACGAGCGGGCCATGCAGGTTGGAGACGATGTCGAGCCAGGTCAGCGGCGCGGTCGGCGAGGCCGTCTGCCAGGTGAAGATCTCGTCGATCCACAGGCTCTGGGTGCCGAGATGGTAGAAGCGCAGGATCGCCGCGGCGATCAGGGCAAGCCAAAGGCCCCGACGCCCTTGCGGCGGGGCCTGCATTCCGCTGGGTTGGCTGCTGCCGAGAGTTTGGTCCACGCGCTCCTCACGCGCGGGCCGGGCCCCGCACGGTCAGTAGGCACCCTCGCGCGAGAGCACCGCCGGGATCGTCCGGACCAGGATCCAGAGATCGGTGGCGAGAGACTGCCGCCGGATGTACTCGAGGTCAAGCCGCATCCACTCCTCGAAGCTGAGACGGCTGCGGCCCGAGACCTGCCACAGGCAGGTGATCCCGGGCTTCACGTCGAGACGGCGGCGCTGCCAGGCCTCGTAGCGCTCGGCCTCCTCGGGCAGCGGCGGACGCGGGCCGACCAGGCTCATGTCGCCCTTGAGCACGTTGAGCAACTGGGGGAGTTCGTCGACCGAGCTCGAGCGCAGCCACTGGCCGACGCGGGTGACGCGCGGATCGCGGCGCAGCTTGAACACCGGGCCGTCGACTTCATTGAGATGCATCAGCCGGGCGCGCTCGGCATCGGCGCCGACGTACATCGAGCGCAGCTTGAGGAAGGTGAACGGCCGGCCATCCTTCCCCAGGCGCGTCGACGTGTAGAACGCAGGGCCACGCGAGGTGAGCTTGACCGCCAGTGCAGCGAGCAGGATCACCGGTCCCGCCAGCACGATCGCGAGGACGCCGCCGGCGAGGTCGAGCACGCGTTTGCCGATGTGCGCATACAACCCCGTCGGGAGCATGGGGATCGCGGGGACCGCGGTGGGCCGCATGGGGATCGCCGACGGCACGGTCGAGCTGCTGGCGAAGCCGGTGCTGACCAGCGGGGCGCTCAAGAACGTGGCGACTTCCCCCAGGCCGAACTCGTCGCGCCGACGCGCATTGCCGTGCGCGTGATCGCGGGAATGTCCGTTCGCATGGGCAAACGCGGAGCCACTCCGCAGGTCGAGCACCTGCAGGTGGATGTCCGACGCGTCCTCGGATCCGAGGACGGGCGCGACCGACGGCAGGGGAGGAGTCGTAGGAACCTCGACCGTGAACAACACCGCTCCATTCGCATGGCCGAGGGCAGGGCCGCGAGAATCGGCAGGAGCATCGCAAGAGGGACCCACGCCAAGGGGGTGGATTCCGGTTTCGATCGCGGCCGTACGCTTCGGTGCGGCCGCCAGAGATGAGTGTACCCCATCGCGGGGCGAAATGCCTGCCTGCGTGATCGCGCTCGAAGAAATGGCGGGGGACACGATGACGGCTCCAGTGCGCGGACAGCGTCGCGGATTGAATAGGCCCGACGGCCGGACATCGACCGGAATGCGGCGCCCGATTGATTGCAGGACGCCGAGGACTCAATGAATGTCCTCTCCCGGAACTGTCGGTGCGGTTGCCCCTTGCGGGGTATCCGCGAAATCCGCGCCCTGGGGGAGGACTGCCCGAAACCTCAAATGGAGTGATCGGTCAATGAGGGTCGGGGCTCGACGGAAACGCGATTCGTACGGTGCGACGTGGGCCAAGGCCCAGGAGGTCAGCGAAGGGAAACCGATTTGATACCATCAATCCATTGAAGGCCCGCGGCCCGGTCCCTTCCCCGAATCCGCGATCAGGCACCTCCAGACAACGTGCGAAGACTGTACCACACAGTCCGGCAAAGGTCAAGTGCCCACGATCTCCGGGCTCCGGAGCTGGAGCAGAATCTCGCGACGGCGGGCCCCCGGCGCGATCTCGTTGGGAAGGCCGACGGAGCTGCCGATGACTCCCGGAGCAGCCCCACACCGGCGCGTCCGAACCACGTAACTGACGTTGCGATTTGCAATTACCATTGTCGGGCCGGGCGGGATGGCGTACACTCAGGGGGCGGCGGCCGGCCGCCTTCGGCCAATGATTCCCCCCAAGCGCGGAGACCCGGATGCACCGTGGCCTGTCGATCAGCGTCGTCATCCCCTGCTACAACGAGGAGGACGGAATCCGCCACGTCTTCGAGGGCATGCCCTCCTACGTGGACGAGGTCGTGGTCGTGGACAACAACTCGACCGACCGCACCGCCGAGGTGGCCCGCTCGCTCGGGGCCAAGGTCGTCTTCCAGCCCCGCAAGGGCTACGGGGCGGCCTACCAGGCGGGACTTCCGGCCGCGACCTGCGACATCATCGCCACCCTCGACGGGGACGGGACGTACCCGGCCGACGAGATCTCCCTCCTCGTCGACCAGCTCGAGGACCGGCAGCTCGACTTCGTCTCCGGCGCCCGCTTTCCGCTGCGCAACCCTTCCGCGATGAACTTCACCAACAAGGTGGGGAACTTCGTGCTCACGGTCGCCACCGGCCTCCTGTGGTTCCGGCCGCTCAAGGATTCGCAGTCCGGGATGTGGGTCTTCCGCCGCTCGGTCCTCCCCCGCCTCAAGCTGACCTCCGACGGCATGCCACTCAGCGAGGAGATCAAGATCGAGGCGATCGAGAAGCTGGGCCCCCGCTTCGCCGAGTTCGGCATCGACTACCGGCCGCGCATCGGCGAGGTGAAGCTGCAGAAGTGGCGCGACGGGTGGCTGAACCTCTCCTTCCTGTTCGCCAAGCGATTCGGGCTGGTGTGAGCCGGTGGGCCGCCACGGCCCCCGGGGGAGCACGGTGTCTGTGTTCGACGCGCTGAAGTCCCTGGGAGCGACGATCGGACGGCGATTCCCGGAAGGGTTCGCCGGACGGACGTTCACGTTCGCCGCCATTCTGGCCGCGGCGATTCTCGCCGGCATGCAGTTCCTCGAGCCCGACGCCCGCGTGCTCCAGCTGTTCGCCGGCGGCATCATCGTCCTGCTCGCCTTCCGCTTCAGCTCGATCGACGGCCTCATGCTCGCCGCGCTCTTCCTCCCCTTCCCCAAGGGCACGAGCTACGGCAACACGAACGTCGCGTTCATCCTCCTCATCTTCATCGTCTGGCTGTTCCGCGTGAGCACCCGCCGAATCGAGCCGCCCGGTCGCACGCCGCTCGACGTCCCCATCCTCGGGCTCGTCATGGCCTACTGCATCTCGTTCTACAACGTGCAGCCGCAGTACTTCTCGGTCGCGTGGGGGCTCTTCATGGGCTTCCTCACGTACCTGCTGATCTACTACATGGTCGTCGCCATCGTCCGCTCGACGGCGGACGTGAAGAAGCTGTTCCTGGTCCAGACCATCTCGTGCGTGATGGTCTGCCTGTTCGCGCTGTATGAGCAGCGGCACCCGGGGGCCACGCTGATCCCGGGCTGGATCTCGTTCGCGGGAACCGTGGGCGGGCAAGGCAGCGGCGTGCGCGTCGGCAGCACTTTCCTCGACTACGAACTGTTCGGCGAGTACTGCGCGCTCAACCTCTTCCTCCAGATGTTCCTGTTCACCCGGGCCGCCACGCAGTCGAGGCGCTTCGCGATCGCCGGAATCATGGGACTGACACTCTTCTGCCTGTTCTCCACCGTGACGCGCGGTGCGCTCCTGTCGTTCTCGGTCGGCGCGGTCTACCTGATGTGGTTGTCGCGGACCCGGCTGAACTTCGTCCGGCTCGTCATGGTCTTCGCCCTCGCCATTCCGCTGATCCTCGGCGCCGACTACATCGTCGCGAACTTTACCAATGGGGACTCGGTGCTCGAACGACTCTCCGGGACCGAGATGAAGGGCGTCGTTCCCGAGACGCGCTCCGAGGTCTGGGCTCAGTCGTTCGAGAGCGTCCTCAAGGAGCCCTGGATCGGTCATGGCCCCTACATGGCACCGCGCATCGGCGTGCACGCGCAGTACTGGCCGCACAACGTCTACATCTTCTACGCCTACATCGTCGGGGTCTTCGGCCTGGCGTTCTTCCTCTGGTTCCTGTGGAGCCTGTGGAAGACGAGCCGGCCCCTCGCTCCCAGTCTCGGGAGCGGCACGTACATCGAGGGGGCGACCCTGCTCACCCGGGTCATGCTCTTCACCTTCATCATCGATCAGATCAAGATCGACTACCTCCGGAACGGGACGTACTCGTTTTTCGTCTGGTTCCTGTTCGGGCTGGTATTCGCAATCGGCCGGGTCGCCCGGCGCGAGGCCGGTCTGCGCCTCGTGCCCGCGCTGGCGGAGCCGACGCCGGACGCTGCCCGCGGTTCGACGGTTCCGCAGCGTGTCGCGCAGCGCCCCGCGGTGCCGCGAGTGTCGCAGCGACCCGCCGTGCCCCTGCCGTGATCGACGTCCGGCCGCTGACGGCCTCCGACGCGACCGCCTGGGACAGCTATGTCCTCGCCCGCCCCGGCTCCCACTTCGCTCAGCGCACCGCGTGGCGGACCCTGACCAGCGAGTTCTTCGGTGTCGAGGCGCGGTGGTGGATGGCGCATGACGCCGCGGAACAGATCGTCGGCGTCCTGCCGCTGTTCCGCGGCAAGGACACGCTGTTCTCGGCCCCGGGCGGACTCCTCGCCGAGGATGACGTGGCCGCGGCGGCGCTGATCGAACACGCCCGCGCCGATGTGGCACGCGAGGGCCTTCGCTGGCTCGAGCTGCGCGACCAGGCCCGCGCGTGGCCCGGACTCGCGACCAATCCCGAGCACGCAACCCTCGTGCTCGAACTCGCCGACGACGCCGACGCCCAGTGGAAGCGCTTCGACGCGAAGCTCCGGAACCAGATCCGCAAGGCCGAGAAGTCCGGCCTGCACTGCACGCGCGGCCGCGACCAGGTCGATGCGTTCCACCGCGTGTTTTCCGAGAACATGCGCGACCTCGGCACGCCCGCGATGGAGGTACGCTACTTCGCGCGGGCCCTCGCGCTGTACGGCGACGACGCCGACCTGCTCGTGGTCTGGTTGGGCGACCGGCCGATCGGCGGCATGTTCACCGTCGCCCACGGCGCGACGATCACCGACCCGTGGGCCTCGTCGCTGCGCCGCTTCTTCGCCCTGTGCCCGAACAACCTCCTCTACTGGGAGGCGGTCCGCGGCGCGATCGCCGCCGGCGCGCGGCGCTTCGACTTCGGGCGCAGCCAACCCGGAGCGGGTACGTACCGCTTCAAGGTGCAATACGGTGCCGCACCGCAACCGCTCGCCTACCAGTACGCGCTGGGCACGGCGCAGGAGGTGCCGACGCTCGCGGCACAGAAGTCGTCGCTCGACCTCGCCGTGCGCATCTGGCAGCGCCTGCCGCTGGCGGTGACGCGCGCGGTCGGCCCGCGTGCGCGCCGCCTGTTTCCGGAGGCGCTGTGAAGCCCGGCCTGCTCGTTGCCCTGCTCACCTGCGCGGTGGCCGCCGCCGGCGCCGCCGTCGGTGGGACGCACGCGCTGCCCATGCTCGCGCTGTATCCCGCCCTCGGCGTGCTCCCGGGCATGGCGCTCGTCGGCGTCCTGTTCCCGTCCGGCTCACGGCGTCTGCGTGCGGTTGTCGGACTCGCGCTCGCGCCCCTGGTCGCCTCGACCCTCGGCTGGCTGCTGGTCATCCTCGGCATGGCGCCGGTGGCCGCGGCGCGCGCGATCGCGCTCGGAGCGGGCCTCGTGTGGATCGTGGCCGAGGCACGGACGAGCCGCGCGCCGAAGCCCGCGCCGGCCGGGGACGAAACGCGCTGGGTGCGCCGTGCGACCCTCCTTGCGATCGGCACCGCGCTGCTGGTCGCGATTCCGCCGCTGGTCAACGTCCTGGCGCGGGTGCGCTCTGACTCGTGGGTCCATGCCGGCATCGTGTGGGACGTACTCGACCTCGGCTTCCCGCCGCAGGATCCGCGCTTCGCGGGCCTGACGCTCAACTACGTGTGGTTCTACAACTGGTTCATCGGGCTCCTGTGCTCGTTCCACCGACAGGATCCGTTCGCGTTCATGGCCATGCTCAACGTCGCAGACACTGCCGTACTGGTCGGGCTGGTCTTCGCGCTGGGCCACGCCCTATGGGGCCGCGCGGCCGACGCGTTCGGGGCGGCCGTGGTCGCGCTCGGCGGCCTCGCCGCGGGCGCGTGGATCCTCGCCCCGCTGGTCGGCCTCAAGGGCCTCACCGGCAACGTGCGGGGCCTCGACGCGGTCCTTGCCGAATACCACGTCCCGGGATTCGGCTCGTGGCGGATCCTCTACGACCTGACCGCCCCGTTCGCGCACATGGTCAACGTGTTCGACAAGGTCACCTTGGGCACCGCACTCAACTACTCGTGGATCATGATGCTGCTCATGCTGCTCGCCGTCGTGCGCTGGCTCGCGGGCGGATCGCGCGCGTGGCTGCCCGTCGTCGCGCTCGCCGCGCTGGGCCAGCTCCTGTTCCACGGCGTGGTCGGCCTGTCGGCGATCCCGGTGACGGTGGGCGCGCTCGTGGTCGCCTTCGTGCTGCCGTCGATCGGGCTGCCGGCGCCGGGGCGCGGGCGCACGGTCGCCGCGTTGGCTGCGCTCGCCGTCGGCGCGCTCGCCGGCCTGCCCTACACACGCGCGATCTCGGCGGGATGGAGCGCCGGAAAATCCGGGCTCCAGCACGCGTTCCTCGCGCCGCAGCCGCAGATGCTGTGGACGCTCGGCACGGCGAGCATCGTAGTCGGCGCGCTCGCGTTCGCGCCGGCGCGGCGCCTGGCCCGCGCGCACGCGACCGGAGCATTCCTCGTCGTGTGGACGCTCGGCATGCTCGCGTTCGCCGCGATCGTCAACCTGCCCGAAGACAACGAATCGAAGTTCGCGTTCCAGGTTCATTTCGGCCTGGCGCTGTTCGCGGGCGGCGCGCTCGCCCCTTGGTTGGCCGGAATCGCTCGCCGGCGGGGACGCGCCGCTGCGGCACTGGTATTCGCCGCGCTCTTTGCCGCCGTTCCCCTCCTTGCGATCCAGGCGATGGCGCTCGCCCCGACCGTGGGCTACCCGTCCGAGATCGAGGCCGGCGCGGCGGAACGTGCGGCCTACGCGTGGCTGGCGCGCGAGACGCCGCGGGAGTCGATCGTCGTCGATTCCGAGTTCCGCGACGCGATCATGGTCCTGGCGCCGCGTCGCCTGTTCTGCGGCTCGCCATTGGGGCCGACACGTGCCGCGTTCCCGGCCGATCAGATCGCCGAACGCCATGCCGTCATGATCGATCTCTACGGAGAACGGGCCGGGATGGCGAACACACGCAGTGTCCTGCGACGCCTGGCGGCCCCGGTGTACGTCGTCTATCGCGCCAACCGGGCCAAGCCCGGACTGCCCCCGGAGCCCCATCCCCTGCCCGCGACCTTGGGCGAGGGCTTCGACCTGGTGTACGATCATGCGGGCGTGCGCATCTTCGGTCTGCGCCCTCTGCGCCCGGAGACGCCGTCCCCCACCCCAGCCGGAGGATCCCGACCTTGACCGCAGCCCCCGCCCCCACGGGAGCCGCCCCGCACGTGCCTGCCGCGGCCGAGGCCCCCGATCCGGCCGTCACCGCGGCGCTTGCGGCCGGCCGCCTGCTGGTCGTCATCCCGGCCCACAACGAGGAAGCGAGCCTGGGGCCGACCATCGCCTCGATCCGGAGCGAACTGCCAGGCGTGAAGATCGTCGTGATCAGCGACTTCTCCACCGACCGGACGACGACGATCGCCGCCGAGTGCCGCGCCGACGTCGTCGACCTGCCGTGCAACCTCGGGTACGGCGGCGCCGTCCAGACCGGGTTCAAGTACGCGCTCACGAAGGGCTACGAGTTCGTCATCCAGATCGACGCCGACGGTCAGCACGATCCGAAGTCCGCCGCGGGCCTGTTCGCTCCGGTCGCGCGCGGCGAGGCAGACGTGGCGATCGGCTCGCGATTCACCGGGCACGCGAACTACCCGATCCCGCTGCCGCGCCGCCTGGGCATGGCCGTCTTCGGCGCGATCGTGACGTTCGTCACGCGCAAGACGTTCTCGGATCCGACATCGGGATACCAGGCGATGAACTCGAAGGTGTTGCGCTTCTTCGCCCGCGACAACTACCCGAGCGACTTCCCCGACGCCGACACGATCATCCTGCTCAACCTCGCTGGGTTCCGCGTCCTCGAGGTGCCCGTCGTCATGCAGGCGCGCACCGCCGGGACGTCGATGCACTCCAACCTGAAGGCGTTCTACTACGTCTCGAAGATGATGCTGTCGATCCTCATGGTCCTCCTGCGCCGCAAGGTGCTGCGCGTGCCGATCGAGGCGTCGCGATGACCGCGCAGCCCGCGTCGCTCACCTTCGACATCGAGGACTGGTACCACCCCGAGCTGGTCCGCGCCCACGTGGCGAAGGACGATCGCCGCTCGGTCGTCCGGCAGGGCACGATGGAACTGCTCGACCTGCTGCGACGTCACCGTGCCCACTCCACGTTCTTCGTGCTGGGCGATGTCGCGGCGCAGCACCCCGACCTGGTGCGCCGCATCGTCGACGAGGGCCACGAGCTCGCCAGCCACGGCTTTTCGCACACGTCGCTGTGGCGGCTCGATCGCGAGAGTTTTCGCGCCGAGCTGCGCGATTTCCGTCGCGCGGTGAAGGATGCGCTGGGCGCCGATCCGGTCGTGGGCTTCCGCGCCCCGACGTTCAGCATCGACCGGACGACCGCGTGGGGGCTCGAGGTGCTGCGGGACGAGGGATTCACCTACGACTCGAGCATCTTTCCGCTCAAGGTGAAGCTCTATGGCGTCGCCGGTGCGCCGCTGGGCATCTACCGCCCGGCGGCCGACGACCTGGGGCGCCACGATCCGGCCGGGGCGCTCGTCGAGTTCCCCGTGGCGGTGCACGAGGTGGCCGGGCTGCGCGTGCCCATCGCCGGCGGCTTCTACCTGCGAGCGTTGCCCCGTTTCGTCTTCGAGGCCGCTCTCGCTTCCTACGTGCAGCAGCGGCCGGCATCGCTGTTCGTCCATCCGTGGGAGTGGGTGTCGGACGTGCCGCGCGTCGCGCTTGGCGCGGTCGATGCGTTCATCACCTATCACAACCTGCACGCCGTACCCGGGCGCCTGGAGCGGATTCTCTCGCGCCACCGCTGCGAGCCGATGATCGACATCCTCGAACGCGGCGGCCACCTGCGCCGCGCCGCGTAGGAAGGAGGAGCCAATGCTGATTCCCATGCAGTCTCTGCCCACGGTTCCGGTCGTCGGGATCCAGCTCCGTACGCGCGTCTTCGTCTTTCTCGCCGGCCTCGGGATCCTGCTCTTCATTCTGAATCTGGTGCGCAAGAAGCAGCTGCGCGAGCAGTATGCGCTGCTTTGGGTCATCGCATCCGTGGTGTTGTGCTTGTCGGCGATCTTCATCCACGGGATCGAACAGCTCTCGCACCTGGTGGGCATCTACTACCCGCCGGCGTTCCTGTTCCTGATCGCGATCCTGATGATCCTGCTGCTCCAGTTCCACTTCAGCACGGTGATCTCGCACCTCAAGGAGCAGAACAAGGCGCTGATCCAGGACGTCGGCATCCTCGCCAGCGAACTCAAGGCAATGCAGGACGAGCGCGATTCCGCGCCCCGGCCATGAGCCCCGTCGTGTCCGCCCCGCCGATCACCGCCCGCACGGAGCGCCGCGAGTACGAGCAGCGGATCGCGCCACGAGGAATCTTCACTGTATTCGCCCAGAAGACGCTGCACATGCTGGCGCGTTTCTGCATCCACGGGGGCCTGCGCGTCGCGCTGTATCGCGCCATGGGCATCCACGTCGGCGATCACGTCTACATCGGCATGGATTCCTGGCTCGACGACCAGTTCCCCGAACTGATCGTTCTCGAGGACGACGTCGTGATCTCGTTCCGCGTCATCGTGATCGTCCACGACGACGCGCGAAGGATGGATCGCATCGAGCCCGGCCAGCTCGACGGCACCGTGGCCCCGGTGATCCTGCGCCGCCGCTCGTACGTGGGCGCCGGCGCGATTCTCCTGCCCGGGGTGACCGTGGGCGAAGGTGCGGTCGTGGCCGCCGGTGCGGTCGTCACGCGGGATGTCCCGCCGCACACGGTCGTCGCCGGCGTGCCGGCCCGGGTCGTGAAGACGCTGGCATGAGTTCCGCCGCGGCCACCTCGAGCCCGTCGGCACCCGGCGCGGACGATGCGCGGCGCATCGCGCACGGCCTGATCGGCGAGGATCCGGATCCGTTCGAGATCGAACGCTGGCGACGTGCGGTTGCACTCGTCGCGCTGCCGCTCGATCGACCAGTCGACCGCCGCCTGTGGGCGCTTGCCCGGCGCGGCGGACCGTGGATGGGCCTCGTCGACGCGGGTCTGGCGCTGCTCGACCCGTGGTCCCCCGTTCGACACCGCCTCTACCTGATGCTCGCGGTGCTCGAGGCCTCGCCGAGCCATGTCGCGCGCTTCGAGGCGCGCGACACCCCGCCGATGGCTGCGCTTGCGGCCCTTGCGTGGCACGGAGTCCGCGGCGCGCTGCGCGCGCTGCTTGGTCTCGCCCTCGTGGCCGGCATCCGGGCGACGACGCGATGATCCACGATCACGTCGTCGTCGGCTCCGGTATCAGCGGTGCGGCAGTCGCTCGCGCGCTGATCGAGAACGGCGCCCGCGTGCTCATGCTCGACGGAGGCCGCGGCGGTGACCCGGACGCCGCGCGGGTCCCCGAGCGGGACTTCTCGAGCCTTCGCGCGGAGGATCCGGAACAGCACCGCTGGTTCCTGGGCGATCGTTTCGAAGGCGTGCCCTGGGGACCCGCCACGCACACGCTGACGCCACCCCGTGCCCACGTCATCGCCGACACCGAACGCTGGCTGCCATTCGGCGGCACACTGGCGCGCATGGAGAGCCTCGCCTACGGCGGCCTCGGTGCCGCCTGGGGCGCGGGCTGCGCGGCGTACACGCCGGCCGAGCTGCGCGCCACCGGGCTCGATCCAGTCGCGATCACGCCGGCCTACGAGGCGGTCGCGCAGCGCATCGGCATCGCGGCCGAGCCGGACGACCTGACCCGCTACTGCGGGAACGGCCTGACGACGGTGCAGCCGCCGCTGGTGATGGACGGCAGCATCGCCGCGTTGCGGGCGGCCTACGCACGGCACCGCGGCCCCCTGCGCGCGGTGGGCGCGCACATGGGCAAGATGCCGATGGCCGTGCTGACGCAGTCGCTCGGCGATCGTGGCGCGACACCCTATACCGACATGGACTACTGGGCCGATCACGGCCACGCGGTCTATCGCCCGTGGATGACGGTCGATGCGCTGCGGCGCGAGGCCGGGTTCGAGTACCGCTCCGGGGTGCTCGTGCTCCGCTTCGAGGAGGCTGCAGACCACGTCGCGATCCACGTCCGCCCGCTGGACGCCGGGCCCGACGAAATTGTGCGGGCCCGGCGCCTGATCCTGGGTACGGGAGCGCTGGGCAGCGCCCGCATCGCCATGCGCTCGCTCCCCGGCATCGACGAGCGTCCGGTGATGACGAACGGCTACACGATCGCGCCGTGCCTGCACGTGCGCCGGCTGGGGCGCGCGCTCGAAAGGCATCGCACCAGCCTGGGGCAGGTCGAGATGTACCTCGATCCACGCGGCACCGGGGAAGATGTGCGCATGGTCTCGATCTTCACCTATCGCTCGCTGCTGCTGTTCAAGCTGGTGAAAGAGGTGCCGCTGGCGCTCGCCGAAGGGCTCGGTATCTTCCGCACGCTCGTGCCGGCGCTGCTGCTGGTCACGATCAACCATCCGGATCGCCCGTCGCCGGGCAACCGGCTTCGTCGCGTGCCCGATGCCACGTCGCCGACCGGCGACCGACTGGAGTCGCAACTCTCGCGGAGCGAGACGGATCGCGCCGCGGACGCCGCCTGCGAACGGCGCATCCTCGCCGCAATGCGTCGCCTCGGCGCACCCGCGCTCAAGCATCAGTCGATGCCGCTCGGTTCCTCCGTGCACTACGCGGGCACGTTGCCGTTCGGCGACGGCACGACGCCCGGAACGCTCGGCCCGGATGGTCGCCTCGCCGGAACCCGGCGCGTCTTCGTCGCCGACGGCTCGGGCTTCCTCGCGCTGCCCAGCGGGGGCCTCACGTTCACGCTGATGGCGTGGGCGCACGTCCTCGGGTCGCGCCTGGCCGCCCGCGGGAGCGACGCGTGAGCATGCGGATCGGCATCACCGGCGCCACCGGGTTCGTCGGCCGGCACCTCGTGCGCGGGCTCGCGGCGCGCGGGTTCGCGGTCACCGCTTTCCAGCGGCCCCCGGCCGGCGAGGCGATTCCCGGCATCGAAGTCCACACGCTGATCCTGCCGGATCAGGTCCACGTCGACGACTTCGCCGGACTCGACGTGCTGGTGCACGGAGCGTTCGTCGAGTACGGGCCAGGACATCCCGACGCCGACGCGATCAATCGCGAGGGTGCGCGCAACGTGCTCGCCGCGGCGCGCGCTCATGGGGCGCGCGTCGTCTACCTGTCGACGATGTCCGCGCATCCGGGCGCGCTTTCCCACTACGGGCGCAACAAGCTCGAGCTCGAGGCGCTGTTCGACCCGTCGCGCGACGCGATCCTCAAGCTGGGACTCGTGCTCGGGGACGGCGGGCTGTTCGGCAGCATGGCCGCCCTGCTTCGCGACGCGAGCGTCGTGCCGCTGCCCGACGGCGGGTGCCAGCCGATCCAGACGCTGTGGATCGGGGACCTGGAGGCGGCAATCGTGGCGATCGCCGAGCGCGGACTGTCCGGGCGCTTCGCAGTCGCGCATCCGGACGTGCGGACGATGCGCGAGCTTTACCTCGCGATCTGTGATGGACTCGGAGTGAAGCGCACCTTCGTGCCCGTTCCGCTGGGTCTGGTCGAGCTGGGCGCGGGGCTGCTCGAGACCATGCGCATCCCGTTCCCGATCCGGCGCGAGAACGTTCTTGGGCTCAAAGCGCTCATCCCATGGGACAATGCGGACTCGATGCGACAGCTCGGCATCGATGTGCCGATACCGATGGAGGAAGCGCTGCGAAGGCTCTTCCTCGCGAGATCCAGGTCGACCCATGAGAGGCCGTGATCGCATGCAGGACCGTTCCCCCACCGAACGCCGTCGCCACCGGCTCGCCCTCGCGGCGATCTTCGTCGTCGCCCTGGCGATCCGCGCGGTCATCGGCGTGTGGGCGAATGGTCGTGGCGAGATGGAGGGCCTCGCCCACCGCTACGAGCAGGACGCCTACGCGATGGTCGCGGGCTACGGCTTCGTCCGCCCGGTCGAGCACCAGCCGCCGCAGGTCGACTTCTTCGTGTTCGAGGACAGCCTCGAGGCGCGCGGCGAGCGCCTCGATCCCGCCGACGTGCCGGCCAAGGATCCCGCGCGCTGGCGGCCGTCGACGCTGCATCCGCCGGGCTACTCCACGTTCCTGGCGCTCGTCTATCGCACCCTGGGGAACCCGCTCATTCCATGGGCCAAGGCGCTGCAGGCGCTGGT
This sequence comes from Candidatus Eiseniibacteriota bacterium, assembly GCA_031431875.1. GTDB lineage: Bacteria > Eisenbacteria > RBG-16-71-46 > RBG-16-71-46 > DASYSL01 > JANPEF01. The sequence goes on along the minus strand of JANPEF010000008.1, from coordinate 46,966 downwards.
CGATGCGTGCGCGTGCCTCGTCGTCTTCTCGATCGGCGCGCGCCTGGCCGGTTCGCGCGTCGGGCTCATCGGCGCGGCGCTGGCGGCGGTGTTCCTGCCGACGGCGTACCTCGTGACCTCGCATGTCGCCGACACGCTGATGCCCGCCGCCATGATCGGCATCTTCTACCTGTACGTGCGCGCACTGCAGAGCGGCCGGATACGATGGTTCGCCGCGACCGGCCTCTTGCTGGGCCTGGCATGCATGTTCAGGCCGGACTACCTGCTGTATCCGTCGTTCCTGCTCGTCGGCGCCCTGGTGACCCTGCCGTGGCGGCGTGCCCTGGCCGGCAGTGCAGTGCTGACGCTGATGACCGCGCTCGCGGTCGTGCCGTGGGGTATGCGCAACCTGCGCGAGAACGGGCGCTTCAACGTCACGACGCACGCCGGTGGCATGTCGATCCTGCAGAGCATCGGCCAGTTTCCGAACAAGTACGGGATCGTTTTCGACGACGACCTCATGGCGAAGCTCGCGGTGGAGCAGGGCTTCGAGGGCATCGACGATGCGAGGACGGACCAGTGGTTCAAGCAGCGCTTCCTCGCCATCGTGCGCGAGGATCCCCTGCTCGTCCCGAGCCAGATGGTGCGACGCATCCCGCTCGGCATCGTCCCGCTGTACCGCTGGGGCTACGACAATCCGTATTACGAAGGCCATGGCTTCTACGACTACGCGCGCCAGGGACTCACGCCGATCCAGGCGATCCTGGCGCACCCTGCCGATGTACTGCGCGCCTACTGGGATCGCCTGATCTTCGGGCTGATCGGCATCGCGTTGTTCGCGGTGAATGTCGCGGTCATCCTCGATCGCCGGACCCGCCGTGTGGGAATCCTGCTGTTCCTGCCCTACCTGTACCTGTACCTTTCGCACTTGCCGATCGCGCTCGGAGCACGGCTCCTGCTGCCCGCCGTCTTCGGCCAGCTGCTTGCCGTGGCGATCTTCGTCTCGTCGCGGCGCCCGGACACCTCCAGGGAGATCGCTTTTCGATGAGCGCCCACCGCCCCGCCCTGAGCATCGTCGTTCCCGCGTACAATGAGGCCGAGTCGCTCCCGGCCCTCGTCGCGCGGCTGCGCGAGGTGCTCCGGACGGAACTCGACTGGGAGGTCCTGGTCTGCGATGACGGCAGCACCGACGGGACCATCGAGGTGGTGCAGCGGCTGCATGCCGAGGATCCGCGCGTGCGCGGCATCCACCTGCTTCTCAACGGCGGCCACATGAAGGCGCTCGTGGCCGGGCTCGACCATGCCGAGGGCGATCTCGTCATCACCATGGACGCCGACCTGCAGCATCCCCCGGAGGTCATTCCCGAAATCATCCGGCGCTGGAAGGGCGGCGCGCTCGTCGTCCACACGATCCGCCAGGAGACCGCGAGCGAGAGCCCCGTCAAGCGCATCTCGTCGCGCCTCTACTATCGCCTCTTCAGCGCCGTCACGGGAATCCCGATCAAGCCGGGCATGGCCGACTTCCGCGGCATCGATCGCCGGGTCGTCCTCGTCGTCCGGGAGCACCGCGAGGAGACGCTGCCGGTGCGCTTCCTGCTTGCGAAACTGCCGTTCCGGGCCGAGGAGATTCCGTACATTCCGGCGCCGCGATTCGCCGGCACGACGAAGTACTCGTATTCCAAGATGCTGCGCTTCGCGACCGAGTCGCTGTTCAGTTTCTCGCTGGCCCCGCTCTATGCAGGCTACGTCCTCGGGCTCGCCTTCCTCGCGCTGTTCGCGGCGTACGCGTGCTACGTGCTCTACGTCCGGCTCGTTCTCCACCAGGGAATCGCCGGCTGGTCGTCGCAGATCCTCGTCATCCTGGTGGCCAGCGGCGTCCAGTTCATTCTCATCGGCATACTCGGCGGATACGTCGGCGCCGTTCTCCGGGAAGTGAAGCGCCGTCCGCGCTACGTGGTCGGCCAGCTCACCGGCATCGCTCCGCCGGCGGAGCGCTCACCGCTCGGCTGACGGGCAGGAGGAGACAGGCATGGCCCGAACGAAGAGCGAGTTGTACTTCGAGGAGATCGGGGACAACTTCAACGGCTGGATGTCCGCGTACGACGTCGGCCGTCGCGTCGAGGTGATCCGCGGCCTGCTGCCCGCGAACGCGAAAGAGGGCACGGCGCTCGAGATCGGCTGCGGCACGGGCGCCGTCAGCGAGGCGATCGTACCGCACGTCGGTCGCCTGACCGTGAGCGACTACTCCGAAAAGCTCTCGCGCGAGACGGGTGAGCGCCTGGGGACGGATTGGAGCCGGCAGGATGCCTGCGCCATCGACTATCCGGACCGGTCCTTCGACCTCGTGTTCTCCTCGGAGTGCATCGAGCATACCCCCGATCCACGGCGCGCCCTGCGCGAGCTGGCACGCGTTGTCCGGCCGGGCGGCACGCTCATCGTGACCTCGCCGAACAAGCTCTGGTACCCGGTGCTGCTGCTGTCGATGGCGCTCAAGATCCGGAAGTTCGCAGGCAACGAGCTGTGGCTGTCCCCGCGGGAAGCCGCCCGGACGCTCGAGGAGTGCGGCCTGCGCGACGTGACCGTCACCGGTTGCCATCTGTTTCCCTGGCAACTTCCGTTCGCGCGCGCGGTGCTTCCGTTCTTCGATCGATTCGGGGGGACGCTGTATCCGCTCATGATCAACTGGGGAGTGCGCGGAACCCGGCCCGGAGCCTAGTCGGACCGCACCCACCGTGTGAACCGTCCCTCGACCGCGACGGATCGCCATGCTCCGGCCGGCGGCGTTTCGCCGGCGAGGATCGCCTCGCTCACGCCCGCGCCCGCCCAGCGCGCGTCGTCCGCGGCCGCGTAGGCTCGCGGCCGGTAACCCGCCGCAGGAACCTGCACGGCAGTCCGCCCGGTCGCGCTGCGAAGCAGGTGCCCGCAATCGGACAGCACGGGCGCGCTCCCCTCCGGCACGAGGCGCGCGAGTGCACGCCGATCCTCGCGACGCGCGAGGGCTGCGGGCGCCGTCGCGGGCAACACCCGCACCAGGCCCAGTAGCTCGACCAGCACGGCGATCGTCCACACGGCCGAAAGGCCCGTCGACAGGGCGCGACGCCCGCCCGCGGCAGGATCCACCGTCACGCTCCTGCCCCGCCACCCCGCGAATGCCGCGAGCACCAGGAACGGCAGCACCGGTGCGAGGTAGCGCCCGGTCGGCGCATTGATCCCGCTCGTCCCGGTGGCCACGACGACGAGCCCCGCGTAGAGCAGGGCGAACGCGGCGGCCAGCCGGCCGGCGCCGCGGTGGCGCAGCGCCAGCAACACTCCTGCCGCAGTGACCAACGCGAGGCCGTACGCCATCGCCGCCCTTCGATCGAACGGGGCGGGCAACAGCTCCCAGCGCAGCGCGCGCAGGAACTCGAATGCCTGCGTGCCCAGCCCGTGCGTCGCGGGCGCGAGCGCGGGGCCGAACGGCCGCCCGAACTCCGCCAGGTTGTGGCCCAGCCACACGGCCGGCAGCACGAGCGCCGGCAACGCGAAGGCGGCGAGCCCGCGCGCGCGCAGGGATCCGCGCAGCGCAGCGTAGGCGACCGCGAGCACGGCGATCGGCACGCCGGCGTAGCGCGTCAGCGCCGCCGCGCCAAGCAGTGCGCCGGCGGCGAAGGCAGCGCCCCGACTCCACTCGCCGCGCGCCTCCGCTCGCGCCAGCAGCACGAGCCCGCCCGTGATCAACGCCAGGTACGTCGCCTCGCTCCACGCGAACGCGCCGAGCTGCGTGACCGCCGGGGTGGCCAGCGCGGCGACGGTCGCGAGCGCCCCGGCGCCCCGGCCGAGCGCCGAAACAGCCAGCGCATGAAACGCGAACGCGAACACGGCGAACGAGCCGGCAGAGACGAAGCGTGCGGCCAGCTCGAGCGGCACGCCGAACGCCCCGACGGCGGCGACCAGTGCGGGATAGAGCGGCGGCCAGAGCCCGAGCGGATCGGGCACCGCCGGTCGCCAGAAGTCGACGACCGACTGCACGAGCCCGTGGCCGTCGCGCAGGTTCATCGCCACGTCGAGGTAGGCGTCGGAATCGGTGGTGAAGCCGGCCACACGCGGCGCCAGCACCGCCACAGCCACGAGCGCGAGCAGCGCGAGGAAGGCGCCATCCAGTGGGGCAGCCGGGGTCTCCTGGCGCGGTGTCACGCAGGCAGTCCTGCCGCCGCGCGCAGCACGGCATCGAGCTGCACCGCTGCCTGCGTCGAGTCGAACATCGTCTGCTGTCGGGCGCGCGCCGCGAGACTCAGCGCCGCGCGCTGCTTCTCGTCCTGCGCGAGCTTCACCAGTGCGGCGGCGAGCGCCGCCGGGTCGCCGACGGGAACGAGAACTCCGCACGCGCCATCGTCGAGCAGCCACGGGATGGCGCCGACGGCGGACGCGACGACGGGCAGCCCGGCGGCCATCGCCTCGAGGATCGACAGCGGAAACGAATCGGCGCGCGTCGGCAGCACGAAGACGTCGGCACCACGGAGCCGTGCGAAGCGTTCCTCGCCCATGGCGCCCGCCAGCACCGCGTGGCCCGCGAGCACCGCGGGATGGGCGCGCACGGCTTCGAGTGCCGCTGGCGACTCGCCCTCGCCGATCAACTCGAGCGCCATCCACGGCACGGTCTCGCGGGCGCGCGTGAATGCATCGAGCAGGACGTCGACGCCCTTTTGCGGGCCGATGCGCCCGAGAAATACCAGGCGTAGCGCCGAGCTCATTCCCACCGCGGTCACCGGTGCCGCGGCCGCGATGGCTCCCCCGTCAACGAAGTTCGGAACGACCACCAGGGGCTCATCGCCGACGTGCTGCGCGAAGAACCGACGATACGGCTCGGCGAGCAGCAGGAGTGCCCGCGCCCGCCGCACCGCGAAGCGGAACAACGCGCTCCGCCACGAGGCGCGGTTCGGGCCGGGGAACTGCAACGACTCCGGCGCCCCGTGCCAGTGGATCACGACCGGCACGCGGAAGACGCGCAGGATGAGAATCAACGCGAGGTCGCGCACGAAACCGCTGTCCGCCGTCGACTGGACGAGCGCGACCTGCGGGCGCGCACGGAGCAAGCGCAGGGGCAGCGTGACGAGGTGGACCAGCGTCCACGCCACGTCCCACGCCGTGACCGTCGAGGGCTTCCCCTCCTGCTGCGGCTTGGACAGGTTGAAGACGTCGAGCTGCCAGCGCTCGGCCAACGGCGACGCCACGATGGCCTCGACCAGCCGCCCGACTCCGCCCGGAGGGGGCGGCAGCGGCCCGACGATCAGCGCACGCGGATTCACGCGCCCGTGGGGAGGGTGATCGTGGACACGAAGGCTGGGATCTCCTCGCGCGCGATGTATGCGCGGTACCACATCTCGGCGACGAGAATGGTCCACAGCTGCTTCATGGCGCGCTCGCTCGCGCCCGCCCGGCCCGACAGCGCGTCGACCGGAGCCCGCTTGAGCCAGCCGTCGCGGACCAGTCGACTGTCCGGCAGGAGGCGCCTGGACATCACGGGGAGCCACGACTGGTAGGGCGCCTGGAACGCCCGCTTCGGGCGTTGGCGCACGGACTCGGGCAGCAGTCCCTTGAACGCCTCGCGCAGGATCTGCTTCTCCCCCGAGTGATTGACCTTCCAGCGGGTCGGGATCCGACTCGCGAACTCGATCAGCCGGTAGTCGAGGAACGGGGTCCGCAACTCGAGCGAGTTCGCCATCGACATCTTGTCGGCGCGGTTCAGGGCGAAGTCGACCAGCCGGTTCTCGGCCTCGATGCCCATGAGCTGGTTGCCGCGCTCGGCCAGCGGCAGGTCTTCCCGGAAGCCGTCGCGGGTGCGATACGCATGCGCGGAACACTGCGTGGCGTACGCCGGGTCGACCATGGCCGCGCGCACGTCCTCCTCGGACCAGACGCTGTTCCACTCCCAGAGGGATTGCGCCGCGATGGGTTCGGCGACGGCATGCCCGACCTTGCCCAGCGTGTGCACGAGGCCGGGGCCGCCGCGCAGCGCATCCCAGCCGCTCCATGACGGCGCGGGCAGGAAGGGCCGGAAGCGCCGCAACTCGGAGAGCACACGGTAGCGCATATAGCCACCGAACAGCTCGTCGGCGCCCTCGCCCGACAGCACGACGGTGACGTGTCGCCGCGCTTCGCGGAACAGGAAGTACGACGGGACCAGCAGAGGTTCGGCGATCGGGAGCTCGTTCTGCACGATGAGCTGCGGCAGCATCGCCAGCGCCTCGTCGCGGCCGTAGCGAATCTCGTGATGCTGCGTGCCGAGGTGACGGGCGGTCTCCCCCGCCAGCGCGGTCTCATCGAGCTGCGTCGAGTCGTTGAAGCCCACCGACACGGTGACGATCGGCGCGTTCGACATGCGCGCCATCAGCGCGACGACGATGTTCGAGTCGAGTCCGCCCGACAGCAGCGCCCCGAGCGGAACGTCGGACACCAGGCGCATCTGCACCGACTCCTCGAGGAGCGCCGCGAGTTCGCGGGCACAGGCGGCCCGATCGCGGAACATCCGCTCCGGGTCGAGCGCGGGGAACGTCCAGAACGGCTCGATGCGCGGCGGCAGGTCGCCCTCGAGAATCAGGCGGTGGCCGGGCTCGAGCACCTGGATGCCACGAAACGCGGTGCGCGGGCCGGGCACGTACTGGATGCCGAGGTAGCGCGCGAACGCGCCGCCGTCCATCTCGCGCGGGCAATCCGGGTGCTCGAGGATCGGCCGGATCTCCGAGGCGAAGACGAAGTCGGGGCCGCAATTCGCCCAGTACACGGGCTTCACGCCGGCGCGATCGCGGGCCAGCACCAGGCGTCGCCGCGGACGGTCGATGATCGCGATCCCGAACATGCCGTTGAGCTCGGCGAAGCAGTCGTCGCCCTTCTCCTCGTAGAGGTGGGCGATCACCTCCGTGTCGCTGCGCGTGCGGAAGGTGTGCCGAGCGGCGAGGCGGTCGCGCAGCTCGCGGAAGTTGTAGATCTCGCCGTTCAAGATGACCTGGATCGAGTCGTCCTCGTTGCCGATCGGCTGGTGACCGCCGTCGACGTCGATGATCGACAGCCGGCGGAAGCCCAGGTGCAGCGGACCGTCGCGGAAGAACCCGTCGTCATCCGGCCCACGGTGACGCTGCGCGTCGGCCATGCGGCGCACCAATCCGCCGGCGTCGAAGTCGTTGCCGGTTCGCAGGGCGAAGCGCCCACCGCAGATTCCGCACATGTCGGCGGACTACTCCCCGGGCCCGGCGACGTCGACCGGCAGCCCGGTCGTCAGCGACGCGATCACGGCCAGCGTCGCCGCCGAGGCGTTGTGGAGCGCGGACCACGCAATGGGCGGCGCCTGCCCGGCGACCAGGGTCGCGATCCAGCGCGCGATCTCGGCCGCGTGCCCCTTGTCCACCGACATCGCCTTGACCTGCTTCTTCCGGTTCCCGGCCCACGTGGTGAGCGACTGGTAGTTGTCGAGGATCGCACTGCGCCCGCGGCCGAGCACCTCGACCCGCTCCTTGGGCATCGCCGCATCGCCCGACGCGGCGTACAGCACCATGCCGACCGAGCCGTCGGCGCACTCGAGCGTGACGGCCAGGTTGTCGTCGGCGCGGAAGTGTCCGCGCGCGTCGCGCATCCCGGTCGCGTGGACGCGCGTGATCGGAGATCCGGCGATGAACGCGACGTAGTCGAGGAAGTGGCAGACCTCGCCCAGGATGCGACCCCCGCCCTCGGCCGGGTCCTGGTACCACGACTCCTTGCCCAGGTAACCGGCGTTGACGCGGTAGTGGATCATGAGCGGCCCCTCGCCGGGCGGGAAGTGCGCGGCGAGCGCGGTCGACAGCGCGGCAAAACGACGGTTGAAGCCGACCAGCAGCGGCGCGGGCCGTCCCGTCTGCGCCGCAACGTCGCGCGCCGCGGCGGCGACGGACGCCAGCTCTTCCGCGGTGCAGGCCAGCGGCTTCTCGACGAACACCGCCTTGCCCGCGCGCAGTGCGCGCTCGGCGTAGCCGGCGTGGAGGTGATGCCGCGTGACCACGAACACCGCGTCGGTAGCGGAATCGGCGAACAGCTCGTCGGCGCTCGAGGCGCAGAAGCCGAAGCCGAACTTCTCGGCCGCGCCCCGCGCGGTCAGCCCGCTCGCGGTGACGACGCCGGTGAGCTTCACGTCCTTGCGCGCCTTGAGATGCGGCAGCAGCATCGACGTGGCGAAGTTGCCCGCACCCAGGAAGCCCACGCCCACCGGATCGCCGGCCACGCGCGGACGCCGGGCCGCGACCGCACCGACTGCGGCACCGGCACCGAGTTCGATGCGGCCCCCCGCCGGCGGCGTGTCGGGATAGGTGAGCACGATCCCCAGGTAGCGCTCGGTCGCCTTGCCGGTGATCAGCCCGTAGGCGCGCTCGGCGTCGGCGAACGGAATGCGGTGCGAGATCAGCGGGTCGACCTCGACCTGCCCGCCCTCGACCAGCCGCAGAAACTCGTGCATGTTGCGCCGCTCGGTCCAGCGCACGTAGCCCAGCGGATAGTCGACGCCCTTCTCCTCGTACGACGGATCGTAGCGCCCGGGCCCGTACGAGCGCGACAGCACGAGCGACAGCTCCTTGTCGTAGTACGTGCGGTGCGGCAGGTCCATGCGCGTGATCCCCACGACGACGACGCGACCGCGATCGCGGCACAGCTCGCCGGCCAGGATCACGGGGCCGCTCGAGCTCGATGCCGCGGTGACCAGCACACAATCGGCGCCGCGCCCGCCGGTGGCCTGGCGCACGGCGTCGCGCACTTCGACGTCGGGCCCGACGATCACGCGCTCGCAACCCAGGCGCAACGCCAGCTCGGCCTTGGACGGATCGATCTCGACGCCGATCACGCGCGCACCGCTGGCGCGCAGCAACTGCACCGTGAGCAGGCCGACCAGGCCCAGGCCGATGACGACGACGTCCTCACCGAGGCGAATCTCGCCCTGGCGCACGCCCTGCAGCGCGATCGCGCCCAGCGTGGTGAACGCGGCACGCTCGAATGGCGTGTCGGCGGCCATGGCCACGACCAGGTTGCGCGGCACGTAGGCGACGTCGGCATGCACGGCGTAGCCGGCCCCGGCGCAGGCCACGGGATCACCAACCTTGAACTCCGACGCCTCGCGCCCCACCGCGAGCACGACGCCCGCACTCGAGTAACCGAGCGGCGTCGGCGTGTCGAGCTTGTTCATCACCTTCTCGTAGGTCTGCAGCAGCCCCTGCTGGCGCACGGTCTCGATCACCTTCTTCACCTGGTCGGGACGCTCCATGGCCTTCCCCAGCAGGCTCTTCTTCGCCACGTCGACCTTCATCTTCTCGGTGCCGGCCGAGATCAGCGACGCGCGCGTGGCCACCAGCACGCCGCCGGCGCGCAGCGCGGGAGGCGGCACGTCGGCGAGGCGCAGCTCGCCGGTCTTGTAGTTCTGCAGGATCTGCTTCATGCCACCTCGCCACGGCCCTGGACGAGGGCCTGCTGAACCGGTTCGGGAATGAGTTGTTCGACGAGCATGAACTTGCCGCGCCCGCTGAGGGGAAGGTCGGGGGTGATCTCGACGGCGAAGCGGACCGCGCCCGCGGCGCTCTTGCCGTAGGCCGCGACGATGGCGGCGGAGTCCGCGGGGCCGAATCCCGGGCCGGGCACGACCAGCACGGTCGCCTCGCCGGGTCGCTCCTGCCGCACGCGGAAGCGCGCCACGTGCTGGAACGCGTCGGAGTGCGAGTTGATCGCGGTCATCGCGAAGACCTCGCCGCGACCGCCGAACAGGCGCTCCCCGAGCCACCGCCCCTCGATCATGGTCAGGCGAGGATACGCCCGGCCGCACGCGCAGGGCGCGGTGTCCACGCCCGGGAATGTCGTCGAGTCGGGCGCCAGCGTCCCGCGATCGTCCGTCGCATAACGGAGGAACGGCATCACGCGATTGAGGAAGCCCGTGCCGACGATGGTTCCCGTTTCGCCGGGGTCAACGGGTTGGCCCGCATCGTCCACCAGCTCGAGCACGCCGTAGTCGGGGAGCATGTGATAGTCGTTCGAGCGATCGCAGCCGGCCCCCATCAGGCATTTCTCGCTGTGGCCGTACCATGCGAGCACGGGGCAGTCGAACGCCCGCTCGAGGTGTTCCCGCTGCGCCGGGTACAGGTTTTCCGAACCGAGGAGAAGCGCCTTGAAGCGCGGGCGCCGCGCCGGCGGAAGCTCCCCCAGCAGCCGGGCCAGCATCTCGGCCGACGACGGATAGGCATGGAGGAAGTCCGGGCGATAGTGCTCCAGCAGTTCGACGTAGCGCGGGAGCGTGGCCGGCGAGAGCAGGAAGGTCGAGAGCACCAGCTCGTCCAGCAGCGGATGCCATTCGTGCACTCGACCGTGTTCGGCTCCCTTGATGTGGACGCCGCGGAGGACGGCTCGGCGCATCCCGGGCCGGTAGCCGACGCGCGCCCACTGGCCCGTCATGAACGCCCACTCCTTCGCCGAACGATCGCGGTCGATCCACAGGCGCAGGGGCGTGCCCGACGTCCCGCTGGTCGCCACGACCTGGCGGCCCGCCGCCGGCACTCCGCGGGCGACCATTTCGTCGCCGTGCTCGATCAGGGTGTGTCGGTCGACCGTCGGCAGGAGCACGAGGTCCCGGGCATGCGCGATGTGCTCCGGACGCACGCCGCGCTCGTCCATCACCCGCCGGTAGTAGGGAACCCGGGCGTACGCGTAGGAGACCAGGTCGCGGACCCGCTCGTCCTGCGCCGCCTGCAACTCGGCGCCGGAGCGGCGATCGCTGGCGGCCAGCGCGTCCCACGTCGCACGAAACGTCGCGCCGTAGAGCAGCGGCCGCGGCACGAACGAGACCGTCCCCTCGAGCGCCTCGCGGGCACCGGGCGGAAGTCGCTCGAGGAGGAGCCGCGCCTCGGTGGCAAGGCTCATCGCGCGGCCTTTGCGGGCATGCCGCCGGCGGCAGCCGTCGCGACCCCGGTCCCGTCCTGCGACGTCCTGGATCGCGCCGCGAGGATCGAGTGATAGATCCTCTCCAGGCGCTCCGCGTACACGACCACATCGAAGTCCGCCGTGCGCCGGCGCGCCGTCGCGCCGAGCGCGCGCCCCAGCTCGGGTGTGCGCAGGACCTGGACGATGGCGCGCGCCAGGGCGTCGCGATCGCCCGGGGCCACGATCAACGCCTCCTGCCCGTCGGTCACGGCATCGAGCACGCCGCCGACGGGCGTGACCACCGAGGGGAGCCCCGCCGCCATCGCCTCGAGCAGGCTGATCGGCACGCCCTCGGTGTAGGACGGCAGCACGAACAGGCTGGCCTGCGCCATGGCCCGGAGCTTGTCGGAGAAGCCGATCCATCCGGGAAGGTCGACCAGGGGCGAGACGCCCGCAGCCTCGGCCGCGGCGCGCGCGCGCTCGAGTTCACCGGTTCCGGCAAGGATCAGCCGCGCACCGGGCACGTCGCGCACGACGTCTCGCCAGGCCGCGATCAGGTCGTAGATCCCCTTGCGCTCGAGCACCTCGCCGAGAAAGAGCGCGGTCAAGGGCGGCGGCAGCGCCTCGCCCCGGTCGAGCGCATCGAAGCGCTGCTGCGCGACGGCGGCAAACCGCGACACCTCGACCGGGTTCGCCAGCACGGCGATGTGTGCGTTCGGGAACAGCGGCCGCAGTTTTTCCGCCCAGCGCTCGGAGAGGGAGAGCACCTGCGGCGTCGACTCGAGCAACCACCGCGCGAGCGCGCGAACCATCGCCGGCGACCGGGCGACGAACTGGTCGAAGCCGCCGCCGTGCACGTGGACCAGGACCGGTACGCCGCGCAGCCGGGCCAGCGAGGACACCACGAGCTTGCGAGCGAACGAGCCGCGCGAGGCGACCTTGATGTGGATGAGATCGGGCTTGCGCAGCGCCAGTCCAACGGCGATCGCACCGATGCCGAGGCCCCCGCGGTACAGGCGCCCGAGGACCGAGCCGGCGCGGTACGTCGGGAACATCGAGAGCCGGACGTGGCGCGACAGCGGCGAGACGACCATCTGCCGCGCCACGGCTGCCACGCCGCCGCGCGAGCCCGGATCCGGCGAGACCAGCCAGACGCGCGGCGCCGGTCGGATCGCTTCCGTCAACACGCCCTCGAGCTGTGCCGCGATCGCCTCGAACGACATCGTGGCCGCGCGCGCGCGCGCACCGAAGGCGAGTCGCCGCCGCTCGCTGGGCTCGGTCAGCTCGGCCAGCGCCCCGGCAAGGCTCGCGGCGTCCCCGACGGGAACGATGCGGCCCACGCCCCGGACCAGTTCCTCGACGCCCGGCAGGGCCGTGGCCACCGGTGGCACGCCGGCCGCCATCGCCTCGAGCAATGCGTTGGGAAGTCCCTCGCCCTGGGTCGAGGGCAGGACGATCGCCGCCGCCTTCTCCCAGTAGCCTGGAAGTTCCGACCGCGCGGCGAAGCCGACGAAGCGCACGTCGAGCCCCATCTGCTTCGCCTGCGCCTCGAGTTCCGCGCGGGCGGGACCGTCGCCGACGACCCACAAGGGTCGATCCGCCGCCGTGCCGTGCGCCCGGGCGAGCGCATGCAGCAGGACATCCACGCCCTTGTGCTCGATCAGGCGACCCACGTACAGCCAGTCGGTGCCGCCAGTCACCGCCTCGGCGGGGAGCTCGACGCCGTTGCCCAGCACGTCGACGCGCGTCGCGATGCGCTCGGAGAGCAGCGGGTTGCGCAGCGCGATCTGCGCGAGCATGCCCTCGCGGTGCGCCCGGCTCTGGACGAGGACGCGCCGCGCCTGGCTCCAGGCGAACTTCGACGGAGCATAGAGGTGCGGCAGCCGGTCGAAGCGGTACTCGTTCTCGCCGCGCACCCAGACGACCGAAGGGATTCCCAGCGCCACATCCGCCAGGCCGGCGATCGTGCCGCTGACGTAGGTCTGGAACGCGAGCACCACGTCGGGGCGGGGCGACAGCGCACGCAGCGCCCCGAGCGTCGTCGCCGCGTCGAGCCCGCTGCGCGCCGGCCCGGCCAGGACGACGGGCGTGCGCACGATGGTGAACCCGTCGCGCTCCCCGTGCGCCGGCCGACCCGACCAGCGCCGGGTGAGCACCGTCACGCCGTGACCTCGCGCTGCGAGCGCGGCGGCCAGGCGGTCGGCCTGACGCTCGGCGCCCCCGACGTCGTGCGGCGGGAACCGCCCGATCAGGATGGTGATGTTCATGCGGACCACACCCGGGACGGGAGGGCCACGAAGCGGGGGTCGGTCATAGCCCGTCCATTCTAGCGGAGACAGACTGTGCACGCAAGTGCCGTTCCCACTTGCAGATAGGAGTGCCGCTTGCGGCTCATACGACACCTGCCGGGGTCGTGACCTCGGCCCCGGTGAGGCGCGGCCGGGTCCCGGGCGGCGCCACGCCCGCGTGGTCAAGAAACCTGCCCGCCCAGAGCTCGAAGACGATCAGGGCCCACAGAAGCCTGCCGGCGACGTGATCTGGCCGACCTGGTCGTCCTCCCGGGGCGCGACCGAGGGCACGCTGCGTCAGGCGCGCGACGCCGTCCGGGTCGAACAGGCCGCGGCGGACGATCGCGTCCCGCGAAAGGGTCGCGTCCACAAAGCTGTCGAAGCGGCCCCCGAACCAGCGCTCGAGCGGCACAGCGAAGCCCTGCTTGCCGCGCGCCAGGATCGACGGCGGCAGCAGGTCGGCGGCCACGCGCTTGAGCAGCCACTTCGACGTGCCGTCCCGGAACTTCTGGCCGTAGGGCAGGCGTGAAGCGAACTCCACGACGTCCGTGTCGAGCAGGGGAACGCGCACTTCGAGCGCATGCGCCATGCTCATCCGATCGACCTTGGCGAGCACGTCGTCCGTCATGTACGTGGTCAGGTCGAGATGAAGCAGGGTCTGCGGATCACGCGGATCAAGGCCCGCGACATGCGGCCGCAGGCGCGCGAACGGATCGGCGGCGGCGAGCGAGGCGCGCACGTCGGGCGCCAGCACGCCCGCCACCTCGGCAGGGCCTGCGATCGCCACGAAGCTGAGATAGCGTTCGAGTGGATCCTGGGCCAGCCGGACGAAGCGACGCGCCCAGGCCGGATTGACCGCCGACCCCAGTGCCGCGGCGGCGCCGGAGGCAAGTTTCCGCAGCGGCGCCGGAATGCGATCGGCCCGCGTGTAGGCCGCGGCCGAGCGGTACGTCTCGTAGCCGGCAAAGGTCTCGTCGCCCCCGTCGCCGGAGAGAACAACGGTGACGTGCTGGCGCGCCATCTCGCTCACCGCCCAGGTGGGCAGCGTCGACGAGTCGGCCAGCGGTTCGTCCATGTGCCACACCAGCCACGGCAGGATGGACAGGGCGTCGGGCCGCACGACAAACTCGTGGTGCTCGGCGCCGAGATGACGCGCCACGATGCGCGCATGCGCGCGCTCGTCCTCGGGCGCCCCTTCGAAGCCGATCGTGAAGGTCTTCACCGGGCGATCCATCCGACGTGCCATCAGGGCACACACGATGGATGAATCGATCCCGCCGGAGAGGAATGCGCCCAGCGGTACATCGCTCATGAAGCGGCGTTCGACTGCGGTCTCGAGCAGGCCACGCAACTCCCCCGCTGCCGAGGCGTCGGTGCGCTCGATCTTCTCGTCGGTGGGCGGAGTCCACCAGCGCCGTTCCTCCACGCCATCGGGCGTGACGATCAGCAGGTGCCCCGGCGGCAGCTTCCGCACTCCCTGCAGGATCGAGTCGGGCGACGGCACGTACTGAAGCGTGAGGTACGCCTGCAACGCGCGCGGATCGACCGTGCGGGACAGGGTCGGATCCGCCAGCAGCGCCTTCATCTCCGAGGCGAACGCGAACGATCCGCCGTCGGCGCGCCAATACAACGGCTTCTTGCCCATGCGATCGCGCACCACGAGCAGGCGCTTCCGCGGTCCGTCCCACAACGCGAATGCGAACATTCCGCTCAGCTCATGAACCACCTCGTCGCCGTATTCCTCGTACAGGTGGAGGACCATCTCGGTGTCGGTGCGACTGCGGAAGCGGTGGCCCCTGGCCTCGAGCTCGGAGCGCCGCGCGAGCACGTTGTAGACCTCTCCATTGAACGTGATCCAGCGCGTGTCGTCCTCGTTCGCCAGCGGGTTCCGCCCCGCCTCCGACAGGTCGACGATGGACAGCCGGCGCTGGGCGAGCCCAATCGGCCCCTCGATGCGAAGCCCCGCGTCATCCGGCCCGCGATGGGTGAGGCGGTCCCGCATGGCGAGCAGCAGGTCGTGATCGACCGAGCGCCCGTTCGCATAGTGGTAGATCCCCGCGATACCACACATGTCAGAGAATCTCCTGGAAGAGGTCGTCCCACCGGGCGAGCACGCGGGTCACTCCGAACCGATCGCAGATCTCTGGAGCGCGCCGCGCCAGATCGTCACGCGACCTCGCGTCGGCCATGAGTCGATTCAGTTGCGCAGCCAGTCCGCCCACGTCCTCGGGTGGCACGAGCACTCCATCGACGCCATCGCGGATGATCTCCCGTGGTCCCGTCCGGCAGTCGAAGCTGATCACGGGAAGCCCGCTGGCCATCGCCTCGCAGAGAACCATGGGGAATCCTTCGTAGCGGGACGAGAGGACGTACAGGTCCGCCGCGCGGAGGACGCCGTAGGCATCGTTCGTCGTCCCCGGAAATCGAACTCTCCCCGCAAGGTCCGGCGCCTGGGCCCGTAGCTCGAGCTCCGCGCGAAGCGGCCCCTCCCCCCAGATCTCGAGCGACCACTCGGGGTGGGCGCCGGCGACCAGGGCGAACGCATCGAGCAGGAGGTCGAAGCCCTTCTGCGACGTCATGCGGCCCATCGCGACCACCGTTCGTGCGTTCCCCCGCCCGCTGCACGACGCCTGTTGCCGGGCGGGCGGGAGCCCGATCGGGTTCGGCATGACGATGGAGCGACGGCGAATGTCCGCGGGGAAGTAGTCGAGTGCTCGATCACTCAGGACGGCGAGGCGCGCGACGTGCGAATAGGCACGACGCCGCAGGGTTGTCCACAACGCCCCAATGTCGTGCTGGGACGGATCGATGTGCTCCGTGGCGATCACTGGAATCCCGGTCCCCTGGGACGCGATGATGGTCAGGACGTTCGTCACATCCATGAACGAGAGGGCGATGTCCGGCCGGGCGTCGCGCATGGCGCGTCGGATCGCCCGGATGCGGGCGACATTGCGCCCCACGGCGCCGAGGGCCCGCAACGCCGGACCCGGGTCGCCATCCGCGCCGAGCGAGACCTGCGTCACGGCGGCGTCGAGCGGGAAGAACGACGGCTCACCCGGCGCGGACAGGGTGGCGATGGTGACCACGTCCCCGCGCGCCGCCCACGCATTGGCGAGCACGCTGCAGACGCGCTCCGCGCCCCCGGCGGACATGGCGTGGATAATGAGCAGGATTCGCCGCGGCTCTGGCGTGGAAGCCGTCATGGCGCAGTCTCCCTCGATCCCGGGTCCGAGTCCGTCGGCGACTCGATCCGCACGCGACCGACCACCGGTCCGTTGAACAGGTCGTCGTCGCTGAGGTAGTCGCGCAGGCGAGTGTTCGGGTAGTGCGGCATGCGCACCATGCGCACGCGCACCTCGTACTCGCCGGGGGCCAGCTCGCGCGGCACGCCGAACGTGGACGAATCGGCCACGATCTCCCCCGTGCGCCAGCGGTCGGGCGCGAACACGCCGTTGAGCGGCCGGTGCGACTCGCGGGCGCGCCACTTCTGCCCGCTCGTGCGCTCGAGCGCCTTGCGATACGGCTTCTGCCACCGGTCCGAGTAGAGCGGCCCGCGCGGCTCAGCGCCGTCGAGGCGCACGTACACCGTGTAGCTGCCCGGCCGGGCCACCTGGCCCGGGGTCAGGGCCCAGTGGGTGACCAACTGGATGGTGTCCCCCGGCGCGTACACCGGGCGATCGCTCGTGGTGCCGTACTGCAGGAACAGGCCGTCGGCGAGCGGGGTCACGGTCGCCAGCGTGCTCTCGCGCTCGGTCGCCGTCAGCACGGGCCGCGGCATCTCGGCCGGAGCCGGCAGCGCGCCGTGACGCGCGGAATCGGTGAGCTCGAACACCCAGGCGCCTCGCTCGGCGAACACGGGCCGGAACCACTCCGGGTGTTCCTCGAACTTGGCGCGCGTCGCCGCATACAGGCGGGGCTCGACCGACCAGTAGTCGAACGCGATCGGCCGCACGAAACGCTGGTTGACCACGACCGCGTCGGCGCCGTACGCGCGCAACAGGGTGAGCGTCGTGCGCAGGTCGACCGACGGCGACAGCACGTCGCGCGCGTCGAGGATGCGCGTCAGCCCGCGCGGATCGTTCGGCGAGCTGTGCTGGTCCAGGTACGCCGTCACCTGGTGTCCGGTGTAGGCGGGGATCGAGTACGATGTCGCCGGGTCGGCCAGCAGCACGCGCGGTCGCGGGTACTCGTCGCGCAGCCACGTGAGCAGGTCCATCCACGACGCGGGCCCGCGCTCGGCCTCGAGCGAATGCAGCAGCCCCCGGTCGGTCAAGTTCGACACGGCCTGGCCCAGCGCCGGCGCCAGCACGAGCAGCGCCGCGGCGGACCCCACGAGCGCCCACGCCCGCGCCCGCCCGGCGCCGCGCAGCGCGACCTCGGCGACGGCGGTCAGCACGGTGGCGACTGCGGGGATGACAGGCACGATCCAGATCAGCCGCATCACCAGGTAGCCGAGCGTTCGGTGCGCCAGCGGCAGCACGAACGGATTGAGCACGACGAGAACGACCGCCCACGGCACGAGCGCCAGGTAGATCGCTCCGGTCGACTCGCGGCGACGCGACCAGAACCACGGCGCCGCGGCGAGTGCCACGAGCAGCCACACCCCCGACCAGGTCCAGATCGCCTGCGGGTCGACCGTGAAGCGGTGCGCGTCGAGGTAGAAGAGGCCCTGCGGCTCGGTGTGGATCTCGTTCTGCGGCCCGTAGGCCTGGCCCTTGCGCCACATGAGGTACGGCAGCGCGGGGACCGCGAGCGCTGCAGCCGCCGCCGCGAAGCGCCCGAGCGTCCGCCACGAGCGCTGCACGACGAGCGTCCCCAGCGCGTACACGCCGAAGGCGACCGCGAAGTAGAGGACGATCCACAAGTGCACGGCGATCGCGGTCCAGCCCACCGCGACGAACAGCGCCAGCCGCCGCCGCCCGCCGCGCTCGATGAAGCGCACCAGGCAGGCCGCCGCGAGGATCGCGACCATCTCGCCGATGCGCGTCGAATAGACCGTCTCGCGCAGCTCGGTGCCGCCCAGCCCCCCGCCGTAGATCAGCGGGAACAGGACGGCCGCGAGCAGCGCCGACATGCGCGAGCCCGTCAGCTTGTAGGTGAACGCCGCGACGGCGAGCAGGAACGTGGGAATGAACAGGATTGGCAGCCAGCGCCAGGCGTCGACCGGGTCGACGTGCGAGGCGCGCACGACCGAGGCGATCCAGGCGTGATACACGCCCTTCCGCGGATCGGCGCCGTACAGGCCCGCATCGGCGAAGAACGCGTCGCCGGGAAGCACGACGCGTGTGTCGGCAATGCGCCGCACGGTCGCGATGTGATCCGGCGAGTCCGTGTCGGTCATCAGCGGCGCGCCGAGCGTCCCCACCACAAGCGCCGTGGCGACGGCGACGACGGCGAGCAGCGACCACGGCAGCATGCCGCGCGGTGCCGCCGCCTCGACCGGACGCGCGGGCCGCATGCAGGCCAGCGCGACGCCGATCGCCGGCAGCACCCACAGGACCACGCCGGGATCGAACCCCCACCAGGCGGCGGCGACGTTGATCGCGCACGCCATCCCCAGGCCCAGCGCAAACGCGATCGCGACGCGTCCCGGCCACTCGACCTCGTGCTCGACCAGGAAGAAGCGCCACAACATCGCACCGGGCCAGAACGACAGCGTGAGCACCGCCACCGTGAGCCGCACGAAGCCGGGCAGCGGCGCCCCCGCGACGACCGCGCCGAAGAGCGCCAGCAGCGCGGCCCCCATCGCCAGGCGCGGCAGCGGAAACTCGAAGCGCTCGAGGATGCGGTTCATCCTTGCTCCCGCTCGCGCACGCCCACGCGCACGGCCCGCGGCGGTTCGACCGGGGCGACGGAGTCGACGGACCGGGCCCGCGGGGTCATCTCCGGAGCGTCGAGTTCCTCGAGCGCGAGCGCGTGGTTGGCAAACACGCGCGCCCACGGCCCCCCCAGTGCAGGCGCCGTGGGATCCCGGCGCACGGCGAAGACATGCCCGCCGACCGCCGCGGCCCGGCGTCGCAGGTCGTCGACGGTCGACTCTTCGAGCGCGCCGGCGGCCAGCTCGAGCGCGGCGCGGCGCCGCAGCGCGAGGTCCGCCGCCGGGTAGCCCCAGTTGTGCGCGTAGCCCTCGCCGCCCCAGACGAGCCTGCGCGGACCATGCACCAGGAGATCCCGGTCCGGGTCCTGGGCGTCCGCCGCCTGGGCTTCGAGCAGGACATCGTGCCGCGTCGTGCGCCGTGCCACCGCGTCATAGGCGGCAGCCAGCTCCGGCGGCGGCACGCGTCGGCCCACGGTCTCGTGACCCGGGTCGAGCGCGAACCCGGCGAGCGCGACGAGCGTCGTCGGCGCAGCCAGCAGGCAGAGCCCGACCGCGGGCGCGACCCGCAACCGCGCCAGCGCCACGCCCGCAGGCACGGCGAGGGCGAGGAGCGCCAGGTTCAGGAACTTCGTCTCGTTGCGCTGCACGAGCGTGACCGCCAGCGCGAGGAAGAGCAGCATCGCCGCGAGCGCGAACCACCCCGCCTTGAATGCGCGGAAGCCGGGGCGCCACGTCCGCCGTCGCGCCTCGGTCCACGCCAGCGGCGCCACCAGTGGCGCCAGCAGCACGACCGCGAGCGCCATGTCGGCATGACCGCCAAAGCGCAGGCCCCCGGTGCCCCGCGCGGTCGCCTGCAGCAGGTACGGCCAGAGGACGGCGATGCCGAAGGCCATCGCAGCGAACACCGGTCCCGCGGCCCGCCCGAACGCGCGGCCGCCGTCGGTGGCCGTCGCCCGCGCCAGTGTGGCCGCGCCCACCCCGATCGCGAAAACCAGGGGCAGGAGCGTGTGCACCAGCGAGCCGATCGCGACGGCGAAGGCCCCCACGACGTACCGCGCCGGGCGCGGCCCGACGAGGAATGCGGCGACGACCAGGAACGCCGCCTGGGCGAGACCGAACGCCGTCGGCGTGAGAAACTTGTCGAGCGTGGAGGCGAGGCTCACGTGCGGCGTGATCAGCGACATGGCCGCCAGCGTCTCGGCCGCGCCCTGCATGAGTGGACGCGTGAGCACCGCCATGCCCCCATCGGCGCCGAGGAGTCCGCGACCGAGCCACAGCACCCAGCCGAACGGATTGACCAGGAGCATGGCCGCGGCCACCGCGAACGCGCCGGCTCGATCCCGCGCGGCGGCGTCGAGCCCCGCGCGCCGGCCCCATGCGTGCGCGAGTGCCACCAGTGCGGCAGCGGTCGCCAGCGCGGACATCACCGACCAGCCGGCGAGCGCGTCGAAAACGCTGACGCCGAGGCGCGCGCCCACCGAAGCCGTCGTGCCCACGAGCACGTGCCAGAAGTACGGATAGTGCAGCGCCTGCCCGGCGAAGTAGGGATCTGTCAGCGGCAGGCCCGCGTCGGCCAGCCGCGCGGTCACTGCCCCGTGGAACCAGCCGTCGCTGCGCCACGCCAGGCCGTGGTTCTGCGCATGCACCGCGGCGATCAGCGACACGAACGTGACGACCGCGAGCGCCGACCACGGCCGCACGAACGTGGGCACGTCGACACCGCTTCGGGGCGCGCCGCGCATGCGCCGCAGGCCACGCGCCAGGGTGACGATGGCGAGCGTCCACAGCGCGAGCCCGAGAAAGATCCCGGACGTGGCGAAACTCCCGCCCTGGGCGAGGCCCGGCACCGCGGTCGCCGCGGCGAGGAACGCCGAGAACAACACGGCGCAGGCGACCGACATCCAGAAACCGTCGATCCGCAGCGCGCGCGCCAGCACCCAGCCCGGGACGAAACCACACACCAGGAGCGCCGGGATGGTGCGCGCCAGCGGCCCGACCCCGGGTTCGGCTGGACCGTAGAGCAACAGCCCGTCCGGCGAACCCATCACCGCAAGGTTGCCGAGCAGCGCGTAGAGCACGACCTTGCCCCACATCGTCGCCCGCTCGATCTGCGGCAGGTGATCGTCGAGCCACCACGTGCCTGGTGTGAGCAGGTGCCTAATCACGCGACCACACCCCGGCCAGCATCCGCGCAAACGGCCAGCTCGATTCCCGGAGCATGGCGACCACGCCCGTGCGCGGCTTGAGCCGCCGCGCGAGCAGCAGGTAGAAGAGCACGAACAGCAGGCTCAGCAGGAACGAGATCACGAGTTCCGAGGCGAACGGCTCGAGCCGTGGTCGCAGGCCGAGGTAGAGCCCGACGCAGATCAGCACGGTGAGGATCGACGGCAGCGCGCTCTTGAGCACGAAGCCCACGCGCGCCCGGGTCGTCGACTCGGCGTGCATCGCGGCGAAGCCGAGCAGCCCCAGCCCGTAGATGGCGGAACCGAGGCTCACCGCCAGCGCCACGCCCTCGATCTTCGCGCCGGAGTGGAGGAACAAGAGGATGAGTCCGACCTCGACCGCGATCGTCAGCAGGGCCAGCGGAATGAGTTGTCCCTGGCGGCGAATCGACATGAGATAGAACGCGGGAATGCTGGAGAGGGCCAGCCCCAGCGCGCCGAACAGCAGAAGCGCGAGCGAACGCACGCCGGGCAGGTACTGGGGCAGGAACAGGAGCACGAGTTCGCGCACCCAGAACACGGAGATGCCGACGACGAGCGGCATGACCCACGCCACGACGGCGAGCGGGCGCACCATCTCGCGCGCGGTCACGTCGGGATCGCCGGTCTCGGCAAACTTGGCGAGCAGGCGGGGATAGAGCACGTAGGCGATCGACTCGGGCAGGTAGAGCAGCATCGATACGCCCATCAGGCCGATCGAGTAGTAGCCGAGCGCCTCGACCGAGAGGAACTTGAGGATCATCACGCGATCGATCGACTTGAGGACCGTAGTCGTCGCCATGAACAGGAAGATCGGGAAGCCGTGGGCCAGCAACTCGCGCGTGCGCTCGTTGGGCACGAACGCCAGCGGCGCGAACTCCGCGCCGAGGCGGCGAATGTAGATCAGCGCGACGACCTGTCCAAGGAGCCAGCCGAACAGCAGGCCCCACACCCCGAACGGGAACAGCAGGCCGAGCCCGGCCAGGCCGCCGATGATCGCCTGGATGGTCATCGTCTTGCTGACCACCCCGATCCGGCCGTGCGAGCGCAGCAGCGTTCCGTGGTAGTAGATGAGCATCTGCAAGAGGACCGCCAGCACCATGAGCATGACGCCCCAGGCACCCCAGCTCTCGGCCAGCCGTCGCGGCCGCACCACGAGGTAGATCGCGGTCCCCACCGCGAAGAGGATCCACAGCACGATCATCCCGGCGATGCCGCCCTGCTTGAGCCGCGACGATTGCGCGGGCGTCTCCTTGGCCAGCGCGCCGGGCACACATTGATCGAGCCCCTGCTGCAGCCCGAGCTGCGTCAGGATCCCGTAGTCGAGCACCAGCAGCAGCGCGTTCCACGAGCCGTAGGCCGCGGGCCCCAGGATGCGGGCCGCGATCAGGCCGCGGAACAGCTGGACGAAGCGCGACAGGTACTGGCTGAGGGCGAACCCCGCCGTATCGCGCACGAATTGCTTCTTCTGACTCACCGTCCACCTCGCGCCTTCGCGGGCGCCGCCGGGGCGGCGACCCGTGGGGGGTCAGGCGCGTGATCGCCGCGCGGGACGGGGCCCGTGCCATGGCCCTTGTCGCGCAAGCATCCCGCCGATTACCATCATTCTGTCGCTGCGCCCTTCGGCGCAGCGTTTTCGTGTCGGCGCGACCGACCACCGATCGCGCCCCTCCACCTGCGAGGACGTCCTTGCCCGCTCCCCTCTCCGCTCGTCCCGTGCTCGTCACCGGCGTCGCCGGCTACGTCGGGACGAGGGTCGCGGCCCTGCTGCTCGCCGACGGTCACGCCGTCCGCGGGTTCGACTCGTTCCTCTTCGCCGACGACTCGGTCGCCGCGCTGCGCGACCACCCCGGCTTCACCCTCGTGCGCGGCGACGTGCGCGACGCCGACGCCGTCCGTCGTGCGGCCGAGGGCTGCGACGGCGTCGTCCACCTGGCGCGCCTGGTCGGCGACCCGGCCTGCGCGCTCGACCCCGTGCTCACGCGCGCGGTCAACGTCGAGGGCACGCGTCACGTCCTCGCCGCCGCCACCGCGGCCGGCCTGCGCCGGCTCGTCTTCGCCTCGACCTGCTCGGTCTACGGCGCCGCCGGCGACACCTGGCTCGACGAACTCTCGCCGACGGCACCGCTGTCGCTGTACGCCGAGACACATCTCGAGGCCGAGGCCCTGATCGCCGCGCACCCGTCGAGCGCCGAGGCGCCCTGCGTGCTCCGCTTCGCGACCGTGTTCGGCACAGCACCTCGCATGCGCTTCGACCTGGTCGTCAACCTGCTCACCGCGCGCGCCCTGCGCGACGGCATCGTCGAGGTGCACGGCGGCGACCAGTGGCGCCCGCAGGTGCACGTCGACGACGTGGCCCGCGCCGTCGTCCTCGGTCTCGATCACCCGGCCGCGGCCGGCGAGACGTTCAACGTCGGCTCGGATGCCTTGAACCTCCGCATCGCCGACCTCGGCGAGCGCATCGCCGCGCGCTTCCCGGGCACCCGTCTCACCGTCCAGGAAACGCGCGACCCGCGTTCGTACCGCGTGTCGTTCGCCCGCATCGAGCGCGAACTCGGCTTCCACGCGAGCCGCACCGTCGAGTCCGGCGTCGACGAGATCGCCGCCTGGCTCCGCGACCGACCCGAAGCCGACTTCCGCGCCGCCCGTTACTCGAACGTCCTCACCCTTGCGGAGACGCTGCGCGCATGAGCGACCCCCGCGACCTGTCCGCCCCGCTCGCCGCCGAGGGCGGCGCCCCCGTCCGTGAAACCTTCCTGCCCGTCGCGCTGCCGTCCGTCGGCGAGGCTGAGAAGGCCGCCGTGCTCGAGACGCTCGAATCCGGCTGGGTGACGACCGGACCGAAGGCGATCGAACTCGGCCGCCGCATCGCCGAGCTGTCCGGCGCGCCGCAGGGGCTCGCCGTCAACTCGTGCACCGGCGCGCTGCACCTGGCGCTCGCCGCCTGGGGCATCGGCCCGGGCGACGAGGTGATCACCTCGACCTGGACCTTCGTCTCGACCGCGAACGTCATCATCCACTGCGGCGCGAAGGTCGTGCTGGTCGACGTCGACCCGCGCACCAAGAACCTCGATCCGGCGCGCGTGGCCGCCGCGATCACGCCGCGCACGAAGGCGATCATCGCCGTCGACTTCGCCGGGCAGCCTGCCGACTACGACGCGCTGGCCGAACTGTGCCTCCGCCACAAGCTGCACCTGCTCGCCGACGCGGCCCACTCGTTCGGCGCCCGCTGGCACGGCCGCCCCGTCGGCACGCTGGCCGACGCGACGTGCTTCTCGTTCTACGCCATCAAGAACATCACCACCGGTGAGGGCGGCTGCCTCGTCTCGGCCGACGCCGACTTCATGGCACTGGCGCAGGTGCTGTCGCTGCACGGTATCTCGAAGGACGCCTGGAAGCGCTACTCGAGCGCGGGCTCGTGGTACTACGAGGTGACCGCACCCGGATTCAAGTACAACCTGACCGACCTCGCGGCCGCGCTGGGCCTGACCCAGCTCGATCGCCACCCGGTCTTCGACGCCCGTCGCCAGGCGATCGCGGCGCGCTACGACGCGGCGTTCGCCGACGTGCCCGAGGTCACGATCCCGTGGGTGCATCCCGACGCCTACCACGCGCGGCACCTGTACACGATCGAGCTCGACATCGAGCGCCTCACCGTCGACCGGGCCCGCTTCCTCGAGCTGCTCAAGGCCGAGAACATCGGCACGACGGTCAACTTCATCCCGGTGCACAAGCACCCCTACTACCGCGACACGCTGGGCTTCGCCGCGGCCGACTTTCCGGTCGCCGAGCGCATCTACCCGCGCATCTTCACGCTGCCCATCTATCCGCGCATGACCGACGTCGACGTCGACGATGCGGTGTTCGCGGTGAAAAAGGTCCTGGCACACGTGCGTCGCCCGTAGCGCGCACGAGCTTCTATTCGGCGGGCCGGTTCACTCCGTCCTTCGACGGTGTCCCCGCGTCGAGTGGCCCTCGACACTCAGGCGCGTGAACCCGGATCCGACCCGCCTCGTTCGCCGTCAGCCGCTGGCCCCCACCCCCTCCCGGCTTGCGGTCGCGACCTGCCCGAGCGACATCCCCGCGCGACCCAGGTAGATCAATCCCACCACCGTGATGGGCAGGAACTGCGTCAGGTGGTAGTAGAGCGAGAACGAGAAGCCGACCGCGCGGTCGATGCCGAACAGCGACAGGCCCAGCACGCAGGCGTACTGGATGGCGCCCAGGTATCCCGGCGTTGGCGCGATCATCATGCCGAACGCAGTGATGACCAGCAGGACGATGCCGGCATACCACGGCACCACCATGTCGAACGCCCACATGCAACCCTGCATCCCGAGCGCGGTCACGGCGTACATGATCGCCGAGTAGATGGTGACCCTCAGCAGGCCCGGCCCGTTGCGGAACACGCCCAGGCCGCCCGAGAAGTTGCGCAGCAGCGAGGCGGCCGCCGGTGCAATCCGCGAAGGGGCGCGCCGCTCCACCCACGCCGCCGCGCGCTCGGCCTGCGCCGGGCTGCGTTCGATCGACATGAGGAGCGCCAGCAGCAAGACGTTGACGGCCAGCGCGGCGAGACCGGCGTCCTGCACCATTTTCGGGAACGGGTGCAGCGCCAGGGCGACCGCGAACAGCAGCAGGATGCAGAACATGTCGACGACGCGCTCGACGATGATCGTGGCGAACGCCGAGGAGCGCGAGATGCGCTCGCTGGTGCCCAGCGCCCAGGGGCGCACCAGCTCGCCCAGGCGTGCCGGCAGCAGGTTATTGGCGGCAAAGCCGATCATCGTCGCGGCGAACAGGCGCGGCGCCGGGATCGGCTTGATCCCGTGCAGGATCCAGCCCCAGCGGACCGCGCGCACCCAGAACGAGAGCAGCGTCAACAGGCAGATCGGCAGGAACCACAGCCAGTTCGCGCCGGCCAGCGCGGCGAGGACCTCGTGCAGGTCGAGCGAGCGCAGCGACAGCCACAACAGCGCCGCCGACAGCAGCAGGCCGATGGCGAGCTGGACCTTGAGCTTGCCGGCGTTCATCGTCCGCCCTCCCCGTCGCGCCGCTCGGCACGCTCGAGCTTGAGCCGAAGCAGCGCGCTCTCCTGCGCCAGCCGCCGCACCTCCTGCGTCAGCCGGGTCAGCTTCACCGCATAGTAGACGAGCGCCACCATCACGAACACGAGCCCGAAGAAGAAGATGACCGACGTCTCGTAGAGCGCGCCGAACCAGTGCGTGAAGGTCGTCACGCCGCTCGTCCAGAACGCGACGACGAGCACGCCGGCCATGGCGACGAGCGCCAGCAGCGAGTACTCCTCGGACAGCCGGCGGCGGCGCACCAGCTCGACCACGCCCACGGCAAGACCGACCGTGAGCAAGGCGGCCAGCAACTGCGGGCGGGTCACGACGAGCCTCCGGCGCGCTGCGGCGGTCGGCGCAGGAGCAGCACCAGCGAGGCGAGCAGCGTCTTGTACGGGTAGTAGAGCGAGCGCGTCCAGGTGTAGAACGACGTTCCGCGCGTGCGCGGCCGCATTGCGACCGGGACCTCCTCGAGGATGTAGCCGGCGCGCGCCACCTGGATGAGCAGCGGCGCGTCGGGAAAGTCCTGCGGGAACTCCGTCTTGCACAGCGCCATCACACTCCGATCGTAGGCGCGGTAGCCCGATGTCGTGTCCTTGAGCGGCCGTCCGGTGACGGCCGTCGCCAGCGCCGAGAACAGCACCATGCCGAGGCGGCGCAGCAAGGGCGCATGATAACCGCTGGCGCCCGCCACGTAACGCGATCCGATCGACAGGTTGGCCCGCCCCGCCGCGATCGGCGCCAACAATGCCGGAAGGTCGGCGGGATCGTGTTGCCCGTCGGCGTCGAGCTGGACCGCGACGTCGTAGCCCTCCTCGAGCGCGTAGAGGAACCCGGTCTGCAGCGCCGCCCCCACGCCCAGGTTCACCGGCAACACGAGCACGGGCACGCCGGCGGCACGCGCCGCCACCTGGGTGCCGTCGTGCGAGCCGTCGTCGACGACCACGACGTCGACGCCCGGCGCCGTGGCGCGGATCTCGGCGAGGATCGCGGGCAGGCTCTCCTCCTCGTTGAACGCGGGAACGACCACGAGCACGCGCATGTCAGTGGCCCTCGGTCGTGGCCAGCGCATCGGGGCGGCGGCGGCCGATGGCTCGGTCGGCGGCCAGCGCCAGCCCGACGACGCGGTCGCGCACCGCGGACATCCACGGCACGCGCAGCTCGACGGCCTGGGCGCGGGCCAGGTCGTCGTGCGTCACCAGGTCGAGCAGCACGACACCGAGCGCGAGCGCGGGCACGAGCCCGACGAGCTTGACGGCGAAGACGAGGCGCCAGTCCCAGACCAGGGAGTGGAGCGCCAGTGCGGCGGCCGCGCCGATCACGACCAGCAGCCCCGACTTGAGCATCACGGTACGGCGGTGACGTCCGCCGTCGGCGAGGTGCCCGCTCATCGCGGCGTGCGCGCCGGCGAAGGCGACCACGGCGCCGGCGAGGTTTGCCCACGCCGCCCCCGACAGGCCGAGCACCGGGATGAGCAGGAAGTAGCTCCCCATCTCGGTCAGGAACTTGGCCACCGCGATCGCCAGCACGGTCCCGGTCTTGCGCAGGGCGTAGAAGCCCATGGTCAACGGCTGGTGCGCGGTCCGCACCCAGGGCACCAGGGCGAGGATGCGCAGCAGTCCGACCGCGGGCAGGTAGCGCTCGCCGCCGAGCAGGCGCGTGATCTCCTCGGCGAAGACGAACACGCCGAACGACAGCGCGCAGGCCAGCGTGGCGATCAGGCGGAAACTCTTGTCGAGCAGGCGGCGCAGGCGCTCGGGCTCGCCGCGGGCGACGAGCTGCGTCAGCGACGGCAGCAGCGACGACGGGATCGCGTAGACCAAGCCGACGAAGCGCTCGACCGTCTGGAAGGCGAAGGAGAAGAGGCCGAGCGCCTCGGCCGGGAAGAACTTGCCGAGGACGACACGCGACAGGTTCTGCCCGGAGATGAAGGCCGCCCGCGCACCGAGCAGCGGCAGGCAGTAGCGGAAGATGTCGGCGAGGATCGCCGACGGCGTCTCCTCGGGCGAGGTGTCGGTGCCGTCGCGCCGCGCCGTGGTGGCCCGTCCCCATGCGACGGCGAACGCGATGCCGCCGGCCAGGGCCCCGTGCAGCACGGCGAGCCCCGAGATGGTGAGCGCCAGCGAGGTGGGTCCGCGCCCGGTCTGCCACAGCACGATGACCGCCGCCAGCTTGAGCACGTGCTGCAGCAGCGTGAGTGCCGCGATCCACGTGTACTGCTGGAGCCCGTACAACGTGGCCCGGCCGGTCGCGCCGAAGCCGTCGAAGACGACGAGCGAGACGAGCAGCGAGACGAGCAGCCCCAGCTTCTCGAAACCGTACTGCCGCTCGATCCACGGCGCGAGCTGGAGCAGCGCATAGCCGGCGAGGAAGCCGAGGACCGCCTTGAGCGCGAGCGCCCACAGGTGCGCGCGCAGCAGGCGCAGGTACTGCCCGCGCGTCTCGAACTCGGCGGCATGGCGCTCGAGGTAGATCTCGAAGTTGCCGGTGGCGACCGAGGCCAGCCCCACGATCGACAGCGCGAGCGAGAGGATACCGAACCAGCCCGGCCCCAGCCAGCGCAGCACGACGATCGAGTAGAGCAGTCCCGAGACGACGACGGTGAGGCTCTCGAGCGTGAGGTAGAACGAGCCCCGCCCCACGTTCTTGAGCATCTGGCTCATGCCCGCGCCCCCGCCATGCTGCGTTCCGCGCCGGGCGCGGCCAGCGCGGCGCGGGCGTCGAGTTCGCCCGCCAGGAACGCGCGGACATCGACGACGTGGGCGAGCCCCGCGGGCAGCGGTCGGTTGGAGAGGAACACGGCCTGCGACGCGCTCGTCGCCGGATCGTAGCCGTGCATCGCGGCGACGCCGTGCTTGCCCATGTACGACGGCACGATCAGTCCGCCCTCGTCGACCAGCCAGATCGCCTCACCGTAGCGCCGATCGGCGAAGTGGATGCCCCAGCGCTCCTCGTCGGCGGGCGTCAGGAAGCGTCCGGGCAGGCCCGCGAGGGCCCGCTGAACCTGCGCCTCCGCGAGCGGGCTCGCGAACCAGAAGCGCGCCATCGTCGAGTCGTAGAACGCGTGATAATCGCGACGGGCCGAAAGGCCCGTCGCGGCGACTCTCGCCATCACGTCGACGTGGAACCTGACGTCCGCCATCCCATGATCCGAACAAAGGTACAGCCACACCTCGCGCCCATGGGCGCGCACAGCGGCGAGCGCGCGCGCGATCGCCGCCTCGAGCCGGGCCAGGCGGTCGATCACCGGCGCAGCGTGGACGCCGTGCGCGTGCATCAGCGCGTCGACCGAAGGCGTGTACCAGAACAGCACGTCGGGCTGCCCGGCGGGATCCTGGGCCGCCGCCTCGATGGCCGCGACGAACTCGCGCTCGTTCGTGGCGTCGTCGCTGCGCCAGTCCCACACGCGAACCCCGAGCCGGCGTTCCGCGAAGTCGTCGAACCACGTCCCGATCGGGCCCAGCCCACCGGGGGCGTACAGGTTCGCCCGCTCACACACGTCGAGTTCGGCGAGTTCGGCCCATGGCACGTCGTAGAGGTCGAAGTAGCCCCCGACGTTGCCCTTCGCGCGCGCCTTCACCCACTGCCGCACCTTCCACGAGTTGCGCGCCCGCGCGGGCAGCGCGGCGAGCAGGCGTCCGATCTTGAAGGGGCTGGTGGCGGGATCGCGGTGGAACATCACCCAGTGGCCGTTCTCGGCGGGCCAGGTGCCGGAGAGAAGTGCGGGAATCGCGCCGGCGGAGAACCCGAGGATGGTATCGAGTGGCCGTCGGTGCGGCAGTTCGGCGGCGAGAAAGCCGCTGGTGCCGACCCGATCGAAGCCCAGCGCATCCACCAGCACCAGCACGACGAGGGGCGTGCGGGTCATGGTTCCTCCGAGGTTCCTGCGGCCGCTTCCGGCCGATCATCGTCCCAGGCGGTGCGCACCCCGCCCATGTGCATCGCATCCCACAATCGCACGACGGCCGTGCGGCACGGATCCCACTCGAGGCGTGACGGTAGCGCGCCCGGAAATTGATGCTCCATCGCCGCCCGCCAGTCGGCGCCGCCGGCACCCGGCACATCCCAGGCGGCCAGCAGCGCCGCACCGCACGCCGCGAGTTGGTGTTCTGGCGCGCCGGCCGCGACGAGCCGGGCGCGCGCCGGCCACGGGCGCAGCGACCACGGCGCGCGACCGGCGCGCTCGAATGCGGCGAAGCGCCGACTCTCCTCCCACCAACGGCGGAGGCGGCGACGCAGGCGCGCGCGATGAGCGGCGTGGAGGCCGAGTGCGCGGTAGGCCAGAAGATGCGCGTGCGCGCCCGCGCGCCACGCCCGGCGCGCCAGCGCCACCGGGTCGCGCACATCGGGCGCGCCGAGGTGAAGTGCGATGGCCGCGGGATCCGGCGCGAGTTTCATGCGCCCCCAGAACGCGGCCTCCGCGATGAAGTCGGGCAGGACGGCGTCGAGCGCCTCGGACCGGCCCTCGACGGCCAAGATCTCCAACGCCGCCTGCCTCGCTTGCTGCGTCGCGGGAACCCGGCCGGTGGCGACGACCAGCGCGAACGCCGCATCGACCACCGCCTTCAGTCCCGCGTACATCCCCACGAGTTGCCGATCCACGTCGTCGGCCGGCGCATCACCCGGCCACGCGTGGAGCAACTCGATCCCCCGGTTCTCGAGCAGCACGAGCGCCTCGTCGCGCGGCACGTCCTGCTCGGCGAGTTCCGGGAAGCGCGCTGGGAGGTCCGGCGGACCCCACAGCACGCGCCCCGAGCGCCGCATCTCGAGCGTCCCCGGGCGCGGCCCCTGTCGCGGCAGGTCAGCCAGCGCGTACACGCCCAGGTCCACCGGTCCGAGCAGGCCGCGCGCCCTCAGGCGTCGGGCCAGCCCGCGCGCCGTCGCCGGCGCGATCGCACGCGCCCGCGCTGCTGCAGCGGGCTCGGCGAAGACGATCGCCAGGTCGAGGTCGGACAGCGCGCGCACCCGCACGCCGTCGCGCCAGACCGTTCCCTCGCCACGGGCGAGACTGCCACCCAGGATTCCACCGAGCGACGGCCCGGCTTCCTCTTCGAGGCGGGTGCGCGCCTCGCGCGCCGCCGCCTCGACCAGCGACGCGAGGAAGAGGTGGTCGTCGTCGCGCAGGGCGTGACGACCCGCAACCTCCCCCGCCGCCACCGGCTCAGAGCCGGCGATAGATGAACTCCGGGATGTCGTGCCGCCGGCGGTTGAGCACGGCGCCGAGCACCGGCGCCCCCGCCTTGGCGAACACGTCCATCGCGCGCTGCACCACGCCGCGCTTGGTGCGCGCGGCCTGGATCACCACCACCGTCGTGTCGACGGTCGTCCCGAGCGTGGCGGTCTCCGGCGCATCGAGCACCGGCGCCGCGTCGATGATCACCCAGCGATAATGCCGGCCATGCCGGGCCCAGAAGTCGCGCACCGCGTCGGCCTGGAACAACTGGCCGTGCTCGGCCGAGACCGGCAGCGCCGTCAGCACGTGCAGGTTCCAGCGCTCGACCGCAACCAGCGACGATTCGAGGTCGAGCGAGGACGCGCCGGCCAGCTCGCGCAGGCCGGGCCGCGCCGGCACGCCGAAGAACAAGCCCACGCCCGGGTGCCGCAGGTTCGCATCAACCAGCAGCACGCTCTGCGACGGATCCTGCGCCAGGATTCGGGCGAACGTCGCAGCAACCGTGGTCGTGCCCTCGCCGGCGACGGCAGCCGCGAACTGGACGACGCGCGTACCGCGATCGGGCAGCGCGGTCTCGAGCGTGAAGCGCAGCCCCGACAGCTCGCGATGGAAGTCAGCCGGGATGCCGGGCAGCCCATCGCTCGTGGGGGCGGTCGGTGCGACCGGAAGCGGCGCCTCCTCGACCGTCTGGATCGGTGCCGGCGCGTACACGGGCGCGACGTCGTAGCTCGCCGCCGCGTAGGGATCCGGCGTGTACACCGGCGCCTGGTACGGCGCGGGCGCGTACGGATCGGGCGCCAGCGGACGCACCTCGCCTTCGATCTTGCTCAGGGCCTCACGAATCCGGCTCACGCGCGGCGCTCCTTGTGTTCGGTCAGGGACGCCAGGACGGGCAGTTCGAGGGCTTCCTCCGTCTCGCGCGGGCTCTTGAGCGTCGCGTCGAGGCCGTCGATGAAGAACGCCAGCCCCAGGCCGACGATCAGGCTGAAGATCGGCGCCAGCGCCAGGCGCACGTAGTCGCGCGTGTTCTTCGCGTACGGCCGGCCAGCCGGCGTGAGCAGGTCGACGGTCCAGTCGGGCGACGTGGCCTTGGCGATCTTGGCCTGGGCCGAGGCGTCGGTGAGGTCCGTGTAGTTCTTCTGCAGCGCCGCGATGCGGGTGTCAATTTCCGACATGCGCGCCGTCCGCGCCGGGTACGTCGCCAGGCGCGACTTGCCCTCGGCCATCGAACGACGGATCTGTCCCGCCTTCGCCTCGAGCGAACGCACCTCGGACTCGGTGAGATGAATGCGCGTCTTCACTTCGGACGCGAGCATCGACTCGAGCTGGTCGACCTGGTTCTTCATCTGCCCGAGTTCCTGCGACTTCGGGACATAGATCGTCGCCATCTCGCCGTAGCGCACCCGCGCCTCGTTCAACTTCTTCTTGATCTCGAGGATCGAGACGTCGTTGCCCGAGTTGAGGCTCGACATGAACGGGATCTCGGCCGAGGCGTCGGACGCGGCCAGGCTCCGGATGTCGTTCAGGGTCTGGCGCTTCTGCGCCAGGTCCTGCTCGACGACCGTCAGGTCCAACTCCTGCGAGCGGACGAAGTCCTTGTCGGACACCCCCTCGACCAGCAAGTTGACCGTCCCCGTGGACGCCATGTACGACTCCTTGCGGCGGGTCCACTCGTCGAGTTCCTTGGTCGTCCGCCCGATCTCGGTATCGAAGAACTCCTTGGGGAACTTCAGCGTGTACTCGTTCTTGCGGTACTCCATGTAGGCATGGATCACCGCGTCCGTGACATCCATCGCGACTTCGGCCTTGCGATCCTGGTACGACATGGCGATCACGTTCGACTCGCCTACCACCGTCGCCTCGACGCGGTCGATGTCGATCCGCGTCGTCGGCCGGCGCTTCACCCTGCACTGCTCGTCGTAGTAGGTCTGGGCCAGTGAGATGATCGCACCCGACTTCACGGTCTCGACCTCGGAAGCCAGCTCCTCTTCCCATGTCATGGAGCGGGCATAGCCCTGGATCAGGTTGTCGCGCATGCCGCGCTTGACGATGACCTTGCCCGTTGATTCGTAGAAGAGCGGCTGGGTCAGGTTGATCGCCAGCACGGTCATCGTGGTCACGGCGAAGACGGAGCCGATGATCCAACGACGGCGGAACAGCACCGCCAGGAAATCGCGGGCGCCGCCGGGGCCGTGCTTCAGGGTCGTCGTTTCGTTCATGGCGAGGTCCCGGTCACGGAAGAGGGTCGTTGTTGTAGATGGGGAACACGCGATTCACGTGGAACGCCTCCCAGCCGAAGATGTACGCCTGCGAGACCTTGCTGATGCTGCCGAAGAACTGGTCGACGAACTGGTTGACGTTGCCGATCGTCGTCCGCGGCACGTAGATGATGTCGAAGCGTCGCACATAGGGGTCCTGCGCTGCCTGCGCCAGGTGGATCGCCCGATCGAGCGACACTTTGCGCACCACCATGCTCGCCGGTCCGGTGCGACGCATCAGGAGCACGCTGCCCATCGAGGCGTTGACCGCCGGCCCGCCCGCCCGCGCCACCGCCTGCAGCACGGTCGCATTGGGCAGCACCTCGTAGGAACCGGGTGTCCGGACCTGTCCGAGCACGTGCACCATGTTCCCGGCCAGCCTTGACACGGTGACCGTGATGTTCGGCTGGCGGAACACGTCCACGTATTCGTCGGTCAGCACGCTGTCGAGCTCGCCGGGAGTGCGACCCGCCGCCCGCACATCGCCGATCGGGTTCAGCGTGATCATGCCGTCGGGCCGCACCAGCACACCCTCGCTGCGGATCGGCTTGCCGTCGAGCACCGCGCCAAAGTCGACCGTAAGAACGTCACCGGGGGCGATGCGATACGGCAACTCGTCCACGTAGTAGGCGAGCGACTCCGGCGCCGTCGGCTGCGGCGGCGGCAACTGGTCGACCGGGATCTTCACCGTCTTGGCCCCAGCGCCGCCGGCGCACAATGCGAGCAGCAACAGCCCCGCACTGGCGACGATCAGGCGACTCGGGCCCTTCATCCACGTCACGGCGACTCTCCTCCCATAGAAACGAAAATCCCCGGATCGAGCGCGCATGATGGGCGCCTTGACCCAGGGACAGGAGAAGAACCACCCAGGCGGCGCTTGCGTGACCCGACCGTGCAACCGCCTGCATGGGGCGGATGCCGACAGCTGTCAGGGATTCAGGTTCGGGCGATCTGTGTGCTGCGCAGGGCCGAACCGGGATGCGATCGCAAGGTGCGCCTGAGTTTCCTCCGAGAATGACGATGTGCCGGGAACGCCCCGACCGCATAAGACTACGGACGGCGCACGCACATTGTCAAGCAGAATGCCATGATTCGTGCCCTTTGCACGACCCGTAGCGCCCGTTCCCCCCCTGGGCCGGGGTTTTTCCGACCCATCCCCAGAGGGTTGCAAGCGCGGTGCCAATCGCCGCACCGCAGGACCGGGGGCCGGGGCCTACCTGGAGCCCGGCAGCCCGGCGAGGACCGCCTGGGCCAGCAGGGGCACCAGGATCTCGTGGTGCCCGGTCAGCGACAGGCCCCGCCCCCCGGCGGCGCGGGTCGGGCGCTCGAGCACGTTGACCCGCGGCCGGTAGTGCTGGATCTGGTCGAGATTCACGGTGGTGAGCCCCTCGAGCGTGGCGCCCAGGTTGACCGCGACGGTGAGCGCCTTGAGGAACACCTCGGGGAGGATCACCGCCGAGCCCAGGTTGAGCACCGTCGCGCCGCGTGCCGCGAGCAGCGTGTGCGCCAGGATACGGAAGTCGCGCAGCGTCGTCTCGCCAAGGTCGGCGCCGTTCGCGGACGGATGCGCATGGATCGTGTCGGTGCCGAGCGCGACATGCACCGTCGCGGGGATGCCCGCGCGCCACGCCGCGGCAAGCAGGCTGTGCTCGGCGTGCGGTGCGCCGGCCTCGGTGAGCGCACGGCCCAGGGCCTCACCCAGTCCCTCGCCGCGGGCGCGCGCCTCGGCGGCAACGCGGTGGAAGAACTCGGGCGTCTCCTTGACCATGCCGAACGCGCCGGTGCCCAGGTTCGCCTCGACGTCCTCGCTGGTCGTGCCGAACAAAGCCACCTCGACATCGTGGATCGCGCCTGCGCCGTGCAGGCCGACGTGCGTGATCACGCGGCGCCGGATCAGCGGCACGAGCGACGGCTGGACCCCCACCTTGATGACGTGCGCGCCCGCCAGCAGCACGACCGGGCGGCCCGCGGCGTGCGAGGCGAGGATCGCGGCGATCGCCTCGCGCAGCACGCGCCCGGCGAGGATGTCGGGGAGTCCGTCGACGAAACGGGCGACCGCGGCCGGATCCTCGGGCGCCCGCCCGAACGCGGCGATGCCCACCTTCGTGGCGCGATCCTGGACCGACAGCAACGTGACCCCGGCGAGGTCGACCTCGGCGTATCGGGACATCGATGTTCTCCGGGCTAAGGGACGGCGAAACCGGCCGTCGCGGCTAGGGCCGGGCGATCGCGACGGACGCGGGCCCGCCGGTCTTGTACTCCGTCAGCACGGCGTCGATCGAGCCGACGGGGATCTTGCTCTTCATCAGCACCGGGATGCGGCGCTCGTCGGCCGTGACCCAGATCTGCATCCGGCCGCTGGACTTGAACAGCCCGCCCTCGGACATGATCGGCTCGATGACGAAGCAATCGAACGTGCCCGCCGGGACCTTCACCGTCTCGCGCTTGTGCACCTGGACCTGGATGCCGTTCGAGCGCTTGTCCGAGTGGTGCGTGATCGCGATGTCCTTGCCCACCTCGAGCGGCATGTGGCGCACGTAGTAGAACGCGGCGAGCGCGTCCTTCGACCACGGCTCGGCGTCGAACTTGCGGCCGTCGGAGTACGTCGCCTTCCCGCTCGGCGGATCGTACAGGATGTCGTAGTCGCGCTCGAAGGATCCTTCGCGCATGCGCTTCTTGTAGCGCCACGAGTACAGGCCCTCGGCGTCGACCAGCGAGTCGATCCGGTCGCGCACCTTGTAGAGCTTCGACATGACGTCGTTCGACTCGGCCCGCGAGACGAGGTGATAGCACGGCCGTCCCTTGTACACCTGCATGGGCGCGACCTCGAGCCAGGCGGTGCCGGCCTTGATCAGCCCGTACTCGATCGAGAACTTGAGCGATTCGCCGGGGCCGAACGGCAGGCCCTTCTCCCGGGCGATGGCATTGCTGAGGACCGGGGCCGTGGAGGAGACGGGCGCGGTGCCCTCGGCGCGGGCGGGCCCGGCGAGGGCGGCGGCGAGGAGGACGGCGGTGGCTGCCGCGATGCGAACGGCGGAAGCACGCGACGGGGAACAACGAGACACGGGCACCTCCCTGCGAGCCGGCCCCGGCGACGAGGGGAGCGGATCGAACGAGCCCTTTGCGGTGGCGGCGGGCCTCCCTACAATAGGGTGCGATTCCGCCGGGCCGCAAGGCGACCTTCCCGCCGCCCGGTCGTCCCCTACTACCCCGCAGGGAGGCCGCATGCTTCGCGCTTCGCAGCGATTGGACAACCTCGCCCCGTATGCCCTGGCCAAGGTCTTTGCCGCCCGCGACGCCAAGATCGCCGAGGGCGTCGACGTCATCGACCTGGGCGTGGGCAACCCCGACATGCGCCCGGCGCCGCACATCGTGAAGGCGCTCGAGGACGCGCTCGAGAACGTGAAGCAGCCGAACCACCGCTATCCCGCGTTCACCGGCCTGCCCGAGTTCCGGCGCGAGATCGCCGCATGGTACGACCGGCGCTTCGGCGTCACGCTCAACCCCGATACCGAGGTGCTGCCACTGGTCGGCTCGAAGGAGGGCATCGCCAAGTTCTTCCTCGCCCACCTGAATCCCGGCGATCCGATCCTGCTGACCACGCCGTGCTACCCGGCGTATGTCGGCATCTCGGCGCTGGCGCAGGCCGACGTCATCAATGTGCCGCTGACCGTCGAGAACGCGTTTCGCCCGGATCTCAAGGCGATCCCGGATGTGACCGCCGACAAGGCGCACCTGATCACGATCAACTTCCCGGGCAACCCGACCGGCGGCACCGAGACGCCCGAGTTCTACGACGAGCTCAACGTCTGGGCGACGAAGCACGACACGTTCGTGATCTCGGACATCGCCTATTGCGACCTGCCGCTCGATCCGACGTATCAGGCGCACTCGTTCCTGCAGTTCGACAAGGCGAAGGAGCGCACGGTCGAGTTCCACTC
The DNA here is from genome assembly GCA_031431875.1 of Candidatus Eiseniibacteriota bacterium. GTDB lineage: Bacteria > Eisenbacteria > RBG-16-71-46 > RBG-16-71-46 > DASYSL01 > JANPEF01. The sequence continues at coordinate 9,346 of JANPEF010000008.1, read as the reverse complement.
GTTCTCCAAGAGCTACTCGATGCAGGGCTGGCGCGTGGGCTTCTGCGTGGGCAACGCCGACGCCATCGGCCGCCTGGCGAAGATCAAGGCGAACATGGATTTCGGCATCTTCACCGCGATCCAGCGTGGCGCCATGGCCGCACTCGCCGGCCCGCAGGACTACTGCGCCGAGGTCGCCGCGATCTACCGCGGCCGCCGCGACGTGTTCCTCGCCGGCGTCAAGCAGCTGGGCTTCGACCTGCCGGCGCCCCGCGCGGGCATGTACATCTGGCTGCCGGTGCCGAAGGGCACGACCAGCTCGATCGATTTCACCGCCGACCTGCTCAACCGCACGGGCGTGGTGGTGTCGCCGGGATCGGGCTTCGGCAAGTCGGGCGAGGGCTATGTGCGCGTGGCGCTGTGCGACACCGAGGCGCGCCTGGTCGAGGCGTTGCGCCGCATGGCCGAGGCGGGGATCCGGGCCGAGGGAGTGCCGGCCGGACGGGCGTAGGCGACGGGCCGGTTCGGCACAGCCGAACTGGAACTTGCGCCGTCGCAAGTTGCCGCAACCGGTGATCCTGCGCGGACGAACAGCCCAGTTGACTCGCACCAGTGCGAGTCGATTGGGCTGTTCTCGTGCGCGGGGTGGGCCTGGGGACCGCAGGGCAGGGCGCGGCGGGCGGCACGTCCCAGGATCAGCCTCCGGCGTGCTCCACCAGCGCCTGCGCGGCATCCCGCACGGTGCCCTCGCTCTTCTTCGGGCCGACCGCGGCGATGCTCCAGCCGGTCGGCCCCATCCACGTGCGCGCGGCGGCGATGACCTCGTCGCGCGTGACCGCGGCGACGTCTGTGAGGTGGCGCTCGAGCGGGACGAAGGCGCCGTAGCACAGTTCGTCGAGCGCGAGATGGTACATGTGATTCGAGACGCTCTCCTCGCCGAGCAACAGCGAGCCGCGGATCTGCGCCTTCCCGCTGTCGAGCTCCTCGTCATTCGGCCCATCCGCCGTGAACTTCGCCAGCTCCTCCTGGAGGCAGGCCAGCGCCTCGGGACCACGCGCGGGCTGGACGCCCATCGCGATCGTCACCGCGCCCGTGTCGCGGTATGACTCGGTCGAGCTGTACACCGAGTAGGCGAGGCCGCGCTCCTCGCGCAGGCGCTGGAACAGGCGCGACGACATTCCGCCGCCGATGATCGCGCTCAGCACCGCCATGCGATAGCGCGCCGGATGATCGTTGGCGATCCCCGGGCGGGCCAACGCCAGGTGCAGCTGCGACACGTCGCGGCCCTCGTAGGCGAACGCGGGCGCGGCGGGTGCGCCGGCTGAGGCCAGTTCGATCGGCGAGCCGCCGTCGTCGCCGAACGCCTTGCCCACCGCGTCCTCGAGCCAGGCCGGATCGAACGACCCTGCAACCGAGACGACCAGGTTCCGCGGCCGGTAGCGGTCGCGGTAGAACGTGCCCAGTCCGCCGACGGTGAACCCGCCGACGCTCTCCTCGGAGCCCAGGATCGGCCGGCCCAGCGGATCGCCGCCCCACAGCGTGGCGGCGAGGATGTCGTGCACCTTCTCCTCGGGGCTGTCCTCGTACGAGGCGATCTCCTCGCGCACGACTTCCTTCTCGCGCGCCAGCTCGTCCTCGGGCAGCGTCGAATGCCCGACCACGTCGGCGAGCACGTCGAGCGCGTGCGGCAGGTGCTCGTCGAGCGCCCGCGCCGAGTAGCAGACGTGCTCGCGCGCGGTGAACGCGTCGAGGTGCCCGCCCAGCGCCTCGATCGAGGCCGAGATCTGGTAGGCGTTGCGCCGCTCGGTTCCCTTGAACAGCATGTGCTCGAGGAAGTGTGTCATCCCCGCCTGCGCCTCGGGTTCGTCGCGCGCGCCCGCGCGCAGCCACACGCCCAGTGCGATGGACGCCCGGTGGGGCATCCGCTCGTACACGAGCGTGAGGCCGTTGGGATAGACGCGCTTCACGGGAACGTAGGGCGACGCTTCGGCCATGGTTTCGGACTCTCCGTGCGGGGTGAAAACGCGAAGCGGCGGGGAAGGTTCCCCGCCGCTCGCGCCGATGCGTTGCTGCCGCGAAACCTCGAACGACCTAGTGGCGGGCGGGCTCGGCCTCGGTCATCAGCGCCTTCCGCGAGAGCTTGATCTTGCCCTCGCGATCGACGGCGATCACCTTCACCTCGACCTCGTCGCCCATCTGCAGGACGTCCTCGACGCGGTTCGTGCGCTTGTGGTCGATCTCGGAGATGTGGAGCAGTCCGTCCTTGCCCGGCACGATTTCGACGAATGCGCCGAAGCTCACGATGCTGCGCACCTTCCCCTTGAACACCATGCCCACCTCGGGATCCTCGACGATGCCGCGGATGATCTCCTCGGCCCGCTTGCCCGACTCCAGCGAGTAGGCGGCGATACGGATCTCGCCGGTGTCCTCGATGTCGATCTGGGCGCCGGTCTCCTCGGTGATGCGCTTGATGACCTTGCCTCCCGGTCCGATGACCTCGCGGATCTTGTCCGGGTTGATCTGCACGATCGAGATGCGCGGCGCGTACGCCGAGATCTCCTCGCGCGGCTCGGCCAGGCACTGCTCCATCACGCCGAGGATGTGCAAGCGGCCGTCGCGCGCACGCGCCAGTGCCTGCTCCATGATCTCGAACGTGATGCCGCTGATCTTGATGTCCATCTGGAACGCGGTGATGCCTTCCCGCGTGCCGGTCACCTTGAAGTCCATGTCGCCGAGGTGATCCTCGGAGCCCAGGATGTCGGAGAGGACCGCGAAGCGATCGCCTTCCTTCATCAGGCCCATGGCGATCCCGGCGACAGGCGCCTTGATCGGGACACCGGCGTCCATGAGCGACAGCGAACCTGCGCACACCGTCGCCATCGACGACGAGCCGTTCGACTCGAGGATGTCGGAGACGATGCGGATCGTGTACGGGAACACGGTGTCGGCCGGGATGACCGGCTCGATCCCGCGCTCGCCGAGGGCGCCGTGACCCACTTCGCGGCGACCGACGCCGCGCACCGGGCGCACTTCACCGACCGAGTACGGCGGGAAGTTGTAGTGCAGCATGTACGACTTCCACGACTGGCCCTCGAGCTCCTCGATGCGCTGCTCGTCCTTCGACGTGCCCAGCGTGGTCACCGCCAGCGCCTGCGTCTCGCCACGGGTGAACAGCGCCGAACCGTGCGTGCGCGGCAGCACCGAGACTTCGCAGCGGATCGGGCGAATCTGGTCCGGCGTGCGGCCATCCGAACGGATGCCGTCGCTCAAGACCATCTCGCGGCTCTCGCGGCGCTCGATGTCGTGGAACAGCTTGCCGACCTTCGCCTCGGAGTCGGGGAAGCGCTCGGCCAGGGCCGTCGCCGCCTCGCTCTCGATGCGCTTGATCTCGTCGTAGCGCTCTTCCTTCTTGGCAATGCGGATCGCCTTCTTCAGCGGCGCGGTGACGATCGCCTCGAGCCCGGACATGAGCTCGCTGGTGTCCTCGACCGTGACCAGCGGGCGCTTCGGCTTGGAGTTCGTGCGCGCCAGGTCTTCCTGCAGTGCGACACAGACCTGGATGTGGGCGTGCGCGAACTTGAGCGCCTCGACCAGGTCGGCCTCGCTGACTTCACGGGTGCCGCCCTCCACCATCAGGATGCTCGACTTCGTGCCGGCGACGACGACGTCCATGGTCGACTCGTCGAGCTGCGCGAATGTCGGGTTGACCACCCACTCGCCCTCGATCTTGCCGACTCGCACGCAGCCGATGGCCTCGGGAAACGGGATGTCCGACACCATGAGAGCCGCGGAAGCGCAGTTCATGGCGAGGATGTCCGAGTCGTTCTCCTGGTCCGACGAGAGCACGGTGGCCAGCACCTGCATCTCGAACGGGAAGGCTTTCGGGAACAGCGGGCGGATGGGGCGATCGATGAGGCGCGAGGTCAGCGTCTCCTTCTCGGTCGGTCGACCTTCGCGCTTGAAGAAGCCGCCCGGAATCTTGCCGGCGGCGTACAGGCGCTCACGGTAGTCGACGGTGAGGGGGACGAAGTCCTTCTGGACGGGCCTCTTGTCGGCGGTGGCGGCCACGAGGACCACGGTGCCGCCGTACTGGATGACGGCCGAGCCACCCGCCTGGCGGGCGATCTTGCCGCTCTGCAGACTGAGGGTGCGTCCGCCCAACTCAACGGATACGGTACGTTCGATCATTCTCTCTCTCTCTTCCTTCCTGCCTCATGTCGCCGGGGAGGCGACGGCCGACACGACTTGCGGCCGGGAGGGATCCCGGCCGCACGTCGTCGAAACCCGGGGGAGCGTTAACGGCGCAGCCCGAGTTCCTTCAAAACCGCACGATAACGATCAACCTTGGTTGCCTTCAGATAGTCGAGCAAGCGACGGCGCTGTCCGACCATGCGCAGGAGCCCGCGGCGAGACGCGTGATCACGCTTGTGAATCTTGAAGTGCTCGGTGAGGTACTTGATCTTCTCCGTGAGGAGGGCGATCTGGACCTCGGGCGAACCCGAGTCTTCTTCGTGCTGCTTGAACTTTCCGATCACTTCCTGCTTCGTCTCTTTCGAGAGCGGCATGCGTTCGTTCACCTCCCTCCGATGCGAACGGGGCCCGGGACAGGGAGTGCAACCTCTCCAGTCAACCCGAGCTTGAAGCACGAACCCGCCCGGACGGGCGGATTCGACGGCACCCTAGCAGCCGCGAGCGGGCCGGGGCGAGCAAAAACGGTGCCGCGATCAGACCCCGGGCAACAGATCGCGACAATGGGCCACATCGCGCCCCATCGCCGCGACCAGCGCGGCCGCGTCCTCGAACTTCTCCTGGCCCCGGATCCAGACCATGAACTCGACTCGCAAGTCCATGTCCCGCAAGTTCTTGTCCAGGTCCAGCACGTGCACCTCGAGGGCCCGGTCGTGGCCGTCGAAGGTGGGCCTCAGCCCGAGGCTGATCGCCCCGCGCCAGGCGCCCTCGGGACCGGGACCGGTCGCGGCCCCGGGCACATGGACCCACCCGGCATAGACTCCATCGGCCGGCAGGAACCTGGGCTCCAGCGGGTCGAGGTTGGCGGTTGGAAAGGCGAGCTTGGCCCCGATTCCCCACCCGTGGACGACCCGGCCGACGATCGAAAACGATCGGCCCAGCAGCTCGGCGGCGAATCCCACGTCGCCGCCGCGCAGCGCGCCGCGCACCCGGGTCGAGGAGACCGCGCCGTGATGCTCGAGCAGCAGCGGCACGGTCTCGACCGCAAAGCCCTGCCGCTCGCCCAGCGCGACCAGGTGGGCGACCGTGCCGCGACGCCCCCGCCCCAGCGCGAAGTCGGGGCCGGTGACGAGGCGGATCATGCCCAGCGTGGAAGTGAGGTGGCGCTCGACGAACACCGCGGGCTCGAGGTCGGCGAGTTCGCGATCGAACGGCAGGACGTGCACGCGGTCGACGCCCCAGGCGCGCAGCAGGTCGGCCTTCTCGCGCGGCGGCGTGAGCGGCAGTTCGGCCGCGGCCTTGCCCAGCACCGCATCGGGATGGGGATCGAACGTGACGACCGCGAGACCGACGTCGTCCCCCGCCTCGCCGGCGCGATCGCGGCCCGTGTCGATGATCCGGCGGTGGCCGCGGTGCAAGCCGTCGAACACGCCGACGGCGACGACATGCGGCCGCCCGCTCACGACGCGGCGCCCTCGCGCACGGCCCACACGAGGCGCAGTTCGAAGGGATCGTCGGGCGTGGTCGCGGCGGTCGGATCGAGCGCGGCGACGCCGAGCAGCGCGCCGTCGGCGGCAAGCAGGCGGAATGCCGGCGTTCCCGCGACGAGCCCGGCGTCGAGCGCGCGCCGGCAGCCCGGCGCCCGTCCGGTGCCGACACCGCGCGCCTCGGCCTCGTCGAGCGTGAGCGCGGGCAGCGCGCACAGCGCCTGTTCGGGCGTGAGCCCGGCTTCGGCGAGGCGGTCGTTCCACTCGGGGATCGAACCTTCGGGGCGATCGAGCAGGTCGGTCGTCGGGATCGCGCCTTCGACCGCGTGCGGGCCGATCGACAGGCGGCGCAGCGCCGACAGCGCACCGCCGACGCCCAGCGCCTCACCCCAGTCGTGACCGATGCTGCGCACGTACGTCCCCGCCGAGCAGGTGACGATGAAGTCGACCGTGCGCGCCGCGACGTCGACGCGCTCGATCCGCAATTCCGAGACATGCACGGAGCGCACGGGCGGCTCGACCTCCTCGCCGCGGCGCACGCGGGCATGGAGGGGGACGCCGGCCACCTTGATCGCCGACACCGCCGGCGCGCGCTGCTCGAGGGCGCCGACGAACTGCGCGGCGGCGGCGCGGATCGCGCCCTCGTCGAGCGGCGAGTCGTCGCGCCGGACGACGTCGCCGGTCAGGTCATAGCTATGGGTCGTGATCCCGAACTGCAGCGTGGCGGCGTAGCTCTTCTCGCCCGCGGCAAGGAACGGCAAGAGGCGCGTGGCGCGCCCCCAGGCCAGCAGCAGGAGCCCGGTGGCGAACGGATCGAGCGTGCCGGCGTGGCCCACCCGGCGCGTGCCGACGATCTTGCGCAGGCGGTCGACCGCGTCGTGCGACGTGATACCCGCCTCCTTGTCGAGGCGGACGACGGAGATGTCGCCGAGGTCGCTCAGCTTTCCTCCGTCTCGTCGTCGATGGGCTTGCCTTCCTTGATCTGGCGCAGCAGGTCCTCGATGCGGGCGCCACGCTCGATCGACTCGTCGTAGACGAAGCGCAGCGTCGGCACCTCGCGCAGGCCGAGGCGCGGGGCCAGCTCGCGGCGCAGGAACGGCACGGCGTAGGAGAGCACCTTGATGATCTCGGCGCGCCTCTCCGCCCCGTCGAGGCTGGAGAGGTAGACGACGGCGTGCCCCAGGTCGGGGGACACCTCGGCGCCGGTCACCGAGATGAACCCCAGACGCGGATCGCGCATGCGGTTCATGAGGATGTCGGCCAGTTCCCGCCGAATCAGGTCGGCGACGCGTTCGGTTCGCTTGGACACGCGAGACTCCGGGTCATTCGTGGTGGGCGACGATCCAGTCGAGGATCTGGACCTCGTCCTGCCGCCCGACGATGTCGCGGGCAGCGGACAACGTCTCGCCGAGACGGGCCGACGAGGCCGTGACCGTGGCGAGACCGAGCGCCGTGCGCTGCCACAACTCGGCGTGGTCGACTTCGGCCACGGCGAATCCGGCGGCGCGCAGGCGCTCCTTCAGGCGGTTGAGGATCGCCCGCTTGTCCTTGAGCGACGCCGCGTACGGCAGGTGCAACTCGATGCGTACGGACGCGACGAACATGGACGACGGCGCGCTAGTCGAGCGTGCGCGCGAGCTCCTCGATGATGTAGGCCTCGATCAGGTCGCCGACCTGCAGTGTGTCGTACCCCTCGAGCCCGAGACCGCACTCGAAGCCTTCCAGCACCTCGCGCACGTCATCCTTGAAACGCTTCAGCGAGGCGATGCGGCCGTCCCAGATCACGTCGCCGCCGCGGATCAGGCGGACCTTCGACGAGCGCGCGATCTTGCCCGAGACGATGGAGCAGCCCGCGATCGTGCCGGCCTTCGACAGGTTGAACACGTTGCGGACCTCGGCCGTGCCGGTGATCGTCTCGCGGACCTCGGGCTTGAGCAGGCCGGACAGCGCCTTCTTCAGGTCGTCAACCGCCTCGTAGATGACCTGGTAGAGGCGGATGTCCACCTTCTCCTGGTTGGCGAGCTCGCGCGCCTTGGGATCCGGCCGCACGTGGAAGCCCACGATGACCGCATTCGACGCGGCCGCCAGGAGCACGTCGGACTCGGAGATCTGGCCCACGCCCTGGCGGATGACGCGGATCTTGACCTCGCTCGAGCCCAGCCGGCTGAACGCCTCGGCCAGCGCCTCGACCGAGCCGTCCACGTCGCCCTTGAGCACGAGGTTCAGTTCGGTCACCGCGCCCGTCAACATCTGCTCGTGCAACTGCTCGAGCGTGATGCGCCGGGTCTGGCGGTTGTCCTGTTCGCGCGCGACCTGCTGGCGCTTGCCCGCCACCTCGCGCGCCTCGCGCTCGTCGGCGTACACGGTGAAGCGATCTCCCGCCTGCGGGGCGCCGGACCAGCCGATGACCTCGACCGGCGTCGACGGCGGCGCGCTCTTGACCGGCTTGCCGCGCTCGTTGGTCATGGCGCGGACCTTGCCGCTCTGGATGCCGGCGACGAACGCCGCACCCACCTCGAGCGTGCCCTGCTGGACCAGCACGGTGGCGACGATGCCGCGACCCTGTTCGACGCGGGCCTCGAGCACGACACCGCGCGCATTGCGCGTCGGATCGGCCTTGAGGTCGAGCAGCTCGGCTTCGAGCAGGATGTACTCGAGCAGCTTTTCGATGTTCGTGCCCTGCTTCGCGGAGATCGGCACGGCGACGGTCTTGCCACCGTACTCCTCGACCGCGACGCCGGAGCGTGACAGCTCCTGCTTGACCATGTCGATGTTCGCACCGGGCAGGTCGATCTTGTTCATGGCCACGACGATCGGCACGTTGGCCGCGCGCGCATGGTCGATCGCCTCACGCGTCTGCGGCATGACGCGGTCGTCGGCGGCGACGACGAGCACGACGATGTCCGTCGCCTGGGCGCCGCGGGCGCGCATGGCGGTGAACGCCTCGTGGCCCGGCGTGTCGAGGAACGTGATCTGCTTGCCACCGACTTCGACCTCGTACGCACCGATGTGCTGCGTGATCCCGCCGGCCTCGCCGGCGACCACCTGCGACTTGCGGATGTAATCGAGCAGCGAAGTCTTGCCGTGATCGACGTGGCCCATGACCGTGACCACCGGCGGACGCGTCTTGAGCCGGGCCGGATCGTCGATCGTCTCGTCGACCTCCTCCTCGTCCTCCTCGGTCACGAACTCGGCCTTGTACGAGAACTCGTCGGCGACCAACTGGATCGCCTCCTTCTCGAGGCGGCGGTTGATCGTGGCCATGATGCCGAGGTCGAGGCAGGCCTGCAGCACCTCCTGCGGCTTCACTTCCATCACGTTGGCGAGCTCACCGACGGTGATGAACTCGGTCACGCGGAGAATCTTCAACTCCTCCACGGCGACGTCCGCTCCCGTGTCGTCGTCGCGGCGCGAGCGGCGTCGGCGACGCGTGCCCGCCTCCATCGAGGCGAGCGTCTTCTTCACGCTGTCGGTGACGAGCTTGTCGTCGACCGGGCGCTTCTTCTTGCGATCGTTGCGCCGGCGCGCGCCGGGACCGCCACCGAATCCGCCGCTCGGCGGCCCGCCGAAACGCGGGGCGCCGGGAGCGCCGGAGCCGCCGCCGGGACGCGGCGAACTGCCCTGGTAGCCGCCACCGCCGCCCGGGCGGGACCCGGACGACGACGGGGGCGGGCTGCTCGAGCGCTGCGGCG
>JANPEF010000007.1:0-43764 GCA_031431875.1 Candidatus Eiseniibacteriota bacterium | reverse complement strand
CTCGAGGCCGAGCGGGCATTCGGGCGCGGGTTCATGCAGCGGATGCGCACGGAGGCCGCACACCAGTGCGACCCTGAGGTCGCTCCTGAGACGAAAACACCACGTCCGCAGTCATCCGCTCCGCCCGTGCCCGGCCGGCTAGCATCCGCACACGCCCAACGATCGTGACTACGTCCTCGCCACGCATGATGCCGGGATCGAGCGCCTCGGCATGCAGCACCGCATCTGGCGCGGGCGGGCCGTGGACGCGTGGCGAAGCGGCGGCACCATCGCGCTGCACGAGTAGGTCGACTACCGCGGGTGGGGACTATCGCCGCAGAGCGAGATCTTCGAGGAGTTCGTCGATGAAGTGATGGCGTCGTGGCACGCGGCCGATCGAGCCGGGCCGCGTCGAAGCCACGGGGTCAGGAACATGCGCGAGGACTTCGACGCCTGCGAGCGCACGGCAGGCGGGTTCTGCATCACGCCCACCGGGCTCGAAGTCGTCGCCCGCAAGCGCGGCTGACGCTACCGCCGACCGCCGCCACCGCGCGCGGCGCCGGTCGACCGGCCCTGGTATTGCTGAGCCTGGGTGCTGCCGCGCTGGCGATTCTGCGCCTCGCGATTCATCGCCTGCGTGTCGGCCGACGGCTTGGTCGTCGGACGCGCGCTCGTGGTGCCGGCCGCAGCGCCCGTCTGGGCACTCGTGGTCCCCGTCTTCGGTGAGCTGTTGCTCGTCTGCTCCCAGCCGCTGCCCGTGTTCTTGTACACGTTGCCGTCCTTCGACGCGTACATGTCACCGCTGCTGGTCTGCATCGCCTTGGTCGTGCCCTGCGCGGTGGTCACGTGCGCGGTCTGCGCCGACTGTCCGCCCTTCGCAACGGTCGTCGTCCCCCACTGCGCGGTCGGGCTCGACCCCTGGCGCGTGCTCGCCGCGGTCCCGGTGTACGGATTGTAGGCCTGGGCCGCGGAGCGCGAACCGTACGGCGACGACACCGAAGCGCCACGGGCGTAAGTCCCCGTGCTCGGGTTGTAGCCCTGTGCGACCGTCGCGCTGCCATAGGGGCCGTAGGCGGTGGCGCTGCGCGCGTACATGCCGGTGTTCGGGTTGTACGACGCGTGGTAGGCGACGCCGCCATACGGGTACGGATGGTAGGCGTAGGGTCCGTACGTCACCGGGTAGGGGTAGTACACCGGGTATCCGTACGGCGGGTGGTAGTAGTACGGGGGATGGTAGTAGCCGCTTCCTGACACGATGATGGCGCCCGCGACCATGCCGACGACGAAGACGCCGGTGTAACCCGACGTATAGGTGGCCTGCACGGTGTTCGTCGGCGTGACGACCTGCGTCACGTAGGTGACGTTGTAGACCGGCGACGAGGCCGGGATCGTGTAGATCTCCGCGGGGATCGTCTTCGCCGCGGTCCACGGGCCGCTCGGTGTCGGTCCGACGAACCAGATCGCGCTCACGCAGGCGTAGTACTCGCTGCCAGCCTTGATGACCTTGTCGGTCGTGTTCTCCGCGTACGAGAGCGAGGTGCCGGTGATGGGCTTGAAGTGCGGGTCACCGGAGTACGTGATCTTCACCTTCTTCGCAGCTTCGGCGGCGTCGACCTCGATGGTCGTGGGGATCTGCGCGATCATCACCGCGTCCTGCGCCTGGTCCGTCCCGGGAACGAACGCGAGGATCGACGACGCCGGGCTCGAGTCGGGGATCTTGCGGAAGTCATCAGGCAGGTCCGCGGTGGCGTAGGTCCACGGGCCGTTGAAGCCCGCGGAGCGGAACCACCGGCCCGCGCTCAGGAAGTAGATCTGGCCGTCGGCCGTGTTGCGGAAGACGTCGCTGGTCGTGTTCGACCCGAACTCGAGCTTCGTGCCGGGAATCGCCTTCCACGCGGGCTCACCCTCGAAGGCGATGAGGTCCGCCAGCTTCTCCGAGTAGAAGACGTCGGGCATCTGCGCATCGGGCTTGCCCGGCGGCGGGATTCCCGGCTTGAGCACCGCCCAGCCCGCGCCCTTCGCCAGTTCTGCGACGGCCTTCGGCAGGGACTTCGTGAACGTCCACGGCCCTCCCAACGCTGTCGCCTGCTGCCAGCCCTTGCCGTCGAACAGGAGCCACAGCTTCGCCGGCTCGTCCCGAAACACGGAGCTGCCGGTGTTCACCACGTACATCAGCCCGTCCTGTCCCGTCGGCGCGGTGACCGGGGTTCCATCCATCTGGAGCAGGATCGTCGGCTTCCGGCTGACGAAGATCACCGGCGGGTCGTTGTTCACGGTCACCGACTTCGCGGGCTCCTGCTTCGGCGTGCTGGCCACGACCTGCTCGAGCGTCATCGTCAGCGAGTGTCCCGGAGGCCAGAAGCTGCGGGTGAGCTTCTCCATCGCGGCCGCCTCGGCCGCGTCGAGGGACGGGAAGTGCACCGCGGGGATGGTGAAGTCGTGGATGAACACCGAGTGCGCGTCCATGTCCACGTCGGTGACGGCCTTCATGTAGAGGACGCCGACGACCTCCTTCTTGCCCTTCGGCACGAGCGTGAACGCCGCGCGCGTCGAGCGCCTTCGAGTTCTCCCAGCTCTGCACCTGCGGCTGGTACAGCGTGAGCGCGGAGCCCTCGCTGGTGAGTTCGCGGGGCCAGCGGATCTCCTGCGCCGCCACCGGGGAGACCAGAAGAAGCGAGAGCAACGACGGGATGAGCATGACTCGCATGATGGATTCTCCTTCGGCGGGCGGTGTCGGCAGCGACGAGGTCGGCGTTGCTCATGATAGCCCACCGACACCGGCGCGGGAACGCCGCCGTCGCCCCGTCCCCACGGACCGTTCGTCGCCACCCGGCGACCGTTCATCCGCCTCCATCGACCGCTCGTCCGGCCGGGCGTATGCTGCCGCGTCCTTCTCCCCGATTCTCTTCCTGAAGCACGAAGCCGTCCGTCCGTCGAAAGGAGCCGTCCGTGGCCCGCACCTCGAACCCGCCGTCCGCTCTGCGCTCGTTGTGGAACCTCGCGTGGCGCACGCCGATCCTGGCGTTGCCCTTCGCGGCGTTCTTCAACTTCGTGCAGGGTGTGTCGTTCCGGTACTTCGGGCAGTTCTACGCGATCGCCCTGGTGTTCTCGTTCACCATCGGGCTCGGTATCTGGCTCGTCGGCGTCCTCGAGAACCGCAGCAGCGGCGGCGGGCACCTTGACGCCAGGGCCGGCGGCCGCGGCGTGATCCTCGTCGTGATGCGCTACATGGGCGCCTCGCTGCTGAGCATGCTGGTCGCGTCGCTGGTCCTCAACTTCACGCTCCTGCCGGGCTTCCTCGGCTCGGTGCGCTCGGTCACGGCATTGCTCATCTACGGCGTGCTCTTCTCGTCGCTGTTCATCGGGATCTCGTTCGCGTTCCACTTCTACGAGCACGCGATCGCCCGCGCGCGCTCCGAGGAGGAGCTGAACCTGGCGCGGCGCATCCAGCGCCAGTTCCTGATGTCGAACTTCCCCGAGCGGCCGGGCCTCGAGATCCACGCGCTCAACGTGTCGTCGAAGGAGGTCAGCGGCGACTTCTACGACGTCGTCCCGGTGGGCGAGCACGGCTACCTGCTGTGCATCGCCGACGTCTCGGGCAAGGGCGTGCCCGCGGCGCTGCTGGGCTCGATGCTGCAGGCCTCCTTGCGCACGCAGGCACCGCTCGCGACCGGCGTCGCCGAGATCGTGACCAACATCAACCGGCTGGTCTGTGACATCTCCCCGGCCGGCCAGTTCGCGACGCTGTTCCTGGGCCACGTCGACGAGACGACGATGCGCTTCTCGTACGTGAACGCGGGCCACAATCCGCCGGCGCTGCTGGCCGCGGACGGATCGCGCCGCCTGCTCGACGAGGGCGGGATGGTCGTCGGTGTCTCCGAGGCCATTCCCTACGCGAGCGGAAGCGTCGACCTGAAGCCCGGCGACCGGGTGCTGTTCTACACCGACGGCCTGAGCGAGGGCATGAACGCGAAGCAGGAGATGTACGGCGACGATCGCGCCGTCGACTTCGCCGCCGCCCTGCCGGTGCGACAGAACCCGCGCGAACAGATCGACGCGATCCTCGCCGACCTGGCGCGCCACCTCGGCGGCGTCGAGCCCCAGGACGACATCACGCTGATGGTGCTGCGCGTGCGCGAGGTGGCGGCGTGAGGCGCGCGGGCCCGACGCCGACGATCGAGTGCGAGGAGCGCCCGGTCTCGCTCCTGCAGCGCCTGTGGGCCACGGTGTGGCAGCAGCCCCTGTGGGCGATCCCGTTCGCCGGGTTCTTCGGGCTGCTCTACGGCGGGCGCTGGGAGAACTTCGTCGTCGCCTACAAGTTCTCGCTGGTCTACGCGTTCTGCATCCGCGTGTCGCTCGAGTTGATGGAATCGTTCTTCCTGCCGGCCGTCCGCCGGACGCGCGCGGATGGCCGCGTCCCCCTGGCGCTCGGGATCACGTCCTACACGCTGACCGCGATCCTGGGCTCGTACGCGGCCGCGCTGCTCATTCACCTGTTCATCCTGCCGGGCATGCTGGGCACCGCCCGCTCCGTGCTGATCAACGGCGCGTTCGCCCTGGTCTTCTCGGTCCTGTTTGGCGGCGTCGCCTACGCGATCCACTTCTACCGGGAGTCGAAGGAACGGGCCGAGGCGATCGAGACGATGCGCGTCGAGCTGGCGCAGGCCGAGCTGCGCGCGCTGCGGGCGCAGCTCCAGCCACACTTCCTGTTCAACACGCTCAACGCCATCGCCTCGCTGATCCCCTCGAATCCGCGCGCCGCCGAGGAGATGACGACGCGCCTGGCCGAGGTCTTCCGCTACGCGCTGCGCGCCTCCGAACGGGAGACGGTGCCGCTCGCCGAGGAGCTCGACTTCCTGCGGGCCTACCTCGACATCGAGCGCGCCCGCTTCGGCGACCGGCTCACGGTCGTCGAGCACATCGAGCCCGGCCTCGACGGGCTGCACGTGCCCAGCCTGCTGCTCCAGCCCGTGGTCGAGAACGCCGTCCGTCACGCCGTCGCGCCGCGCGCCGAGGGCGGGCGCATCGTGATCGAGGCAAAGCGCTCAGCCGAGGGCCTCGTGCTCGCGATCGAGGACGACGGGCCCGGTCTCGATCCCGCGGTTGCCGCTACGCATGGCGGGAACGGCTTCGGCCTGCACTCCGTGCGCGAGCGCCTGCGCGCGGCGGGCTTGCCCGATGCGCTCTCATTGACGTCCACCCCGGGTCGCGGACTGCGTGTCGCCGTGACCCTGCCCAAGGACGGGATCCCCCCGTCGAGCTCCTGAGTCCGCGTTTCACCCGTTCCACCCTGGAGGTGTCGCCATGTCTTCCCGCATCGCCCTGTCCGCCGCCCTGGTCGCCGCCGTTCTGATCGCCCCCGCCCCGCGCGCGGCACACGCGGCCGAAGCCAGCGCCGTTGCCGCCGCGAAGTCCGCGCTCACCGCCGCCGTCAACGGGGGCGACGCTAAAGCGATCGTCGCCGCGCGCGGCACGTTCGCCGCGATGGCCGCCGCCGAGCCGAGCGTCACCGCCTTCGACTACTGGACCGCGCTGGCCGCGTGGCGCGCCGTCCCGATGCTGGACGACGACAAGGCCACGAAGGAGCAGGCGAAGAAGCTGTGCAAGGACGCCATCGATCGCTGCACGCGCGTGCTCAAGGCCGAGCCGAAGCACGCCGACGCGACGGCGCTCAAGGCCGGGCTGCAGGGCCTGTGGCTGTCGTTCGACCCGGGCTCGATGATGACGCTGGGCATGGAGATGGAGCAGGGCATGACCAGGGCGCGCGAACTGGCGCCGGACAACGGGCGCGTCGCGTTTCTCGACGGGCTCAACACGCTGCACAAGCCGGCGTTCGTGGGCGGCGGGGCCGACAAGGCGCGAGCCAAGTTCGACGAGGCGATCACGATGTTCGAGAAGGCCGCGCCGACGATCACGGCCGCCGCCACGTCGCGCGCCGGCGACCCGCAGGCGTTCGACTGGGGTCGCGACGACGCGTACGTGTGGGCCGGCCGCGCCGCGATGAGGGAGAAGAAGTACGCCGCGGCGAAGGACTACTACGAACGCGCGCTGGCGGCGAACCCGGCCAATGGCTGGGTCCGCACGCAGCTCCTCCCGCAGGCCGAGAAGCAGCTCGCGGAGAAGGCGAGCTCGTAGTGTCGGCCGCTCGCCTCTTCGTCGTCCTGGCCCTCGCCGGGTTCATCTCGGCGACGATCGGAGCCGGCCCGGCCCGCGCGCAAGCGATGGTTCGCGTGGTCGGCATCATCGTCGACGGGAAGGGACATCCGGTCGAGTTCGCCACGGTGAACGTACCCGCGCTCAAGCGCGGCGCCTCCACGGGGGCCGACGGCGCGTTCGCGTTCGACCTGCCGGCCGGACCGTGCGTGCTCGAGGCGATGGGAATCGGCTACGCGAAGTCGCGCCTGTCGTTCGACGTGCGCCCCGACGCGGTGCCGCTGCGCCTGGTGCTGGGCGACGCGCCGGTGCCGATCTCGGAGGTGACGGTCGCCAGCTCCACGTTCGGCAAGGCGGGGGGCAGCGAGGGCGCGGTGCTCAACCGCATGGACGTCTACATGACTCCCGGCGGCGCGGGCGACGTGTTCCAGTCGCTGCGCGCTCTGCCGGGGATCAATGCGCCGAACGAGGGCGCCGCCCTGTACGTGCGCGGCGGCGATCCCTCCGAGACGCTGATCCGCCTCGATGGCGCGGAGCTGGGACACCCCTACCACTACGAGAACGCCTCGGGTGGCCTGTTCGCCGGCTTCGACACGTACCTGATGAAGAGTGCGTTCTTCTCCACCGGCGGCTTCAGCGCCAAGTACGGTGGGGTGCTGTCGGGCGTACTCGACGTCGAGACACAGGATCCGCTGACCGAGCGCTCCGTCTCCGTCGGGGCGAACCTGGCGGGCGTGAACGCCGCGACGAGCTGGGCGATCGTGCCCGAGAAGTTCTCGCTGCTGGCGACCGGCAGCCTGGGGCGGCCGCAGCTCCTGTTCGACATCTACGGCTCGCCGAACGCATTCGAGAAGATGCCCGCCAGCGAACACGGCGCCGTGAAGGCGCTGTGGCGGCCGACGCCGTCGAGCAAGGTCGCGGCGACGTACGTCGGCTCGGCCGATCGCACCGCGGTCGTGGCCGAGCGGCTCAACGTGACCGACACGTACGCGGCGAAGGCCGGCAACGACTTCGTCGGCCTCCGCGCGCAGCAACTGGTCGGCGACGCGCTTGCCGTGACCGTGATCGGCTCGCTGCAGCACTATCGCTCGGAGTGGGCTTTCTCGGAATTCGGCGGGATCCGCGACGAGGACAACACGCTGGCGCAGGTCGACGCCCTGTGGTCCGCGTCGGAGCGCCACGAGCTGTCATTCGGGCTGCAGTACCGCGGTCGCGCGACGGTGATCGCCGGCCCGGGCGCTGCCGACAGCACGGACCTGGGTGCGGGTGCGCCGACTCGCACCTACACGACCGATGCGCGCGTCGACCTGCCGGGCGCCTACGTCGAGGACAAGTTTCGCGTCGCCGGACCGGTGTACGCGACGCTCGGTGCGCGCGTCGACCGCATCTCGACCAATGGCGAGTGGTCGCTCGATCCGCGCGCCGCAGTGGCCTGGAACATCCGCGCCGGTCACACGGTACGCCTCGCCGGCGGGCGCTACCACCAGCCGCCCGACGCCGCCTACCTCGATCCCGCGTACGGCAACCCCTCACTCGCGGCGGCAGCCGCGACGCACTTGATTGCCGGTTATGAGTGGCTGGAGACGGACGTGAATCTTCGCGTCGAGATGTACCGCAAGGTCTACGAAGACTTGATCATCAACGACGCCGCGACGTTCTACGCCGCGGAAGGTACGGGCTATGCGCAAGGTCTCGACGTGTTCCTGCGCGGCTCGCACCGCGCGCTGACGGGCTGGGTGTCGTACGGCTACATGGACTCGCAGCGCCAGGAGTTCGACGACCCGCACGAGGTGCCCGCCGTGTACGGCGTGCGCCACTCCCTCACGCTGGTCGGGCAGTACCGCGTCACACCGCAGTGGTCGCTGGGCGCCAAGTACGCCGCGTCCGCCGGCCGGCCGTACACGCCGGTCGTGGACGCGACCTACGACCCGGACCGCGATCTGTGGCGGCCGACCTACGCCGAGAACAACTCGGGCCTGATGCCCGCGCAGCACCGGCTCGACCTGAGGATCACGCACCTGTTCTCGCTGCCGGCGTTCGCGGGGCTGCCGGGCAGCTCGGTGTGCGTGGCCTACATGGAGGGCCTGAACGTGCTCGGCATCCGCAACACGCTCGACTATCACTACAGCGCCGACTACTCGCAGCGCTACGCGGACGACTCGTACTTCAGCCGCCGCATGCTCGTCTTCGGGGCCGGGCTGTCGTGGTAGCTCCGGCCCACCGGGCCGACCGCATCAGGCCGCCGGCTTCCAGTTGAGCGTCAACTTCCGCTCCGTCGCCGCACAGTCCCGCAGGTAGAGGTTGATCAGCGTCTGGTAGGGCACGCCGACCTCCTCCGCCAACGCCTTGAAGTAACGGATCGTTCCCTCTTCGAGGCGGATCGTCACCTGACGCTTGAGGCGCTTCGCGTAGGGATTGCGCTTCGCCTTGCTGAAGTCATACTCGCGTTTCATCGGGGCCACCTTCGCGCATACTGGTCCCGCTCGGCGCGCGAGGCCTTGCGGGCGGAGAAGATCCGGATCACGTCGTCGCTTCTCCGGTAACAGTGAAAGACGAGCAGGACCCGAAGCGAACGGCCCAGGCCCATCAGGATGAACCGATCCTCCTCCTCGGAGTGCTCCGGGTCCGCCAGGAGGAGGGCGTTTTCATCTGCAAACACCGACTCCGCTTCGTCGAAGGAGATCCCATGCTTGCGCAGATTGAGGGTGTTCTTGCGCTCGTCTCATTCGATGCGGATCGCGGCCATGCCTACATTATATTTACACTGTAGGCCACCCACAAGGGTCTCGATTGTCTCGACTTGCGGGCCGGAGTAGGATCGCCCCCATGACCACGCCCGCCCCGCCGCCCCTCCGCGTCCTGATCGTCGACGACGAGCCGCTGGCCCGCGCCCGCGCGCGTCGGCTGCTCGACGAGATCGGCGGGGCTGCGATCGTGGGCGAGGCGGGCTCCGTCGACGAGGCCGCGCGCGTGGCCGCCGCGACGTCGCCGGAGCTCGTCCTGCTCGACATCCAGATGCCGGGCGAGGACGGCTTCGCGCTCCTGCCCCGCCTCGCGCCGGGGACGGCCGTCGTGTTCGTCACCGCGTTCGACCACTACGCCGTGCGCGCGTTCGAGGCCGAGGCCGTCGACTATCTGCTCAAGCCGTTCCGCGTCGAGCGCCTCGCCGATGCCCTGGCTCGCGCCAGGCGCGACCTCGCCCGACCCGAAGACCTGTCGCAGCGCCTCGCGCAGTTGCTGGCCGCGGTCGGCGAGCCCGGCGGTGCGACCGGTGGCCCCGCGGGTGCGGAGCCCGCACTCGATCGTCTCACCGTGCGCGTCGGCACGCGGCAGCTCATCCTGCGCGCCGAGGAGATCCTGTGGTTCGGCGCCGAGGAGAAGCTGGTCTTCGCCGCGACCGCGAAGGACCGCCACTACGTGAACTTCACGCTCGACCAGCTCGAGCGCCGTCTCGATACGACGCGCTTCGTGCGCGTGCACCGTGGCGCGATCGTCAACCTCGACTTCGCGGTGGCGCTGCGCCCGGGGTTTGCCGGCACGTACGCGCTTACGTTGGGCGACGAAGCGCGGACCGAAGTCCCGGTGGCGCGCGCCCGCGCCCGCGCATTGCGCGACCGGCTGGGCGCCTGATGCGGCATTCCGACAAGGAGCGAGCTGCTCGGCGCACGCGCACCCCACTCGAGCTCGCCGACCTCGGCCCCGATCCCGTCGCCGCATTCCGCACGTGGTTCGCCGCAGCCGAGGCCGCCGGGCTCGCCATGCCCGAGGCCGTCGCCCTGGCCACAGCCACGCCCGCAGGGGTTCCGTCCGTGCGCTTCGTCCTCCTGAAAGACGTCACGGACGACGGAGGGTTCTCGTTCTTCACCAGCGTCGCGAGCCGCAAGGGACAGGAGCTGGCCGTCAATCCGCACGCCGCTCTCGCCTTCTTCTGGGAGCCGCTCGAGCGCCAGGTCCGCATCGAGGGCACGGTCGCCAGGGTCTCCGACGCCGAGAGCGATGCCTACTGGGCGACGCGTCCGCGCGCCAGTCGCCTCGCCGCCGCGACCTCGCAGCAGAGCCGCCCCGTCGCCGATCGCGTGACGATGCAGGAAGCGTTCGCGGCGAGTGATGCGCGCTGGCCCGACGACACGGTGCCGCGCCCGGCGCAATGGGGCGGCTATCGCCTGCACGCCACCGCGATCGAGTTCTGGCAGGGACAGGCGAACCGCTTCCACGATCGATTCCGCTTCGAGCGCGCCGGCGCCGGTTGGTCCGGCGCACGACTCTGGCCGTAACCGTCCCCCACGGAGATCCGTCCATGAAGCTGCTCGTCCTCGGCGGCACCAAGTTCCTGGGCCGCGCGGTCGTCGACGCGGCCCGCACATGCGGCCACGAACTCACGCTGTTCAATCGCGGGAAGCAGGACCCCGGCGCGTACCCCGACGTCGAGCAGGTGCGCGGGGACCGCACGCAGGGCGATGCCTTCGGCGCCTTGCGGGGCCGGCGCTTCGACGCCGTCGTCGACACCGCCGCCTACCTGCCGCGCGACGTCGCGAGTGCCGCTGCGTTCTTCGCGCCGGCGACCGACGCGTACCTCGTCGTTTCGAGCATCTCGGCGCATGCCGACCATGCCGCACCCGCGGCGAACGAGTCCACGCCGCTCGGGCGACTCTCTCCAGAGCAGTTCTCGGAAGTCGCCACCCTCTCCGCCGAGGGACCGATTCCCGCGGCGAAACTGGGCCCGTTCTACGGACCGCTCAAGGCGCTGTGCGAGGAAGCGGCCGAGGCCGCGATGCCGGGCCGCGCACTGCTCGTGCGCCCCGGGCTCGTCGTGGGGCCGCACGACAAAACCGATCGCTTCACCTACTGGCCGGCCCGCCTGATGCGCGGGGGCGCGGTGCTCGCGCCGGGGAGGCCCGAACGCCTCACGCAGTTCATCGACGTCCGCGACCTGGGCGAGTGGATGGTGCGCGCGCTCGAGGAGAACCGCCGCGGCGTCTACCTGGCGACCGGCCCCGCCGCCCCGATCCCGTTCGGCGACGTGCTCGCCACGTGCATGCACGTCGCCGCGCGGCGCGGCGCCCCGCCGGCGATCCTGCGCTGGGTCGACGATGCGACGTTGCTCGCGCGCGAGGTCGGGCCGTGGATGGAGATGCCGTTCTGGATCCCGGAGACCGACGCCGACATGGCGGGCCTGATGCGGTGCGACAACGGGAAAGCGCGCGCCGCCGGGCTCACCTTCCGCCCGCTCGCGGAGACGATCGAAGCGACGCTCGACTGGGATGCGACACGGCCGGTGGACGCCCCGCGCGAGGCGGGGCTGGCGGCGGCGAAGGAAGCGGAGATCCTGAGGGCGCTCGGGTAGACGGCGCAAGGCCTGCCTCCGGCTATACCTCGAGCATCCGCTCCAGCGCCACGCGCGCCCAGCGGATCGTCTCGTCGTCGACCGTGATCTCGTTGACCACGTGCCCGGCGACCAGGTTCTCGAGCACCCAGCACAGATGCACCGGATCGATGCGGTACATCGTGGCGCAGGCGCACACGTTCTGCTGCATCGAGATGATCTGCCGGTCGGGGTGCTGCTGCGCGAGGCGATTGACCAGGTGGATCTCGGTGCCCACCGCCCACTTCGAGCCCGCGGGCGCGGCCTCGATCGTGCGAATGATGAAGTCCGTCGAGCCGACCAGGTCGGCGGCCTGGCAGGTCTCGTACTTGCACTCGGGATGGCAGATGACCTTGAGGCCCGGAAGCTCCTTGCGCAGGAAGTGCGCCTGCTCCGGCGTGAAGCGCTGGTGCACCGAGCAGTAGCCCCGCCACACGACCAGGCGGGTGTCGCGCGGGATCGCGGCCAGCGCGGCCCGCGGGTCGAGGCGCGGATCCCATAGTCCGATCGACTCGAGCGAGAGGCCGAGACCCGCGCCGGTGTTGCGGCCCAGGTGCTCGTCGGGCAGGAAGAAGATGCGCTCCCTGCGCGCCCACGCCCACTCGAACGCGCCGCGGGCGTTGGACGACGTGCAGACCAGCCCGCCGTGCTTCCCGACGAACGCCTTGATCGCCGCCGTCGAGTTCATGTACGTGATGGGCACGAACGTGTCACCGTGATCGCGGGTCAGCGCGTCCCACGCCTCCTCCACGTCGGCGATGTCGGCCATGTCGGCCATCGAGCAGCCGGCGCCCAGGTCGGGCAGGATCACGCGCTGGTGCGGCTTCGCCAGCACGTCGGCGCTCTCGGCCATGAAGTGCACACCGCAGAACACGATGTAATCGGCATCGGCGGCGGCGCCGCGCTGCGACAGTTTGTACGAGTCGCCCAGGAAGTCGGCGTACTGCACGACCTCGTCGCGCTGGTAGTGATGTCCGAGGATGATCAGGCGCCGGCCCAGCGCGGTCTTCGCGGCGCGGATGCGCGCGTCGAGCTCGGCGTCGGGCAGGCGTTCGTAGGTGGAGAGCGGAAGCGGCGCGTCGACGGTCGTGGGCGTGCTCATGCCCGGAGTCTACCGCCCGGCGAAGCCTGGCGGTAGACCGCCTTGACCCGCCCCCAGGAGCGACCAGCCCCACACCCGAATCACCGAGGTGTTCACCAATGCCCCCGAGGTTGGTCCGGCTGATCCATGCATCATCAATGAACGAGGATCACGCGGCCGTTCACCTGCCGCGCGCCTGCCCGAAACACGACCTGGTAGGCGCCGGCGGCGGCGCGGCGCCCCTGCTGGTCCAAGCCATCCCAGGTGAACGCCCGCGCGCCCGCCGGCTCACCGGACCACTCGTACGAGCGCACCCGCCGGCCGCGCGCGTCCTGGATGATCAGCTGTTGCGCACCCGGTGTATCGGCGAAGAGCCGCAGGGTCGTCGCACCCGCGCGGGACGGGTTCGGCAGCGCGCGCAGCGAGAGGCCCGGTGCGCCCGTGGGCGCCACGCCGATCACGTTGCCGATGCGCACGACCGCGTCGGCGGTCTCCACCGGGAACACGAACAGGCCGGCATCGTAGAAGCGGGCTCGCGGGGAGCGCAGGCGTACCGGTGTCTCGCCCAGCGTCGCGCCGGCGCGGAACTTGAGCCGGTAGACCGCACCCGGTCCCGTCAGCGACAGCCCGGAGCAGAGCAGCACGCAGGTGAACGCCAGCGAGTCGCCGTTCGCCGCGAAGAGGTGGAACGTGTTGCCGCATGCTCCCGTCATGATCGCGCCCTGCTGCAGGGAGGTGGGCGCCGTCGGCAGGAACGTGAGCATCGCCGGGTCGTACTCGACGACGGCGTCGAAGCCGTTGAACGCCGCGTCGGCCTCGGTGACCGTGAACTCGAGGGTGAGCTCCTCGGCAGGATCAACCTCGCTGAGCGCCGGGGTGAGCGCCACATGCACGCCGGCGGCCGTAGCCGCGGGCGTCTGCAGGACGAGGAGCGCGAGGAACAGCGCGGGACGAACCAGGCGACGAAACGACATCGATGGACCCCACGTGGACGGAGCCGGGTGCGTCCGGGCGATCGACGACGGAACCGGCCTCCTAAGGGAGGCGTCGCCACGTGCGGATTGTCCTGGGACGTCGAATCGAAGGGGGGCCGGATTCCTTGCGGAGCACGGCGCAGAAGAGCCTAGCCGGGGCCCGGGGCGGGCGCAACTGGAATCGGGCGGGCCGCCGATCGCGCCATGCGCGACAGCGCCGCGCCAACGGCGATGCCGTTCACCAGGTCGACGGCGACGTGCAGCGCCTGCCCCGGCAGCAGGCTGCCGCTCCACGCCACGGCCGCACCGAGCGCGAGGCCGAGCAACCCGGTGAGCACGACCCCATTGCGCCCCTGGTAGAGATGGCCCAGGCCGAACACCACCGCGGCCGCGATGAAGCCCACCAGCACCGAGCCCGCCCAGCCGGCAAGCGCCCACGGCAGCCAGCCACGGTAGAGCACCTCTTCACAGACACCGGCCGTGATCGCGACCGGAACGAACCCCGCCACCTCCACGGCGTCCCGGGGCAGGATGCGTCCCGCGCGCCGCACGTGCGGCGGCAGGTCCTCCGGTCCCGCCGCGGCGAGCGAGCGCGTGGTGACCCACGACAGGACGGCGAACCCGGCCAGCAATCCGCCGGCCAGGAACACCGTGCGCAGCGGCGCGAAGCCGGGCCCCTGACCGATGTCGACGAGGGAGCGACCGTGCGCGCCGAGCACGAGCGCGGTCGCGGCGACGAGCGACCATTGCGACACCACGATGCTGGCGTACAGCGCGAGCTTCTCGCGGCGCGGCAGCGGATCGGGACGCCGCTCGAGACGGCGAAAGCGGAACCAGCCGACCAGTGGATACACCAGTCCGATCGCGAGCGTCAGCGCGATGCCCGCCGGGGTGCGCGCGAGCCCGCTCCAGTCCTCGAGCGTCAACACTCCACCCACACGAGCGCGACCCCGTCGTGCACGGTCACGGTCGCTTCGTCGGCGGTGATCTCGTTGCTGACCCCACGCCCGCCGAGCACGAGCCGATCATGATCGAGCGGATAGCGCACCCCGGATTCGCTCACCGTGACGCCGTGCAGGGACCACGGGAGGATCGACAGGCGCCTTCCGGCCAGCCCGCGGGCCGTGAGCCGACCGTGGCGCAGTGCGAACAGGCGGCCCTCTCCGTCGAGCATCGAGATCCGGGCATGCGGCTCGCGCAGGAGTGGCCCCAGGTTCGCCAGCGCGTGATCGATCCGCCCGCCGTCGACGCCGCCCCCCGCGGCGAGGGTGACCTCGGCGGCGGCACCGAACCGCGCCGCCACCCAGGCGAGCGACTTCTCGAGGTCGTTCGATTCGGGATCGGTGGAGGGGTGCAGGCGTTCGGGCGGGAAGGCGGCCAGGGCCGCGCTGGGGATCGAGTCGAAGTCGCCCACGACCGCCGCCGGCTCGATGTTCGCAGCCCGGCACAGCAGCGCCCCGGCATCGGCGGCGACGACCGCGGTCGCGCGCACCGCCTCGGCCCGCAGGCGCCCGTGATCGAAGCCCGCGCCGGCCAGCACGACGAGGACACGGGGTACCGCGGGAGCCGGACCGGCATCGTCGAGCAGCGCCCACGCGCCACGGTCCTGATCTTCGATCCGGAGAAGCGACGGCATCGGAACTCCCATGCTACGGTCGGGGCATGCTCCGACTCGAACAGTGGCTGGCAGGACGCGACTTCGCGCAGGACGACCCGACCGCCACGCAGATGATCAACTTCGTCTACCTGATCGCCGACGACACGACGCGGACCGCCGTCCTGGTGGACCCCGCGTGGGACGTGGACGGATTGGTCGCGAAGGTCGCGCGCGAAGGCTACACGCTCGTCGGCGCGCTCGCCACCCACTATCACCCCGACCACGTCGGCGGTGACCTGTGGGGACTGCAGGTCGAAGGGATCGCCCGCCTGGCCGCCCTCGCCCCGGACGCCCGGGTGCACGCCCACGCCGACGACGCGCCGTGGATCGAGCGGGTCACCGGCGTTCCGGCGCGCGACCTTGCACTGCACGCCGGTGGTGACGAGCTGTCGCTCGGCCCGGTACGCGTCGAATTCGTGCACACGCCGGGACACACGCCGGGCAGCACGTGCTTCCTCGTCAGCGACCCGACGACACTCGCAGGCAAACCCGGCAGCGTCACATCACCCGCTCTGGTGGCGGGCGATACGCTGTTCGTGCAGGGCTGCGGCCGGGTCGACCTGCCAGGCTCCGACCCCGACGAGATGTACCGCACGCTCACCCAGCGGCTGGCCAGACTTGCACCGACGACCGTGTTGTTCCCCGGTCACGACTACGGTCCGGCGCCGACGTCGACGCTCGAGCGCGAGCGCGCGACGAATCCGAGCCTGCGTCTCGAGTCGCTCGAAGCGTGGCGCCGGGTGATGGGTCCATAGTCGAAATTTTTCCCGCAAGAACTTTCTTGAGTTGTTGAATCGGGAATCTGCTTGCTAGGATGCCGGCAGTCACACCGGGTGCTTGGTCATCTGAACCACACCCCAACCCACGCAAGGAGAACTCACGGTGGCAACCAGGAAGAAGGCCGTCAGACGCAAGGCTGCGAAGAAGGCCGTCAGACGCAAGGTTGCGAAGAAGGCTGTCAAGCGTCGCATCGTGAAGAAGGCCGTCAAGCGTCGCATCGTCAAGAAGGCCGTGCGCAAGGCCGTTCGTCGCAAGGTCGCGAAGAAGGCCGTCAAGCGCCGCGTCGTCAAGAAGGCGGTGCGTCGCAAGGTCGCGAAGAAGGCCGTCAAGCGCCGCGCCGTCAAGAAGGCGATCATGAACATGCTTGAAGGCGGAATGTAGCGTTCCGCGACGAACGCGCCTTCACGTGTGACGGCGCGTATCGAGAACAAGGAACCCGGGGCCGGGGACTTCTCCCGGCCCCTCGTCATTTCCGGTGGCCCACCTGCCAAATCGGTGTCCGACCTCGAACCAGCGACCGACCGCCGCGGTATCATCCAGCAACCACCGCCCGATCCCGACGAGCCCGCCCGTCCGCGTTGCGGCGCGCTCGTCCTCGAGGTCGAGCTCGGGGGCGCCGGGGACCAGAAGGGCTTGCGCGAGGGCGACATTATCGTGGAGTTCGAGGGTCAGGCGGTCCGCTCGGCCTTGGAACTGGCGGGGTGGATCCGCCGCGAGGGCGAGGGCAGCCTGGTCTCGATTCACATCTGGCGCGATGGACGGAAGTCCTGGCTGGGGAACGCACGCCTCTCCGGGCGGGCGCCGCGCGTCGTGGTCGAGGACGAGCTCGCCGCACTCCGCGACGGGGTCGTGGCACTCCGCGACGGGGTGGCGGCGTCGCGCGACGACATCGCGCGGTTTCGATAGTCTGTGCTACGTTTCGCACATCCGTCAGGGGTGGCCCGTGGCCGTGTCGCGCACCGCGCGATCCGGCAATCAACGAGGGCCTGAGATCATACCCTAGGAACCTGATCCGGTTCGCACCGGCGTAGGGAGGCGGGCCTCGTCGCAACTCGCGCTGGCCATGCCCGGTTCCTCGGGGGCATGGCCGTTTCCGTGGCCGAACGGCTCGCCGCGACCTGACAGCGCGGCTCCCCCCGAGCACCGTACGCGCGAGAGCAGGAAGACCTCATGTTGATCCATCCCGTTTTCCGGGGCGGCGCGCGCGCGCTCGCCGCCATCGCACTTGCCGCAACCCTGCTGCTCTTTCCCGCCTCGACCGCGCGCGCCCAGGAAGCCGGCGCTCCGCGCCTGCATGGCCGTGTCGTCGACGCGGCGGGCGGGATTCCGCTGTCGGGCGCGTCGGTCCGCCTGCTCGGTACGAGGCGCGGCGCGGTCACCGACGCCGAGGGCTACTTCACGCTCGCGTCCGAGCCCGGCACCATGCGGGGCCGTGTGCGCGTCGACATGGTCGGCTTCGACGCCGCGGAAGTGGAACTGTCCGCGACGACGGCCGCCGCGGGCGAAGACGCGCAGGCTACCCGCATCGCGCTCACGGCCATCGCCATCCCGATCGAGGGGGCCGAGGTCCGTAGCGTCACCGCGGCCACGGGCAAGGCGCCGGGCGCGTTCACCGACCTCGATCGCGCGACGATCGTACGCGACCACCACGGGCAGGACCTGCCCATGCTGCTGGGCGCGAACGTGCCGGGCACCTACGCCTACTCCGACGCGGGCAACGGGATCGGCTACTCGTACCTGAAGATCCGCGGATTCGGGCAGCGCCGGATCAGCGTCACCATCAACGGCATCCCGCTCAATGACCCGCAGTCGCGCGAGGTCTACTGGATCGACCATCCGGACCTGGCCGTCAGCGCGCAGTCGATCCAGGTGCAGCGCGGCGTGGGCTCGTCGGTGTACGGCACGACGGCGCTCGGTGGCTCGGTCGACGTCGAGACGATCCCGTTCAAGAACGACCGCGAGCTCGTGCTCGAGGCCGGCGGCGGCTCGTTCGACACGCAGCGCTTCTCGATCCAGGCCGCCAGCGGGCTGCTCGACGAGAAGTGGTCGCTCAACACGCGCCTGTCGCGCATTCGCACCGATGGCTACCGCGAGAGCTCGTGGTCCGACCTGTGGTCGTACTTCGTCAGCGTGGCCCACGTCGGCACGAACGCCGTCACGCGGCTCAACCTGTATGGCGGACCGGAGCGCACCCACCTGTCGTACCTGGGCGTGTCCCGCCCCTACCTCGATGGCACGGTCACCGGCGACGAGGACCAGGATCGCCGCTTCAACCCGCTGACCTGGGTGGGCGAGCGCGACGAGTTCTTCGAGCCGCACTACGAGCTGCTGCACGACTGGAAGGTGTCGCCCACGCTGTCGCTGTCGAACGCCCTGTTCTACTTCCATGGCACCGGCTTCTACGACGAGTTCCGCACGGAGCGTGACCTGCGCGACTACGGCTACCCGGACTCGATCGTCACGGACGTCGTGCGCCGGCGGAACGCGAAGAATCTCCAGGTGGGCTGGGTGCCGCGTGCGCGCTGGGCGCCGGGCGGCGCATGGTCCTTCGAGACCGGGTTGGACCTGCGCTACCACGAGGGCCAGCGCTGGGGCGAGCTGCTGTGGGCCGCGACCCAGCCGCCGAATCCGACGCCGAACCACGGCTACTACGAGTACCTCGGCAAGGTGACGAACACCTCGGCCTTCGTGCGTGCGGCGTGGCAGGCGCGGCCCGGCGTGATCGTGCGCGGCGACCTGGCGCTCCATCGCCAGGAGTACCAACTCACCGACGACACATTCAGCGGCTACAACTTCGACGAGGACTACGTGTTTCTCATGCCGCGCCTGGGCGCGACGTGGAAGCCGCGCGAGGATACCGAGCTCTACGCCTCGTGGTCGCGCGGGGAGGCCGAACCGATCTTCCGCGAGCTGTACGACCCCGAGAACGCGGGCACCCCTCCGGGGTTCGCCAGGCTCGACCCGGCGACCGGCCGGCTGTCCGATCCGCTGATCGACCCGGAGCACGTCGACGACCTGGCACTCGGCGTGCGGGTCGCGAACCCACGGGGCGAGGCGACGCTCGGGCTGTACTGGATGAAGTTCGTGGACGAGATCGTCTACAACGGGCGCATCGACGACAACGGCAACCCGATCACCGGCAACGCCGCGCGCTCGCGCCACGCGGGGATCGAGGGCTCGTTCACGCTGCGCCCGGCGCGGCGGCTCGAGTTGGGCGGCAACTTCCACGTGGCCGACGACCGCTTCGACGAGTACCTCGAGTACTACGACGCGACGACGACGACCGATTACTCGGGCAACCGGATCGCCGGCTTTCCAGGGTGGGCGGCGCGCGGCCGCGCGCGGCTCAGCGTCGGCAACGGTGCGTTCGACATCGCGCTGGACCACGCCGGCCGGCAGTACCTGGACAACACCGAGAACCAGCGCAAGAACCCCACGCTGCGCGACGACCCGACATGGGAGGACCGGACGATCGAGCCGTGGACGGCGGTCAACGTCGGCGGGCGATGGACGTTTCCGGGCGCTTTGGGCGGGCGCGCCGTCGAGCTCGACGTGCGGCTCAACAACGTGTTCGACGAGCGTTACGAAACGGCGGGCTACGTCGACTTCCCGGCGCCCGCCTACGCGCCGACCCCGGTGTGGATCCCGGCGGCGACGCGCAACCTGTACGCGGGAGTGAAGGGGACGTTCTAGCGCGACGCGGCGGGCCTAGCGCCCGTCACGGTTGCCGCCCTTCTCGACGGCGTAGCTGTCGGGGAGGGCGGCGAACAACGCCTTGCTCGCGGGATCTGGGAAGTAGAACATCGTCCCCTTGTACGCCAGCTTGAACGACTTGGCCGTCGGCTTGAAGCGCAGGTTCGTCACCGGATCGCTCAGCGCCGTCACGTAGAACAGGGGATTGGCGTCGAACTTCTGCTTCGCCATGGGGCTTGAGAAGAAGAACCAGTCCTTCCCGATCAGCGAGCGGTGCGACACCTTGAGCACGGCGGGCTTCGTCGGCTCGACGACGCAGCGCAACGCCACGCCCTTGTCCTTCAACCACGCCTCGGGATCGCGCACGAATACGCGCGGGCAGGCCGAGCAGCAGTAGCCGATCGGCTTGCCGTTGACGTAGGTGGGACGGATCATCGTCGACAACGGCGTGCCAGCCACGATGCACCGGTCGTTCACCGACACGAGCGAGTCCGGGTACTTGATCCGCGGATGCCCCGGGTCGGCGGTCTTGAGGTAGCGGAACGCATCGCTGGAGCCGGGCGCGAGCGCGGCGAGCACGACGATTCCGAGAATCGACGCCGGCAGCACCAGGCGCATCAGGCTCCCTTGCGGTAAGCGTAGTCGATCGGCACGGCCTGAAACTTCGTGCGCGTCGAGTCGCTGGTGAAGAAGTACGTCCGGCCGGCGTGGACCACGCGCGGCGACGCCGGCCCCGGCCGGAAACGCACGCCATTCACGGGATCCGTCAGGATCCCGCAGTAATCAAGCGGTCGCTTGCGGAACTCCTCCATGCTGGCGCGATCGGAGAAGAAGAACACTTCCCAGTTCACGTGGTAGCGCAGCGGCGCCTGGATCTTCGCGGCGCGGTCCGGGTGCACCGGGTCGGTGAACGACGCCTTCATGCGCTGCAGGTAGGGCTCGGGGCCCTGGATGAAGATCGCCGGGCACGTCGTGCAGCAGAAGGCCACCGGCTTTGCGTTCACGTAGATCGGGCGGATCGACGGCGAGAGCTCGTTCTCCTTCACCGCGCAGCGATTGTTGATCGAGATCAGCGAGTCGCCGAACTGAAGGCGCGGGTGCGCCTTGTCGGCCGTCGGCACCCAGCGCGGCAGATGACCGACGCCCGAGGCGTCGAAGGCGGCGACCAGGGCCAGCGCGGCGGCCGCGGTCGCGGCGAGCCCGGCCCGACGGCCGGGAGCCTGCGCGCTCACGGCAGCACCACGACGCGCCGGGTCTGCGGTGCAAACGTCGCACCGGCGATCGCGGTCATGCGCAGGAAGTAGATCCCCGGAGCCATCGTCGTTCCTCCCTCGTCCCGCGTCCACAGCGGCAGCTCGTGCGTCCCGGCGGCGAATCGTTCATCGGCGACGGAGCGCACATGCGCACCGCGCACATCGTACAGGTCGAGCTTCAGCTGCGTCGACTGCGGCAGCGAGAAGCGCACGATCCCCCGCATGCCTGCCGCCAGCGGCTGTGGCGTCACGCCGGCAAACGCGAGCGTCGGCACCGGGACGATCGGCGCATCCCCGGCGCGCACGACCGGCACCGGTCGCACGAGCTCGCCGTCGACCGTCACCTCGATGCGGTACAGCCCCCGCGGCACGTGTTCGAAACGCACCGTCGTGGCCCCATCGCCGTCGGTCGGCCGGTCCCCGAAGACGACCTCGAGCGGCGTCACGGCGAGCGCCGAGTCGAGCGGCGACGGCATCGTGGTCCCGTCGAGTGGCATCAGGTAGGCCCGGATGCGCTCGGCGGCAAGGCCGGGCTGCAGGTCGCCCTTGCGATCGCGCGCGATCACCGTGAGCATGAGCGGGGCGTCCCCGGCGATCGGCGCGGGGACCGTGAGCGTACCGTACGACGGGTGGATGAACGAGGCCCCGAAGCGGTCCGCAGCGGAGACTTCACGGCGTCTTTGCCCCGGTGCCACGACCGAACGCATGACGCTGGCCACGAGCTGCGTGTGTCCGAGCCGGAGCCAGTGCCCGAACTCATGCGTCAGGGTCGACGGCAGGTCGAAGGCGTCGAGGTCCCCCTCGTCGGCCGTCGTCCAGCGATGATCGGCGCCGTTGATCTCGACGTCGACCTCACGACGCTCGTACGTGAGCGTGTCGATCAGCGACCAGGTGGTGGCGAGAATCCCCGGGTCGTACGGCCAGACCGTCCGCCAGCGCACCGTGTTGCGACCGTCTCCGGAGCGCATGCCGGTGGCATCGTGCGGACCGGCCTCGGCATGGGTCAGGCCTGCGTATTCGAGGCGGGCGTACGAGCCCGCGGTGTTCCAGCCGGCGAACGATGCCGCAACCATCCGCGCCGCGCCCGCGCCGCCGGGAAAGCCCTCGGGGTTCAGCCACACGCGCACGGGCAGGCGCTCGTTCGGCCAGCGATCGCCCGCCCACTGGTAGAGCACGCGGAAACGCGGCCCGTTGTTGAACTGGTGGCCGTCGCTCCAGCCGCCGGCGGCGGTCCACACCTTGACCGTCCCCGTGAGCACCTGGGGCACGCCGAGCAGCCCCGGTCGCGGGATCCGGCATTCGACGACGTCGTCCGACCACGACACGACCGGCGCGTCGACGCGCTCGAAGAGTCCCTGGAAGGTGACGCGGGAATCCCCCTGCGTGGCGCCGAAGTGTGCCCCGCGCACGGTGACGAGCGTGCCGATCCCGGGCGTCGCGCCGCCCAGGTCGGGCGTGAGCGATTGCACGGTCGGCACTTCGTCCCCGAGCAGCGCGCCGGAACGCCCGTCCGACGTTGGCTCGAGCCGCACGACCGCGGCGTCCCCCGCGGCGATCGTCCACCCGGCCCGCGAATCGGCGAGCGCAACCTCGACCGTCTCGCCGACGAAGAACGCGGGCACGCCGTCGACGACCCAGCGCGCATCGCCGACGACGCCGCCCGGCACGGCAAAGCGTGCGGTCTCGCGCCCCGCACCGTCGACCAGCACGACGTGCGTGCGCAACACGCCATCGGCGTCGAAGCCGGAGGCCGTCGTGGCAACGCGGCCTCTCCGCGACATCGGAGCGAACTCACCAGACGTCGCGGCAAGCGACAGCGCCTGAGCCGGGCACGGGGGGAGGAGCACTCCTCCGGCAACGAAGGCGACGACGAGAAGTATTCCACTAGGAATTTGATTTCGTATCGGGATGGGCCTCACGAGGTGAGTGTGCGCCCCCGGCGGTGCCTCGCGCAACCGGCTACGGGGCATCCGTTCCACGCTGCGAGGCCCCGAGCAACGGGGAATTCCTCACCATGTAGCCGGAGGCAGGGTGTTGGCTTTTCAGGAACGACCACAACCCAAAGCATTGTGATTATGTGACTTACAAGTCCAGCCCTCGGCCGAACTGACACGGCACGGACATTGCGATCTGCAAGCCTCGTCGGGGGCACGAGGCCCCCACCCGAACGGCAGCAAGCTCCTGGAGGTGTCCGATGAACGCTCGCACGCAGACCAAGACCGCGGCCCTGACCGCGATGGCCCTGACCCTGGCACTGACGGCCTCGCTGGCCGCCGCCGCCCCCGGGAACGGCGCCGCCGAGCGTGCGAACAAGTCGTCGGCCTGCCGCACCGTCGAGAACTACTCGATGAGCGCCTGGGTGGCCCCCGTCGCCATGGTCCTGCACAGCGCCGCGCAGTGGGAGAAGTGGAACGAGCGCATGGCCGAAGAGGGCCTGGCCGTCGCCGCCGAAGCGATGCCCGCGGGTGTGGACTGGTCGAAGGAATGCGTGCTGGTGCTGGCGCTGGGCGAGCTGCCCGAGGCGCGTCACCTGTCGCTGACGGGCGTGACGCGCGGCCTGAGCGGCACCCGGCTGAACCTGACGGTCGAAGCCGGCCGCGGTGGCCGCGCGCCCGCCCTGGTGCTGGCGATGCCCAAGTCCGCCGCGAGCCGCCTGACGCTGGCCTCCGACACGATGGGCCTGCCCGAGTGCCGCACCTACTCCGAGGCGAGCCTGGCCGGCAACGCGATCGGCGAGCCGGTGGCCGTGGCCACGAGCTGGGGCGCGATGAAGGCCGAGTACCGGTAGAGGACTTTCGATCCGTGCCGCACCGCCCGCCGCGACCTCATCGTCCCGGCGGGCTTCGTTTTTCTAGGCGCCGACGACGGGCCCTCGCGGCGCACCCCTGGCGGGCGCGCTCGCGGCCACCGTCACGATCCCGGCCTCCGGTCCCGCGGCGAGCCACTCCTTGAGCACGCGCGTGGCCCGGCAGTCGTCCTCGTTGTATTCGACGGCGTCCTCGAGGTGTCGGCGGTCCCCCGTCTTGAGCCACGACGAGTACCAGTACATCGACTGCGCGGCGCTGGCGTCGGGGTGGCGCCAGGCGTGGCCCAGGTACTTGGCAACCGCCTTCAGCGAGTACGAGTAGACCGGGAGCACGACCGACATCGACAGGTCGCGATGCAGGTCGCGCAGGCGCGCGAGAATCGCGGCGATGCGTCCGCCGTCGATCTGGTACCGCTGGCCGAGCTGGCGCAGGGCGGCGCGCTCGTAGTGGTGATAGTGGTAGACGGGTGCCCCCGGCAGCGAGTCGAGGAAATCGAGCAGCTCGCCAAAGGCCCGCGCCTCGTCCTCGGGCCGCTCGGCGACGAAGGCGCGGTAGGTCTCGGCGCCGTCCCGCTCGCGCACGAGCACGCCGAACAGGTAGAGCACGTCGTGCTCGGGATCGCCCTCGATGTCGAAGTACAGGTCGACGGGCGCGGACTCGAACTCGGCCGGGCCACGCCACAGGGCGACGCCCTCCTCGAGGGCGCGGGCCTGGGTCACCAGCAGCCGTGCCGCCGACAGGCCCAGCCCCGTCCACTGCGCGACGTCCGCCGGATCGAGCTCGACCAGCGCGGGCAGGGTGGCGATGCCACGGCCGCGCAGGTCGTGTGCGGTTCGGCGCTGCATCCCGTAGGTGAGCGACACGTCGCGAATCGTCTCGGCGTGGGGCAGGCAGGTGAGTTCCCACGGACAATCGCCGCAGGTCGAGCTGATATGGACCGGCGGCTCGACGCCCGCGGCGACGGAACGCAGCCCGGCGAGCAGCTCGTCGTACTGGTCGCGCACCTCGGCGAGGTCGAACGAGGTGCGTGAACCGTCATTGAGGATCACGTGCGCGGAGATCGGCCAGGCGCCGAGCTTGCCGGCGAGCAGGTCCGCGTAGAACGCGAGCTGCAGCTTGTAGACCGGCTTGATCGCGCGCGCGGTCTTGATCTCGACCGGCTCGTACGTGAAGTCGCCCAGCGCGGAGCGACCCGGCAGGCGTTCGAGCAGGTCGACGATCCCGACCCGACCGTCCGCCGCGCGCAGGACGGCCTGGGCGATGAGCGGGGCCCCCGCGGCCAGGAGGCGCGCGGTCTCGGCCTCGCCCACCGCCCGGTCGCTGACGTAGGGCACCCGGGCTGGCTGGAGTGCGGCGTAGATCGACTCCTCGTGCTGGATGCCGTCGGCGAGAAGCTTCTTGAGGAAGGCGGAGGGACCGCGCTTGCGCTTCGGGTCCCCGTGCAGCTCGTTCCACGACCAGCGCGGGCACGAGGTGTACTGGTACAGGTGACTGGCCGTGAGCATGACGCCTCGGATGCTTTTCCAACGGGGGGCCAGAACCGGGGACCGCGATCGCTACCCCTCAAGTCTAGCGCAGGCTCCGGGGCGGCGGCACGGCTTCGTTCGTGCAGGTGCTGTGCTAGGCTCCCGTTCAAGCTCCCTTCCGACCGGCGTCCGGAGGCACCCCTGAGACCGATGATCCGCTCCCTCGCATCCACCGTTTCCGTCCTCGCCCTCCTGCTCGCCCAGCCGGGCGCCGTTTCGGCCGCCGACGGCGAGGGACCGGCCGTGCCTGCCCTCCTCGGACTCGATCTGGAGAACGTGGACGGCGTCGCCGGTGCCACGGTGAACGCCCACACCGGTGCGGACTCGTCGGGCCGGGCGATGAGCCTCTCGTTCGATCCCCGCACCGGGACGTGGACCCGCCCGGCGATCGGCCCGATCGCCGCGCCACCGTCCGGCCGACTCGACCAGGTGCTCGTGTTCGCGGGCGGCCTGTTCGACCAATTTGCCGGTCGCACCACGATCGAGCTTGGCGAGGGCTTCGCGCTGGCCAAGCGCGACTCGGGCTACGCGCTCCTCGAGAACGGCGAGGACCGCGGCTGGCCCGCGGTCACCGAGGCCGAGGTCGAGCGCTGGGGCCGCGAGGTGCGCCTCGGTTTGCCGAGCGAGTTCCCCGAGGATCGCCTCCTGCAGTTGCTCTCCACCGGCCGGCTGCACAACGTTCCCGGGCCCACCATCGTCACCGACGACGCCCTGTGGTTCGGGCTTGCCGGCGGCTTCACTGGCGGCGACGGCCAGCTCGGCGGGGTGGTCAGCTACGATCGCACGAGCCACACGTTCCGCGTCCATCGGCACAAGTTCATGGTCGATGCTTCGGTGACGCGGCTGCTCGTCCTCGACGATGCGTTGTGGATTGGCACCGGCCGCTTCGGCCCGACGCGGCTCGAGGGCCTGCGCGGCGTCGTGCTCTACCGGCCAAAGAAGCGCGAGTGGCGCCAGTTCTCGCCCGACAACTCGCGCATCTCGGGCGACCTGATCTACGACCTCGCCGGGGACGGCCGCATGGTGTGGGCGACGACGAACCAGGGCGTGAGCCGCTACGACACGACGCGGCGACTGTGGACGTCGTGGTACTGGCACGCGGTCGGCGGGAACGGCGGCTTCGAGCTGACCCAGGCGCTCCCGGGCGACGTCGCCGAGGAACAGGCCCGCTAGTGCCCACGCTGCTCCGGCCGCGGGCCCTTCGGCGCGGCGATCTCGTCGCCGTCGTCGCGCCGGCCGGCCCGGTGCCCCACGCGCGCCTGGTGCGCGGCGTGCGCACGCTCGAGCGCCACGGACTGCGCGTCCGCCTGGGCGCAGGCGTGCTCGCGCGCACGCGCTACCTGGCCGGCGACGACGACCGGCGCGAGGTGGACCTCGTCGCACTGTGGGCCAATCCCGAAGTGAAGGCGATCTTCGCGGCGCGCGGCGGTTACGGCACGGCGCGCATCGTCGACGCGCTGACCCCGAAGTTCCTGCGCAAGCACCCGAAGATCTTCTGCGGCTTCTCCGACAACACGACGATCCACCTCGCCTGCGCCCGCGCCGGCCTCGTCTCGTTCCACGGGCCGATGGCCGCGTGGGAGCTGGCCGACGGTGCGCGCACGGGCGGCGCGACGCTGGCGAGCGCGCAGCGCCTGCTCGCCGCCGGCGATCGCGCGGTGCGCGACGGCCGGCCGGCCGGACCCGGCGTCTCGAGGAGCGGCGGTTACGACGCCGCGAGTTTCCACGCGGTGCTGTTCGGCGACAGCGCGCGCGGGATGCGCTTCGCCCCGCTCGCGGCGCGCACGATCGTGCCGGGACTCGCGCGCGGGCGGCTGGCCGGCGGCTGCCTGTCGCTGATCGTCTCGTCGATCGGCTGTCCCGAGGAACTCGACGCACGCGGCGCGATCCTGCTGCTCGAGGACGTGATCGAGCCGCCGTTCCGCATCGACCGCATGCTCACGCAACTGCGGCGCGCGGGCGTGTTCGACGGCGTGCGGGGCATCGTGCTGGGGGACTTCCCGGCGTGTCACCCGGAGAAGGACGCGGACTGGACGCTCGAAGACGTGTTGCGCGATCGTCTGGGCGACCTCGGCGTGCCGGTCGCCTGGCGTTTTCCCTACGGGCACACCGCGCGGCCGTCGCTCACGCTTCCGCTCGGCACGCGCGCGACGCTCGACGCCGGACGGCGACCAAGCCTCACGCTCGAGGAGTCACCTGTCCAACCTCGCTAGCTCATTCGTTCGAGTGCTCGATCAAGCTTACCCTCCCGAAGCGATCAATACCGGCGATCAAGGGCGGCTTCCCCTTCGCAATGACCCTGCGAATGCCTGGAACGGCATTCCGAACGGCTTCCGCCTCTTGCGCTCCCGGTAGATTTCCTGAGCTGAGGACAAACACGGGCACCCTGGCATCGAGATACGCCTTGCGCTCGTCTGGGCGCCGTCGAATCCTGGAGTCTCGCGTGAGCACAGGCCAGCCGCGCTTGCCAACTTCAGCGAGCCACTCGACATCAGGCGTCGTAGGATCAAACACTGAGTCGTGCCTGACTACGTCGAGGCCAGCTTCCACCAATACGTCAACCGCCGCCGATCCGACCGAGCGATCGATCGACGAAAATCGTGATGGGTTCAGGCGGCTCTGTGGAATGCCCGGATCGCCGCTTCAATGGACTCTGGGGGGCACCTGAAGTCCCTCGCGAGCTCGACAAGGCTATCGCCGGCGTCGAATCGGTCGAGGATTACGTCCACCGGAATCGAGCGACTCTGAATCACGGGCCTGCCGAAGCCGATCTGGGGATCGATCACGATGGCCGTGCCGGCCGCTCTGCTTCGGTCGAGCCCTGTCGGATAGAAGCGTCGGGCCATTCCATGCTCGTCGTGATGAATCCGGCGCAGATACCGCTGAACGACCTCTCCTACCTCGACCTGCCCCAGTCTGCTTGCGTTCACGAGAGCCCCACCGTCGGCCTCCTGCACGAATAGACTGACGCCGTCGGTCACGAACTGCTCCGTGGCTAGCGGATGGCGACCAGGATAGGCGCGCTCGATGAAGCGTACCGCCTTCCGGATGCTCTGAAGTGAGAGTCCGTACTCGCGACGAAGCGTGGACAGAATGTATGTCTCGATGAGGTTGTAGAAGC
Organism: Candidatus Eiseniibacteriota bacterium; assembly: GCA_031431875.1. Classification (GTDB taxonomy): domain Bacteria; phylum Eisenbacteria; class RBG-16-71-46; order RBG-16-71-46; family DASYSL01; genus JANPEF01. The sequence continues at coordinate 15,378 of JANPEF010000007.1, read as the reverse complement.
AAAGCGTCTGCGATCCATCAGGCGCCGGGGTGTGAAGCACGGGCCGGCGATCCGGCCCCTTTGCCGTCCAATTGCGAACGGTCGACCGAGGCACGCCGGCATAGAGCGCCCCTTCAGTCAGGGAATACCTCGAGATCTCCCGTGGGTCGAAGTCAGCCACTCGCGCCCTGGCCATTCGTGATCCCCCTGATTGCCACAGCCTCGGCAAGACGGTCAATGCTCAAACAGCCTACCGCCCCATGGTGTCCGTCCGCCACTTGTGGCGACAGGCCAGGCAGCGATACCACGGCGGATCCTTCACCTCGGGATCGGGCTCGTCATTGCTCGCCCACATCGGCTCCTGGTGGATCGGAGCCGTGTCCTCGGAGCCGCACTGCGGACAGATCGGGTCGCCCAGCTCGTTGAACTTCTGCTCGGCCACGTGGGGTCCTCGGAGTCGTGCGCCGCGCTCGGCACGACGAGTTGGCGGATCGGGATGCGGCGCCACGGGAGCCGACGCGAACGTGCGATCCGCGCCGGCCCGCCGCCGCTACTTCGCGCCCATCGCCTCGATCAGGGCATCGACTTCACCGGGGTTGGGAAACCGCTTCGTTTCCTTCTTCGAGTAGACCAGGGCACCGTCGGCGAAGACGTCGAAGACGCCACCATGCCCCGGCTTGAGGATCGAATCGACCCCGAACTTCTGCTTCAGATCGGCCGCCAAACTGGAGGCCCTCGGAAGATAGTTTCATTCCGTGCAGTAGTTGATCCTGATCTGCATCTGCTTCCTCCTGCCCCCGGGCGGGGACGGCAGGGCGCGCCTCCAGCGCCGCCGGGGGTGGCGGCGCCTGCGCGCCGGGTGGGCGGCGGCGGAACCGAGCCGGGCCCGCCGGGACTCTAGCGCAGGCGCGCCGCACGGACTAGGCTCCGTCTCGCCACCCTGCCGCCGGGGCGGGTGCAACCGGCCGGGCGGCGCCACGTAGTGCATCGACGGCACACGCCGGCGGCATCCGCCGCCCGCCTCCTGCCGTTCGAGGTCCCGCCCGGAGGAAATCGATGATCTTCATGGCCCTGCTGTTTCTCGTCGGTGTCGCGGTCGTGATCGCCCTCTGGCTGGTCGGCCAGTTCAACGGCCTGGTCCAGCTCAAGAACCAGGTGCAGAACGCCTGGGCGCAGATCGACGTCCAGCTCAAGCGGCGCGCCGACCTGATCCCCAACCTGGTCAACACGGTGAAGGGCGTCATGAAGTTCGAGCAGGACACGCTCGAGAAGGTGATGAACGCGCGCGCGCGCGCGCTCGGCGCCACGTCGATGAAGGAGCGCGGCGACGCCGAGGCCGAACTATCGCAGGGCCTCGGGCGACTGCTCGCGGTGATGGAGAACTATCCGGAGCTCAAGTCCAACCAGAATGCGCTGCAGTTGCAGGAAGAGGTGACCGCGACGGAGAACAAGGTCGGCTTCGCGCGCCAGTTCTACAACGACGTGGTGATGAAGTTCAACTCGGCGCAGCAGATGTTCCCCGGCACCCTGGTCGCGCAGTTGTTCGGTTTCCAGCCGTCCGAGTTCCTCGCCGTGCCCGAGGCGGACAAGGCCGTGCCGACCGTCGACCTCTCCCTCTCGTAGTGTCCGACGCGCCGCAGCGCGCCACGTTCTACGAGTTGCAGGCCGAGAATCGTCGCAACTCGGTCCTGCTGCTCGTGGGCTTCTTCGCGCTCGTCCTGTTCCTCGGCCTGGGGATCGACGTGTTCCTCCTCGGCTGGAGTCCGGCCGGGGACGGCGCGATCGAGTTTCCGCTGGCGACGCCCGTCGCGCTGCTGTTCGGCCTCTTCCACGCGGCGAACAGCTGGTTCGGCGGCGCCGCACAGGTCCTCGCCTCGACGCAGGCGCAGCCGGCCGACCTCCAGGATCCGCTGGAGCGCCAGTTCGTCAACGTGGTCGAGGAGATGGCGATCGCGGCGGGCCTGCCGAAGCCGGCCACGTACGTCGTTCCCGACTCCGACCCGAACGCCTTCGCGGTGGGGCGCGATCCCGCGCACGCCTCGATCGCGGTCACCCGCGGCCTGCTCGAGTCGCTCGATCGCGAGGAGCTGCAGGGCGTGATCGGCCACGAGATGTCGCACGTGCGCAACCTCGACATCCGCGCGATGACGCTGGTCACCGCGCTGCTCGGCGCGGCGGCGCTGCTGTCGGACGTCGCGCGGCGCGGCATGTATCACTCGGGCGGAAGCGTGGGCCGCAGCCGCAGCGATTCGCGCCGCTCCGGTGACGGCGGCGGCGGGGGCATGGCGCTGCTGTTCGTGGTCTGGATCCTGGTCGCGGTGCTCGCCCCGTTCGTCGCGCGCCTGCTGGCGCTCGCGGTGTCCCGTTCGCGCGAGTACCTGGCCGATGCGTCGAGCGCGGAACTGACGCGCAACCCGCTCGGCCTCGCGGCGGCGCTCAAGAAGATCGGCGCCGCGCACCAGCCGACGCGGCTGATCAGCCAGGGCTCGGCGCACCTGTGCATCACCGATCCGCGCGGGCTGAAGGTCAACGAGCGCGACGGCGAGGTCGCCGAGCTGTTCGGCACCCATCCCCCGCTGCAGAAACGGATCGCCATTCTCGAGGGGATGGCCGGCGTCGCGGCCGGCCCGGGCCCCGCCGGTTGAGTCCCCGGGGACCCCGACTCGGGCCCCGGACAGTGCGGCCGACCGGCCGCACCCCGACCGCCGGGACGTGCACTTCCGACACGCCCGGCTCGTCCCTGTCCGGCTCCCCGCCGGGCGTGCCCCCGTAACTCCTTGTTACTGCGTCTGTTCGTTGCAGGCTGCAATGGCTGCCCCCGTGGCACGGGCATTGCACTCTTTCCTGGCGTCACCGGCGATCGCCCCGGCGATGCATCCCCACGGATGCGCTCGTGAACCGGGGCGGACGTCATGGCCGAAGGAGGACCCCATGCTCCGCACCGTGCCGCTCCACCCTTCGTCGCGCCTTCCTGCCCGCGCCGCGTCTGTCGCCGTGGCGACGGCGGTCGTGCTCGCGACCGTCCTGCTCGTCGACCCGACCCCGCTGCGCGCCGAGGTCTCCGCGGACATCAACATTCGTCTCGGAAACCGTCCGGCGCCCGTGGTCGTCTTCGACGACGAACCCGAAGTCGTCCTCGTGCCGAGGAGCCGGGTCTACTACGTCGAGCATCGCGGTTACGACCTGTATCGCTATGGCCGCTACTGGTACATCAACGACAGCGGGTACTGGTTCCGCGCCTCGGGCTATCGCGGCCCGTTCGTGGGCGTCGAGCTGCGGCACGTGCCGCGCTCGATCACGGTCGTGCCCGATCGCTATCGTCACCACCCGGTCCATCCCGTGCACCCGCACGGCGGGCCCCCGGGACAGCTCAAGAACCAGCGGGCCGTGGTCCTCGACGACGACGTGCGCTTCGGCCGCAACGGGCTCGAGGTCCGGGAAACGAAGCGCGCGAAGAGCGCGAAGAGCCAACGGAGCACGAAAAACGAGAAGAGCGAGAAGAGCGAGAAGACCAGCCGGAACCGCAAAGGCGACTGACCCCGCGCGTTCCACAATCGAACGGGCGGCCCGCTGCGGAGCGGGCGGTCCGGACGCCCGCCGGAGTTCCCCCCGGCGGGCGTTGCCATACACGGATCGTGGGCGCGGCCGAACCCGGCAGATGACGCCCCGCGGGGTCGCCCCTATACTGCCCTCGTCGGCCCAGGAGACTTTCGGCCGCACGATGCGGTGCGACCGCAGCAACAACCCAAGGAGGAACGCATGAAGCGACAGTGGACCCACCTGTTCGTGCTCGGCCTCGTGGCCACCACGCTGGTGGCTACGGGCTGCGCGCCCAAGGAAGAGATGCCCGGCGGGACGTCGACCGATTCCACGCTGTCGATGGGCGACCTGCCGGATGCGACCGCACCGAGCCCCGACACGACGCTCATCATCGTCGAGACGCCGATCGAGATGCCTCCGCCGGCGGTGACGCCGAAGCCCAGGCCCAGGCCCCCGGCCCCCAAGCCGGCGCCGAAGCCCGCGCCCGCCAAGGTCGACCCGGGCATCACGGTCGCGGCCGGAACGGCGATCAAGGTGTCGTTCCCGACCGCGGTCAGCACGAAGGACAAGGTCGCCGGCGACACGTTCTCGGGCACGCTGGCCGAGGATGTCGTGGTCGACGGCAAGGTCATCTTCCCGGCCGGCTCGACGGTCAACGGCCATGTCGTGGAGGCGGTACGCCCCGGCAAGGCATCGGGCAAGGGCAGGATGGTGCTCGCCTACGATTCGATCGAGGCGAACGGAAGTTCGTACGCGATCGACACCGTCGGCGCGCCGATCGAGGGCGCCTCGGGCACGAAGGGCGACGCCACGAAGGTCGTCGGCGGTGCTGCAGCCGGCGCGATTCTCGGCAAGATCATCGGCGGCAGCGGCGGCGATGCGGCCAAGGGCGCCGCGGCGGGTGCGGCGGCCGGAACGGCGGCGGCGCTCCTGACGCGCGGCCCCGACCCGGTGGTGAAGGCCGGCCAGACGCTGACGGTCAGCCTCGACAACTCGGTGAACGTGAAGGGTCTCTAGACTCGACGCCCGACCCGACTCATCCGCTCCAACGCGGGGTCCCGGACCTGGTCCGGGGCCCCGTCGTACATCCGGATCCCCGCCCGCCGGGTGTCCCGATCGGAACAGCCGAATCGTGCGGGCGTCCGTGGACGGACGCTGCGCCGGTTCGCGAGGCCGTCATCCCGTGCCCCGAGGCCCCGGGCCGCCCCGCCGACCCCCCCGGCCAACGCACGGTGCCGACGCAACTTGGCGGCGACCGCGCCGGCAACTGCGACTGGCGGCCCCCCAATGGCACAGGCGCTGCTACTCTTGTTGGGCGAAGTCGCCGTGCCGCCCGCGTCCCGGGCGTTCATCCGAAGCCCTTGCCCTTGATCGAGAGGTCGCCATGACGTCCCTGCGTGCGCTCCCAGCCCTGCTCCTCGTCCTCACGGTCGCGGCCGGGTGCTCCAACTCCAGCAACCCCGTGGCCGACAACGGCGACGGCGCGAACCCCGCAGCGCTCTACGCCTCGAGTGCGGGCGTCCAGGCGGAAGCCTCGGCGCTTCCGGCCGAGGAGTTCGAGTTCGACACCTACGCCGACGGCGACGCGGCCAAGACTGAGATGGCCGACCCGTCGTTTGCGCTCCAGTTCGGCGGCCAGCCGACGCTCGACGCGCCGATCGACCCCGGATTCTGGTTCCGCCTCATCCGTAGCCACGAGCGGCGCTACGTGGTCGAGATCACCGAACCCGACTCGCTCACCCGAGTCGCGCACGTGAGGATCATCGATCGCCTGCTCGGCACGTTCAACGTGATCACCCGGCCCGACACGGTCGAAGGCGAAGTCGTCCGCGGCGAGTGGATCAGGAAGCGCCTCGCCGACACGTCGGTGCGGAAGGCCGTGTTCGTGCGCAAGCGCTGCGTGGCTGGCGACGAAGGTGACGACGACAGCGATGACGAGCGCGAAGACGCCGAGGACGGCCACCGCGACGGCTGGTCGCGCTGGCGGCTGCGCGCCGCCTCCGGGGCCGAGATCACCTCGGACGAGGGCTCGCGCCAGATCCTGTCGGTGCGCATCCAGGCCGGCGAGATCGACGTGACGGTCACCGACCCGCTCGAGCTCAAGAACCGCTCCGAGCTGCTGCGCCTGCCGCCGGCGACGCCGGTGCACGTGACGGCCACGACCGCCGATCCGACCGACCGGGTGATCCTGTACTCGCGCTGGGGCCGCATGCCCCTGCGTCGCATGGAGGACGGGAGCTGCCAGGGCCGCTTCCTGACACCGCTCGCCGGCGGGCTCAAGCACCTGGCGGTCAACGCGCTGTCGAACGGCACGCTGTTCGACGACGTCGCACCGTACGACTCGAAGGCGTGGGGCCTGCCCTACGTGGTGGTGGCACCCGAGCGGACCGACGGCGCGACCGCGGCGAACTGACCGTCCGCGGCGTTCCCGCTGCATCCGCTGCATCCGAGGCCCCCGGCGATCGCTCGCCGGGGGTTTTCGCTTGTCGCCTGCGCGGTGGTGTGGAGACTGTGGCCATGGCCAACGACCTGAAGATCCCATTGACCGCCGTGACGATTCCCGAGGACGGCCCGCTCACGCCCGCCCAGAACATGATGCTCTGCGCCGGCTGCGTGCGCTGCTGCACATACGTCGCCGTCGAGGTCGACGCTCCTGATACGCCGTGGCAGTACGACCAGTACGTGTGGCTGCTCTATCACAAGAGCATCTGGATGTACGTCGAGAAGGGCAACCACTGGTACGTACAGTTCGAGACGGTGTGCGAGAAGCTCTCGCCCGTCGGCAGCTGCACCGTCCACGGCACGCACCCGGTGCTGTGCAAGAAGTACGACGCCCGCAACTGCGAGCGGCGCGGCGAGCTGTCGGACGTGGTGGCGCGCTTCACCAACGGGGACGACCTGGTGGCCTGGATCGCCGAGAAGCGCCCGAAGCACCACGCGCGCTACCTGGCCTGGTACACGAAGGAGCATGCGCCGGCGAAGCCCATGACCGCGGCGGCGGAGAAGCGCCGGAAGGCGGCCTACTTCGAGATGCCGCCTGCGCCAGTGAATCCGCTGCTGGGACTGTCGCCGATTCGTCGCGCAGTGAAGAAGTCGACGCACGCGCGGAAGGCGGCGCGCTGAACTCGCTCGGCGCACCGAGCATCCCCCGCTTGACGGCTTCTCCATGATGTTATAACATCGGTGTCTACACAAGGAGGCGCCATGGTCAAGCTCAGGATCCGCAAGGTTGGCAACTCGCTCGGCGTCACGCTCCCCGCCGAGACGGTGAAGGCGATGCGCGTGAGCGACGGGGACGAAATCTACCTCACCGAGACTCCGGGCGGGTTTCGGCTTTCCCCGTACGATCCGGAGTTCGCCGAGGCGATCGACCTGGCCGAGGGATTCATGGCCCGGTACCGCAATGCGCTGCGTGAACTGGCGAAGTGAAGCGTGAGCCACGCTGGATTCCGGCGTCCGTCGTCCGCGCGATCCACGAACGGCTCATCGCCGAGCACGGAGGGGAAGGCGTCGGCGTCGACGAGGGTCGCCTCGCTGCGGCGCTGGCCGCCCCGCGCCAGCTTCATGCGTACGCCGCCCCCGACGCGTTCGCGCTGGCCGCGTCCTACGTCCACGCGATCACGCGCAGTCATCCGTTTGTCGATGGAAACAAGCGCGTCGCGCTGACGCTGGCGGGTCTCTTTCTCGAACTGAACGGACGACGGCTCGAGGCCGGGGAAGCGGACGCCGTCGCGGCGATCCTCGCCCTGTCGACCCGCAAGCTCGATGCCGAGTCCTTCGCGCGGTGGCTCGAGGCGAATTCACGGAGCGTCCGACGCCGGCCGCGGCGCCAGGCGCCCTAGTGCATCTCCTCGTTCTTCCGCTGCTCCTCGAACAGGCGCAGCCACTCGTCGGCTTCCTTGTCCGAGACGCGGCCGGGACCGGGCTTGGTCTCGGCGTCCGAGCCGTCGGCGGTCGGTGAGGCCGGCGGTCCGCCGCGCGCCTTCCGCCTCTTGCCGCCGGGCCCCGCCTTCCCGCTGCGCACCTGCTTCATCTGGTCGCGCAGCTGCGTTTCGGCCCGCTCGGGGAACAGGCTGGCGGCGAAGAGGTCGCTGAACACGACGGTCGCGCCGGCCGCGCGCACGTGCGAGGCGATCTCCAAGTCCGAGGTGACCACCGTGATCGTGTCGTCGTCGTCACTCCACTCGTCGACCAGGGTCTTGATCAGGTCGTCCGCCTTCTGTGGCGGCGTCGAGAAGCGCACCTCGACGCGGGCGGCACCGGCCGCGTCGCGGACGCCGGCGGTGCGGCGTCGCGCCTGACCCGGCAGGTCGGCGCCGTCGTAGACGATGACGAAGCGAACGTCACCGAACGAGCCCACGGCCCACGACAGCAGGTTCTCGAGCTTGCTGCGCGCGGCCTCGAGGTCCCGCCGCTCGTCGGGAGCGAAGGCGGGGCTGCGCAGGATCACGTTGTAGCCATCGAGCACGATGCGGCGCACGGTGCGATCCCTCCTAGCGCGACGGGGCGGTGTCGACCACGTCGCCGTCATCGGTGCGCCCGTGCCGGGCGAAGTACTCGTCGGCCAGGATGCCCATCAGCACGGTGTCGTGCCAGGCGCCGTGACGGAACATGTTCTCCCGCAGGCGGCCCTCCTCGACGAATCCGAGCTTCACGTACGACTTGATCGCCCGCTCGTTGAAGGTGAACACGCGCAGCAGGATGCGGTGCAGATTCAGCTCCTCGAAGGCATGCCGCAGGATGAGCTGCATCGCCTCGGTGCCGAGCCCGCGGCCCCAGTCCTCGGGCCGCGCGATCACGATGCCCGCCTCGGCGTGGCGGTTGCGCCCGTCGATGTGCATGAGCCCGACACTGCCGGCGTACTCGCCGTCGCTGGTCTCGATCACCAACATGACCGCGGTCGGATCGTCGTTGCGCATCGCGCGGTCGAGCCAGGCGCGTTCCTCGACGATCGACCTCGGGCGCATGTCCGTCAGGTAACGCGTGACGACCGGGTTGTTGATCCACGTGATGGCGCTCTTCAGGTCGTCCTCGCGGAACGCGCGCAAGCGGACCTTCTTGCCGAGGATCATCAGTACCCTCCCGTTGCGGTGTGGAGCACGAGCCCCGACGACCCGACGGCCCAGCCGCGCAGGTCGTCGCGGAAGAACACGTCCTCGATGCCGTTGCCGATGAGCGGCGCATCGTTGGGCAGGAGCTGCTCGGTCCAGGACACGCCGGCGTCGGTGCTGAAGAGCACGACCGGCAGCGAGCCGTCGGAGCGCCTGCCCGCGGCCCACGCGTAGCCTGGAAACCATGCGATGTTCGACCCCGACCAGGCAACCGCGGTGAAGTTGGTGAACGGTGTCGGGGCGCTCGCCAGGCTCCACAGGGCGCTGTCGCCGCTCGCGTAGCTGAACAGAACGCGATTATTGGCGCCTACGGCGATCGACTGAGCCGTCCCGAGGCGCACCACCCCGAGCAGGTTGTCACTGGTCGCGAACGGCGTGACGATACGCCACGACTGCCCGAAGTCGTCGGAGGAGAGGATCGTCCCCCCGTCGCCGACGATCCAGCCGCGGCCGTAGGGATCGTCCGGGGGCGGCGCGACGGCGCCGGTCGCGTCCGGGAACGAGACGCCCTCGAGGTTCGCCGACGTCACGCCCGGCAGGACGCGCGTCCACGACGCGCCGCCGTTGCTCGTGCGCAGGATCAGGCCACCGTTGCCGACGATCCAGCCACGATCCGCATCCTGGAAGTAGACGTCGTTGAGGCTCTTGCCACCATCGGTATCCACCCCGAGCAGCGCCGACCAGCTCACGCCGCCGTTCGTGGTGCGCAGGATCCGCCCGGCCGAGCCGACGATCGTGCCGATGGTGGCATTGGCAAACGCCACGGCGTTCAACGTGTAGCCGGTCGACAGCGAGGCCTGGGTCGTCCACGTCTTGCCGGCATCGGTCGTGACGAAGATCGAGCCCAGCGCGCCGACGATCCAGCCCTGGCGGTTGCTCACGAAGTGGACGCCGCGCAGGTCGACGAGCGAGGCCAATGCATCGGACTGGTCCACCCAGCCGTAGCCCTGGATCACGGCGAGATTGCCGGCGTTCGACAGCGTGCCGCCGCCCGTGGCGCGGATCTCGACGTCGCCCTCGCTGACGCCGCGCGCGACGCCCGCGTTGTTGACGGTGGCCAGCGCGGGCAGGTTCGTGCTCCAGGTGAGCTGAGGCGAGATCACGACCTGGCCGGCCGTATCGAGCACGACGGCGGTGAACACGGCGGAATCGTCGATCAGGACGGTGTCGGGGCCGCTGATGGTGATCGAGGAGTAGATCGGCGGCGGTCCGGTCGGCGGGTCGTCGTCGCTCGAGCAGCCGCCGGCGAACAGCAGGACGGCCGCGGCCAGCGCCAGCGCAGGCGCGGCGACGGCCCGCAGGGGTCGGGGGATGGGAGACATCGGTCGCCTCAGGCTGGGCGCGCGGAGCGCGCGGTGGTCGGGCACGCGACGGTCGCAAGACCCGGGATCGGAACGCCTCCAATGATACCTGATCCGCAAGGGCTTGCACCGGGGGCTCCGCGAAGCCATTTTGGGGGACACGATGACCTCTCTCCCCGCCGCCCCCGCCGCCCCGGTCGCTCCCTGGCCGGTCTTCGCCGCGGTCGCCCTGGGCACGTTCATGTCGACGCTCGACTCGAGCATCGTCAACGTGGCGCTCCCCACCTTGCAGCACACGTTCGGCGTCTCGGTGACGACGATCGGCTGGGTGTCGCTCGCCTACCTGCTCACGCTGACGGTGCTGCTGCTGCCGTTCGGCCGGCTCGGCGACCGGGTCGGGCGCCGGCGCCTGTTTCTCGGCGGCCTCGGGCTGTTCATCGTCGGCTCGGCGGCGTGCGGCTTCGCCCCCTCGGCCGGCACGCTGATCGCCGCGCGCGTGTTGCAGGCGCTGGGCGCCAGCATGGTCTCGGCGAACACGACCGCGATCGTCACCGCCACGTTTCCGCCGGCGATGCGCGGCCGGGCGCTGGGGATGATCGGTGCAGTCGTCGGCCTCGGGCTCACGGTCGGGCCGCCGGTCGGCGGGTTCCTGCTCGAGGCGTGGGGCTGGCGCTGGATCTTCTTCGTCAACCTGCCGATCGGCGCGCTGGCGATCTTCCTCGGCCTGCGACTGGTGCCGCGCGATGCGCGCGGGGCCGACCGGCGCGAGGTCGCGCGGGCGCCGCTGTTCGATCGCGCGCTGTTCGGCGACCCGGTCTTTGGCACGGCGGCGCTCGCGCTGTTCCTCTCGTTCGTCGCGCTGTTCGCCGCGGTGTTCCTGACGCCGTTCTACCTCGAGCGCGTACTCGACCTCGGACCCTCGGCCGTGGGGCGCGTGCTCGTGGTCGTGCCGCTGCTGCTGCTGGCAATCTCACCGCTCGCGGGCGCCCTGTCGGATCGCGTGGGCACGCGCCGCCTGTCGGTGATCGGACTGTCGCTGGTGACGCTCGGCCTGCTCCTCCTGGCCTGGATGGTGGGCGGGCCGGGAGCGCCGACGGGCGTGGCCGCGCTGGTCGCCGGATTGTTCGTCGTCGGGCTGGGGCAGGGCCTGTTCCAGTCGCCCAACGCGAGTGCCGCGATGGGCGCGGCGCCGAGCGCGAAGCTCGGAATCGCCGGCGGTGCGATCGCCACGCTGCGCAACTGCGGCATGCTGTGCGGGGTCGGGCTCGCGGCGACGATCTTCGAGCGGCGCGAGGCGGCGTACGTCGCCGCCGGACTGGGCGCAGCCCCGGCGGCCGGTGCCGGGATGCGCGACGCGCTCGTCGTCGCGGCGCTGGTCGCGCTCGCCGGGGTCATCCTGGTGTGGCGCGGGGGCGTTCGGCGCACATCGTCCTGACTTTTTTGACCCCGGCCGCGCGGTCGGTGTATCGCCGCTGTCCCGATCCGGAAGTGTTCCCAGGAAACAGACGCGCACTCCGTCGCCGATGGCGCCGGATGGTGCGAGCGCAAGCCCTTGCGGCTCAAGTGCTTCTGTTTCCACCCCTGCCCTCCGGGCAAGCTGGCCCGGCGCTTGCAAAGTGGAATCCTCGTCGAGGGCGGATCCCGATGGGGGTCCCGTCCAACACCCTCCCGGTGTTTGGTGACTCGAACGAAGAGCGGCCTCTACGCCTTTCTCAACCGCTCTCAGGTCGGATCACCTTCGGGCACATCGGACTGCAGGGTGGGGACCCCCCGGGATGCGCCCTCGACTCCCGCAACGCCGTTGCCCTACGGGGCGACCCTGCACGACACTCCCGGAGTCCACCCGATCGAGGACTCCGGGAGCCTGCCATGACCGATCCACCCGATGACGTCGCTCCCACCGACCGCTCCGAACCAGACGCCCGCATCGCGCTGCTCCGCGCGCTCGCCGCCGAGTCGCCCGACGACGCGACGACGCTGTTCCTGCTGGGCCGCGAGCTCGCGTCCGCGGGCCACGCCGACGAAGCGGCTGCGTCGTTTGCCGCCGCGATCGCCGCCGACGCCGACTACGCCGCCGCCTACCGCCAGCTGGGGAACGCGCTCGAGGCGGTCGGTCGCAGCATCGAGGCGGCCGACGTCTATCGACGCGGCACCGCGGTGGCCGAGCGCACGAACGACCTGCAGGCCGGCAAGGAAATGCGCGCGTTCCTCAAGCGGATGGAGCGCGACTAGATGCCTTCGCCTGACTCGGCAACGCCGTGGACTCGACAGCGGCGAAGGGACGCCGCCGGCCGCAGGAGCTCCATCGCCGAATCAAGCGAACGCATCCAGACTTCCGTCCCCCGGCGGTCGCTCGAATCGCTTACTTCACCGCGGCGATGTTCGGCAGCGCCCACGTCCTGTCCGCCGGGTCGTCGACGGGACGAAGCAGGATGACGCCGATCCATACGAACCACGGAATTTGACCGAGCCCGAAGATCGCACCCAGTTCACCGAGTGAAGGGACGATCGTGAGAACGTCGGAGACGCCGACGATGAGGCCAAGAAAACCCAGCACCCGTGGCAGCGCCATGGATCGAAGCGAAGCGATGCTGATCAGGAGCACCCACAGACCCCCGACGATCTCGACTCCGCCACCCAGGCCGTCCTGAATCGTGCTCACGGCCTTCCACAGGGCGCCCGCTTGCGCAACATCCGTCGCGTGGAGTGCCGCCACGGCGTTCAGTCCAATGCTCGCGACCATGCCGCTTGCAATCACCAGTCCCGCCCAGATGAGCCCGAATGCGGTCGCGATCTGCATCAGGTCGGCGGCCCTGGCTCTCAGCCGCTCGTGGAGCGCCACGGCCAGGACCACCAGGGCCACGCCGAAGACGACGTAAATGAGCAGGGTCCACATCTGGAAGATCGCCTTCCGCTCCAGGACGAACGAGAGCTTCTGGGCCGGACTCCAGTCCGCCGCATTGGCAGGGTTGAGCAGCGTGGCCATGACCGAAAACCCGACGATGTAGGCAAACGCCTCGACAAGTGCCGCGACACCCCCTGCTTTGTCCAGATTGCGCATCCTGCTTGCTCCCCCCTGCTATGGACTCGTGAACACGAATCGATCGAGGAACGCCCGCGCGAAGGGCGAGCGCTCGACCGCTGCTTCCGTCAGCGCATTCTCCCAGTGCAAACCCTCTCCGTTCGTGAGGACCACGAAACCGAGATGCCGCGCAGGCACCAGGAGCAGGAGCGACGACGTCCCCGCAGCCTCGTCCCATCCCGAGTGCCAGAGATGGTGCTCACCGCGGTACTCCTGAACCGACCAGCCGTAGGCGTAGGGAAGCGGATGGCCGCGTCGATCCGGCGGCGGCGCCACCCGCCGTGGCTCACTTCGGCTGCGGACGCAGAACCCACGGGTCCTCCTCGACCCCGCAACCCCGGGCCATGTCGTACACGACACCCATCTTCGTCCGGTCCCATTGGCTCGCCACCGACCGCGTCATCCCCGCGGGCGCGAGAATCCGCGCTTCGATCTGCCGGGCGAGCTCGTTCATCCCGCCCTCGATCCCGGTGGAGTCGTTGACGGTCCACTCGAGGTCGCGCGAGAGCCGCGAGAACAGGATCGGGTTGTAGGAGAAGAAGTAGCCGGGGTCGCGGTTCGACGTGTGCGTGAGCACGGTACGAACGGTGATCGGACCCCCGCAGTCGAGTTCGCGCCCGAGGACGAGGGGTGACGAGGTCAGCCATTTGCAGAAATCAGGGAAGTCAGGAACGGCGTCGAGCCGGGCATCGAGGTCGACGACTCCGCGCCCCTCGAGGATCAGGAGAGTGAGGCCGACGAATGTCTTCGTCACCGAGGCGATCCAGAATGGCGTATCCGGGGTGACCGGCACTTCCTCGTCGACAGCGGCGACGCCGAACCCGGGAATTGGTGCGTCCATTCCCGGTTGTGCCGACGACGTGCTGGCGAAGGCACCTGCAAGGAGGAGAATGGCCAGGGTGCGCATCGGCATGGCTCCGGGGGTTCGGGGTGACGTGATCGTTTCCCCCTTCACGCCAGGCTTGCCAGGACACTCACCACATGGGCCAGAGCATGGGCGATCATGGCGGACTCCAGGCCGTATCGCCAGTACAGGTACCCGAAGAGCACGCCGAACACCGTGTTCGCGCCGATCACGAACGTCACGAGCTCTGCATCCAGGGGACCGAGCAGCGCCACCGCCGCAGGCAGGTGGCCGGCGCCGAACAGGAGCGCGCTGATCGCAATCGCGAGCCAGACGAAAGCCGCCTGCACGGCGCCCCGCCGATGTTGCAGAAACCACCACGCCAGCCACACGAGCGCGGTCATGACCCCCCAGCGCAGGAGCAGTTCCTCGGTGATGCCGCCGTAGAGCACGCGAGCGACGAGTGGGAGGGCGAAGCGCTCCTGCACCTCCACCAGGGCGGCGGGTGCAGAACTGCCGACGGCGAACAGCAGCATCCCGCCGAGCACGCCCGCCATGAGACCGGGCAGAAGCTGCGGCCGGAGCGCGGGCGCAATCGGGCGACCGGTCACGGCAGCCTCGAACGCGGGCGCGCGGAGGCCGACTGCAGGCGCGAGCGCAACCCCGGCCCAGACGGCGAGTGCGAGTAGAAAGGCGCTCTGCGCGAGACTTGCGAGAAGGAGCACCGGCAGGGGCGCGGGAAGGGACACCGGCTTCAACATTTGCGGCAGCACCGTGACCGTGATGACGATCACCCCGAGCATGCCGGCCATCCATAGAAGAAGACCGAGGCGTCGGCCGGGGACCGAGGCGCGGTCCATCATCGTCCGTTCCTCTGCATGCTGCATCGGGCTCTCCTGTGCCACCGGTGAACAGGACACACAGGTCGCCCGGCAGGAGGTCGACCGTTCCCTCGTCATTGATGTTCCCGAACCGCGTCCTGACGAGGGGACTGTTCAGGTGGGCGGCAATGACATCGTCCACGAGTCTCGCGATGCCGTCAGCACCGACCAGTCGTTGGTCGAGCGAAGTGGTCCTGGTGGACCCCCCTTCGGTTGGACTCGACGAGCGGGTTGCCAACGAGTGCGGGCGATCAGCGGCGGGGCCAAGCCCCCAGGGCCATGGCCCGTCTGTTGGAGCATCCGGTCACGTGGCGTTCCTGCCCCCTGAGACCATACGCCACAGCAGCAGGAGCAAGCTTCCGCACAACGCGCCCAGAGATGCTGCAATCAGCGCCGTCACAGCAAGCGCGACCACTGCAAGCGGCCACAGGTTCTGGCCCGTTGGATCCTTGAACATGTCCACGAGCATGGCTAGAAGCGCTCCCGCTGGCACCGCCATTCCCACAACACCGATGGTGAGGAGCGGTGGACTGTTCCCCCCGACGCGACAGCTTGCTGCCGCGGCAACGGCGGCGGCAAGCGCGACCTTTGTTCCCATGGGAAACGACATGCGTGGTTCAAGCATGTTCCAGGACATTCC
>JANPEF010000006.1:0-3743 GCA_031431875.1 Candidatus Eiseniibacteriota bacterium | reverse complement strand
CGCGCGGCGCGCGGCGTCGGCGGTCTCGTGGGCGCGGTGCGCCGCATCGACGGTTGCGGACTCGACGCCCGGGGTGCGGGACTCGAGTTCGCGCGTCACCTGGTCGACGATCGAGCGGATCTGGTCGGGATGGAGGTTCATCGTCCGTCGAGGCTACCGGGCGGGACCCGGGCTGGCAAGGGCGGCGCCATCACCCGCTGGATCCCGCGCCCTCGGGTTCGCGCCCCCGTCCCCGCCCCCGCCACGCCAGAAACGCCACGATCGCGGCCAGCAGCGCAGTCATCGCCACACCGGCCGTGCCCGACGCCGCGGCCCGGGCACGCAACGGGAACACGGTCTGCGGCTCACCCACGAGCACGAACCCGGCCCAGTAGAACGGGTGCGCGGTATCGGCGCCGGCGCGCAGCTCTTGTTGCGCGGCGCGCAGCGCGTCGGCAGCGTCAGCTCCGGCCGCAAGGCCGGCGTAGAAGCGGTCCATGAGTTGCACCGTGACTTGATCATCGACGGGCCACAAGGTCGCCACGACGCTCGGCGCACCCGCGACGAGAAACGCCGTCGTCAGCCCCGCAACACCCTCGCCGACGCGGGCGCGTCCGCCGGCGGATTCGCAGCTCGACAGCACGACGAGCCGGGCGCCCACCGGTGCGGCGGCCAGTTCGCCGGCAGTGAGCAGCGAGTCGCCGCCGCGCGTCGCCGGCCCCAGCACGATGCCCGAGCGCCATGGCATCTGGTCATCGGCCTGGCTGTGCCCCGCAAAGTGCAGGCCGCCAAACGAAGCCAGGTCGCCGACCGCGAGTCCCACGCGCCCATCGTCGCCGGCGTAGCGCGCGGTCACGCCCGAGAAGCGGGCGGACAGGTTCTCGATCTCGTGGCGCGCACCTTCGAGTCCGCGGCCGCCGTCGCTCGCTTCGCGGCGACCGCCGCCGACGGCGAACAGCCCGCCCGCCGCGCCATCCCCCGCCGCATCGCCCGCCGCCCCGCGCGCGCGCAGCGTCGCGAGGAGCGCGCCCGACGGCTCGATGGCGACACGGTGGCTCGCGCCAAGCGGCGTCTCGCCGCCGCCCACGATGAGCGCACCAAAGGGCACCCGGTGCAGCACGCCGTCGGGTGCCACGAGCACCGTCTTCGCCGCGGCGATCTCGGCGGCAGCCGGACCCAGCAACGTGCGGCCCAGCGCCTGCGCGGCGACCCGCGCCGCCGTCGCCGCCGCAGCGGCCGCATCACCCTCGCCGGGCCGAGTCGCGAACGCCTCGTGGGCCAGCTTCACCTGCGGGGTCAGCGTGCGCTCGCCCGGGAGGCCGGCGCGGCGCACGCCATCCGGTGTCACCACGAACAGCAGCGTCGTGTCCGGCCCCAGCGCAAACTCGAGGAAGACCTCGCCGGCGCGCAGCGTCGTCGCGCGGAACGCGGCGGCGGCGAAGTGTGTCGTGTCGTTGCCGGCCGGCGCGACGACCGGGGCGTTCGGGCGCGACAGCCGCTCGAGCAGCGTGCGTGTCTTGTAGCGCTGCAGGCGGGTGAACGCTGCTTCGGGTTCGCCGGTGACCGCGGTCTCGACCACGAGCGCACGCGCCTGCTCGCCGCGGTGCTCGCGGAACTCGTAGCTCGATGCGGCGTCGCGGCCGGCCTCCCAGCGCGCATCGGCAATGGCCAGCGCACGCGCGGCGTCGGCCGGCCGGCCGAGCTTGCGGTACGCCTCGGCGAGCAGGCCCCAGGCGATGGTGCCCAGTTCCTCGTCGCTCCCGCGGTCGGCCTCGAGCGCCATCGGCTCGAGCCGCGGCGGCACCAGCGCGGCCTGCCCCGCGCGCAGGTGGACACGCGCCAGGTCGATCGACAGCTTGATGCGCGTCTCGGCGACCACCACCGCGCCGTAGCGGGTGAGCACGTCCTCGTAGCGACGCGCGGCCTCGAGCAGGCTGTCCTGCTCAACGAGCGCATTGGCGATCGCCGCGTCGGAGAGCGCATACAGCGCCGGTTCGGAGCGGGGATCGGCGAGCACCTGCCGCCACTCGGCGATCGCCGCATCGTGCCGGTCCGCCGCCCACAGCGCGTTTCCCAGGTTCAGGCGAGCCCACGGGATCTCGACCAGCACGCTCTCGCGCAGCGCCAGCGCGAGCGCGTCCTGCCCCAGGCGCAGGGCGTCGTCGATGCGGCCCAGGTCGGTCGCCGTGGTGACGATGTTGCTGTAGGTGACGAGCGTCTCGACGGTCTCGCCGCGCGCCTGCTTGCCGGCCAGCGACTGCTCGTACAGAGCGAGCCCGCGCACCGGGTCGCCGGCACGGATCTCGCCTACGCCGAGGTTTGACAGCGCCCAGTCGCGGATTCGCGGATCGCCGTCCGTGCCGACGATCGCGATCGCCTTCTCGTACGAGACGCGCGCGGCGGCATAGTCGCCCATGTGAGTGTCGAGGCGGCCCAGCTCGTTCGCCACGAAGGCCTGGCCGACGGCGGAGTGCAGGGAGTCGAAGATCGCCTGCGCCGTCAGGAGCTGCGCGCGCGCCGCCGGGATGTCGCCGCGCACCTTGGCGAGGAACCCGCGCGTGGTCGCGCCCCAGCCCAGGGACTCGGGGTGGTTGAGCTTGCGCGCCAGCGCCGTCCAGCGGACGACCAGCGGCTCGGTGCGCGCGTAGTCGCCGTTCATGTTGTGCGCGATCGATTCGGCGCGCAGGGTCGCCATGAACGTCGCGTCGTCGCCCGCCTGGAGCGCGAGCCGGCGCGCCTGCTCGATCTTTGGCCTGGCCTCGGCCGGGCGGGACTGGCGCAGCGCAATCACGCCCTCGAGCAGGATGGCGCGCGCCACGCGCGCCGAGTCTCCGGTGGCGCGTGCCACGGGGACGACGCGCGCGAGCCGGGCGTTCGCCGAGTCGGGCTCGCCGCGATTGAGGAGCGCGAGAATCGCCAGCGAGTCGCCGCGCGTATCACGATCGAAGCCGACCCCCACGAGCGGCGGCGCCTGCGCCCCGGCGACCCCGGGCCCGAGCCCCACGAGCAGCAGCACCAGAGCGCCGATGGCCGCCCCGAGTCCGTGTCCTTCCCGCATCATCCGGCCTCCCCGCCGCCCACCTTCGAACCTCGACTTCACGCGGAATGCGCGGCAACCAGTGTACCCGGCGGGCCGGGTCGGGCGCTCGCGGGAACTGTGCCCCCCCGCCCGGGTAGTGCCAGCCGACCGGTCACCCTGGGAGTCCCGATGCTCCGACACTCCACCCTGCTTCGCCGCCACGCGCGCCGCCTTCCGGTCGTGCTCGCGGTCATCGTCGCGGCTGCCGCCCTCACCACGACGCCGCCCCTGCTCCATGCCGCGCCCCAGGCCGGCGATCCCGACATCCCCGCGCTCGGCAGCGAGTTCAGCGAGTCCGCTGCCGCGTCGCGCTCGTTCCTGCGCCACGATCTCGACCGCCTCGCCGCGCCGCAGTCGCTACGCGTCCTGCTCGCCGGCGGCGCCCTTGCGCTCGCGGTCCATGGCAACGAGAACCCGGACGATGTCGAGGCGCTGCTCGACCGGCCCGGCCTCGACGGAGGCATCGACGTCGGCAACACCTACGGACACGGCGCGATCCTCGTCGGCGGCGCGCTGGCGCTCTACGTCGCGGGTGCGGCCACCGGCGAGGCAAACCTGCGCAGCACCGGCGGCGAGATGGCGCGCGCGCTCGTCTACACGGGGGTGCTCGTCTCGGCGATCAAGATCGGTGTGGACCGCACGCGCCCGAGCGGCGGCGGCTGGTCCTTCCCGTCCGGGCACACGG
>JANPEF010000005.1:0-6627 GCA_031431875.1 Candidatus Eiseniibacteriota bacterium | reverse complement strand
GACCGGGTCCACTGCCCGCGAGGGCAGGCCCACCCATCCGATTCGCCTCGATACCGGGGCGAACTACGCTCGATGTCGAGTTCGTGATCGACTGACTCAGCTCGACTTCATCGATCGGCATCTGGACCGCGGCCTGCGTCGGCTCGGCCCCCAACCAGAGCGCAGCTGCGCACAGAATTCCTTGATAGAGGCGGAGCAGGAATGTCTTCATCGTAATCTCCCCAGTTCCCATTGTCTTGGCGCCCCGGCTGTCATCTTGTTCCGGGTCCGCGTGGATCCGTCGCAGCGGGGCGCTATCGGGTTTGGAGCGCGCAACGAGGCGAGGCGCGATCCGCGGTGAGCGCACGACGACTTCGGCTGCTTGCGCAGGGATGCACGGTGGCGGCGGGGAGAAGGCAAGGACGGGGGGATCTGTGACGAGAACGCGAGGTGATCCTGCCGCCTAACACTTGAGAGGCAAGTCGCGATGAAGTCGTCTTTCGGCGATCGGAATGCCCGCCTCTTCAATCAAGGCGATCTCCGGCCGAACTACCCCGCGCCTGGCAACCGGACCCCCCGGTGCGCCCGACCGCGCGGGGCGGCAACTCAGCTTCGTCGACCGGGTCGGGGAAGAGCGTCCTTGATCCACGGAACGAGTCAGCGAAAGGGCAGGCGCAAGGAACCTAGAAGAGCCGGGTCAGGGGAGCAAGCGGGAACTGTCGACGCCGAGGAGCTGCTCCATCGGGCGGGCGCGGTCCTCCGGGAACGCTTCGACGACCTGTGAGGCTCAGGCCGCGAACCTCCGCCGCCCCGCGCTCGACCGGGTGCACATCCTCGCCCTCCTGGACAACTTCGAGGAGGTGTTCGAGTCCGGCACCAACCCCCAACTAAAACACCTCCTCCACCAAATGGTAAAGGAGGTGCGAGTGCACGGGCGGCTGTCTGTCGAGGCCACATCCTTCGTACCTCAACCGGACCCCTCGGGGAGGCCGGTTCGTACGCAGTCACATATGGCTCCCCGGGTTGCCCGGAGTACGAACCGGCGTAGAGGCTTGGAATTCGTGACATTTCGCATCTTCCACCGCCTCCTTCCCGAGTCCGGGCGACCTCGCCAGCGGGGCGATCCCGACGCGAGCCACGCGTCGTCGCCCGCCGGCGATGATCCGATTTCCCGCCCAATCTTGCTGTCGGGGTTGAGCGCGGATCTCTCGATCTGCGCCGATTGCCTGAATCAAGAGTGTCTAGCCATCCACACGGAGGGCTCCATGTCCACGCGATCCGGCCCGACTTGCGCAGCGCTCTCCACGTTCGTGTTCCTGGTCCTCCTCGTCCTCCTGCCCCGGCTGGCCGCAGCCGACTGGCCGACGGACCCGACGGCCAACGTGCCCCTGTGTGTAGCCGACGGAGCCCAGGGAACTCCGGCTGCGGCTTCGGACGGCAGGGGGGGCGCCATCGTCGCCTGGGATGATCAACGCAGCGGTCTCCGCGACATCTACGTCCAGCGCGTCGATGGCACCGGCACGCCGCGGTGGGCGGCCAACGGCGTGGCGCTCTGCACGTCGGCCGGGAATCAGTGGAGCCCGCAGCTCGTGTCGGACGGCGCAGGCGGGGCGATCGTGACGTGGAGCGACCATCGAAACGGCGCCGACTACGACATCTACGTGCAGCGTGTCGATTCGTCCGGGACGCCGCTGTGGACGGCCAACGGTGTCGCTCTCTGCACCGCCGCCAACTTCCAGTCCCACCACCGAATCGTGTCGGACGGAAGCGGTGGCGCCATCGTCACGTGGGACGACCTGCGGACTGGAAATTCCAAGATCTATGCCCAGCGTGTGAACGCCGGCGGCGTCCCGCAATGGACCCCGAACGGCGTGTTGCTCACGAACTCGCTCGCCGGCCAGGCTCGGCCGATCATCGTCTCGAACGGCGCGGGGGGCGCCATCGTCGCCTGGGAGGACGTCCGCAACGGCGACTACGACATCGTCGCCCAGCGCGTCCTGGCCAGCGGGGCGCTGGACCCGGCCTGGCCCGCTGCCGGCCGCGTCATCGCTCCCCTGCTCCCGGGAGCCCAGCAGTGGCCCGCGATCGCCGTCGACGACAGCGGGGGCGCCATGGTCGCGTGGGCCCAGTTCGACGGCGCGACACACGCGATCCGGGTCCATCGTCTGCGGGCGAGCGGCGCGCTCGATCCCGCCTGGCCGGTCAGCGGCCGGGACGTGAACGTGGACTTCTTCGATCACGCGTCGCCCGCGATCATCGCGGACGGCGCGGGCGGCGTTCTCGTGAGCTGGGACGACAACCGGAACTCAAACCGGGACATCTACGCGCACCATGTCCTCCCCACGGGAGTCCTCGATCCGGCATGGCCCGCCACGGGCCTTGCGGTCTGCCTGGACGCTCCGAGTCAGGTGTGGCCGCGCATGATCCCCGACGGCGCCGGCGGCGCCATCGTCACGTGGAACGACATCGTCGACCCCGAGGCCGACCTCTACGCCCAGCACGTGCTGGGCACGGGCGCGGTGGATCCCGCCTGGCCGGTCAACGGGCGCGCGCTCTCGACGGCCGGCCTTCGCCAGTTCCTTCCGGCGATCGTCTCTGACGGCGCGGGCGGCGCCGTCGTCGCCTGGGAGGACCGACGTAGCGCCGGAGAGGGCGGCGAGGACGGCGACATCTATGCCCAGCGCGTGAAGGCGAACGGCCAGCTCGGCGAGGCGCCCGTCGACGTGCAGGAGGACGCGCGTTCCGGACTCGCGCTCGCGGCCCCAACCCCCAATCCGAGCCGGACGGGCGCGCTGCTCGTGCGCTTCACGCTCCCGAGCGACGCGGCCGCATCGCTCGAACTGTTCGACGTGGCCGGACGACGCGTTGTCGCCCGCGACGTCGGCTCGCTCGGCGCGGGAGCGCATACGGTCGATCTCACCGCGGGCAAGCGCCCAGCGGCCGGGATCTACTTTGTCCGTCTGCGGCAGGACGACGGTCTGCGCGTGCGACGGCTCGTGGTCCTCGACGAATAGATGATCCCTTTTGCCGGGGAACCTTGCTGTTGCAGGTGAGCGCGGATGCTTCCGCCCTCGGAGCCATGACCCGATCCGGAGCTATCCCATGAACCCGTTCCCTGCCCGAATGCTCGCCCTCGCTCTCCTCGCCGGCTCCCTGGCCGCGGCCTTCACCACACCGGCCACCGCGGCCATCGCTCCGCCCTATGCGGCCGACGCAAATGTCGGGGTTGGTGCGTCGAACCAGCCCGAGGGCGCTGTGCCTGCCGAGCAGCCCTACGTGCGCCATGTTCCCGCGATCGCCGTCACGGCCGCGGCCCTGCCGCTCGGGCTTCTCGGGGGGGATCCGACTCCGCCGCGGATCGCGAACACCTACGACGTGACGACCACCGCCGACGGGGGTGCCGGGTCGCTCCGCGCCGCGATCACCTCGGCCAACGGCGATGCCGCCACCGACCTGATCACGTTCCACATCGGCAGCGGCCTGCAAACCATCAAGCCGGCGACCCCCCTTCCGACGATCACACAGCCGGTCTTCATCGACGGTACGACGCAGACGGGCTACATTGCCTCGCCGCTGATCGAGATCGACGGATCCCTCATGCCGGAGGCCAGCGGCCTCCTGATCACGGCAGGATTCAGCACGGTCAAGGGGCTCCTCATCAACCGGTTCCGCTCCGCCGGCGGTGCAGGTTTCGGGATCATCCTCGATGTCGGGAGCGCCAACGTGATCCAGGGCAACTGGATCGGCGTCAACGCAGCCGGCACGGCTGCGGCCGGGAACGCCGGCAATGGGATCGCCGTGTTCGGCGCGTCGACCGGAAACCTCATCGGCGGTACGACCGCCGCGACCCGGAACGTCGTCTCGGGGAATGGGAGTTCGGGAATCGCCTTCGCCACCGGCAACGTGGGGGGCAACGTCGCGCGCGGGAACTGGGTCGGTCTCAACGCGACCGGCACGGCGGTGGTCGCCAATGGCGGGAACGGGATCTTCGTGAACGCATCGAACTGCCAGGTCGGCGGAACGATCCCGGGCTCACGCAACGTCGTTTCGGGAAACACTCTTCCCGGCATCTTCGTCGGGTTGAGCGCCACTTCGACGATCATCCAGGGCAATTGGATCGGAACGGACGCGACCGGTGCGTTCGACCTCGGGCAGCCACAGAACGGGATCAACGTCGACCGCGTGAACAACACGACGATCGGCGGCAATTCGGCCGACGCGCGAAATGTCATCGCCGGCAACGACTTCCCGAACATCTACGTGCTGGGCCCCGCGACCGGTACGAGGATTCATGGTAACTACATCGGGACGGACGCGACCGGGACCGTCGCCCTGGGCGACGGCAATGCGATCGTGATCGACAACGCGGCGAACAACCAGATCGGCGGTTCGGAGCCTGGCGAAGGCAACCTCATGTCGGGCCACCCGTTCACGGCGGTCGTGATCCAGAACGCCGGCTCCACCGGTAATACCGTGCGTGGAAATTTCATCGGGACGAATGCGGCCGGCAACGTCGCGATTCCGAACACCAGGGGCGTGCTCTTGTTGAACGCGAACCGCAATGTGATCGGCGGCACGACCGCGAGCGACCGGAACGTGATCTCGGGCAACGAGATCTACGGGATCGAATTCCGGGCTTCGAACAACTCGCGGGCCTCCGGCAACTATGTGGGGACCGACGTGACCGGCGCGCTCGACGTGGGCAACAAGCTGCACGGGATCGTGATCATCGCCTCGACCGACACGATCGGTGGTCCGACTCTCGCGCACGGAAACATCATCGCCTTCAATGGCCGCGTCGGGGTCTGGGATTCCACGGGCGTCGACAATCTCATCCGCTACAACGTCCTGCGCTCGAACGGCGAGCTCGGCATCGACCTCCTGCCCCGCGGCATCACCAAGAACGACCTGCTCGACGTCGATACCGGGGCAAACGGGCTCATCAACTTTCCCTATCTCGATTCCGCGGTCGTCGAGGGCAACGTGCGCCACGTCTACGGCCGGATGGAGGGCGCACCGAACAAGGCTTACCGAATCGACCTCTTCCGCAACGAAACCTGCGATCCCCGTCACTTCGGGGAAGCGCAGGAGCATCTCGGCGAGGCCACCAGGCTCACCGACGGCGCGGGGAACTGCTCGTTCATGATCGACCTGCCGCTGCCGACCGTGCCGCCCCCGACGCCCTACATCACGGCCACCGCGACCGACCCAACGGGCAACACGTCGGAGCTTTCGCAGTGCCTGTGTCTCGACGACAGCGACGGCGACGGTCTCATGGACTGCTGGGAGACCGACGGCTGGGGCCTCGACGTCAACCACGACGGGGTGATCGACCTCGACCTGTTCGCGCGGACCGCGCGGGCCGACCACAAGGACCTGTTCCTCGAGATCGACGCCATGAGCGGCTACGAGCCGCCCCAGGAAGCCATCGATCTGGTGGTCGCCGCCTTCGCCGACGTGCCCAATGCCTACCTGGGGAACCCCGACGGCCTCGCCGGCATCAACCTGCAGGCCGAGCTCGACGACTTCGACCTGCCGGTCCAGGACCTCACCGGCACCAGAGAGGAGGCGTGGGCAAAGTTCGCCACGATCAAGGACGCGAAGTTCGGCACCCAGGAAGAGAGGGACAGCCCCAACGCGCAGCATCTCCTGCGCGCCAAGCGGCTGGTCTACCGCTACAACTTGTGGGCGCGCACCTACACGACTGGTTCGGTCTGGGGGATCGCCGAGTACACGGACTGGGTCACGGACGACTTCGTGGTGACCTATAACCAACCGAGGAGCGTCGAACACAAGGCCGCCACGCTCATGCACGAGTTCGGCCACACCCTGGGCCTCGGCCATGGCGGGGGCGACAGCATCCATTACAAGCCGAACTACTACAGCATCATGAACTACCTGTGGGTGGATCCCGGAATGTTCGGGATGGCACCGGGAAGCTGGAGACTCGACTACTCCCCCGTCGCCCTGGACCCCCTCAACGAATCTTCCCTCGACGAAACGGTGGGAATGAACGTGCCCGCCGGCGTCTGGCCGACGGTGAGCGTCCCCTACGCCGATGCGCTGGGAACGAGGCGCATGACCAAGCTGCGGCCTGACAATCCCGTCGACTGGTCCGGAGACGGTGACGCCCTCGACAAGCCCGTCACGGCCAACATCTCCAACGTCCGGGCAGGATTTTCGAGTCCCGTGGAGACCCTGCGCGGCCATGCCGACTGGTCGAACCTGCAATACGAGTTCCGGCGGAGCAAGGCCTTCACCTG
Source organism: Candidatus Eiseniibacteriota bacterium (assembly GCA_031431875.1). Taxonomy (GTDB): domain Bacteria; phylum Eisenbacteria; class RBG-16-71-46; order RBG-16-71-46; family DASYSL01; genus JANPEF01. The sequence continues at coordinate 385 of JANPEF010000005.1, read as the reverse complement.
GAGCGGGCCCTCGTCGTTCGCGAGGGGACCGGTCCTCCTGGCGGGGGAAGACGATCCGGAGCCCGGCCCCTGGCTGGAGGACGTGCTCAACGCATTGCCGCCGCCGCGGCCCGAGGGCTGGTTCCTTCTCGACGGCCAGCTCGACGCGAACATCCCGCTCGTCGTGTCGAGCGGGGGCACGTCGCTGTACGCTTCCTATCGCAACGGACAGCTCTATGTCGCGACCCAGGGAGCGCCGGCGGCAGACGTGCACGTTCTCGTCTCCAGCACGCCGCCCGGGCCGCTCCTGCCGGCACCGCACGGCAAAGCCGGCTCGGTCGCGGCGTGGCACGCGCTCCTCGCCGAACTGGGCGCTCCGGGACTCACGGCGTGGTCAAACCCGCAG
>JANPEF010000004.1:0-8678 GCA_031431875.1 Candidatus Eiseniibacteriota bacterium | reverse complement strand
ACCGCGCGCCTCAGGATCGTCGACGCGCTCCGGCGCGTGGCGTAAGGGAGGAAGACCGATGGCCGTGCCGATCTCCTACAACGTCCGCAGCGTGATGCGCCGTCCCTGGTCCACGCTCGCCACCGCCGTCGGGATCGGGCTGGTGGTCGCCATCCTCGTCCTTGCGCTGGCGCTGGCCAACGGCTTCCAGCAGTCGCTCGTCGCCACCGGATCGGCGCAGAATGCGCTCGTCATGCGTACCGGCGCCGACAGCGAGCTGACCAGCGGCATCGGCCGCGATGGCGTCCAGATCCTGCGCGGCCTGACCGACGTCGCGATCGGCAAGGACGGGCGGCCGCTGGTCACCTCGGACATGGTCGTGCTGATCAACCAGGACCGCACCGGCGGGAAGGGCTCGTCGAACGTGACGATCCGCGGCGTCGATCGCGAAGGGATGGCCCTGCGCGACAAGGTGAAGATCACCGCCGGCCGCACGTTCGAGCCCGGCGCGGCCGAGCTGATCGTCGGGACGCGGATCGCAAGCCGGTTCGTCGGCTTCGGGCTGGGCGACCAGGTGAAGTTGGGCCAGCGCTCCTTCACCATCGTCGGCGTGTTCGCGGCCGCCGGCACCGCGTTCGAGTCCGAGGTGTGGGGCGACGTCGCGATCCTCTCTCCCGTGCTGCGCGACGGCGGGTTCTCGAGCGTGACGTTCCGCATGAAGGATCCCGCACGCTTCGCGAAACTCAAGCAGGAACTCGAGACCGATCCGCGCCTGGGTGTGCAGGTGCAGCGCGAGGACACCTACTACGCGAACCAGTCGCAGGGCCTGGCCACCACGATCCGCGTCGCCGGCGTGTTCATCGTGCTCATCATGGCGGTGGGGGCGATCTTCGCCGCGATGAACACCATGTTCGCCGCGGTGGGGGCGCGCACCCGCGAGATCGCCACGCTATTGACGCTCGGGTTCGGGCCGTTCGCGGTCATGTTCTCGTTCGTGCTCGAGTCGGTGATCGTGGCCCTGGTCGGCGGCCTGGTCGGTTGCCTGCTGGCGCTGCCGGTCAACGGGATGGCCACCTCGACCACGAACTTCGCGACCTTCAGCGAGATCGCCTTCGCGTTCCAGATCACGCCCGGCATCCTCGGCGCGGGGCTGTTGTTCGCGCTGGGCCTCGGTGTGGTCGGCGGGATTCTGCCGGCGTGGAAGGCCTCGCGGCTGCCGCTGGCGGCGGCGATGCGAGGTCTCTAGGGGCGGATTGCGGGGGTGGATCCATGAGATTCATTCCGGTCTCTACATCGTTGGAAAACAATAGATTGCGCGATTCGATTGAAGTGGATTGTCCGCCAGGTCGGCCCCCCTCGTCGAGAGGCGGGCGGGCGTCCTCGATCGTGCGCGCCCTTCCCTGTGTTCTGGCGCTGGGCGGACTTCTCTCGGGTTGTGAGGGTCGGGAGAACGCCAGCGGCGCGGGCCCGGCGTCGCCCGATCGCGTCGCCTCGCTCCGCGCCGAAGTCCTGCCTGCGCCGTACGAGGCACTCCGCGCCGAGGCGATCGCCCTGGGCGAACCGGTGGCCGGAAGCTGGCGATTCGCTCACGACGAGCGCGGCCAGTCGCTCGCGGAGTACCGGGCCGATCGCCGGGCGCATCCACCGCGGCCGGGAAACCTGCTCATCGTCTCCACGCTCGGGCCGGTCACGGTGGCTCGGGCCGCGATCGTCAAGTCGACGCGGGAGTACCTCGCCGCGTTCTATGGCCTCGAGGTCCGCGCCGGCGAGCCGATCGATGCCTCGTCGATCCCGCCGGCCCATCGCCGCGACAGTCGCGGCTTCGGCGAACAGATCCGGACACGCTATGTGCTCGACTCGATCCTCGTCGTTCGGCGTCCTCCCGACGCGCTGGTGTGGCTCGCCCTCACGAGCCTCGACCTGTATCCGCGGGACGACTGGAACTTCGTCTTCGGCCAGGCGCTGCCCTCCGAGGGTGTCGGCGTCTGGTCGATGGCGCGCTACGGGGATCCCGATGCGTCCGCCACCGAGAAGCAGGTCGCGCTCTCGCGGACGCTGCGCACCGCCAGCCACGAGGTCGGGCACCTCTTCGGGATGGCGCATTGCACAATCTTCCACTGCCTCATGAACGGGAGCAACTCGGTCCCGGAACTCGACGCCCGCCCGCTCGAGCTCTGCCCGGTCTGCCTGGCAAAGGCCTGTGAGGATCGCGGCCTCGATCCGGTCGCCCGGTCCGGTCGAGTCGCCACCACCCTCGATTCGCTTGGGCTGCGTGTCGACGCTGCGGGATTTCGACGCAGCGGGCGGCTGCTCGCCGCTCCATAGTGATCGCCCGCCTCCCACCGGCGCGTGACAGACTGTCACCGACCGCCTGACACCGTGCCCGCCACGCGCCGCCTCGCCCGTGCCGGCACTGGAAATCCGGCGAATTCTTCATCCGCAGACGCGGCCCGCTTCTTGCCCTCTTCGCGTGCAGCCGTCCCCGCTCGGATGGCGATCGCTTGATCGGCGGCGAGCGGGGGCCCGTCCGCGAGCGTCGCCATGCGCATCCTTCTGGTTCTCCTGCTCCTGATCACAGCCCCGTTCCCGCGCGCGGCGACCGCCGAGATCGCGACGATTCGCGCCGCGCACGACAACACGCTGTTCGAGGATGCCGACGGCGACACGAGCAACGGCGCCGGTCCGGCGGTCTTTGCGGGGCGCAACAGCCAGGACCGCACGCGCCGCGGCCTGCTCGCCTTCGACCTCGCAGGCGCCGTGCCCGCCGGGGCCCGGATCGACGGCGTGTCGCTCACCCTCCATGTCTCGAGTGCGGCGGATACCGCCGGGCGGACGTTCACCCTGCACCCCCTCCGGCGCGACTGGGGCGAGGGCGCGTCGTCCTCGTCGGGTGGGGCCGGAGCACCGGCGCGGCCCGGCGATGCGACCTGGGTGCACGCATTCCATCCGTCGATCACGTGGGACGAAGTCGGTGGCGACTTCGATCCGGAGCCGAGCGCCGCGCAGGTCGTCGGCGACGTCGGGCCGGCCACGTGGACGGGCCCGGGGCTCGTCGTCGACGTGCTCGCCTGGCTCGCCGACCCGACCACGAACCATGGCTGGCTGGTTCGCGGGGACGAGTCCGGCCCGCGCACCGTCCGGCGCTTCGATTCGCGGGAGGCGCCCGCCGTCGCGGACCGTCCCGTGCTCACCATCCTCTACTCACGGCCGGATCCGGTTGCATCGCCCGCAGTGTCCTGGGGAAGGCTCAAGTCCACGTACCGAAGAGGTGATCCATGAGCGTGCGTCCGCGTCTTGCTTCCGTGTTCCTGATCACCACCGCGCTTGCCATCCCGGGCTTCGCCGGGGCGACGCTCGTCTCGATTCCGGCGGCGAAGGACAACACGCTCTACGAAAGCGCGACCGGGGCCGTCAGCAACGGCGCCGGCGAGAACCTCTTCACCGGCCGGACGAAAGATGGCCCGATGCGCCGCGCGGTGATCCGCTTCGACGTCGCGGGCGCGATCCCGGCGGGCTCGACGATCAACAGCGTCTCGCTGCAACTGGTCGTCTCGCGCGTCGCGACCAACACGCTGCGCCTGACGACCGTGCATCGGGCGCTTGCCGACTGGGGCGAGGGGACGTCGAACGCCGCCCAGAACGAGGGCGCGGGCGCTCCGGCCGCGACCGGTGATGCGACGTGGATCCATCGCTTCTACGCCACGACGCCGTGGACGAGCGCCGGCGGCGACTACGACCCGATCGCGCATGCGACGACGGGGATCACGGGCAACGGCACGTACGTGTGGACCTCGACCGGGCTCGTCGCCGACGTCCAGTCCTGGCTCGACGCGCCGGCCGGCAATGTCGGCTGGATGATGCGCGGCGACGAGAGCGTGGCCGAGACGGCGAAGCGCATGGGCAGCCGCGAGCACGGAACGGTCGGGTCGCGACCGGCCCTGCTCGTCGACTACACGCTTGGCGGCGGCGGGGCGACCGGCGCGTGCTGCCTGCCGTCGGAGGAGTGCAGCCCGCTGACCCAGGCGCAGTGCACGAGCCTGGGCGGCGTCTACCAGGGGAACAACACGCCGTGCACCCCGGATCCCTGCGGCTCGGCCGTGCCGGTCACGCTCGCCGCGGTGAAGGACAACACGCTGTACCAGACGGCGGACGGCTCGCTGAGCAACGGCAAGGGCACGAAAGCCCTCGCCTCGAAGAACGCCGGCGGAGTCCTGCGACGCGCTCTCGTGCAGTTCGACCTGTCGCCGATCCCGCCGGGGGCGACCGTGCGGACCGCGACGCTCACCTTGTACAACGGGGAAGCCACGAGCGCGGCCGACGTGGCCGTCCATCGCGTGGCACAGAGTTGGGGCGAAGGCACGTCGCTCGCCGCCGGCAACGGCGATGCCGGCGCGGCCTCGACGACGGGGGATGCGACCTGGATCCACCGCTCCTATCCGGCAACGAACTGGAGCACCGCGGGCGGCACCTTTGCGGCGACCGCGAGCGCGACGATGTCGGTGACCGGCGCCGGCCCGTACAGCTGGTCCTCGGCGGCGCTGGCCGCCGACGTCCAGGCCTGGCTCGACACTCCGGCAACGCACTTCGGCTGGGTCCTGCGCGGCAAGGAGACCGGGGCCGGCAATGCGCTGAAGGCATTCGACACGCGCGAGGGCAGCGATCCGGCGCGACGTCCGCGTCTCGTCGTCACGTACCTGCCGCCGCCACCGGCGCCGACCGGGGCGTGCTGCCTCACGGACGGCTCGTGCGACGTGGCGACCGCCGCCGCGTGCGCCACGGCCGGCGGCGCCTACCAGGGCGACGCGACGCTGTGCTCGCCGAATCCGTGCTCGCTCGTGCTCACGCCTTACGTCGATGCGCTGCCGCGGCCGGCGGTGGCCGTGCCGGTGAGCGGCACCGCCGGTGGCGCGGCCGACTACGTGATCCCGGTGCGCGAGGTGTCGCAGCGGCTCCACCGCGACCTGCCGCCGACGCGCGTGTGGGGCTATGCCGGCAGCTACCCGGGCCCGACGATCGAGACGACCACGGGCCTGCCGATCCACGTCACGTGGCAGAACGACCTGCGCGATTCGCTCGGCGTCCTGCGGACCAGCCACTACCTACCGGTCGACCTGTGCCCGGACGGGCCGGACTCTGCTGGAGCGACCGCGCGCATCGTCACCCACCTGCACGGCGGGCACGTGCCGCCGGCCGCCGACGGCTATCCGCTCGATACGATCCTGCCCGGCGAGCAGAAGGCGGTCGACTACCCGGTGAACCAGCCGGCGGGAACGCTCTGGTACCACGATCACGCCATGGGCATCACGCGGCTCAACGTCATGATGGGCCTGGCGGGATTCTTCCTCGTGCGCGATCCGGTCGAGAACGCGCTCGGCCTGCCCGCGGGTGAGTTCGAGATCGCGCTGGCGATCCAGGACCGGACGTTCCGTCCCGACGGCTCGCTCGTGTACCCGGCGATGTGGGAGGACCACTTCTTCGGCGACAAGATCCTGGTCAACGGCAAGGTCTGGCCGTACCTCGAGGTGAAGCAGGGCAAGTACCGCTTCCGCGTGCTCAACGGCTGCAACTCGCGCGTGCTGCGCCTGGCGCTGTCGAACGGCGCGAGCTTCCAGGTCATCGGCACCGACCTCGGCCTGCTCGCCGCGCCGGTGACGCGCAGTTCGCTCCTGATCACCACGGGCGAGCGCGCGGAGGTGGTCATCGACTTCGCCGCCTACCCGGCGGGCACCCAGATCGTGCTGACCAACGACGCGCCGTCGCCGTTCCCCGGCGAGGCGGGCGTGGGCGTGATCCCGAACGTCATGCGCTTCGACGTCATCGCTTCGCCCGGACACGTCGCGGCGCTGCCCGCGGCGCTGCGACCGGTGCCGCCCATCCCCACGGGGGAGGCCGTCGTCAGCCGCGACCTCGTCCTGCGCAAGGGGGACAATCCCTGCACGGGATCGATGTGGACGATCAACGACCTCATGTTCGACGACGTCACCGAATCGCCGGTGCTGGGGACGACCGAGATCTGGCGCTTCGTCAATGCGTCCGGCATCACGCACCCGATGCACATGCATCTGGTCGCGTTCCAGGTCCTCGATCGGCAGCCGTTCGTCCTGCAGAGCGGGCAGATCGTGACGACGGGGCCGGCGGTGCCGCCGGATCCGAGCGAGATGGGCTGGAAGGACACCGCGCCGGTCGGGCCCGACGAGATCCTGCGCGTCATCGCGCGCTTCGAGGACTACACGGGACTGTACCCGTACCACTGCCACATCCTCGAGCACGAGGACAACGAAATGATGCGCCAGTTCCAGGTCGTGCCGCCGGTGGCGGTCGGGGACGCGCCGCCCGCACGGATGAGCCTGGCGAGCGGGCGACCGAATCCGTTCTCCGCGGGCACGACCATCGCCTACGAGCTCCCGCAGACGGCGTTCGTCCGCCTGGCCGCGTTCGACGTCACCGGGCGGCGCGTCCGCCTGCTGGCCCGCGGCGCCAGGGAAGCGGGCACGTATCAGGCGCGCTGGGACGGCCGCGACGACGCGGGCCGACAACTTCCCCCGGGGGTCTACCTGTTGCGGCTCCAGGTGGGGGGCGACCTCGCGGTGCAGAAGGTGTTGATGGTGCCTGAGTAGGCCTCGGGAGGGGTCGTTCCGCCCTCGAGCAGAACTTTGGATGGCGGGCTGAACAGGCAGTCCCTAAATAGGTTGGCCGATCCGGGTGGCGGAGTTCTCGCCGTCCCGGATCGTCGGCATTAGACTCCTTGGCGACATGCGATCCTCGTGGCCTGCGCTTCTCTCGCTCTTCGTTGCCCTCACGTGTCTCAGCTTCCCCGGCTGTGCGCGCGACGAGGTGCGCCTCGCGCCGGTCGTGAGTGCGATCCAGGAATCCGATCGTCTGCGGCGGCTACCGATTCCTTCGCCATCCAACTTCCGGCCCCTCGTGCTCTACACCGACGTGCCGATTGCCGATTCGCTCGCCGATCCGGACAGCATCCAGTGGTTGAGGCTCGTCCATGTTCGGTGGGACCTCGAACGCTACGTGGACAGGGTGGCGCACCTCTCGCCTCCGGATTCGGTGTTCGAGGCAATCCGGGCCGCGAGAGATCGGGCCCGCATCCCGCCGACCATGTGAACCGCCGCCCCGCTTCCAACGATCCGGCTCCTCGCCCTGTCCAATCCACGGCAACCCCGGTTCGCACCGGAGCGTAGGAAGCTCGTCCGAACCGACCCCGACCCCGATCCGGAGAGACCCGCCATGATCCGATTCCGTCGTCCTGCCCCGGCCGTTGTCTTCGCCGCCGCCCTCCTCCTCGGCCCCGCACTCGCCCATGCCGCCGGCGACGGGCGCTTCTCCCTCTCGGGCGATCGCGTCCACGTCTACAACCTGGCCGGGGCGGTGAAGGTCACCGCCGGCGCCGGGACGTCGGTCACGGTGGTCAGCCGCATGCAGGGGAAGGACGCCGCGCAGATCAGCGTGCAGACGTTCCCCGGCAACGAGCCGGCGCTCGTGTTCCAGTACCCGGGAAAGACCATCCTCTATCGGCCGGAGTCGGCCGGCTCGCGCAACACGTTTCGCACCAATCTCGATGTCGGCGCCGACGGTCGCTTCGGCGACGGGTGGGGCAAGAACGGGCTGGGCCTGGGGCGGCGCAAGGTCGAGATCAAGTCGAGCGGCAGCGGCACCGAGGCGTGGACGGATCTCGACATCGCGATCCCGCGCGGGCAGCGCGCCGCCATTCACCTTGGTGTGGGCGCGGTCACCGTGGCGAACGTCGACGGCGAGTTGCTGGTCGACTGCGCGGCGGCGAGCGTCGAGGCGCAGGGGACGCGCGGAACGCTCAAGATCGACACCGGCTCCGGCGCGGTCAGCGCGCGGGACGTGGGCGGCCTCGTCCTCATCGACACGGGCTCGGGCGGCGTCGCGGTCAACGACTTCACCGGCTCGGAGCTGCTCATCGACACGGGCTCGGGCGACGTGCGCCTGGCGGCCATCACGGCCGATGAGCGCGTGAGCGTGGACTCGGGCTCGGGTCGCGTCGAGATCGTCGAGGTCCGCTCGCCGCGGGTCGCCGTCGACACCGGCAGCGGTAGCGTGTTCATGCGCCTGGCCGGCACGCCGCGCGACGTCTCGGTCGACACGGGCTCCGGCGCGGTCACGATCGAGGCGCCGGCGACGCTCGATGCGATGGTCGAGATGGAGACCGGCAGCGGCGCGCTCGAGGTCGACTTCCCGATGAAGTCCGTGACCCGCGACGACGATCACGTGACCGGGACGATCGGCAAGGGCACCGGCCGCGTGGTGCTCGAGACGGGCTCGGGGCGGATCCGCCTGGTGCGCGTCTAGAGACCGGCGAAGCCCGGGGTTCCGGCAGCACGGGCTGTCCGGTTGCAACGATTCGGGGGGCGGGCGCATCCTAGGGGAGTCGCTCGTCCCCCGATTCATTCCACCGCCCCGGAGGCCTCATGCCGTCCGCCCGTGCCGTCAAGAGCATCGTCGAGTCCGTTCCCACGATGGAGGGCGCCGGTGTGCGCCTGCGCCGCGCGTTCGGCTTCGGCAAGACCTCGGACTTCGATCCGTTCCTCCTGTTCGACGACTTCCGCAACGACCGGCCCAACGACTACGTCGCCGGGTTCCCGTGGCACCCGCATCGCGGCATCGAGACGATCACGTACGTGCTCGCCGGCGACGTCGAGCACGGCGACAGCATGGGCAAC
>JANPEF010000003.1:0-8687 GCA_031431875.1 Candidatus Eiseniibacteriota bacterium | reverse complement strand
GCTGCGCCCGGCTTACTTCTCGATTTGCAAGTCCTCGGTCTGCTTCTCCGCGGTGATCGCCCGGCCTTCCGCGTCGAAGTACTTGAAGTCGACGCGCCGGTTGAGCGCCAGCTCGCGCGTGTCCTTCTCGGCGTTGAGCAGTCCCTCCGCGCCTGCGAACCTGGTCGTGACCCGCCCGCCGTCGACTCCCGCCTTGACCAGCGCGGCCTTCACCGCGTCGACCCGGCGCTGCGACAACTTGCGGTTGTACTCGGCCGCGCCTCGCGAGTCGGTGTGGCCCTCGAGATCGACCTTCACGTGCGGGTACTTCGCGAGCACGCCGGCAATCCGCTTGCACACCGCGACCGAGGCGGGCGCGAGCGTGAACTTGTTGAGCGCGAAGTGGATTCCGCTCGGGATTCCGCGCAGCGCCTCGATCACCTCGGCGTTCGGCTCGACCGGCTCGGCCGGCGGCGGCGGCGGGACCGGCGGCGGCACCGGCTTCACGCACTCGTCGGCCTTCGCTCTTGCTGCCGCCGCGTCCTGCCGCGCCGCCGCGATGCGCGGCGTGGTGCGGCAGGGGACCTGCGTCGGCTCGGCGAGACCCTGGCGGGCGATCGCCGCCGACTCCACCTCGAGCCGGGCGATCTCGTCGGCGATGCACCACGCTCCGGCATGGGCCCGCAGTGCCGCGACGTCGGCGTCCAGCGGCGCTTCCTCGGCCGGGGGCGTGCCCGGCACGGTGGCAGCCATGGCGCGCGTGCGCCGCGTCGCATCCGTCCCCTGCACCGAGTCGGCGACCGCGTCGTGCAGCGCGATGGCACGCGTCAGCGCGCTGTCGGCCGCGCCGGTGCGGTCCTCGGCGGCGATCGCTTCGCGGGCGTAGGCGATCCACGCCGTGCCCTTGGCCTTGAGTCCCGGTCCCGCCGTCGAGTCGGGCAGCGCCGCGATCTTCGCCTCCCAGCCGTCGAGCGAGCGGCGGTCGCGCGCGATCGCCTCGTCGCTGATCCGTTCCGGGGTGGCGTGGAGCGCCGAGTCCGGCCGGGCAGGCGGGACGGGTGCCGCCGGTGCGCTCGCCGGGTCGACCGCGATCGCGCTGGGCTGTGCGGTCCCCCGCGCCGCTTCCTTGTCGCCACCGCCGAACAGCATCTCGTCGAACTTGAAGCCGACGTCGACGTAGGCGCCGCGATCGGTCTTCTGCAGCGACGGGATGTCCGGATCCTTGAAGCCGAACGCATTGAAACCGCCGGCGACGCGCAGGTTGCGCAGCGGCGTGAAGCCCACCTCGCCGCCGATCGCCTCGTTGCGCCGGTCGTACGAGCCGGACATCAGCGCGCGCGCGGCGAAGGCGACGTCCCACCGCGGCGACAGCTCGTACATCGCGCGGCCGCCCAGCAGCGTGGCCTCGGTCCGTTCGAGCGTGCCATCGATCCGCTCCTTCGCCCACTTCGACGCCACCTGGCCGGTCACCGTCAAGGGTCGTGAAGGATGGACGTTGGCGTGCAGCGAGGCGACGAGCACGTTGCGCTCGAGGCCGTCGGCGATCGCCGAGCCCTGCTGGTCGTAGCGATGATCGAGCCGGGCCAGCAGGCTCACCCGGTTGCGGTCGGTCTCGCGCCAGGCGAGCCCGAGCTGTCCGCGCGCGGTCACGAAGTCGCCGCCCGGGGCCCACGTGCGCGTGCTGCGGACCAGGCCGGTCCAGTCGCGCGAGAGCTTGCGGGCCAGCGCGGCCGACAGCAGCCACTGGTTCCCGCTCACCGCCGAGCGGTACTCGGCGCGGGCGCTGCCCTTGGTCCGCGGGTCGCCGATCCACTCGAAGCCGCTGGTCACGGACGAAGCGGACTTCGAGTCGGGTTCGAGCGGATTCACCCGTTCGAACGACGCATCGAGTCGCACGGAGCGCGACAGCACCCAGCGGTTGCGCAGGCCCACCGCGGCCTCGGCGCGACGCCCGCCGAATGCGTCTCGCGCCCGATACTCGCTGAATGCGGTCAGGTCCTTCACGCCGTCGGCCGCGAAGCCGATCACCGTCGTGTGCAGTTCCTGGCCCTGCGCCAGCGCGTACGGCCCCGGGAACGCGTCGATCATCTCGTGGCGTCCGTACAGGCGCACGTGATCGGTGACGCGCACGTCGCCGCCGACCGCGAAGCGACCTGCCGCGTCGCTGCCGGTCTCCTTCTCGTATTCGAGGTAGGCGCTGGTGCGGCGGTTGAACTGCGCCGCGAGCCGGCCGCGCACTGCGTCAACCTCGTTCGGCGTGATCGCGACCGGCCCGCCCCCTGCCGGAAGCGGGCTCTCGCGCGCCCAACGATAGCCCAGCTCGGCGAGGAACCCGCCGCCCAGGCGCCGCTCGAGGCCCAGCGTCGCGCCCTTGCGACGTCCGCCCGTGGCGCGATCCTTCGTGCGCACGCCTTCGCCGGTGATCGCCGTCTTCGCATCGAGCGCGAAGCGACCGGCCGCGCCGGCCTCCTCGCGGTCCGGCGCGAAGCCCGACGACGGATTGTCGAAGCCCGCATCCGTGCGCACCATGAAGCCGCGCGCGTCGAAGCGCTCCGAGCGATGGCGCACTTCGCCGCGCCAAGCGCTGCCGGCGTCGCCCAGCTCGGCCTCGCTCGACGCCCACTCGCCGGTGAGGAACGTGCGCGGCGTGACCGCGAGCGTCCCGCCGGCGCCCAGATAGGTGCGCTCGCCGGTCGGGTCGTCTTCCTGCACGGCCGAGCCCGACAGCTCGATCCGCTCGACCGGCTTGACCGATCCGGTCGCACCCAGGGTCCAGAAGCGATCGCCGCCGCCCTCGACCTCGTAGATCATCCGGATGCTGACCGGGTTCAGGCGTTCGTCGACGCTCGGCACCGGCTGGCGGAACAGCAGCCGGCCCGTGTACGGCTCGATCGTGTAGTCGGCGAAGCGCGTGACCGTGCGGCGGTCGAGGATCACGCTCGGGTTGTTGCGATCGCGCGTGACGATCTCAATGCGCTCGCTGCCGATCAGGGCGCTCGCGTTGGACAGCGCGTAGGGGCCCGAGATGCCGAGGCCCGGCACCTCCTCGACCACCTGGCGATCGCGTTCGTGGCTGGCGAACGCGTCGACCGCGAAGCGCTGTTCCTCGAGGTGCGCCTTGGCGCCGTTGAGGCTGCGCACGTAGGCGCCGAGGGTCCGGGTCGGGCCGGCCGAGGGCGTCAGGAAGTCGCCGTACATGAGGTGCGACCGGTCGCGATCGATGCGCGCGAACAGGCGGTCCGTGCTCTGCGTCTCGAAACCCGGGATCGAGGCGTCGCCGAAGATCGGGTAGCCCTCGTCCGGCCGGATGTCGTCGAAGCGGCGCTTGTCGTTGGCCTTCTCCGAGTCGTAGCGGAAGGTGACCAGCGTCTTCTCGTCCAGCCCGCCCTTGAGGAAGACCGCGCCGCGGCCGGCGCCGGTGAGCGTGCCGTCGTCGTTGCTCTCGGCCAGGTCGTCGATCACCTCGTCGAAGCGATCGCGCACCTGCCCGGGGGCGAGCTCTGCGTCCTCGAGCGACCGCGAGTCGAGCCGCGCGTTGAGCACGCCGGCGGCGATCCACGGCCGCACGGCCGGGACGAACGCCACGGAGGTCGAGACCTCGTCGGCGTCGCGCAGCGCGTTCGGTCCCGCGAAGTCCGGGTTGCCCTTCAGGTCGTCGACGCGCGTGACGCGAATCGTCGCGCGGTCGGCCGTCTCGGGTGCGATGAGCAGGAACGTGGCCGAGCCATGGACGTCGCTCTGCACGCCGTCGAGCTTCGGATCGAGGTCGGCGACGCGCCACGTGCCCAGGCCCGACTCGAGCGTGACGCGCGTCGGGCCTTCGCCCGGCGTGCGCACCGTGACCGGCACCAGCGTGCGACCGTCGGCCGGCACCGGGCTCCTGGGCACCGTGACCGCGAGCGTGGTGACGCCGGGGATGTGCGTGGTGAGGAGGCCGGCCTGGCCCGGCGTGTCGACACGACGCGAGTTCGCCGCGTCGAGCGAGCCGTCGGGCTGCACTGCGTGGAACACGCCGTCTTCGACGCGCGCGGCGGCTTCGCCCGCGAGCGGCGTTCCGGTGAGCGCCCGCGTGGCGCCCGGGATGAGGTCGGCGGGGGCGGTCGGCTGGCCGGCGGCCAGCGCGGCGCGCACCTCGCCCAGTTCGCGGCGCGCCTTCACCTCGGCCAGCGCCTCGGCCGTGCAGGCGCCCTCGGCGAAGTCGGCACGGCCCAGCTCGCCGCGCTTCAAGTCGACGAAGCGCGTGCCCGGATCGAACGCGTTGCGCGTGTCGATGGTCGTGAGGCGCGAGCCCGCTGGCAGCGTGCTGCGGTCGATCTTGACCACGTGCAGGCGCGGGGACACGTCGGGGAACACGTACTTGCCCTCGACGTCCGTGATCGCGGAGCGGCCGTCCTCGAGGTAGACGCGCACTCCCGGGATGCCCAACTCACCGGCGTCCTGCACGCGGTCGCTGTCGCAGTCGCAGTCCATCCACACCTTGCCGGCGATCAGGCCCTCGTCGGTGAAGACGCCACCGCGGAGCAGGATGCGCGCCGACGCGGAGTTCGAGCGCAGCGCCGCGTCGTTCGAGACCGCGACGGCGCGGTTGACGCCGTCGCCGTACAGCGCGGCCGCGTCGATGCGCACCAGGTACTGGAGGGTGCGCGTGCCACCCGCCGCGATCGTGCCGATCGCGAACTCGAGCGACGGGCCGGGGGCGCCGGCCGGATCGGACACCGCCATCCCATCGAGGCGCGTGCTGCCCGCGACGTAACGGAAGCCGACCGGCAGCGCGTCCTCGATCGTCACGCCCGGCACGGGCGAGGTGCCCGTGTTGCGGACGCGCAGCGTGTACGGCGCGACGCTCGCCACTTCCGCGTCGGTCACGCCCGCGGTCTTCTCGAGCGCGAGCTGCGCATCGAGCGCGACGGCGACCGGGCCCGAATCGCCGCGATCGTTGGTCGGGTTCGCGTCGCCCGGCGTCGTCGCGACGGCCGCGTTGGCGACCGTCGGGTATGCGTCCAGGCCGATCGAGACGTCGAGCGTGAACGCCGCGCTGTCGCCCGCGGCGATGGTGCCCGCGTGGGTCGCGGTCACGACCGGCCCGACTGCGCCGATCGTCCAGCCCGCGCCCGTGCCCGAGAGGAAGCCGAGGCCGGCGGCCAGCGTGTCGCGCACGGCCGTCGTTCCGGTCGTCGCGGCGGTGCCCACGTTCGTCACCGCGATCCGATACGTGCCGGGCGAGCCGGCGAGGAACGTGCCCACGGCGCTCTTCGCGGTCGCGACGTCCGGCGTTCCGCCGACGGCGTCGGTGGTCGTGCCGCGGTTGTTGCCCGGCGAGTTGTCCCCTCCTCCCGAGGCGACGGCGGAGTTTGTCACGGCCGGCAGGGCGTTCAGGTCGACGTTCACGCTCAGCGTGAACGATGCGCTGTCGTCCACGGCGATCGGTCCGGGCGTGGTCGCGGTGACGACGCCCAGCGCTTCGCTCACGGTCCAGCCCGCACCGGAGCCGCTCACGAAGGTGAGCCCGGCGGGCAGCGAGTCGGTGACGGTGATCGTACCGACCGACGGGGCGCTGCCGTGGTTGTGCACGGTGAGCCGGTACGAACCCGGTGCGAACACCGTGAGGGCACCATTGGCGAGCTTGTGCATCGCCAGGTCGGGTGCGCCGTCCACCGTCGTCACGTCGGTCGACGTGTCGTTGCCTGTGTTCGTGTCGCCCGCGGTCGTCGCGACCGCCGTATTGCTCACGGCGGGCAGTGCGGCGGCGTCGACGGACACGTCGATCAGCAGGATCGCACTGTCGCCGGGCGCGAGCCCGGCGGCGTAGTCGGCCGTGATGACCGGCTGCGCAGCGGCCACCGTCCAGCCCGTGCCGGCAGCGAGGACGTAGGTGAGGCCCGTCGGCAGCACGTCGCTGAGCGCGATCGGGCCGGTCGTCGGTCCCGAGCCCACGTTCGTCACCGTGATGCCGTACGTGCCGAATCCGCCGACGGTGAACGGAGTCACCGAGCGCTTGGCCACCTGGACGTCGGGCGTCGCCGGTGCCGCATTGACGGGGGTCGTCACGGAGCCGAGGTCGTTGCCGGAATCGGTATCGCCGGCGGTCGTGGCGACCGCGCCGTTGGCGACCGACGGCAGGGCCGCCGGGCCGACCGCGACGGTGATCGCGATCCCGGACGTGTCGCTCGCGGCGAGCGCCGCGGCGTGCGTCCCGGTGATGACGCCCAGTGCCTCGTTGATGCTCCAGCCCGCGCCCGCGGCGCTCACGTACGTGAGCCCCGCGGCAAGGGTGTCGACGACGGTGATCGCACCGGTCGTCGCGCCCGAACCGGTGTTCGTGATCGTGATCGTGTAGTTGCCGTTCGTGCCGACCTGGAACGAGGCGTCGCTGCCCTTGGCCGTCGCGAGATCCGGCTGCGGCCCGCCGAGCGGGAAGACGGTCGTCGTGTCATAGCCGACGTCGTTGCCGGGGGTCGCGTCGCCCGGGGTGAAGGCCCACGCCGCATTCGCCACCTGCGGAACGGCCGCGGGGCCGACCACGACGGCGATCGTGAACGAGGCATTGCCGCCCGCCGCGAGCGGGGCGGGGTAGGTGCCGGTGACGACTCCCCCGAGCTCGCTGATCGACCAGCCGGCGCCGCTTCCGCTCACCCAGGTGAGCCCGGCGGCGAGCGTGTCGACGACGGTGATCGTGCCGGGGTTCGTGCCGGTGCCCACGTTGGTGACGACGATCATGTAGTTCGCGCCGGTCGCGACGGTGAACGGACCGTCGGAGGTCTTGACCGTGGCCAGGTCGGGCGTGCCGCCGCCGGCCGGGTTCACGGGCGTCGTGACGGCGCCGCGGTCGTTGCCGGCCTCGGGATCCCCGGCCGTCGAGGCGACCGCCGCGTTGGTCACGATGGGCTGCGCCGCCGCGCCGACGGCGACCGTGATGGCGACCGCGCTCGTGTCGCCGGCGGCCAGCGCCGCCGCGCGCGTCGCGGTGACGACGCCCAGGGCCTCGCCCACGACCCAGCCCAGGCCGGTGCCCTCGACGAACGTGAGTCCCGTCGCCAGCGTGTCGACGACAGTGATGGTCCCGGTCGTCGCGCCGGTGCCGTCGTTCTGGACGACGATCGTGTAGTTGCCGTTCTGGCCCACCTCGAAGGTGGCGTCGCTCGACTTGAGCGTCGCCAGGTCCGGCGTGCCGCTGCCCGACGGGATGACCGCCGTGGTGACCGTACCGCGATCGTTGCCCGCGTCCGTGTCACCGGCGGTCGTCGCGACCGCCGCGTTGTCGACCGAGGGCAGTGCCGTCGCGCCGACCGCGACCGTGATCGCGAAGCCGCTCGTGTCGCCGACGGCGAGCGCCGCCGCGTGCGTCGCGGTGACCACGCCCAGCGCCTCGCCCACGACCCAGCCCGCGCCCGCTCCGCTTACCCAGGTCAATCCTGCGGCCAGCGTGTCGACGACGGTGATGATCCCGGTCGTCGGCCCGCTGCCCGTGTTGGTCACGACGAGCGCGTAGTTGCCGTTCAGGCCGACCTCGAACGTCGCGTCGCTCGCCTTGAACATGGCGAGGTCCGGCTGCGGCCCGCCGAGCGGGAACACGGTCGTCGTGTCGCGGCCCGCGTCGTTGCCCGGCGTCGCGTCGCCCGCGGTCGAGGCCCACGCCGCGTTGACCACCTGCGGCTCGGCCGCCGCACCGACGGCCACCGTGATGGCGACCGCGCTCGTGTCACCGGCGGCGAGTGCCGCCGCGTGCGTCGCGGTGACCACGCCCAGGGCTTCGTTCACCGACCACCCGAGGCCGGCGCCCGCGACGTAGGTGAGCCCCGCCGCCAGCGTGTCGACGACGGTGATGGTCCCGGTCGTGGCGCCCGCGCCGGTGTTGTCGACCACGATCGTATAGGTGCCGTTGAGGCCGACAGTGAAGGGGCCGTCCGACGTCTTGAGCGACGCCAGGTCGGGAGCGAGCAGCGGATTGACGGTCACGGTCGTCGACGAGGTGTCGTCTGCGGCGTCCGGGTCGGCCTCGTCCGCCTCGACGTGCGCCATGTTGCCCAGCGAGCCTGTGAGCGAGGGGATCACGCGGATGACCACGCTGGCGGATCCGCCCGGGGCCAGCGTGCCCAGCAGCGCGGTGACGATGCCGCCGCTCTCGGACACCGTGCCGAGCGAGGCGTTTGCGTACTGGAACGTGGAACCGGCGGCGAGCGAGTCGAGCACGGTGACCGCGTGCGCGGAGTCCGGCCCTGCATTCGCCACGGCCAGCGTGTAGACGAGCGTGTCGCCCAGGGACACCGGATTCGGTGCGGCCGACTTCAGGATGGAGACGTCGGCGTTGAAGCCGTCGACCACGAGCGTGGCCATGGCCGGGAGGCTGTCCGTCGTCGCCGTCGTGCTGTCGATGACCAGCGGCCCGATGTGCGCCAGGGCGCTGTTCGCATAGCTGCCCAGCGTGTTCGGGATGGTGGTCTGGTAGACGAGGTCGCGGGACGTCGAGGCCGGGAGCGTGAAGAACCCGCCCCAGTCGAGGCGCGAGCCCGTGATCGCCGGGTCGCCGATTCCCGATCCGCCGAAGCTCGCGCTGCCGGCGAGATAGGTCGCGCCGGCAGGCAGGCGGTCGATGATGTCATCGAGGTCGATGACGTAGGCGGCACTGTTGGTGAAGCGCACGGTCCACGTGGCCACGCCGCCGGTGTCGAGCACGGCCGGTGTCACCAGCTTGCTCGCGCGAACGAAGT
>JANPEF010000002.1:0-40124 GCA_031431875.1 Candidatus Eiseniibacteriota bacterium | reverse complement strand
TCTTGCACGGCCCGCACCACGTCGCATAGAAGTCGAGGAAGACGAGCTTCTTCTCCTTCTTAGCGCGCGCGAGCGTGGCGGCGAAGTCGCCCTTCTGGTCCCAGGGGACGAGCTCGGTGTGCGTGGTGGTGGTGGTCTTGGTCGTGGTCTTGGTCGTGGTCGTCGCGGCACGGGCCGGCGCCGCGGCGGGAACGACGCCTGCGGCCAGGACGGTGGCGAGCAGAATGGGTGCGAGGATGAAGCGAGGGATCAAGGTCATGGCTGCCTCACGAATGTACGAACCGATCCCGCCGCGAGTCAGTCGTCGACGCGCTTCAGCTGCACCGTCCACACGGTCTCGGCTCGGCCGTCGGCGATGAACTTGCCGACCGACGTGTACTCGGAGTCGGTCACGCGCGTGAGCAACTCGGAGCCGCGGAAGCGTCCCTTGGCCGACGCGTAATGAATGAACGCATGCGGGCCCCAGAACAGGACCTCACCGGTCAGCTCGCCCACGCGGTCGTTGTGGCTGACGAACGTCCACGTGTGCGGGCGGGTCCCGGGACGGAACTCGTAGCGCTGCCAGATCTCGAACTCGGTCCGGGTATGGATCTTCATCCACCCTTCGTTCGTGATCCGATCCGTTGCGGGGTGGCGCACTTCGGTCCGGCCGGTGATCCGGGCCTCGGCAGCATCCGCCGCGACGTAACCCGTTCCCTCGGCTTCCCAGACTCCCTCGCGCAGCAGGAAGGTGTGCTCTCCTTGCGGGTGTTCGGTATGAACGGACATGGCTCCATGGTACAACGGCCGGGGGCGATCCCGCCAGCCGGCAACGACGCAGCCTCTTGTCAGAAACGCACTTCGCCCGTTTCGGCGTAACGCTTGAGGTTGCTCAGCCCGTCGTCGATCCGGCCCTGGTGGACGCTGCTGAAGAAGAAGCGGTCGCCCAGGCTGCCCAGGTAGCCCCCGTTGACCTGGTAGTTCATCGCCCAGCGCACCCGGGTCCCCGCGGCCCCGGAGGGCTCGATCTCGATCCGGCTTTCCTCGAACTTCGTCAGCGAAGGCTCATGGGTGACGTCGAGGACAATCCGGTTGTAGGGCAGCCACTCGGTGACCCGCTCGCGGGTCTTGACCATGGCCCCGGCCGAGAATCGCTCGGTCCCCACGCCCGACTTGGCGTCGGAGGTGAGCTTGACCTCGCGCATCTGCGGATCCCACAGCCGGGCGCCCGTCAGGTCCGAGAGCACCGTCCAGACACGCTCGCGATCGGCCGCGATCTCGATCGAGCCTTCGACGTGGGAGACCGGGGCCGGGGCGAACCAGGCGCCGGCGAGCAGGACGATGAGCAGGATCAGCAGCTTCACATGGACCTCCGTATCCGTCTTCAGGCATGGCGCGCTTCGTGGGGCGCATCATGGCCCGGCCCGAGGCGCCCGGTCAAGGCGGACCCGCGGTCATTGCAATGCCTTGCAAGTCCGTATCAACTCCGTTTCAATGACGTCATGACACGCAAGAGACCGCCCGCCCTCACCGATGAACTGCTCGCCCACCTCGCCAGCGGCTACATCCTGTCGAGTCGGAAGGGCCGACCCTACTTCAAGCGCTACGCCGCCCCGAGAAACCCGCGCACCCCCGGACAGCGCTCGGCCCGTCTCGCCTTTGCCCGCGCCGTCCACGCCTGGCAGGCCGCCGATCCGTCGGTCAAGGCCCGCTACAACGAGCAGGCGAAGTCGCAGCGCGGCACCGGATACAACCTGTTCGTCCGCGACTTCCTCGCCCGGGATCGCTCGGTGGGCGATTGAGCCGGCCCGTCGACCCGACGCGCGGCCCGCTGCTGTCGGCGCTGGTTCGCCTCGCCGCGCCGGTCGTGATCATGCAGCTGTGCCACACCCTCTACCACTGGATCGACGTCATGTGGGTCGGGCGGCTGGGCGCGACGGCGACCGCGGCCGTCTCGACCTCGTTCTTCGCCGTGTGGACCGTGTGGGCGTTTGCCGACCTGGTGGGCGTCGCGGTGGCCGCGACCGTGTCGCGCCACATCGGTGCCGGCGAGCGCGACGGCGCGGCGTATGCGTCTGCGCAGGCGCTGTGGCTCGCGCTCACGCTGGGCGTGGTGATCTCGCTCGGGGGGCCGTTCGCCGTGCCGTGGCTGTTCCGCACGCTCGGCGCCGCGCCCGAGGTCGCCGCCGCCGGCACGTCGTTCCTGCAGATCATCGTCGGCGGCGCGGTGATCTCATTCCTCTACGTCCTCGGCGAATCGATCCTGCGCGCCGCCGGAGACACCCGCACGCCGATGATCATCGTCGCGGCGAGCCTGGCGCTGAATGCGCTGCTCGATCCGCTGCTCATCTTCGGCTGGGGGCCGGTTCCCGCGCTCGGCGTCGCGGGTGCGGCGATCGCGACCGTGATCGCGCAGACGTTCGCGGTCCTGTGCTACGCGCGCCTGGCCTGGCAGATGCACCCGGCGCTACCCTTCAGCTTCGCGGCGTTGCAGTCGCCGTCGCTCGCCTACCAGTTGGCGCTCGCGCGAATCGGCGCGCCGTTCGCGCTCATCGGCATCCTGTACTCCGTCGTCTACCTGGGGCTGGCGCGTACGGCTGCCACGTTCGGCACCGCGGCGCTCGCGGTGGTCGGCATCGCCAATCGCATCGAATCGCTGTCGTACCTGGTGGCCGTCGGCTTCGGGCTGGCGGTCGAGGCGATCGTGGGCCAGAACCTGGGCGCAGGCCAACCCGAGCGCGCCGAGCGCGCGGCGTGGCTGTCGGTCGGGCTCATGTGCACGCTCGGCTTCGGCGTCGCCGCGTGGATGTGGTTCGCGCCGGAGGCGCTGCTGTCGTTCTTCACCGCCGATCGCGAGGTGATCGCCCGCGGCGTGCCGTACCTGCGCATCCTCGCGCCCTGCCAGGCGTTCGCCTGCCTCGAGATCGTGCTCAATGGCGCGTTTTCCGGCGCCGGGGACACCTTGCCGCCCTCGGCGATCTCGGTCACGGTGTCGCTGTTGCGCCTCCCGCTGGCGGGCTTCGCAGCGCACGCGATGGGCCTGGGCCTGAACGGCATCGCGTGGACGATCGCGCTCACCTGCGTGGTGCGCGCGCTGATCGTGCTCGGCTGGTTCCGCCGCGGGACGTGGAAGACGAAGCGGCCGGTGACGGCGATGCATCCGCTGCCCGCGCCGGATGCGACGCACTAGGCTCCGGCTGGCAAGGATTGATTCACATCGCCCGCGACACCGAGAGCTGTCGGTCCCATACCACGCGATGAACTCGTTCGCATACTAGCGAACAGCCGTCGTCAATATTAGCGTTCAGCCGACATCTAAACTTGCATTCAGCCGCCCAGCGGTCCTACCATCGGCCATGCGCCGAGCCGCCCTGAACGTCCCACGCTACCTTGCGCCCCGCCTTCGCGAGGCGCTCGCCGACACCCCCGCCGTCCTGATTCACGGGCCGCGACAGAGCGGCAAGACGACGCTGGCACGTGCCGTCGGCGAGCCCCGCGGCTACCGGTATGTGTCGTTCGACGATGAGGCCATACGGGCCGCGGCCAAGAGTGACCCGGTCGGCTTCGCGAACCGCCTCCCGGCGAAGACCATCCTCGACGAGGTGCAGCGGGTCCCCGAGCTGTTCACGTCGCTCAAGGCCGTCATCGACCAGCGCAGAACCCCGGGGCGCTTCATTCTCACGGGCTCCGCCAACGTCCTGTTCGTCCCCAGACTCGCCGATTCACTTGCCGGGCGGATGGGGCTTCTACGGCTCCATCCCTTTGCGCAGTGCGAGATCGAGAACAGGCGGCCACGTTTCCTCGACACGCTGTTTCGCGGCGGATTCAGGACGGGGATCACCGAGCGCCTGGGCAGCGGCCTCTCCGAGCGCATCGTGGCCGGCGGCTATCCCGCCGCCCTCGCGCGCCGATCCTCCGCGCGGCGGCGCGCCTGGTATCGCGACTACGTCGACACGCAGATTCAGCGCGACGTCCGCGACCTGACCCGCATCCACTCGCTCGACGCGCTGCCCAAGCTGCTCACCCTGGCCGCAACGCAAACCTCCCGGCTCATCAACATCACGGATCTTGCGGCTCCCTTCGAGCTGACACGCCAGACGATCCACGATTACGTCACGCTGCTCGAACGCGTGTTCCTGCTCGAACGATTGCCGTCATGGCACACGAACCGGTTGAGCCGGCTGGTCAAGCGACCCAAGCTCCACATGGGCGACACGGGGGTCGCCTGTTCGCTGCTCGGGATCGATGCCGTGGAACTCGATGCGGACCGGCCGTTGTTGGGTTCGATGCTGGAGACCTTCGTTCTGCAGGAGCTGCGTCGCCAGGCGAGTTGGCGACCGGTACCACTCAGCTTCTCTCACTTTCGGGATCGGGATGACTTCGAGGTGGACATCGTGCTGGAGCGAGGACCATCGGCGGTCGCCGGGATCGAAGTGAAAGCCGCCGCAACGGTCGTCGAAGCGGATCTCCGTGGGCTTCGCAAGCTGCGGGACGCGGCCAGGGGGCGCTTCGTCGCGGGAGTCGTGCTGTACGATGGCAGCGCGACCATCGACTTCCGCAACGGGCTATTCGCGGTCCCCTTGCGAAACCTGTGGGCGACGGGATGACCGCCCCTTTCCCCGAGTTCGTCGCGACATCCCAATCGGCAGCGGACCGCAGGCATCACTTCCAGGCCACAGAAAGCGCGGGCTCAGTCCGTGGTCCATGCGCGACTCGAGAGGAGAAATCATGAACCCGAACAAGGCATTATGGGAGAAGGGCGACTTCACCGAGATCGCCTCGTTGATGCGTCCGTCGGGCGAGGCCCTCGTCGCGTCGCTAAGGATCGCGCCGCCCCTGCGGGCGCTCGACCTCGGCTGCGGCGACGGCACGACGGCGATTCCGCTCGCGCTCCTCGGAGCCGAGGTCGTCGGCATCGACATCGCGGAGAACCTCGTCGCCGCCGGCAATCGACGGGCGAACGCCGCGGGCCTTGACCGACTGGTGTTCCAGGAGGGCGATGCGTGCCGGCTGGAAGGCGTCCCCGACCAGTCGTTCGACCTCACGCTCACCGTCTTCGGCGCGATGTTCGCTCCCAGGCCCTTCGACGCGGCCGCCGAGATGGTCCGCGTCACGAAGCACGGCGGCCGCATCGTGATGGGTAACTGGATCCCGAACGATCCGACGTCGTTCGTGTCGCAACTGCTCAAGATCAGCTCGTCGTTCACGCCGCCCCCGCCGGAGGGCTTCGTCAGCCCGATGACGTGGGGCGTGGAGAGCCACATCCTCGAGCGCTTCGGGAAGGCCGGTGTCGCCGCCGAGCAGGTGTCGATGGTCAAGGACACGTTCCATTTCGTCGCGCCCGAGAAGAGTTCCGCCGAGGTCATCGACCTTTTCCGGCGCTTCTATGGCCCGACGATGAACGCGTTCGAGGCAGCGCAGAAGAGCGGAACGGAGGGCGACCTTCAAGCGCAGCTGCTCGCCCTGGCCGCGGCACAGAACACCGACGATGCCGGTGGAACATCAATCCCGGCGACGTTCATGCGGGTGACGGTTCGCCTCTAGGACGGCTTTGCCGATCTTTTCACGAGCCACTTCACACACGCCGCAATCACCTCGGCCGTCGCCGCCGCGTCGTCGCGCCCCGTCGACTTCCGGACGTGGAACGAGTGGTCACCGTCGGTGATCAGCACGAGCGTGGCGCGGCGCCCGAGCTTCGCCAGCACCGGGCGGAGCAGCGTGAGTTCGCACAGCGGATCGCGCGTTCCCGTGACGAACAGCATCGGCACCCGAACGTCGGCGAGGTGCGCATCGCGCAGCTTTTCCGGCTGCCCCGCTGGATGGAGCGGGTAGCCGAGGAACAAGAGACCGTCCGCGGGATCGCCCAGCGCCACGACGTGCGACGCGATCCGCCCGCCCATCGACTTGCCGCCGAGCACGAGCGCGCGCCCGCGCACCGCGGGCTGCGCCGCCAGCCACGCGGCCGCGGCGCGATACGTCGCGAGGAGGCGTGCCGGCGAGTCGGGCGCCTTCCGCCCCGCTTCGGTGTACGCGAAGTTGAACTTGAGGACGAGCGCACCCTGCGCCGCCAGTCCCTCGTGCACCGCCGAGAGAAACGCGTTCGTCATGTCCCCACCCGCGCCGTGGCCCAGCACGACCGCGACGCCGCGCAGAGGCAGTGGCGCAGCGGCCGTCGCGCGCAGGGCCTTCGGCCCCGCCAGCACGCCGGACACCGTCGTGGCCGCATCGACGCGGATCCGCACGCGCCGCCGTGTATACTGCGCGCCCATGGCCCCCCGCTCGCTGCGCGCGCCGCTCGCCCTCTTCGCCATCCTGCTCTCCTTCGTGCCGCGCGAAGCCGGCGCGTGGACCTGGCTACCACCCGACCGCGAAACGTTCTCGCCCGTCGCCGATCCGCGTGAGCCGACGCTCGGCTTCGATGCGGTCGAGGACGCGCACTGGTCGGGGCGCGTCGGCACCGCGCTCGCGCTCGGTCGCTCCAGCGCCACCGCCGACACCGGCGGCCTCGAGATCGGCCTCGACGGCATGGCCTGGCTCTGGTTCTCGGGGCAGGCGGGCTTCAACTTTCCGCTCGAGACCGTCGACGGCAGTTTCGGCTTCTGGGCCGGCCGACGCCACGATCGATTCGCGTGGCGGGTCCGGCTCTCGCACTGGTCCGGGCACCTCGGCGACGGGGCGGCCGACATCGAGGAGAACCGGATCGTCTACTCGCGCGAGTCGATCGGCGCCCTCGGGGCGTGGGAGGCGGGGCCACACGTCCGCGTCTACGGCGGACCCGCCTTCTTCTATCGCGCGCATCCCCGGACGCAGGCGTTCCAGTTCCAGGCCGGCGGCGAGCTGCGCCCCGACCTCAACGGAACGCGAGCCGGCCGCCACGCGGACCCCTACCTCGCCGTCGACCTGCGCATGAAGGCCGAGAACGAGTACCGCGTGAACCAGTCGATCCAGGCCGGGCTGCGGCTCGCGGGCGACGACGGCGGTCGCGCGCTGCGCATCCACCTGGGCTACACGGACGGGATGTCCGAGCGCGGGCAGGAGTGGGACCATCCCGACTCGTACCTCAGCCTCGGCGTCACCTTCGGCCGCTAGGCCGCGCTCTGCTAGATTCCCGGCATGTCCGACGCCTCGCGCCTGTCCATCCTCAAGACCGCCGCCGATGCCCCCGGCCTGCCCGCCGGCCTCGGCCCGGCCGACACGCTGGTCGTCCACGAGACCTACGTCTCGATCCAGGGCGAGTCGACGTGGGCGGGGTTGCCGTGCGCGTTCGTGCGACTGTCGGCGTGCCACCTGCGCTGCACGTGGTGCGACACGCCGCACGCGTTCGACGCCGGCACGCGCCGTGCCGTGGTCGACCTCGTCGCCGAGGTGCATGCGTTCGGCACGGATCTGGTCGAGATCACCGGCGGAGAGCCGCTGCTCCAGCCCGGTGTCTACCCGCTGATGAGCGGGCTGTGCGATCGTGGCCACACGGTGCTGCTCGAGACAGCGGGCGCGCTCGACATCGGCAAGGTCGACCCCCGCGTCGTGCGCATCGTCGACCTCAAGTGCCCGGGCAGCGGCGAGGAGCCGCGCAACCGCTGGGAGAACGTCGCATTGCTCAGGCCGCGCGACGAGGTGAAGTTCGTGCTCGCGGATCGCCTCGATTACGAGTGGGCCCGCGACGCGATCGCGCACCACGACCTGGCGAAGCGTTGCACGGTACTGCTGTCGGTCGCCCACGGCACGCTGGCGCCGTCCGACGTCGTCGCGTGGATGCTGGCGGACCGCCTGCCGGCCCGCTTCCAGTTGCAGATGCACAAGGTGATCTGGGACCCGAACGCACGCGGCGTCTAGGCGCCGCCTGACCGCCACGAGGAGCCGCAGCCGATGAACATGGAACTGGCGAAGACCTTCCGCTTCGAGGCCGCACACCACCTGCCGCATGTGCCCGCCGACCACAAGTGCCGGCGCGTGCACGGGCACTCGTTCCGCGTCACCGTGCGGGTGACCGGGCCGGTGGATCCGGCGAGCGGATGGGTGATGGACTATGCGGAGATCGCGCACGCGTTCGAGCCGATCCGGCTGCGCCTGGATCATCACGACCTGAACACGGTCGACGGCCTTGCGAACCCGACGTCGGAGCACGTCGCGCGCTGGATCTGGGAGCGGCTCGCGCCGACTTTGCCGCTGCTCACGTCGCTGACCGTGCACGAGACGTGCACCTCGCGCTGCACCTATCGCGGGGACTGACGCCCCCTCAGCGCAGCCGCACGACCTTCTCCCCGAGCGTCCCCACCGCGTCGCGTACGCGGTAGAAGTAGATCCCCGCGTGCACCTCGTGCCCCGCCTCGTCGCGACCATCCCACGTCCACGTCACGGCCTCGCCGCCTACAGGCAGCGTCCCCGCGGCGAGCGTGCGGACGCGCCGTCCACGCACGTCGAAGATCGCCGCCTCGTAGGCGCCGGCGAGCGCGCGTGTGTGCGCGAAGGCGATCGCCCCCTGCGTCGGGTTGGGAACGGCCCGGACGGTGCCCGTGCCGCGGGCGGGCGGACCCGCGGCTCCCGGGCCGTCGACGCCGACCACGGTCGGACCGGAGTAGGCATGCGTGCGGTAGCGATCGTGGCCCTTCATCGGCCATGGCGCCGAATCTGCATTCCACGAACCCGAGCCCCAGGAGTAGACGAGCGGGAAACCGAGATCGCTGATCGCCATGTCGAGGATGCCGTCGTTGCCCAGGTCGCCGAACGCCGGGGTGGCGCCGGCCTCGAACCCGAACTGCAGCCGCGTGAACGAGCGCACGGAGAGACCGTCGTAGCGCAGGCCGATCAGCACCGACTCGTCGCTGACGACGACGATGTCCGGGCGCAGGTCGAGGTCGAGGTCGACCATCGCAGCGAGCTCGATGCTGCCCGGCGTGGGCAGCGCCTTGGTCAGCAGCCGGTTGCCGATCGCGTTGAACACGATCACCGTGTCGCCGCCGGTGGCGAATGCGAGGTCGACGGTCGCATCGTTGTCGAACGGCCCGGCCACCGGGCCGCTGAGGATGTTGAGCGCATTGAACAGCCGTCGCGGCCAGCCCGGCAGCGGCGCCCCGCTCGCACCGACCACGCTCGCGGTCACCGAGTCGATGCCGGTCGTGCGCGCGAACGCGACGCAAAGGGCCGCCTGGCCCGCGATCGGCACGAGGATCGGCTGGCCAAGCGTGTGGCCCGAGGGGAACTGGCGAGGCCAGCCCGCGAGCGCCGTCGCACCCGTGCGCGGGTACGCGTAGATCGTGCGCGGGCCGCCGACCACGACGATGTCGGTCTGCCCGTCGCCGTTGACGTCGCCGAGCGCGGCCGGAAGAACGATCGCACCGGTCGTCGTCACGGGGAACCCGGGGAGCAGGGTCTTGGTCTTCAGGTTCGCCGCGTAGAGCCGCCCCGTGCTGGAGCCGACGATCACGTCGAGCACGCCGTCGGCGTTGAGGTCGGCCAGCGACGGGGGCGAAAGCTGTCGACCGTTGTCGATCAGCATGAAGTCGGTCGTGCCGGTGCGATTGCCCCACACCAGGTAGCCGGTGGCCGTGCCCTGCACGCTCTCGTAGATGCCGTCGCCGGTGACGTCGCCGACCGCGGGCGCGTCGAGCACGGCGCCGCGACCGTAGGTCTGTGGCATGCCGGGCATCGGACCGGCGCCGGTGGCGAACCCCCAGGTCTTGCCCGTCAGGTAGTCGCTCCACAGGACGTCGGGACGACCGTCGTCATCGAACACGCCCATCACGGGCCGGGTGACGAACGCGTCCGCCGGCGTGATCGGCGGCGGCCAGAACGAGTGGATGACCGCGCGGTCGCGCAACTGGTGGCGCCCCTCGTGCCGCGGCGATCCGCCGGCGTTCGTCCACTCCATCGCCCTGGGCCCGGTCCCGGAGAGACCCAGCGAGTAGGCGTAGATGTCGCCGGTCGTGGTGACGACCGCGAGGTCGGGACCACCGTCGCCGTCGAGGTCGCCGAGCGCCGGGCCGGCGACGGCGGGCAGCCCATTCAGCGTCCATGCCTCGGTGCCGTTCGTGCGCACGCACGAAATGCGCGAGCCACCGCGATTGAAGATCATTTCTGCCGCGTTGTTGTCGCCCACGTCCGCACACACGATTCCGCCGACGGGCTGCGCCTCGAGGTAGCGCCGAGGAAATCCGGCGAGTGGATTCCCCGAGGCGCCGTCGAGCAGCCACACCTGCGTCGTGTCACCGCGGACGCTCAGCACCGCAAGCTCGGGAACGAGGTCCCCGTTCGCGTCCATCATCGCGGGCTGGACGAAGACGCTGTCGTCCGGGAGCTGCGCCAGCGGCGTGATCTCGGTCGCGCCGTTCAGCAGGTCGGGATCGAGCCGCGTCAGCTTCCCGGACATGGTGAACGAGTACAGGTGCTCGGCGTCCGGAAAGCCGAGTGACATCGCGCGCAGGCCCGCGACCGGTCGCGCCGCCGAGAAAGGCGACGCCGGCGTGTACGACGCCACGGTGTCGAGGTCGCCGTAGGTGAAGAAGATCCGCGCCCGATCCGGCGCGGCGCCGAGGTAGCCGACGCGTGGAAAGTTGTCCGGGCCGATGTAGGCGAAGGGGGGCGACGCGGCGACCGCGCTCCCGTTCACCGGCCAGCCCGGGAACTCCCCGCCCTCGCCGCGCAGTGCGTGAAACGTGCCGTCGGCCGTGACGACGAGAATGGCGAGCTTGCCGCTGGTGTCGAACTCGGTCAGGACGGCACCGCCGACCGGCGCCCAGGGGAGGTCGGCGAGGTCCGCCTCGACTGCTCCCTCGTCGCTGAAAATGCGCACGCGACCATTGATGCCGACCGCGACGAGCTCGAGATATCCGTCCCCGTCGATGTCGCCGACCGCGATCGGACCGCTGGGCGCCACGCCGAAATTCTTCGGAAACGCGCCGTGCCGCGCACCGTCGTTGCGGACGACGAAGATCTTGCCGTCGTCGTCGATGGCGATGAGCTCGGAGCGTCCATCGAAGTCGAGGTCGACCATCACAGGCGGATACGAGAAGGCCGCGGTGCTGGCCGCAACTGGAAACCCCGTCCGCAAGACTGGCACCGGGATCGGCGCGAGCACACGGTCTTCGGGCCCCGTCGAGGCGGCAAGCAGCCCCGGCACGAGGGAGAACATCAGCGCGAGCGTGGCGGCGGCGCGCGAGGCACGATGGACGCGCGGCGCCCGACGAGGCGGCATGGGACCGTTCATGGCACTCCCGGATTGAGCGGCAACCGTCCTTGGGGGATTCCAATCCTCGAATGGGCCCGACAAGCGTAGCACGGCGCCGGGGGGGGCCGTCCAGCGGGTCAGGCCGAGGCGCCCGGGGGCTGCGCTGGGGGCTCCTCCGGAGGAGGCGTCGGAAACATCGTCGGGGCCCGCCAGCTCTCCGCCCTGGCCGATCCAACCCGCCGTCGTGTCTACGAGCGGATCGCCCCGCGGCCGCAATCGGTCGGCGAGTTGACCCGCGGGCTCGGAGTGTCGCAGCCGGCCGGATCCCAGCATCTCGCCGTGCTGCGCGCGTATCCGCTGGGCTGGGAGTACGTGCTGGGGCTCTACGCCGGGCGACGGGTTCCGGCGATGCGCCTGGTGGCCGGGCGCCGAATCGGAAGCCTTGCCTCGACTGCGGGGAGAGTGCGATGGTCTCGCCTCGACCCGCACCCGGAGAGCCCATGAGGATCTCGTCACTCCTTGTCGCCGTCCTGCTCGTGACCACGCCGGAGAAAGCAGACCCTGCGCCTTCGGCGCTGGATGACGCCGCCGCCCGCCTCACGGGCGCCGCGCTCGGCAGCGACCGCGCGTGGACGCGGCTGTCCGAACTCTGCGACGGGATCGGTCACCGTCTCTCGGGATCGCCGTCGCTCGATCGGGCCGTGACATGGGCCGCCGGAGCGCTGCGCGACGGTGGCGCCGACTCGGTGTGGCTGCAGGAGGTGCGCGTGCCGCGCTGGGTGCGTGGCCGCGAGCGCGCCACGATCGTTGCCCCCCGCCGCGAGGAGATGGCCATGCTCGGCCTCGGCCGGAGCGTCGGCACGCCGAAGGGCGGCATCACGGCGCCGGTCTTCACCGTGTCGAGCTTCGACGCACTCGCGGCCCTGCCCGCCGAGTCCGTGCGCGGAAAGATCGTCCTGTGGAACGTGCCCTTCACGACCTATGGCGAGACCGTGCGCTACCGCACCCGGGGAGCCGATGCCGCCTCCCGCCGCGGGGCCGTCGCGTCGCTTGTTCGCTCCGTCGGGCCGATCGGGCATCGCACGCCGCACACCGGCAACATGAGCGCCTACAGCGACAGCGTCCCGCGCATTCCGGGCGCCGCGATCTCGCTCGAGGACGCGGAGATGATCGCCCGCCTGCTCGCCCGGGGACAGGAGGTGCGCGTGCACCTCGAGATGGAGGCCGACTCGCTGCCCGACGGAACCTCGCACAACGTGATCGCCGAGTTGCGCGGCCGCGAGCGCCCCGACGAGATCGTCGTCGCCGGCGGTCACCTCGATTCGTGGGACGTGGGCCAGGGCGCGCACGACGACGGCGGCGGTTGCGTGATCGCGATGGAGGCGCTGCGCCTGATGAAGGAGCTCGGCCTGCGCCCGCTCCGCACGGTGCGGGTCGTGCTGTGGACCAACGAGGAGAACGGGGCACGCGGGGCTGACGCCTACGCCAACACCTACGGGAAGGACCCGCGGCGGCGGCATGTCGCCGCGATCGAGTCCGACGGCGGCGTCGAGCGTCCCGTCGGCTTCGACGCGATGGTGCGAAGCACCGGCCCCGGCGAGAACCCCGACTCGAGCGATGTGCCGAAGACTGCGCTCGCGGTCGAGCGACTGCGCACCCTCGCGCCGCTGTTCGCGGGGATCGGCGCCGATCGGTTCAAGGCCGGCGAGGCCGGGACCGACGTCACGCCCCTCATGAAGCTGGGTGTGCCGGGCGTCGGCCACGTGACGACGATGGCCCGCTACTTCGAGTGGCACCACACCGCGGCCGACGCGATGAGCGCCGTCGATCCGATCGAGTTGCGGAAGAATGTCGCCGCCATGGCGGTCATGATGTACGCGCTGGCGGAGATGGACGGCACGCTGGCCCCGTAGCCACGCCTACCGACCGCTCCCGGCAAGCGCTGCCCCCGGGGCGGGCTTGTTCTCGATCGGCACCTGCGCCTTCGCCCGCCGCAGCATGAGCACCTCGACGTCGGGGTCGACGACGATCTTCGCGGGCGCGAAGCCGCTCTCGATCGTCACCGGCTTTTCCTCGCCCGGCCCGAGCTCGAGCACGGTGCGCGCATCAGCGTAGGGTTCCCCCTTTGCGGGCTTCTTCGGGTCGGGGAAGCGCTCGCCGCGCGTGGCCGCAATGACCACCTTCAGGTGCCCGCTGCCGACGTTGCGCACCTTCGCCACCGTGGTCCACGTGCCGCCCGTGTGCGTGAGCGTCGGCTTGTCGACCAGGAACTCCGGCACGACCGTGTCGAAGAACCACTGGGCCGTGAAGGCGTCGAACGCCGCGGGATCGGGCGCATGTCGACGCATCACGTGGAGCAGGTCCTCGAGCAGCGGCTTGTCCTCGGAGTCGCGGTAGGTCGCGATGTAGTCGCGCAGGCCGGCGCGCCCCGCCTCGTCTCCCATCAGCCGGAACATCATCCACAGCACGAACCCGCCCCGGTCGTAGATCATCTGGCCCTCTTCGCGAAGCTGGCCATCCATGCGCACGAGCGGGCGCTCGCCGTCCTTGCGCCTGAGGTTGCCGTAGCGATCCTCGATCTGCCGGCAGAACGCCAGGCGCTGCTCGAGTCCGCGTGCCTGCTCGACCAGCAGGATGGTCGAGAAGTGCGCCATCCCCTCGGACAGGACCTCGCCACCCGGGCCATCGGCGGACATCACGATCAACGGCCACCACTGGTGTGCAGCCTCGTGGGCGGCGACCCAGAACGCCAGGTTCGCCTTCGGCTCGCTCTTGGTGAGGAAGCCGATGTTCTCCGAGAACGTGATATTGGTCGGCGGACCCTGCGCGTAGTTGGCGAGCCCCGGGAACTCGGAGAGGCGCAGCTCGCGATACGGGTAGGGTGCGAACCACTCGCCGTACCAACGGCGGGCGGCGACCAGGGCGTCGAGCATCTCCTGGGCGTTGTACGGGTGACGCGCATCGTAGTAGACCGCTGCGCCGTCCTGCTTCTTCACCTGCCAGCGGCCCATGACGACGTTGAAGACGCGCACGGGAGCATCGCTCCGCCAGAGTGTCGTGCGCCGGCCGTCCTTCACCACGTCGGACTCGCAGAATCCCGTGGCATTGTGCTGCATGTCGGCCGGTCCGGTCACGCGCAGGCGAGTCGTGATCCAGCCGTCGAACATCGGCGAGCCCGCCGGCAGCGTCCGCCTCCACCAATTCACCGGGTACTCGCGCGGATCGGGCTTGTTGCGATCCTCCTCGACGCCCACCTCGGGCTGGTAACCAAGCAACGGCGCCATCCCGGTGCTGGCAAAACCGGTCAGCACCACGCCCGAAGGCAGCACGTACTCCATCAGCGTCCCCCCGTTCCTGCTCACACCGTCGGGGAAGTGCCCGTGGAACGCGAACCCGACGCGGACCGAATCGCCCGGCGCGAGCGGCCGCTTGGGGTGCACGACCCACAGCCCGGCCCGGTCCTCGACCTTCGCGCTCTCGCCGTCGACGGTCCAGTGCACGTCCTTCCAGTGCAGTCCACCGGTGAGCGGGATCGCCGACAGCGTGTCGGCCGTGCGATTGATCAGCGCATACGTCCCGCGCGACGTGAGCGCGCTTCTGGCGGGTTCGACCGCGAGGTCGATGTCGACCGCGGTCAGTGTCGGCAGCTTCGCGTCGCGCCAGGTGGCGACGTTCTTCTTCCAGTAGTCGCGCTCCTTCTTCTGCGCGACCGCGCCACCCCGGCCGCCGTGCACCGCGAACCCGAGGACGATCGCGAGGACCAGGGGCGCGATCACCAGCGGCGCCAGGCGCAGGGCGTGGCCGGCGAGGCGCTGCGGGCTCAGCGCGTGGACGATCCGCGCGGCGTCGCGCTCGCTGCGCGGGAAGAAGCGCACGGCGATGGCGAAGAACAGTGCCGCCAGCGCCAGCGCCAGCAAGCGATTGAGGACGAGTGCCTGGCGGTCCAGTTCGAGCACGCTGATGTCGCTCCACACCGTCGAGGCCCACAGGTCCCAGTTGGTCACCCAGCTCATCTTGCCGCGCATCTGGAACCAACCGGTCAGCGACATTGCAGCGAGTCCGATCGCGTACGTTGCATAGCGACTCGACGTGACGGTGAACGTCGCGCACACGAACGCGGTCCACAGCAGGAACGTGGGGATGAGCAGCACGCCCCACAACAGGAGGAACGGCTCGATGCGGATCGGCACTGTTCCCTGCACGAGCAGCAGGATCATCGATCCCGCGAACGCCGCCAGCATGATGATCACGCCGACGACCACGTTTGCCACCGACTTGCCCAGGAGCATGGCGGCCGTCGGGATGGGCGCCGAGAGGAACAGGGGCGCAAACCCGGATGACTTCTCGCGCTGCAGCGATTCGGTGGTGTAGAACAGGATCAGCATGCACAGGAGCAGCGTCAAGGCGCCCATCTGCCGCACGGCGAGGCTGCCGGGCGTCATCAGCAGCGGCGTGTCGAACGCGCCGGTCGAGACGACCTCGCCCAGCGTCTGGACCAGGATGAGCGGCACGAACAGGTAAAGCCCGGGGTGGCTCTTGAGTTCCATCAACTCGACGCGCGCCACATTCCACGCCGCGCGCAGGAAGCCCGGCGCCTTTGCGGTCATGTTCAGCATCGCCAGGCCGGCGGACATGCGCTCGAGGCCCGGGCTCGCCGTCGCTTCGGCAGTCGCCCCGACGCGGGCGCCGCGCCTCACCTTGACCGTGCGCGGGCCGCGCAACAGCGCCGGGAAGCGCAGGTGCACCAGGCCGACCGCGCCCAGGCCGATGGCGAGGCAGACGAAGCGCTGCACGATCGCCAGCGCATCGAGGCCGACCGGCGCGCGGTTGTAGAACGCCACGCCGCGATCGACCACGAGCCAGTTCTCGTTGATCCAGCGCACGCCGCTCAGGTCGATGAACTGCAGGACACGCTCGGCCAACGGCGACAGCCACACCGGCGACCAGTCCCAGAGAAAGAACGTGCCCAGGATCACCAGCGCGATCGGCACGACGAACACGAGTGCGGCCTTCCGCGTGAAGGCCCCCAGCGCGTATGCGGTTCCCGAGATGAACACCAGCATCGGCACGGCGAAGATGATCGCCGGCTTCAGGTAATTCCACAGGACGAACGGCCCGATCGCCTCCTGGTTCGCGGCGTGGGGCATCGCGTGGTTGAACAGGATCGTGATCACCAGGTGGACGCCGAGCACGCCGAAGAAGCCCAGCAGCACCGCGCAGTACTTGCCCCACACGTACTGGCCGGGCGTGAGCGGAGTCGCGTGCAACAACGGCCCCACCTTCTGCTCCTCGTCGCGGATGAAGATCATGCCCGCGGCAATCGCGACGAAGAACGAGTAGAGGATGGCGACGAGCACCATGAGGAGCTGCGTCTGCGCGAACTCGCTCGTGAGCCACGCGCGATCGCCGCCCACGCGCATGTCGCCCGAGGCGATGCGCGCGTTGCCGTTGGATAGCGCGAACGCCATGAAGCCGAGGATCAGCACCAGCACCCAGAACAACGGCCGCCGCGGAATCTCCCGCAGGTCGAGCCAGAGAACTTCGAGGAACCGCTTCATGCCCGGGCCGCCATGAGCGCGCTCTCGTTCATGAGCACGAGGTAGGCATCCTCGAGCGTCGGCGCAACGGGTTCGAAGCCCGCCGGCGGCGCGCCTTCGGGCTGGTGCACGCGCACGCGGTTGACGCCCTCGACCAGCACGGACTGCGTGACACGGCCCTGCGCGCGCAGCGTGGCGAGTGCCGTGCCGTCGGCAGTGCCCTCGAACATGGCGCCCGTCAGCTCCTGGCGCGCCGCCTGCGGCGTCGTGGTCACCAGGAGACGCCCGCCGCGGATGACGGCGAAGCGCGGGCACAGGACGGCGACATCCTCGACGATGTGCGTCGACAGGAGCACGATCCGGTCCTGCGCCAGTTCCGTGAGCAGGTGGTAGAACCGCAGGCGCTCCTCGGGATCGAGCCCGGCCGTCGGCTCGTCGACGATGACGAGGCGCGGATTGCCGGCGATCGCCTGCGCCACGCCGAGACGCTGGCGCATGCCACCGGAGTACGACTTGACCGCGCGGCGCGCGGCGAATCCCAGGTTGACGCGTTCGAGCAGTTCGCGCGCCAGTGCCTTGATCCCGCCGGGCGCATCGACGCCCTTGAGCCGCAGCAGGTGGATGAGCATCTGCTCGCCGCTCAGGTGCGGATAGAAGCCGAACTCCTGAGGCAGATAGCCGAGGCGGGCGCGCACGCGCTCGGGGTGGGCCACCACGTCCTCCCCGTCCAGCGTGATCGAGCCGGAGGTGGGCTCGAGCAGGCCGGCGAGGATCTTCATCAGCGTGGACTTGCCCGCGCCATTGGGACCGAGGAGGCCGAACATGCCCGCGGGGACATCGAGTTCAAGCCCCGCGAGCGCGGTGACCGGACCGGGATAGACCTTGACCAGACCCTGAATGCGAAGCACGGAGAACCTCCGGGACGGGAGCTGCAGGTGGGACGAACGGGGTTCCTACGCGGCGAAGCGCTCCAGAGTTGCAGGGTGAGGATCCGGACTCTCACACTTCGGGAGTGGGCATGGACCGGGATTCCGTGGGGTGAGTCAGTCGGATGGGCGCTCGAGCACGTCGAGCCGCACGCGCGCCACGCCCGCGCGGACGAGATCGAGCTGCTCGGCGGCGCAGCGCGAGACATCGACGATCCGTCCCTTGCGGAACGGGCCTCGATCATTGACCACGAGAACGACCGACTTGCCCGTCGCCAGGCGTGTCACGCGGACGCGCGTGCCGAACGGCAGCGAGCGATGGGCCGCGGTCATCGCGTCCCGACGATACACCGCCCCGCTCGCCGTGCGCCTGCCCTCGAACTTCGTCGCGTAATACGAGGCGAGCCCGGTCTGGGCATCGTCTGCGTCGTCCTGATCGTCATCATCTTCATCATCGTCTTCGTCGTCGGAAGCCCCGCCGGGCTCGTCGCGATCGGCAGGGTCTCGCGTCGCGTCCGTGTCGGCGCGGGAGGGCTCGCGCGCGTCGGGCTTCGCCGCCTTGCCGGACTCCCGCGGTGGCGACGCAGGCGGCGCGGCCGTCGGCTCGGGCGCGTGGCTGCAGGCCCCGAGCGCCAGGGCGAGCACGAACGCGAGCGCGGAGATCGCGCTCACACGCACGGCATGCGATCGGGCGTTCATGGCGGGCACTGTACCCCCGCCGGGCCGGGGATGCTACCGGACGCGGATGAGCCGCACACCCTCGCTGGCGCCGAGCGCGCGAAGCCGGCACAGGTAGACGCCGCCGGGCAGCGTGCGCCCGCGCGCATCGAGCCCGTCCCAGCGCCGGCGATGCGCCCCCGCCGGAAGCGGGCCATACGCCACGTCGCGCACGCGCCGGCCGGCCAGGTCGAAGATCGCCAGCTCCACGTCGCCGTCGCGCGGCAGCGTGAACGCGACCGACATCTCGCCGCGCGCGGGATTGGGCGTGCCGCGCAGGCCGAATGCGAGCGCGCCGGCAGTGCGAGCGAGAGCGCCCCCCCGCTCAGTGCGGTCGTGCCGGCCGCCGCGAGTGCGATGGCGGCGGTGAATCGATGCAGCGACACGGCGCGATCGCCGCCGCCAGCGACCGTGAGCGCGACCGTCTCCCCCGCCGTGTGCTTGTTGAACAACAGCACGAACACGCGACCGTCCGCGCCCTCGAGTGCATAGGCCCCGACCGAGTCGACCTTCGCCGTCGTGGCCCGCACGCTCGTGCCGTCGACGCGCGCGCCGGCGCCGTCGTAGCCGAGATACAGGCGGAACGCCTCCTGCACCTTGCTGCCGCTCGCCGGGGCGACCCAGCGCGTCGCCAGCTCCACCCCCTCGCGCCCGAACACGGCGAGCGCCTCGGCCTGGGCCAGCGCGCTCGAGATGCCGGTGTCGCCGCCGAAGTTGTACTCGGTGATCGCGATCCCCAGGCCGGGGGCACGCGTGGCGATCATGTCGCGCAAACGCGGAATGAGCCGCACCGGCTGGCCGATCCACGATTCGTCGACGTAGGCGAGGTCGTACAGGCTCTTCACGCTGCGCAGGCGATTCGCCGCGGCGGCGGCCGATTCGTCGTCGTTGAGCGCGCCGCCGCTCTGCGGGGAGTAGTGCACGTCGAGCACGTCGGCCAGGCGCATGCCGTTGGTCACCTCGTGCGCGTGCCCCTGCGCGAGCCACCATTCGAGCAGCGGCACGCCGCCGTGCGCCGCCTGGTCGGGGCCCGCGGTGCAGCCGTCGGCGACCGACGTGTCGAGCGGATCGGAGTCGCCGGGCGTCGAGATGAAATACCAGTCGGCACCCGAGTTGTGCGTGTCCAGCATCCACGAGTAGCGCGACGTCGAGTTGCCGCCCCAGCGGCGCAACGGATACGGCAGGTCGGTGAACTCGGCGCCCGCGCCGTAGTTGATGCCGTAGATGCGTGGGTTCACCGTGCGGCGATCGAGCGCGGGGTCGACGGAGACGGCGATCGCGCCGTGGGCGAGCGAGGGTGCAAGGGTCAGGAGGAGGACCGCGCCCAGCGCGGCCGGGACGATGTGCGCTCTCATGCCTCCGTGATCGGCCAGCCGAAACGGCGACTCTTCCGGAAACGCGCGGGGCGGCGCACCCCGAAGGGCCGCCGCCACGCGGAAGCGTGCGAAATGCAGCAACCGGGCTGCCTACCCCTTGAGAATCACCACCTGGCGGATGCGCCGGAATTCGACGGGATCGAGGATCCTGAGTTCCATCGCGCCGTCCAACGGCCGCAACTCGTAGCTGGTCACCGGCTGCGCGCTGACCACCTTGGCCTTGGCATACGGGATGTGGATCACGTCGAGCCGATCGGTGTCGAGGCCCATGAAGACGCCCGCGGTGGGGTTGGGGCTGGGCACGATCGTCTTGCCGAGGCCGAGGATGCCGCCCTTGGTCTCGATGACGCCCGCCTCCTCGAGTTCCTCCTTGGAGCCGATCACGTACCAGATCGTCGCGATGTCGCGGCGTTTCTGCTCGAGCTGCGTCGTGCGCGTCTTCAGCGTGTCGTCCTTCTGCGCGACGGCGACGGTCAGCCCGGACACCTCGGTGTTGAGGGAGTCGACGCGCGACGAGAGCACGGCAACCTGCTCCTCCTTCTCGGCGACCGACTTCTTCAAGTTGACGATCAGCTTCGACAGTCCGGCCGACTTGGCCCCGCTGGCCTGGAGGTCGGACTCGAGCTTGTTGATCCGCGCCTTGCTCGCATCGATGCTCGAGCGCAGCGCCGCGATCCGCGCCAGCGCGTCCTCGGTATTCGCCGCGGTGCGCTCACCGCCGGGCGCGAGGCGGGCGCCGGTCTCCTCCAGGGCGAGCGCGCTCAGGCTGTCCTGGATCTCGGCGATCGCCTCGATCGTCGCGCCGTAGCGATCACGGATCTCGCCCTCGGCCGTCTCGGTGGCCGCGAGCTTCCGTGCATTCTGTTGATTCTGGGAGAACAGGACGGCGCTGACCCCCGCCAGGGCCACGACGGCAACGATGAGAGTGATCTGGAGCGGTTTCTTCATGACTGGATCTCCTGCGAATGCGGACATCGTTCGTAAGGGAAGAACGGCCGTCACCGGCCGCGAACGAGCCATGGCGGGCTCTGTTCGAGAATACACCGGCCGGGGGGGCCGCGTTCCCCGGGTCGCAGAATCCGCGTGACCCCCGTGGCTCCCGGGACTACTGTCGGTGCCGCTGCCCTCCCCGCGAATGGACTCGCCACCGGTTCCCTCCCTCCCCCCTTCGAGGCCCCGTATGTCCTTGCATCGCTTTATTTTCGCAGCAACGAGCTGGCTCGCCCTGGCGACCCTTCTGGCCGTCCCGGCGGCTGCAACCGACGTCGACGGCCCGGACGACTGCCTCCGCTTTCTCGATGATTGGGGCGACGCCCCCGAGAGCTTCTCCGCCTATCCCACCTGGGCGGGGGGGGCGATCGGCAACTTCCCGACCTGCTCGCTGCCGGGCGGGGTCGGGACCCAGACGATCACCTGCCCGGCCGTCAGTTCCCCGCCGGGGCCGACCGGGTACGTGAAGCACTTCCTCGCCGTTCCGGGGAGCTTCTGGCTGGGCTGCTACACCGGCCCGATGGGCATCGATGACGATGCCGACGGCAAGACGAACCCGTTCGGCGGGGGCGCCTCGTACTGCAATCCGGCCATCCCGATCGACTGCCTCACTCCCGGCTTCCCGCCGCTGTCGTTCGAGCAGGACGAATGCCTCGCCGACGGCTCCGATGCAGGGCTGCTGGCCCAACCGACGTTCGTGGCCTGCACTCCCGCGACGGTCCCGTACGAGGCGTACAGCTGTCATGCGGTGGCGCAGGGCTTCCTCAACATCCTGGTCGACTTCAACACCGACGGGGACTGGAACGACAACTTCACCTGCCCCCCGCCGACCGGCGGCTGCGCATGGGAGTGGGCGGTGCGCAATCATCCGATCACGCTCCTGCCCGGCTGCAACTCGATGGTCTCGCCGGCATTTCTCGTCGGGCCGAACGTGGGCCCGGCGTGGACGCGGATCTCGATCTCGCAGGAACCGGTCGGCGTCGACTTCCCGTGGAACGGCACGGCGGCAATGCCCGGTGGCCAGATTCGAAACGGCGAGACCGAGGACTACCCCTTCGCCATCGAGGCCGCGACCCCGAGCGCGGGGTCGTCGTGGGGACGGGTCAAGAGCACCTATCGCTGATATGGCCGCGAGCAAGACTCTGGCCGGGATCGGCAAACCGTCCTAGAATCCGTTCGAGCGTGCGCAGCCACCGTCGCGGCGGCTGCCACGCCTCGTTTGCCTCCCGCCAGGCCTGACCCCAGGAGCGTCCCATGCGTTCATTCGTTCTCGCCGCCTTCACCGTCGGCCTCGTTCTTCTCGGCGCGCAGCCCGCCGCCGCGGGACGCATCTTCGGCGACATCAAACTCGACGGAAAGCCGCTGCCGGAGGGCGTCAAGATCAAGGTCTCGCTGCCCGGCGCCACGACCGTCGCCGACACGACGACGACCGACAAGTTCGGCTCGTTCAAGCTGATGGTGAAGGGCGAAGGCAAGTGCACGCTCACCCTCGTGTACGAGAAGCAGCCGGTCGAACTCGCCATCTTCTCGAACAAGGAGGCGACGCGGTACGACCTGATCCTCGAGAAGAAGGATGGCAAGCCGAGCCTGCGCCGCAAGTGAGCGAGATCCACGGCCACCAGCCGCCGCGCCGCGAGGGCCCCGCCGACGATGCCGGCGCGTCGCCGCGTTCGCACGTCCACATGCCGGTGAAGCGCGACTTCTGGGACAAGCTGGCGGTCCTCGTGCAACCGCTGGGCGGGTTGTTCACCGCGCTCGCGATCGGCGTGCTCGGATTCAAGTCGTCGGAGTTCCTTGACCGGCGCCAGGCCGCCGAGACCAACGCGCGGCTCTACTCCGAGCTGATGAGCCGGCGCGAGGAATCGGAGAGCGCGCTGCGCAAGGACATGTTCCAGACGATCATCGGCAGCTTCGTCAGCGCCTCGGACAAGGGCGACCTCGACAACAGCGTGCTCAACCTCGAGCTGCTGGTCTACAACTTCCACGAGTCGCTGAACCTGAAGCCGCTGTTCCTCGACCTCAAGCGCCGCATCACGCGGGGCATCACCGCCGCGCCCAACGCGAGCGTTCGCGCCGACTACGTCGACTACATGGACCGGCTGGAGCGTGTCGCCCGCGAGATTGGTCGCAAGCAGGTGATCGTGCTCGAGGGCGTCGGCCACAAGTTCGACCGCAGCATCGACCTGACCGGGGACCCCGTGGGCACGTCGCTCGAGGAGGCCACGCTCATGCTCGACTCGCTGCAGTCGACGATCCGGATCGACATCAATGGCGTCGACCGGGCCAACAAGGAGCTCGACGTCCAACTCACGGTCGAGACGCCGGACCCCGCACTGGGACGGCAGACCAAGACCGCCACCTTCAAGGTGAGCTACTTCGACTTCCCGATGATCGACAACACGCGGCTGCTGGGCGGCCACCGTTGTGCGATCGTCCTCAACGGCTTCTCCGAGTATTCCGCGGACATCACGTTCGTGATGTTCCCCGGTGAGTATGCGAGCCTCAAGGAGAAGCCGTACTACAGCGAAGTCATCGAGAGCGTCCGCCGCGAGAACGCGCGCAGCGCTCCGTGACCCCACTCGCAGGGAGACTGAACATCATGCACATGTCGCATTCGATGCTCACCGGGTTCGCCTTGCTCGCCGCTCTCGCCGCCCCCGTGGCCGCCGCCGACAAGAAGATCAAGGCCGCCGGGTTCACCTCGGTCGCCGACATCCCGCTGGGCTATGGCGCGCGGGCCAGGGGCCTGCGCCAGGCCGGCGGCACGGTGAAGGCCTCCGAGTTCGAGGCCAAGGCCAACAACGTCGACGGCACCGAGGAGAAGATCCTCGTGGGCACGAACACGGCCGAGTCGACGTGGGTCGCCGCCCAGGCCATCGTCGAGCAGGGCGCGGATGGGAAGATGCAGAGCATGGGCAAGCTGTTCACCAGCGGCCCGCCGGCGTTCGCGTCTACGTGGTCGAGAATCCGGAGTGGAACGCGATGGCCATGGCCAACGACTCGATCTACGTCTACACGGGGATCATGGCGGACCTCGACGACGACGAGCTGGCCGTCGTGCTCGGCCACGAGATCGCGCACGCCACCTACGAGCACAGCCGGCGGCAGGCCAGCAAGAACCAGATGAGCGGGCTTGCGGGCCAGCTCGCGGCGGCCGGCGCCGGAATGATCGGCAACTCGACGGCGCGCACCCTCGCGCAGCAGGCGACGCAACTCGGCTACTCGGCATTCGACAATTCGTACAGCCGCGACTACGAGGACCAGGCGGATCGCGTCGGCCTCCGCTACGTCTACGAGGCTGGCTACGACTACAAGAAGGCGCCGCTGCTGTGGCGGCGGTTCGCCGAGAAGTACGGCGACCAGGATTCGGTCACGAACTTCTTCTACGGCGACCACTCGATGAGCACGGCGCGGGCCGACGCGCTGGAGAAGGCCCCGACGAAGACCGGGAGTTAGACCGGAATCGGCACCGTCCCAGGCGTGTCCACCCGCCCGTCGACCCCCTCTTCAACCGTGCAACAGCGGGTTCTTGCGTCGGAACCGGTGCCGGGGAGGGTGGCCGGATGGTTCGTGACCTGCTAGGCTCTGCCCCGGCATAAACCCCTCGCTCTGCCCTCCCCCCGTCCCTGCGGCCCGCCAACGATTCCCCCCTGGAATCGTCGCCGCCACTGTCTCCAGGAGGGAACATGAAGAAGGCCGCCAAGAAAAAGTCCGGCTCCGGTCGTGAGAATCTCACGGTCGTCCTCGAGTCCGGGGTCGGCGCCGTCCCGGCAACGCCAAGCCTCAAGAAGAACGCCGCAGCCGGGACGCCCGACCGGATTCGCTGGTCGAACGAGACCGATCGCGGCCACACGATGGTCTTCACCGTGTGGCCCTTCGCCGAACCCCCGCAGTCCATTCCCGTCGAGGCTGGAAGGAAGTCGGGCTGGTTCACGGTCTATGCGGGCACGCCGAGTGGCGTCTACGACTATGCGATCGATCCGACGATCAATCCGCCGAGCGGGCCTCCGGGAGAACCCGGAGTCTGGATCGGCGACTGACCCATCCACCAACGCGGGGGGGTGTCCGGTGCAAGCTCTGAGCGGAGCATCAAGACGGAGAGGGCGGCTGCTCCCTGCGACCTGCCTGTTCCTGTCCCTGGTCGGATGCGCCCCCGCGCACCACAAAGCTGCCGCGAACGCGGGGGAGGACGAGTTCGATCTCATCACACTCGCCTCCCTCGACTCGATCCGGCAGGGCGCCACGATCGTGGGCCCCCTTCCTCCCCACAGCTACCGCTGGCGCCCCTGGTGGTTTCGCTCACCCGGTCCGCGCCGTTCACACGCGCACGTCGCCGGAATCGATTCCGTACTCCGCCGCTGGATCGCGGACAGCTCCGGGACCAAGATCGACACGCTGATCATCACGTTCGTGGACCACGCCATCATTCCGCGCTTCCCCGAACCGGACATGCAGTCGTCACCACTGGGTGCGGTCAATCTGGCAGCCCGCGCGGCGGCTTCGATCCTGATCGATGGCATCGAAGCCCAGCGCGATAGCCAGTACAACGCCGATACCCTGGCCCTGGTGACCACGTTTGACGCGCAGATCCTCGAACGCTACTGGATCGCCCAGGCGCTGCGCGTGCTCATGCCGATCGGTTTCGTGGACAGCCTGGCGAAGCGGCCGGACGTCGTCTACATCCAGCGCGATCACACACCTTTTCCGCCGCCGAGCGGATTCGATTCCAACACCGCCAACGACGCGGATGACGGGCGGCGCCTCATCTCGAGCGACCCCTACTACGACCTCGGGGTCGCCTACGGCTGGATCAGCCTGCTCGACACGGGCGTCCGGGACGGGCACATCCTGTTCGACGCCACGAGTCGACCGTTCTCGACCCTGGGCGACTGCGTGGATGGGGACGAGGATTGCGTAGGCGGCAGCAGCGCCGACGTCACCACGGGACACGGCACCAGCTCGGCCGCCCTCGTGGCAGCGAACACCACCGATGCCACGTTGCAGAGCCATCGCGGAGTGACGGCTGCGAGCCTCGACGTGTTCCGCGTCTACGAGGCGAGCGCGAGCGGAAGCGGCGAGCTCGTGGTCAGCGCGGCGTTGCGGGGCTTCCAGACGGCGACGGCGCTGCTCGATCGGGTCATCATCGCGGAGATGCAGGACTACTCGGCCGAAGCGGCGGCGATCGGGGTGGCAGCCGACAATGCGTTCGCCGCCGGCGCCGTGGTCGTCGCCGCCAACGGGAACTTCGCCTCCTCCAGCGGCACGATCCCGATCGGGGTTCCGGCCGCGTCCCGGCGCGTGCTCGGCGTCGGGGCGAGGGACATGGCATCGGACCTCACCGTCGCCTCGCAGAGTTACGGGACGACAACCGATGGGCGGATCAAGCCCGACGTCCAGGCCCCGACGAACACCGAGTCGGCGGGCTCGACCACCGACGACGCGGCCTACTACCTCTCCGCGACGAGCGGGGCGACCCCCTACGTCGGCGCCGGCGCCGCCCTCATCCGCAACTGGATGACGGATGCGCGAGGCGGGGTTGTCGATCCGGGTCAGGTCTACGCCCAGCTCATCGCCTCCGGCCGGACGGTGGGCCCGTACGCGGCCGGGACGAAGGAGGGTGCCGGGCGGATCGAGCTGCCGACCAACGGCTGGTGCTACTTCGGCAAGGTCGAGATCACCGACGCATTTCCGGAGGTGACGATTCCGCTCGAGATCCTGTGGGACGACATCCGGACGATCGAAGTCGCCCTGTGGT
Source organism: Candidatus Eiseniibacteriota bacterium (assembly GCA_031431875.1). Classification (GTDB taxonomy): domain Bacteria; phylum Eisenbacteria; class RBG-16-71-46; order RBG-16-71-46; family DASYSL01; genus JANPEF01. The sequence continues at coordinate 13,680 of JANPEF010000002.1, read as the reverse complement.
GGCCCGAGACGCTGGTGATCGAGTCAGGCATGGAGATCGACACGCACAACGACATCAACTTCGAGCTCGTCGACTTCGGCGGGACGGCCCGGATCACGGGCGACGGCGCCGCCGGGGTCTTCGAGCGCGGCACCACCGAGGTCGCGGTCTCCGATGGGACATGGGAACTGCGCATCAAGGGGGAGACGCTCGGCGACTCACCCCAGACCGTATACTGGACCGCGGTCATGCGGCGCTGAGTCGGCGATCAGAGGGCGGATCCGTGATTGGTCGCAAGTTCGGACGCTACGAGATCATCGGCCCGCTCGGGCAGGGGGGCCTCGCTTCCGTGTGGAAGGCGAAGGACGACCTCCTGGGTCGCGTGGTCGCACTCAAGATCCTCGATGAGAAGTGGGCGCAGTTCGGGGATGTCGTCCGCCGCTTCCTCCACGAGGCGGAATCGACGGCGGCGCTCACCCACCCCGGAATCGTTGCGGCGTTCGACACCGGTGACGTCGACGGGCGACCCTACCTGGTCCTCAGTTGCATCGACGGCGAGGTTCTGAGCGATCGGGCACGCCGATCGTTGATGCCGATCGCCGAGGCGATCCGGATCGTCGCCGCGGTCGCCGATGCGCTCGCCTACGCTCACGATCACCGCATCATCCATCGCGACGTCACCGGGCGGAACATCATGATTTCCCGGGAGGGCCGCGTCTACCTGCTCGATTTCGGGCTCGCCCTCGCCGCATGGGAGACGCGACTGACCGAGGTCGGTGCGAGCATGGGGACGGCTCCCTACATGGCCCCCGAAATCCTGCGCGGCAACGAGGCCGACGCGCGGAGCGATCTCTACGGACTCGGCATCGTCTTCTATGAAGCCCTCACGGGGACGCATCCGTTCTCGGGTCCGTCGACGGCGGTGCTGGTCCAGCAATCCCTCGACGCGGACCCCACGCCGCCATCGGCGCTCCGTCCCGAGATCGCCCCTGCGCTCGATGCCCTGGTGCTGCGCGCGATCGCCCGGGATCCCGCGTGTCGATTTCCGACGGTGCGCGCCTTTCTCGCCGAACTCGAGGGCATGAATGCGGTAGCCGCGGCGAGCGCGGCCGCTGGCCTGGAAGCACCGCGACACGGTCCCGGCGAGGCACCGATCGGAGCGGCACCGGCTGGCGGGGCTCGTCCGGATCCCCTCTTCCTCAGCGTTCTCCCGTTCACTCGTTCGGGCATGACGCAGGCGGGGGCGGATGCCTGCGACGTTCTCGTCACCCGCCTCGACGGCACGATCCGGGCCGCCCTCGCCTCGGGCACGGGCATCCGCGTGGTCCTCCCGCACCAGACCTCCAGCGCCACCTCGATGCCGCCGACCGAGCCGATCGCCTTCGCGCGATCGCAGGGTGCGAACGCGATCCTCGTTGGCACCGTGGCCCTCGAGGGTTCCTCGCTCCGGGCGTCGTACTCGCTGATCGACGCCCGAAACGGCGTTCACTTCGGCGGCGGCGTCCTCGACGGATCCGTGTTCGATCTGTTCCAACTCGAGGACGACGTGGTGCGTGCCATTCGCCACAGCCTCGCCATCCAGGTCACGCGGAACCTTGACCGCGAGCCGACAAGACCCCCGGATGCCGCCAGCGAGGATCACCATCTTCAGGCCCTCGCCTCACTCCGTCGCTACGACAGCGAGACCTCGGTGGACGGGGCCATCCGACTGCTCGAACAGCTTCTGGCCGCCGACGGCAGGTCGGCCCACCTCTGGGGATCCCTCGGGCGGGCGCTGCTCTACAAGTTCCGCCTGAGCAAGCAACGCGCGTGGGAAGCCCGCGCCGCTGACGCGGTCGATCGCGCCCGCACGCTCGATCCGGATTCGCTGATCGTGCACCTCGCTCTCGGCGAGTTGCGCAGCGAGGCCGGGCTGCACGATGCAGCCGTCAGCGAATACGACCTCGTCCTCGCCCGCTCGCCCGGACACTTCGACGCGCTGTGCGGCCTCGCCCGCACGCGGCTGGCCATGGCCGATGCCGACGCCGCCGAGGCGCACGCTCGCGAGGCCATCGCCGTGGCTCCGGATGATTGGAGGGGGCACAACGTGCTGGGCGAGGCGCTGGCTCGGCGGGGCCACTTCGCCGAGGCGCTCGCCGCCTGGCGACGCGTCGTCGAGCTCACTCCGGACAACGCAATCGGCTGGCGCAACATCGGAACCTGTCATCACGGCCTGGATCAATTCGAAGCGGCGGTCGAAGCCTATCGGCGGTCCCTGTCCATTCAGCCGAACGCCCTGGCCTATTCCAACCTTGCAACGGTGCTCTACTTCCAGAAGGAGTACGAGGAGGCGGCCGAGATGTTCCGCAGCGCCACCCAGTTGAGGCCTGCAGACCCCATCCTGTGGGGCAATCTGGGAAACGCCTATCGCTGGATCCCCGGGCATGAGCAGGAGTCGGTGGCCGGACTCGATCGCGCCATCGCTCTGGGGTACGAGCGCCTGCAGCAGAACCCCGCGGACTACCGGCTCTGGGCGCGGCTGGCGGAATGGCTGGCCAGCCGGGGGCGTAACAGTGAGGCGCGCAAGGCGCTCGAACTCGCGGTCGACAAGGCGCCGGACGACATGGACGTCATCGTGCGCGCGGCCCACATCCACATCGACCTCGGGGAGAGGGACGCGGGACTCGGCTGGATCCGGCGCGCCGTCGAACGGGGCTATCCGGTGTCCGAGTTTCGGCGCAGTAACGAGCTGGCCTGGCTGCGCGGAGACGCCGAGTTCGAACGGATTCTCGGCCTGCCCGAGGACGGGGCGGGAACTCCCCGGGCCGGCTGATCAGACCGGGATCGGCACCGTTCCGTGGACGTCCGCCCGCCCCTCGTCCTCGACCGTGCGGGTGCGCGTCTTCGCCACCGCCATGTAGATCGACGGGACGACGAACAGCGTGAACGTCGTGCCGATGATCATGCCCGAGACCAGCATGATGCCGATCGAGTTGCGCGCGCCCGCGCCCGGGCCGTGCGCGAACACCAGCGGCAGGTGGCCGAACACGGTCGCCGCCGTCGTCATCAGAATGGGCCGCAGTCGCGTCGCCGCCGCCTCGATCACCGCCTCGAGCTTGCTCCTCCCCTGCTCCTGCAGGTGATTGGCGAACTCGACGATGAGGATCCCGTTCTTGGCCACCAGCCCGACCAGCGTGATGAGACCGACCTGGCTGTAGATGTTGAGCGTGGTGAAGCCCATGAACGAGAAGAACAGCGCGCCGGCAACCGCCAGCGGCGCCGACCCGGCGAGGACCACGAACGGATCGCGGAAACTCTCGAACTGTGCGGCAAGCACGAGGTAGATGAGGATCGCCGAGAGCAGGAAGATGAGGAGAAAGCCTCCGCCCTCGGTGCGCAGCTGGCGTGACTCACCGGCGTAGTCGAGCGAGTAGCCCTGGGGCAGGATCTTCTTTCCCTCGTCTTCCAGCACCTTGAGCGCGCCGTCGAGCGGCACGCCCGGCGGAATCGCCCCCTGGATGCGCACCGCATTGAGCTGCTGGAAGCGCTTGAGCTCCCGCGGCTCGACGGTGGTCTTGATCGTCGCGAAGGTCGAGAGCGGAACGAGCTTGCCTCCCGCGCCGGTGACCATGACGTCGGCGAGCTGGTCCGGCGTCAGCCGCTCCGAGCGCTTGACCTGCGGGATCACCTTGTAGCTGCGGCCCTCGATGCTGAAGCGGTTCACGTAGTTGCCGCCGTACAGCGTCGAAAGATCCCGACCCGCTTGCGCCATGTCCACGCCCTGGGCGCGCACCATGTCGCGGTCGAACACGACCTCGGCCTGCGGCTGGTCGAACTTCACGTCCGTGTCGGCGAACATGAACTGCCCGCTGGCGAACGCCTTGCCGACGAGCTGGCCCGCGAACTCCGCGACCTGCTCCGGCGGCGCCGTCGAGGAGATCACGAGGTCGACCGGGAACGAACCGCCACCCGGCAGCGCCGGCGGCGTCACCGAGATGATGCGGATACCGGGGATCTTCGAGAGTTTGCCCGCGGCCTCGACCTGCATTTCGCCGGTGGTCCGCTTGCGCTCATTCCACGGCTTGGTGACCATGCCGCCGAAGCCGCCGCTGGGGAACAGGATCTGGAACGTGTTCTTGTGTTCGGGAATCGAGCGATAGACCGCCTCGACCTGCGAGGCGAACAGCTTGGTCTGGTCGATCGTCGCATTCGGGGGCGCCTGGATGATGCCGAACACCACGCTCTGGTCCTCGTTCGGCGCCAGTTCCTTCTGCGAGAACATGTAGAACGGCACGATCAGGAGGATGACCAGGCCCCACAGCACGAGCATCACCGGCCGGTATTCGAGGCTGCCCGCGAGCGTCCGGGCGTAGGCCTGGCGCAGGCGATCGAACTGGCGGTTGATGTGCCCCGCGAAGCCCTTCTCGGTGTCGCCCGCCCGCAGCAGCCGCGAGCCCATCATCGGCGAAAGCGTCAGCGCGACGACGCCGGAGATGATCACCGCCCCGGCGAGCGTGAGCGCGAATTCCCGGAACAGCGCGCCGGTGAGGCCACCCTGCAGCGCGATCGGCGTGTACACCGCGGCCAGCGTGATGGTCATGGCGATGATCGGCCCGACCAGCTCGCGTGCGGCGGCCAGCGCGGCCTCCATGGGCTGCATTCCGTCGTGCAGGTGCCGCTCGACGTTCTCGACCATGACGATGGCGTCGTCGACCACCAGTCCGACCGACAGCACGACGGCGAGCAGCGTCAGCAGGTTGATGGTGAAGCCGAACGTGGCCATCAGGAAGACCGCTCCGATGAGCGAGATCGGGATCGCGATCACCGGGATGATCAGACCGCGCACGGAGCCGAGGAACAGGAAGATGACGAGCACGACGATGAGCAGCGTCTCGGCCAGCGTCTTGAGCACTTCCTGGATCGCTTCCTCGATGTACAGCGTCGAGTCGTACGGAATGCCCGACTTCATGCCCGTGGGCAGCTCGGCCGCGATCCCGGGCATCGCCTCGCGCACATTGCGGATGACCTCGAGCGAGTTCGACCCCGGGAGCACCCAGATTCCCATGAAGATCGCGTCCTGCCCGTCGAAGCGCACGTCCTGGTCGTAGTTCTCGGACCCGAGGACGACGTCGGCGATGTCGCCGAGACGGACGACGTCGTTCCCCTCGGACTTGATCACCAGGGAGCGGAACTCCTCGGGCGACTTGAGGGCGGTGTTCGCCACCAGGTTGACCGACACCATGGAGCCCTTGGTCTGGCCCAGCGCCGACAGGTAGTTGTTCGCCGCCAGCGCGTCGCGCACCTGCGACGCCGAGATCCCGCGCGCCGCCATCTGGTCGGGCTTCAGCCAGACCCGCATGGCGAACGTGCGGCCACCCAGGATGTCGGCGCGCTGCACGCCCTGGATCGCGGTCAGCTTGGGCTGCACGACGCGCACCAGGTAGTCGCTGATCTGGCTCTGCTCGAGCGTCGCCGAGGAGAAGCCGATGTACATCGACGCGAAGTCGACGTCGGCGCTGGTCAGCTCGATGATCGGCGCCTGCGCCTCGGGCGGCAGGTCGTTCTTCACCTGCGCCACCTTGGCCTGGATCTGGGTGAGTGCGGCGTTGGTGTCGTAGTTGATCTTCAGGTGCACGGTGATCGTGCTCACACCCTGGCCGCTGCTCGACTCGATGTAATCGATGCCATCGGCGCTGGCGATCACGCGCTCGAGCGGCGTGGTGATGAAACCGCGCACGAGGTCGGCGTTGGCGCCGACGTAGGCGGTGGTCACCGTGACCAGCGCGATGTCGGTGCGCGGATACTGGCGCACCGAGAGCGAGCGGATCGACTGGATGCCGGCAATCAGGATGAGCAGGTTGATGACGATCGCGAGGACGGGTCGCTTGATGAACAGGTCGGTCCAGCGCATCAGTTGTCCTCGGGCTTGGGCGCCGCTTCGTTGCCCGGCTGGACCTTGTTGTCGACCACGACGCTCGCGCCCGGACGCAGCTTGAACGCGCCGGTGGTCACCACCTCATCGCCGGGCTTGAGACCGGACAGCACGGCGACCTGGTCGCCCCGCTCGCGCCCGGTCTTGACGAAGCGCTGGCTCACGCCCTTGTACGGCTTGCCCTTGGGGTCCTTGGGGTTCGGCAGGTCCTCGACGACGAACACCGAGTTGCCGTACGGCGCGTAGGCGATCGCCGTCGTCGGCAGCGTGATCGAGCGGCTGGCCGAGCCCAGGTCGACGGTGACGTCGACGAACATCCCCGGTCGCAGCGCCTCGCCGCGGTTGGCGAAGGTGGCCTGCACGGCGATGTTGCGGGTCGCGGGGTCGATCACCGAGTTGATCGAGGTGATGCGGCCGGTCTGCGTCGTCGCCGACTCGTCCGACGTGACGTGCACCACGGCGCCGACCTTGAGCGCGTTCACGTCGCCCTGCGGCAGCGAGAAGTTCACGTAGACGGGATCGAGCGACTGCAGCGGGACGATCGCGTCGCCTTCGTTCAACCGCTGACCCAGGTCGATCTGGCGAATGCCGAGCACGCCCGCGAACGGCGCCGTGATGTTCTTGCGATCGAGGACCGCGCGAACCGCGTCGACGCCGGCGTCGGCCTGGCGGGCCTCGGCGCGCATGCGGTCGAGCTCCGCCTGGGCGATGACGCCGCGCGCGATCAGCTTGTCGGCGCGCTCGAGGTTGAGCTTCGCCAGGTCGGCCGAGGCCTGCGCCTGGGCGAGCTGGGCGCGCTCGGTCGACGACTCGAGGCGGACCAGGACCTGGCCCTTCGCCACGCGGGCGCCCGACTGGAACGCGATTTCGCGGACGACCCCGGCGAGGTCGGCGCTGACCACCACGCCGTTGACCGCCTCGACGCTGCCGATCGCGGTCAGGGTCGAGGCCCACTCCTCCTCGCCGGCGACGAGCGTGGTGACGGTCGTCGGGGGCGGGGCGTAGGAGCCGCCCTCGGCGATCGCCGCTTGGATCTGCAGAAACTTCCAGGTACCGATGCCGGCGATGAAAAGCCCGACGACGAGGAGCATGAGCCCCATTCGCTTGGCCATGGTGACACCTCCTGACCTCGCGATACGGGCTGAGCGCGCAACCCTCTGCCGGGCGGCAGGGGTCCACGCACTGCGGACTCGGGGGCCTCGAAACGCGGGTGCAACGTGACGTGGGTAAGATGCATGAAAAGTGGGACCTTTTCGTTCGATTTCCCGGATAGCAGCCCCTGCCGGACGAAATCTTGACCATTCCGGCCCAATTTCCAGGTCCGGACCCGACGTGGACAAGGTCCGGCCGGTCTGCCCACGGGTTGGGCGCTGGAAGGCTTGCCGGCCCCCCGTCCCGCCTCCGACCACCTTGGCCAAGTCATTGTCATTGCATCGGTTAGAAAACCAAGCCCCGCTTCGCGGTACATGGCGTGCAATTTGCACGGCATCCTTCCGACGACCGCACCCGGCCCACGAGGGGCCGCGCCGGTCCGCCACGACACCCCACCTCCAGGGAGGGAGCGAACCATGGCCCAGATCCTCAAGAACCTGCTCGGCAGCAACGGCGCCCGCGAGCGCGAGCTGTCAGACGACGTGCGCGCCGTCCTCACCGAAATGCGTTCCGAATGCGAGCGCTTCGAGCAGCTGCTCGCCCGCAGCGAGAGTGTCGCCGAGCGCGTCGGCGCGCTGACCGAGCCGATCGCGCAGGCCACCACCGGCGCCGAGGCCGCGCTCGCCCGCCTGGGCGAGACCGAGCGCCGCCTCGAGGCGGTCGAGTCGATCGCTTCCTCGGTCGACGACCTGGAGGCGAAGGCTCAGGACGTGGTCGCCGGGCAGGCCGCCGCCGCGTTGCAGCTCGCCGAGGTCAACGCGAACTCGGCGCGCGTGCGCGAGGTGTTCGAGGAGCTGGGCGCCAAGATGGACGTCGCCGACGGCCTGCGCGACCGGCTCGAGGCGTTCCTCGAGGTCGAGAAGCCGTTCAAGCTGCTCGAGGGCGAGGCCGCGTCGATCCGCAGCCAGATCGAGGCCACCAGCGATCAGCTGGGCCGCATCCGCGAGCAGCACGAGCGCCTGATGGACGCCCACAAGACGGGCATGTCGAAGATGGAGGCGCTGGATCGCCGCCGCGACGAGCTGTCGCGCGACCTCACGGACAAGGAGCGCCGCGTCGTCGATGTCGAGCACGTCGTCAAGGAGATGGACGGTATCCGCCAGACCGTCGCCGAGGTGAAGCGCTCGGTGGGCTCGGTGAAGACGCTGAGCGACTCGATCGGCCAGAAGACCACCGCGCTCGAGGCCCAGCGCGAATCGGTCGATCGTGCCCTCGCCCAGGCCGAGCAGCTCGACCGTGCGATCCGCCAGCTCGATGCCGGCGTGCGCCAGCAGCAGGAGAACGAGCGCAGCCTCGTCGCCCTCGCCGACCAGGTGAGCGCCCTGCAGGCCCTGCACCAGGAAGTCCTCGACAAGAACACCGACATCGGCCACCTGCAGCGGGCCGCCGGCGACCAGATGGCGCAGGTCCGCGAGCAGATGTCCGGGGCGAGCGAGGACGTGCGCAACGCGGTCGAGCGCTTCGATTTCGAGAGCAAGGGCCTCGAGTCGGTGAGCCAGCGCGTGGCCGACCTGCGCGGCGGGCTGACCGAGTTCGAGGGCCGCTTCAAGGGTCTCGCCGATTCGAGCGCGACCGTCAAGGAACTGCTCGCCGAGACGCAGGGCTGGGCGCCACGCCTCGAGTCGCTGCGCAACGACGCGGCGCGGATCGACGACGACGTGAAGAAGGTGCACGCACTACGCCGCGATCTCGATGCGGTCGCGCGCACCGCCGAGGAGCTGGGCAACAGCGCCGCTCGCGTGGAGGAGATGCGCCCGACGGTCGAGGCGACACTGGCCGACGTCGAGAAGCTGCGGGGCACGCACGCCATGGTGCACGACGCGATCGAGCAGTCCCGCCTGGCCCACGCCGAGATCGGGCGCATGTCGAACGGGCAGGCCGAGACGCGGACGTGGTTGCTCAACGTCGAGAACACGCTGGTCGAGGTGCGCGGCCGCTTCGCGAGCCTCGAGGGCGTGACGCCCAAGCTCGCCGTCGTCGAGCAGCAGGCGCTGCGCATCACCGAGTCGATCGAGACGATCGAGGCGCGGCGCGACGGACTCGAGGACATGCACCGCCGCCTGGCCGAGGTCACGGCGCTGTCGGCCGACCTCGATCACCAGGGTCGCGACCTGTCGACGCGCATGGCAACCGCGGAAGAGCGCTTCCTCCACCTCTCGGCGCAGGCCGAGGAGGCGGAGCGCCTGAGCCACACGATCGCCGACGTCCGCGGCAGCGTCACCGACTCGGTGCAGAAGAGCGAGAGCATCGGCAAGTCGGTCAAGTCGATCGAGGCGCGCTGCTCGTCGGTCGAGGCCCTGGCCGAGCGCACCCGTGCGCTGGGCGAGGAGATCGCGCAGCGCCAGGCCGCACTCGACGCGGCGGCGAAGGACCTGGCGCGGGCGACCGCGACGCGGCAGGAGGCGGCCGACGCGGCCGAGGAGATCGGCGCCCTGGCCGGCCGCCTCGACGCAACGCTGGCCTCGGCGAGTGTGCGGGCGGAGGAGCTCGACGTGGTCGCCTCGGAACTCGAGACTCGCGCCGGCACGCTCAACCGTGTCGATACGCGCCTCAGCGGATTCGAGCAGCGCCTGGCGAAGTGGGAGCTGGTCGACCAGCAGGTGACGCGCGCGCTGGAGCAGATCAACGCGCGGCAGGCGACGGTGCGGACGCTGCAGGCCGACCTCGACCGCATGGTCGCGATGGCCGAGACCGCGTGCGAGGGCGTGCGCACGATCACGTCGTCGCAGCGCGAAGTGGCCGACAGCCGCGAACTGCTCGCCTCGATCCAGGGACGGCTCGGGGAAGTGCGGGAACTCGCGGGCTCGCTCGACGAGAAGGAGCGGCAGATGTCGAAGGCCGAGGAACGGCTGGGCCGTGCGGAGGGATTCCTCGCGGACGTCCAGGCCGGGCTCGAGACGCTGCAGGTCCAGCGTGCCCTCGTCGACCAGGCGGTCGAGAAGGTGAGCTCGCTGCGCTTCCTGCTCAAGCAGGCCGACGCGATGATCGAGGGCCTGCGCGACGAGCGGAAGATGAACTCGGACGTGCAGGACTCGCTGACGCTGATCGAGGGCGGCGCCGGACGCGACGAGTCCGACGACGAGGACGAGGACGTCCGGGCAGCCTGAGCCGCTTCGCTGCGACCCGCAACACGGCCCCGTTCGCGAGGAAGGACCCTCGCGGGCGGGGCTTGACTCTGCTCGGACGGGTCGATCAAGTTGTGGTCATGGACGGGATGCAGGACCGCGTCGACGAAGCGCTGGCATGGCTGCACAGGCGGGGCACGAAGGGCGTGCGCGACGGGATGGCGCACTATGCCATCCCGTCGGACAAGGCGCTGGGCGTCTCCATGAAGGACATCCAGGCGCTGGCCAAGGGCATGGGCCGCGACCACGCGCTGGCGCTTGGCCCTGTGGAAGACCGACGTCTACGAGGCGCGCATGCTCACGGCCTACGTCGACGAGCCGGCGCGCGTCACGCCGGCGCAGATGGATCGTTGGTGCAAGGACTTCGACAACTGGGCGATCTGCGACACGCTGTGCTTCGCGCTGTGGGACCGCACGCCCCACGAGTGGGCGATGGTCACGAAGTGGAGCACCCGGCGCGCCGAGTTCGAGAAGCGCGCGGCGTTTGCCCTGCTGGCGAGCCTCGCGCTGCACGACAAGACGTCGCCGAACGCGCCGTTTCTCGCCGGCTTGAAGCTGATCGAGCGCGCGGCGGACGACGAGCGCAACTTCGTGAAAAAGGGCGTGAACTGGGCCCTGCGCGGAGTAGGCCGGCGGAACGCGGTGCTGCATGCCGCGGCCGTCAAGTTGGCGCGTCGCCTGGGCGAGTCGACCGAGGCGGCACCGCGTTGGATCGGCAAGGACGCGCTGTGCGAGCTGTCGAGCGCCAAGGTCGTGGGGAAGTTCGAGCGCTAGTCGATGGGCTTCGGCTCAGCGGTAGCGTGACTTCACGCTTCCCCAGCTCGCACGCATTGCCGGAACCGGCATGTCGCAGCGCAGGCACGCGTCGATCCAGCCGACGTTTTCGACCGGGTTGATGAAGATCAGGCTGACGCACGGCACGGGCCGATCGCTGTCGAACCAGAATCGGTTTGTGGGGTCCTTCGATCCGCCGTTCCACCAGAACACGATCCCCTCCCCTCCGGGATACGTTTCGCAGTTCCACCCGGTTGGCGGCCCGCAGGCGAGGATGTGCGTCGTGTCGGTGGATGCCGGAGACGGCAACCAGGGCAGCACGAGGATCTCGCTGAACCCCGGACCGGCGAACGATTGCGCGGCGAACGTCGTACGAAAACGCGGCGGCACGGTGCTCACCGTGTCGCAGCCAGTCACCTGGAAGCTGACGTAGGCGGAGACGCGCGGGGCGAAGCTCGCAAGCGAGGCAGCCACGACGAGCCCAATGCCGACAACTTTCACTGGGGGACCTTTCGAACGAGGAATGCTCGCAATGAACGTGCGCATGAGCTTACCACGACGCCGGCGTCGTTTCCGCCTCCAGAGCGACAGGCCCCGCGGCGACAGGCCCCCGCCCTTGAAGCCCGGCCCCCGCCGGGAGTAGCCTCCGTGCGCCGTCGCGGTCCCGAGTCGTCCACCCGAACCACGAGGAGCGGTCATGTACCTGATTCGCGAGCTCATGTTCTGCAAGCCCGGCAAGGTCCGCGCGATGGTCGCGAAGGCGCGCGCACTGGCGAAGCTCATGGAGAAGTCGAAACTGGGACGCATGCGCGTCCTCACCGACGTGAGCTCCGAGCGTTACTGGACGTGTGTCATGGAGATGGAGGTGAAGAACCTCGCCGCCTGGGAGAAGATGGAGCAGGCCGGAAGCATGAAGAAAGCCGACGCAAAGAAGATGGAGACGATCATGAAGGGGTACCACGACCTCGTGGAGCGCGGCCGCCGGGAGATCTACAAGATCGAGGGATGACAGTCGCGCGTCAGCGCGACTCCCGCGGCACGCTGAGCGAACGGGCCGCCTGTGCGAGATCCGGCGTGCCCGCATTCAGCTCGCGCACCACCCCCACGAGGTCGCCCTCGCGATAGAAGTCCACCGCGACCAGGTTCGGCAGCTTCCCGCGCTCCTTCTGCAGCGCCTTGATGCGCGCCATCAGGAAGTCGTGGGCATTCACGGTGTCGGCATTGCTCGGCCTGGGCATGGGCGTCGTTTCGATCCAGTGGTTCATGAGCAGGAGCGAGCCCGCGGTCCCGCCGCGATTCGCGACGTTGCTGAACTGCGAATGGTGGTGGAACGTGTACGGCGTCTCCTGCAGCACCTCGACGGCGGAGTGGATCCAGTCCACACCCTCCGATTCGTGCTCGGTCATGACGAGAACACGCTGGTCGCTGTCGACCATCTCGCGCAGCGTCGGCCACGGCGGCTGCGCGGGTCCGCGATAGACGAAGTCGATCAGCCCGCTCTCCTCGAAGCAGCGGGCGATCTCGGGCGGCGGGACCCCCTCGTCCTGGATGACGAACACCAGCACCTCGCCCGGATTCGCCACGAGGAAGTCGCGCACCTGGGCAAGCACGGGCACGAGCCGCAGCGCACCCAGCTCGCAGAAGCCGTGGCACATGTAGATGTCGCGAGTGCCGGCCTCGACGCCCGCCATGCGGTCGCGGATCTTGAGCGCGGCGGCCATTCCCTCCGCGCCGACGGCAGCCTCGTACTTCGCCATCGCGTCCGGCGACGAGTCGAGCTCGGTCTTCACGTAGTTGCCGGCCTTCGCGCCATACGTGGCGTCGATCAGGAAACCGCGGATTCCGTCCTCGAGCTGGCTCCTGATGCTCGCGCTCTGGTTCGGGAACATCCAACCGGGCGTGTCGGGGCTGCCCATCGCGTTGTGTGCGGTCGCGAACACGACCTCGTCGAGCCGGCGGTCCCCGAGTTCGGGCAAGCCGTTGAACGCGGTGACCGCGAACGGGGCATCCGGCTCGTCGTGCGAGCGCACGAATGCCCACACTGCCGTCCCGAGGATCGCGACCGTCACCGCGGCGACGGCGAAGATCGCCATGCTGCTGACGGCCCCACGTCGTGCGACCCGCTCCTCCTGCGTCTTCGGTTCGAAGTGCGGCAGAAGATGCAACCCGGCGGCGAACGCCTCGCGGATGCCGGCGAACGCGATCACGAGCCCGCCCAGCCAGCCGACAATCGTGAGCGTGGGCAGCGTCCAGAACAGGAGCAGTGCGCCGATCACCGCGCCGAGCAGGCCGCGCAGGAGGCGCAGGCGCATCAGCGTCTGCGGACCGAACCACCACCCCCGCGTCCGCTGCGCGAGGGCGGCCAGCGGCACGCGATCGAGCAGCGAAGCCGAGGCGGCGGCGAGAATGAGCCCGGTGAAACCGACGACCATGGCCCACACCATCAGACCGCCGAGGAACGCGCCGCCGAGCCCGGCCAGCGCCGGCGCATTCTCCTGGTTGCGGGCCAGCAGTTGCAGCGCGTCCCCGCCGAACCGTGCGACCACCCCGAGCGCGACCGCGACGAGCATGAGCGCCGTCCCGATCCGGACGATCGCACGCCGGCGATCGCGGGCGAGCCACCCGCACGCGAAGCACAGCGCGATGCCGAGCAGGAGGAAGACGAGCGTGGCCGCGCGCATCCGGTTGGCGACGCGGACGATCCACTCGGCACGATCGCCGCCGGGCAGGGACTTGAGT
>JANPEF010000001.1:0-7089 GCA_031431875.1 Candidatus Eiseniibacteriota bacterium | reverse complement strand
CCCAGCGCCTTGACAGCGCTCCGATCCCCTGCGAGCCTCGCCGCACAATGCGCATTCCACTCGAGTCCATCCGCCTGGCCGCCGCCCGCACGGGGCCGCACCTGCTGCGCACGCCCGTGCTGTCGTCGCGCAGCCTGGGCGATCGCGCGGGCGTGCAGCTCGACCTCAAGTGCGAGCTGTTCCAGAAAACCGGATCCTTCAAGCCGCGTGGCGCACTCAACATCGTGCTCGCGCTTGCGGCCGACCAGCGCGCCCGCGGGCTCGTCACCGTCTCCGCCGGCAACCACGCGCAGGCGGTGGCGTGGGCCGCACGGGTCGTCGGCGTGCCCTGCACCGTCGTCATGCCCACCGATGCGCCGCGCTCCAAGCTGGACGCGGTTCGCGGCTATGGCGCGACGATCATCGCCCATGCGGATCGCGCGACCCTGTTCGACCGCTTGCACGAGGAACAGGCGCGCACGGGTGCGACGTTCGTGCATCCGTTCGACGACCCGGTCGGACTCGCCGGCGCGGGCACGGTCGGCCTCGAGATCGTCGAGCAGGTGCCCGACGTCGACTGCGTCCTCGTGCCGATCGGCGGCGGCGGGCTCATGGCCGGCGTGGCCTGCGCGGTGAAGGCGCTGCGGCCGCAGTGTCGCGTCGTCGGCGTCGAGCTCGCCGCCGGCCCTGGAATGACGCCCGCGCTCGCGGCGGGCAAGCCGGTTCCGGTCCCCCGTCCCATCACGCTGGCGGACGGATTGACGCCGCCGTTCGTCGGCGCGCTGCCGCTCGAGGTCGCCCAACAGGCGCTGGACGCGATCGTGCTCGTCACCGAAGAGGAGATCATGGAGGCGATGCGGGCGCTCCTCGTGCGCGCCAAGCTCTTCGTCGAGGGATCCGGTGCGACGGCGACCGCCGCGCTGCTCGCGGGCAAGGTCGACGCACTTGCGGGTGCACGCGTCGTCGCGATCGTCTCTGGAGGAAACGTGGACCCGGAACGCGTGCTGGGACTGTTCGCGCCGGGAACGCCCGGGGTGGGCGCATGAAGGTCCTCTTCGTCAACGAGCCCGGCGTGCACGCGATGTTGCCGATGGCCGAGTGCATCCCGCTGATGCGCGACGCGCTCAGTTCCCTGGCGCGCGGAGACGTCGTCCTGCCGCTGCGCAGCCTGGTGCGCCTTCCCGACGGCTCCGGCTTGCTCGGCCTGATGCCGGGCTACCTCGGCGCGCCGCAGAGCTTCGGCCTCAAGGTCGTCTCGGTGATGCCGGGCAATCATGGCACCCCCTACGACTCGCACCAGGGCGTCGTCATGCTGTTCGGGATCGCGCACGGCGAGCCATTGGCCATCCTCCACGCGACCGCGATCACGGCGATCCGCACCGCTGCGGCGTCGGCGGCCGCCACGGACGCCCTGGCCCGCACGGACGCCGGCGACCTCGCGCTCCTGGGGTCGGGCACGCAGGCGCGCACGCACCTCGAGGCCATGCAGGCCGTGCGCCCGCTGCGCCGCGTGCGCGTGTGGAGTCGCAACCGTGAGAACGCCGAGCGCTTCGCGCGGGAGGAGGGTGCGCGCCGCGGGATCGCGATCGAAGTGGCGGCGAGTGCGGCCGAGGCGGTGCGCGGGGCCGACCTCATCTGCACGACGACCGCGGCGAAAGAGCCCGTGCTCGAGGGCGCCTGGCTCGCGCCGGGCGCACACGTCAACGCCGTCGGCGCGTGCTTCGCGGGCAGCCGCGAGCTCGACACCGAGGCCGTGCGCCGGGCGCGCTTCTTCACCGATTGTCGCGAGTCGTGCATCCATGAGGCTGGGGACTTCTTGCTGGCGCGCACGGACGGCGCCATCGACGATGCGCACCTGGTCGGCGAGATCGGCGAGGTGTTCGTCGGGAAGGTGGCCGGCCGCGTGTCGCGCGACGACATCACGATCTACGAATCACTTGGCATCGCGATCGAGGACCTCGCAGCCGCGCACTTCATCCATCGCCGCGCGATCGAGAGCGGCGAGGGAACCTGGCTCGAATGGGGCGGTCCGCCGGACTCGCCATGACCGCCGCAACCCCATTCACCCTCGCCCCACCCACGCTCGATGCGATCCAGACCGCGCGAAGCCGCATCGCGGGCTTCGCCCTGCGCACGCCGCTGATCCGGCTTCCGGCGCAGGCCGGAGAGCCCGAGATCTGGCTCAAGCTCGAGACGCTCCAGCCGATCGGCTCGTTCAAGATCCGTGGGGCCGCCAGCGCCCTCGGGCTGGTCCCGCGCGACGAACTCGTGCGCGGCGTCTACACCGCGAGCGCCGGCAACATGGCGCAGGGTGTGGCCTGGTGGGCGCGCGAGGCCGGCGTTTCCTGCACGGTCATCGTCCCCGACCATGCGCCGCGCGCGAAGCTGGACGCGATCGAGCGCCTGGGCGCGCGCATCGTCCCGCTCTCGTTCGAGCGCTGGTGGCAGGTCCTGGTCGAGCGCGGCTACGACGCGGTCGACGGATGGTTCGTCCACCCCGTGAGCGACCCCGCGGTGATCGCCGGCAACGCCACGATCGGGCTCGAGATTCTCGAGGACTTGCCCAATGCCACCACCGTGCTCGTCCCCTATGGCGGTGGCGGGCTCTCCTGTGGCATCGCGAGCGCGCTGCAGGCCTCCGGCTCCCCGGCACGCACGTTCGCGTGCGAGGTCGAGACGGCGGCGCCGCTCGTGGCCGCGCTCGCGGCCGGGGCCCCTGCGCCGATCGACTACCAGGCGAGCTTCGTCGACGGCATCGGTGGACGCGGGATTCTCGCCGAGATGTGGCCGCTTGCGTCGGCGCTGCTCGCTGGCAGCTGCGTCGTCAGCCTCGACGAGATCGCCGCGGCGATCCGGATCCTCGTCACGCGCGCACGCACCGTGGCCGAGGGAGCCGGTGGTGCGGCGCTGGCCGCGGCACTCGCGGGCCGTCCGGCCGCCGGTGCGCACGGAGCTTCGGTGCTGTTCCCCGCGGGCCCGATCGTCTGTGTCGTTTCGGGCGGCAACCTGGATCCGGTGCGGCTGGTCACCATCCTCGAGGGGTGCACCCCCTGATCGACGGGACCGCCGGAGACTCCCGCGGCAGTTGCCGTCCCGCCCGAGAGTCCGACCACTCCGGCGCGGGACGAGTCGTGTCTCCGGGGGCCGACGAGCGGGGAAGCAGCGGGCTCAGACTTCGAATTCCGACACTCCAGGAAACCGACGACGACGGTGGAGCGCCGGCCCCCGGTCCCCGGGCTCGATGGCCCGCGTCACCCACGCGCTGAACACGGGTACGCCGTGCCACGAGTTCGCAGCCCGGGATTCAGTGACGACGGCGACAGCGAACGGGCGGGCAAACCGGATCGTCACATGCCGTTCCAGCCCTCGCGAGTCAGGCTCCCGCCTCATCGCCATCCCGGCATACCTCCCCATTGCAGAGATGCTGGCGGCACTGAATCCGTATCGATCGAACTTCGCTCTCGTCGCCTGCACGGCCTGCGGCACGGACCCATCGGGGTCGGGCGGCAGACACTCGAGCAGTGCAGTGACGGCCCCGCCGAAGCCGAAGGCCGGAGAACCGAGGAGATCGAGGGGCGGCAACGCGGCTTCCCAGGCGGGAATGCGCACTTCGGCGATCTCCTTGCGCTCGCCCGGGATCCTCGTGATGACCTCGGCTTCGGTGATGTCCCAGGCGTGGCCCGCGCCGAGGGGTAGATCGAAGAGGGATCGGTGAGCTGCAGTCGTGCGCCCCCCGCAGGCGAGCGCAGCGACTTCGTGCGCGGCCGCGATGGCACTCTGCGGCTCCACGCCGGGCTCGGCGATCGCCGAGACGACGTGCAAACCAGACTCCGTGGAGGCCACGGACACGCCGACCAGTCCCGCCGACTCGGTCCACGCGATTCCGTCGCGACGCGAGCCGACGTGCTGCAGGACGCGCCGGACTCGCCCGAAGCAGGACGTGGGCCCAAGTTCCGCAGCATCCACGACATCGAACGGATCCTCCCACGCGTCGCTCGTCGCGAGCGCCGACGCGAGGAGGAAGACCGTGCGCGGATCCAGGCGAAGCGGAAACTCCGGCAGGATGCCCTGCGTGGCCCGGCGGGCCCACGCGTCGATTGCCTCCTGCGACGGAATCGGGCCGGACTCGGTCCCCGTCGGAAGCGTGTTCCGCCATGCGCCGAACGCCGGGTTCACGATGTGCGGTGCGTTCCAGAGCGCGAGCGCCAGGGCCACCGCGGGATGCGGCTTGGCGAGCAGCTCCGCAAGGAACTTTGCGGCCTGATCGATCGGGCAACCAAGGGTCCGCTCGAGCTCCTCGCGGGCGGCCCCCTTCGCCATCGGTGCAATCGCCGCGAGCAGGAGATACGCCCCGAGCGGCGACGCGGCGGCATGCTCCGCGCCGAGCGCCGCATGGAACCGAGCGGCATAACGGGCAACGGACTCCGCGGGGCAGAGCGCGACGGTGGATGGGGTCACGATCGGTTCGGTCATTGTCGGATTCAGTCCCTCATCACCACGGTCTGCATGAACCGGCCCTCCGCCGTGGTCAGCCGTGCGAAGTACACGCCGGCCGGGACCCGGACGCCCTGGTCGTCCGCGCCGTTCCACGCGACGCGATGGGTCCCGATCTCCTGGGATCCGCCGGCGAGCGTGCGGATGCGCCGACCGCTGACGGAGTAGATCGCCAGCTCGACCCGCCCGGCCTGCGCGAGCTCGAACTCCAGCGAGGTGCTGGCGCCGAACGGCGTCGGCCGCGCCGGCGCGAGGCGCGTGCGCAGCGGCGCGTCGCCAACGGCGACCACGCCGGCGATGATCGTGACAGTGGCCTGCGATCCGGGCGCGGCGGGCACCGGGCCGTTGACGCAGTCTCGTGCGAGCGTCGACACTACGTCGATCGTGCCCGTGCCACCGTTCTGCAGGCTCGAGACACTGAGGTTGAAGAGCGTCCCGCTCCCCGTCACGCCACAGGGAAGACCCAGCGTGACGGCGTCGATCGTCCAGCGGTTTCCCGACAAGGGCGTCACGAGGAAGGTTTCGGGCGCCTGCAAATATCCGGCCGTGGCGGCCTCCGCCCCGCACAGGTAAAGGTTCGGGCTCAGCTCGATGGTGACGCTGTAGCCGCGCACGGGCGTGGCGTCCGCCCTCGTGAAGACGACGGGCACGTCGAGGCACTGGCCCGGCGCCTCGATCGTCTCCCCCGGCGCCAGCACCGCGGCGATGTTGTCCGCCGGCGGTCCGCCAGCGAAGATGTCGGCGATCTCGGTCGCGTCGAGCGCGCGGTCGTACAGGCGCGCGTCGTCGATGGCGCCCGGGAACACGCGGGCGGCGGCCCCATTGCTCGGCCCGCCGATCACGAACGGCAGGTTGTTGGTCGGAATGGGCGAGCTGCTCGCGCGGGTCACGTCGAGCACGCCGTTGATGTACAGCTTGATCGTCGCGCCATCGTAAGTCGCCGCCACGTGCATCCACGTCGTGCCATTCGTCGGGTACGGGATGCTCGCGTTGAGACGGCCACCGCCCGGGGCCTGAGTGTCGTTGAAGAGGCGGACGAACGGGACTCCCGTCGACGAGAGATCGAGTTCATAGCCGTACACGGGCCCCACGGCGAAGGTCGCCTTGTTGAGGATGCTCGCCGTCGCCACCTGCGTCGGCCGGATCCAGGCCGCCATGGTGATCTCGGTCGTCAGGTCGAGGGCCGGGACGTCGGGAATCGTGACGTACTGGCTGCTGCCGTTGAGGAACGACAGGGCGTACGGCCCCTCCGTACCGGTTACCCATACCGGGCTCCCGATCGCCGTCCCGTCGAGCCCGTTCGGCGAGTCATCCGCCACCACGTTCCCGCTGCCCTCGTTCATGCGCCAGCGACCCACGAGGTCGCCCGCCGGCGGATTGACCGCAAAGCTCGCTGCGATCGTGTGCGGCCCCTGCACGTTGTTGAACGTGTAGTTCGCCACCGCGCCGAGGGAGACTGCATCCACCAGGACGTCGTCGATGTGATACCCCCCGGCGGCCGCGATCGTGAACGCCTGGTCATCCCCGGCCGTGACGAGAACCGCGCCGTTCGGCGTGATCGTCCCGTTGGCGCCCGCGCTCGCGGTGATCGTATGTGTCCCCGGCGAGCTCCCCGCGAGGAATGCGACCTCGGCTGCGCTGAGCGCCCGGTCGTAGAGCCGCGTGTCGTCCATTGTCCCGGTGAAGAGGCGCGTCCCGGCGTTGCCCGCGTCGACCTGGCCACCGATCCCGATCGGAAGCGTGTTCTGCGTGATCGCGATCGGCGCCGCCACCGAGCTCTCGAGGGCGCCGTTGACGTAGAGTTTCATCATCGCGCCGTCGAACGTGGCCGCGAGATGAATCCACTCGTTCAGGTGATCCGAATACAGCGTCGTCGAGTTGATCCGGTAGGTGTCACCCGAAGCGACCTGGTTGAGGCGGAAGAATGCCTTGTGCGGGAACGTGGACGAGGTCGCCGCGAGGCACAACTCGTACCCGCCGATCGCGCCGTTGGTCGACTTGCTCACCAGGTTCTGCGTGGCCTCGACGGTCGGCCGGATCCACGTCACCATGGTGAGCTCGTTGCCGGGCATGCGTAGCGCCGGGGCGTCCGGCACCGACGCGAACTGGCCCGATCCGCTCAGGCCCAGTGCCTGGCCGTCGACGCCGGCGACGTACGTCGGGCTGCCGACCGCGGCGCCGTGATAACCGTTGCCCGAGGAGTCGTCGATGTTGCCGTTCAGTTTCCACCACGCCAGCGGATTCCCCGCCAGGACGTCCGGCGTGAAACTGGCGTCAATGGTGTGATTCGCGGTCACATTGGTGAAGGTGTGCGCGGCCGCGGCCCCCACCGAGACGCCGTCGACCAGCACGTCGTCGAGGCTGTAACCCACGTCGGCCGCGATCGTGAATCCCTGGTTCGCCCCGTTGTTGACCACGACGGCGCCGCTCGGCGTGATCGAGCCGCCCGCGCCGGCAGTCGCCGCGATCGTCCAGGTCACCACCGGCGTGGTCATCAGGCGTCCGCTCAGGCTCGAGGCGGTGCCGGCGAGGATCACCACCTCGCCCGCGATGTTCTGCTTCGTGCTCGTCACGTCGTTGAGCGTGGCCGGCATCAGCACGCTGCTCGCGCCGAAC